>NZ_LAVL01000014.1 GCF_001083785.1 Nonomuraea sp. SBT364
GTCTACGGCCAGGTCCCCCCGCCCGGCCCGCCCTCGCCGCCCTCGTCCGTGGCCTACCAGGTCAGCAAGGCCGGGCTGCACATGCTGACCCGCACCGCGGCCGTGGAACTGGCCGGTCGCGGCATCCGCGTCAACGCCGTGCTGCCCGGCGTGTTCGTCACGCCGCTGCTGCGCAAGCTCACCGACGAGCAGCTCAGACCCCGCGTCGAGCGCGCCCCGATGGGCCGTCCCGGCGACCCCGCCGACGTGGCGGAGGCGGTGGCCTATCTGGCCTCGCCCCGCGCGTCGTTCGTGACCGGCGTCCTGCTGCCGGTGGACGGCGGATACACCGCCTCATGAAGACCCCCCTACGAAGTGAGAGGTCGCGATGAGCGACAACAGCACCCTGACCAGGACCGGCGGCTCCCTGCGCGCCGTCGTCGCCGGCAGCTTCGGCAACATCATGGAGAACTACGACAACCTGGTGTACGGCTACACGGCCGCCACGCTGGGCAAGCTGTTCTTCCCCGAGTCCGACGGCCTCGTCGGCACCCTCTACACGTTCGCGGTGTTCGCCGTCGGCTTCCTCATGCGCCCGCTCGGCGCCATCACGTTCGGGCACGTCGGCGACAAGTTCGGCCGCCGGATCGCGCTGGTCGTCAGCGTGCTCATGATGGGCGCGGCGACCACGCTGATCGGCCTGCTGCCCACCTACGAGAGCATCGGCGTGCTGGCGCCGCTGCTGCTGGTGGTCCTGCGCATGGTGCAGGGCTTCTCGGTGGCGGGCGAATGGGCGGGCTCGGCCGCCTTCCTGGTGGAGTACGCCCCGGCGCGGCGGCGTGGCTTCTTCGGCAGCTTCAACCAGGTCTCCACGGCTGCGGGCTTCCTGCTGGCCTCGGGCGTGGTCGCGCTCAACTCCACGATCTTCACCGAGGCGGAGGTGCTCGCCTGGGCGTGGCGCATCCCGTTCCTGCTGTCGGCGCTGACGGCCGTGGCCGCGCTCTGGCTCAGGTACGGCATGGCCGAGACGCCGGCCTTCACCGAGGAGCAGGAGAAGGGCGCCACCGCCAAGAGCCCGCTCAAGGAGGGGCTGCGCACCGAGTTCCCGAGCATCATGCGCGGCTTCGGGTTCACCATGCTGTGGACGGTCGCGTACTTCTTCTTCCTGACCTACCTGCCGACGTGGCTCGCGGACGTGGCCGGGGTCGACCCGGGCGTGGCGCGTACCTCCAACATCGTCGGGCTCGTCGTGCTGACCGTGTGCATCGCCTCGTTCGGCGCGCTGTCGGACCGGGTCGGGCGCAAGCCGCTGCTCATCGCCGCCGCGGCCGGGTTCCTGGTGCTGAGCTGGCCGGTCATGCTGCTGCTGCAGAACGGCGGGGTGTTCGGCGTCTACGCCGGGCAGATCGTCATCGCGGTGATCCTGGCCATGTTCTCCGGTCCGGGCCCGGCGGCGCTGTCGGAGATGTTCCCCACGAAGCTGCGGTATTCGACGATGTCCATCGGCTACAACTTCGCGGTCATGGCGTTCGGCGGCACCGCGCCGTTCATCGCCACGGGCGCGATCCAGCTCACCGGGTCGGACATGTCGCCCGTGGTGCTGCCGATCGTCTCGGCGTTCGTCACGCTCCTCGTGGTGATCGGCATGCGGGAGACCGCGCACCGGCGACTGCACTAAGAAGGGACCGACCATGAACCCACCGATCGTCGCGGTCCAGGGCACGTACGAGGAGATGGGCGCCGAGCTCGGCCGCCGCACCGCGGGCCTGGTCGAACGCAGCCTGGACACCTACCTGCGCCGCTTCCGTGACCAGGCCGGCCTCTCCGACGCCGCCGTGCTCCGCTGGGGCGCCGTCTACCTGGAGGTCGCCAGGGCCTACGATCCGCGCATCGCGGCGATGCTCGAAGGGCTCGCCGCCGGCGCGGGACAGCCGATCGAGCACATCACCGCGCTCAACGCGCGCACCGAGATGCTGTACGGCACCGGCTACCGGGACGAGGGATGCACCTCGGTCGCGGTCATCGGCAAGCACACCCGCGACGGGCACACGCTGCTCGCCCAGAACTGGGACTGGCACCCGGAGCAAGGGCCGGTCACGTTCCTGCTGGCCACCCGCGACACCGAGGGCTTCTCGGTGCTGTCGCTGGCCGAGGCCGGGATGCTGGCCAAGTCCGGGCTCAACTCGGCGGGCCTCGGCGTCTGCGCGAACCTGCTGGTCTCCGACCGCGACACCGGCGGGGCCGGGGTGCCGTACCACTATCTGCTGCGTGGCGTGCTGCAGTCGCGCACGATGAGCGAGGCGCACCGCAGGGCGCTGGACGTGACGCGGATCTCGTCCGGCAACCTGCTCATCGCCGACGCCGGAGGGGAGGCGATCGACCTGGAGGTGGCGCCCGGCGTGTTCGGCGCGCTGCTGCCCGAAGGCGGGCTGATCACCCACTCCAACCACTTCCAGAGCGCGCTGCCGCTGGCCGACAGGAAGGCGGCCACCTCGGCGCTCACCCTGCTGCGGCCGGCGCGGGCCCGCCACCTGCTGGAGGACGCCGCCGCCGCCCGGACGCTGGAGCTGGGCGACATCGTCGGCGCGCTGCGCGACCACTATTCGCACCCGGACGGCATCTGCCGGCACGTCAACCCGGACGTCCCGGCCGCCGAGGTGGTCACGACCGTCTACTCGGTGCTGATGGACCTGGACCGGCGCGAGCTCTGCATCGCGCCCGAACCGCCCTGTTCGCACCCGTACGAGCGGTGGCGGCTGGACGACGTGTTCGAGCCCGGCGCCGTTCCCGAGGTCTGCTTCCCAGAGGAGGACCATGCCTGAGAGCACCATGCCTGAGAGCACGATGCCTGAGAGCACGATGCCTGAGAGCAGCATCTGCCTGACGTTCGACTTCGACGCGATCTCGCTCTGGCTGGCGCGCGGGATGCCCTCCCCGGGGCCGGTCTCGCGCGGCGAGTTCGGCGCGCACGCGATGCCGCGCATCCTCCGGGCGCTGGCCGAGCGCGGCATCACCGCGACGTTCTTCATCCCGGGCCACACCGTCGACACCTATCCCGCCGAATGCGCCGCCATCGCCGAGGCCGGGCACGAGATCGCGCTGCACGGATACGCGCACGAACCGGTGTCGAAGCTGGACCGGGCCGGCGAGCTCGCAGCGGCGCTACGGGCCCGCGACTCGATCAGGAAGGTCACCGGCTACGAGCCCACCGGCAACCGGACGCCGAGCTGGGACTTCACCACCTCGACCGTGGACGTGCTGCTGGAACTGGGCTGCGAGTACGACTCCAGCCTGATGGGCACCGACTACACGCCCTACTACGCCAGGCGCGGCGACGTGGCCGACCCCGACGGGCCGTACCGGTTCGGCGAGCCGACGTCGCTGGTCGAGCTGCCGGTCTCGTGGTCGCTGGACGACTACCCGCAGTTCGAGTATCTGCGGACGGACACCGGGATCATGCCGGGGCTGCGCGATCCGGGCACGGTGTTCGGCAACTTCCTCGACGACGTCGACTACATGATGCGCGAGGAACCCGGCGGGGTGTGCGTGCTGACGTTCCACCCGCAGGTCATCGGCCGCGGCCACCGGATGCTGGGGCTGGAGCGCTTCCTCGACGCCTGTCTGGAGCGGCCGCTGGCCTTCCGCACCTGCCAGGACGCCGCCCGCGCGTTCCGCTCCCCGGCGGGGTCGTGAGGTTCGCCGGTCGTACCGTGCTCGTGCTGGGCGCGGGCGGCGGGATCGGCGCCGCGGCGTGCGCGGCTCTGTCCCGGGAGGGCGCGCGGGTCGTCCCCGCCGACGCGCCGGGCTCCGGCGCCGAGCTGATCGCCGACCTGGCCGAGCCGGGCGCCGCCGGGGCGGTGGTCCGGGAGGCGTGGGAGCGCCACGGGCCGCTGGACGCGCTGCTGCACGTGGCGGGCCTGTTCCCGGCGCGGCGGGCGCTGGAGTCGACCGAGGAGCTGTTCGACCGCGTCATGGCCGTCAACACGCGCTCGGCGTTGCTGGCGGCCACCACCCTGGCGGGCCTGTGCGCGGGCCGCCCGGCCGCCGTCGTGTTCACCAGCTCGGGCGGCGCGCGCCGCCCCCGTCCCGGCACCACCGTCTACGCCGCCTCCAAGGCCGCGCTGGAGGCCGTCACGCGGGGCCTCGCCCTGGAGCTGGGCCCGCGGGGCATGCGGGTCAACGCGGTCGCCCCGGGTTTCGTGGACGTGGGATCGGACCTGAACCCGGTCCCCGCAGGCTACGTCGAGGCCGTCGCCGCGAGCGGCCCCGCCGGCCGGGTCGCCGCGCCCGGCGACATCGTGCCCGGCCTGCTCTGGCTCTGCTCCGACGAGTCGGCCTGGGTCAACGGGCACGTGCTGGCCGTGGACGGCGGCGCCGGCCTCGGCTCCCCGGCCGCGCCGTCATGGCTGTCCTGAGCCGGCGCGGTCACGGCTGGGCCGGGGCCCGGAAGGCGTGCTGCGACAGCTCGACCGGCGCGATGACCCGGCTCCGGCCGTCCTGCACCTGGTGGACGAGGTGCGCGTGGGCCAGTGAGGCGTCCCATGTGTCGTCCGGGTAGGCCAGCGCCCGCTGGCCGCGCCCGCCGAAGTAGTAAGGACCGGCCGCGCCCCGGTGCACGTTCTCACGCAGCGAGCGCACGACCGCCCCGAAGTCCCACGGCCTGCCGACCGCCGACCACGCCCCGGCGAGCATGTGGATCATGTCGTAGTGGATGGCCGCGCTGCCGCTGCCCGGCTCGTCCCCGTAGGCGTGCCGGTACCGGCGCATGAACCGCGCGCTCACCGGGTCCCCGTACGTGCCGATGACCGTGGACCACAGCAGTCCCTCGGCCAGCCCCTCCATCCGCTCCTCGAAGCGCGGGATCGTCGGCGTCCACACCGTGTAGACCAGCGACCGGCAGCCCGACCTGCGCAGCTCCTGAAGGAACCGCCGCAGCTCGTCCTCCACGTACGTGCACACCAGCACGGCGGCGGGCCCGATCGCCTGGATGCCGGCCACGACCTCGGCCCACGGCACCCGCGTGTCGGCGATCGGCACCATCGCGGCCAGGTCCCACCCGCGCGCCCCGGCCAGCTCGTCCAGCTCGGCCGCCCGGCGCGGGTCGTGGTCGTCCTCGCGTACCAGCGCCACCAGCCGCCGGTTGCCCGGCCGCCACTGCCCGGACCGGTCGAGCAGGTCCAGCGTCCGGACGAACCCGGACAGGTACGCCGTCTCGGTCGCGCACACCTGGAACGTCTGCCCGAGCACGCCCGGATTGTCGTGCACGTGCTCGGTGATCGACGGCGACACCATCGCGTGCATGAGCGGCGCCCGGTACTCGGCGGCCATGGTGATCGCGCCCAGGTGGTAGCGCGGGCTGACGTTGCCCAGCGTGATGGCGTCCACGTCGTGCGAGCGCAGATACTCCACGGCTCTCAGCAGGTCGCCGTCGGTGTCGCCGGACACCTCGATGGCCAGGTGGTCGATCCGCCGGCCGCCCACGCCGCCGCGCGCGTTGACCTCCTCCACCGCGATCGCCGCGCCCCGCCGCATCGCCAGCGCGTCGAAGCGCCGTGGCCCGTCGAGCGGATAGATCGCTCCCAGCCGGATCGGCCGCCGCCCCGCCGACCGGCCGGCGGGCCGCGCCGCTGGTCGGCGCCCGCCGGTCACCGGGCCCGGATCGCACCCGCCGGTCACCCGGCCCACGGCCGTCACCGCGAACCCCTCCGGCCCGGAGAACGGCGCCAGCAGCGCGTCCTCGTCCACGGCCAGCGCGGCCGCCGCCGTCCGCGTCGGCGCGCCCAGTTTGACCAGGATTCGCTCGACATGCGTGGCCACGGTACGAGCCCCGCACCCGACCCGCTCGGCCGTCTCCGGGTTCGTCATGCCGACGGCCACACACGTCAGCACCTCGTGCTCGCGCTCCGTCAGCCCCCACGGCGCCTCGCACCGCCGGGCCTCCAGCCCGGTCACGGTGCCGCGCTCGGTGACGGAGACCTCGATGCCCACCCGGTAGAGCCGCCGATCCGCGCCCCGCCAGTAGTAACGCAGCACCCCCGGGCCCTCGCCGGCGGCCCGCACCGCATGCCCGACCAGAGGACGATTACGCGCGAAGAACCCGGCCGCGCCGGTGACGACCCGCTTCCCGGGCTCCACCACGAGCCTGACCCGGAACTCCGGCTCCGCTTCGAGACGTCTCTCCATTTCGTGACGATACCGGCCAAACCGTGCGAACCGCCACCGTCCCGGTGCTGCTCCTCAGGGCTGGAAGTGCGCGTCCACGGTCACGCTCACGTCCAGCAGGAGCGGCTCCTCGCGGTGGGCCAGCGAGGGCACCACCTCGTCCAGCACCGCCGTCAGCCCGGCGTGGTCCTCGATCCGCCTGGCCTCACAGCCGAGCGACCTGGCCAGCCCGGCCAGGCTCACCTCGTCGAACGCCGGCCAGGGCGCCTTGCCGCCGTGGTTGTCGGCCAGCCGGTCCATGACCGCGTACCGGCCGTTGGCGAGCACCACGAACAGCGCGCCCACCCGGTAGTGGGCGGCGCTCCACAGCGCCTGCACGCCGTAGAGCGCCGAGCCGTCGCCGACGACCGCCACGACCGGCCGCGTGGGCAGCGCCATCCGCAGCCCGACGGCGGCGGGCAGCGCGAACCCGAGCCCGCCCATCGCCGCCGACACGAACCCCAGCGGGTTGCGCGCCGGCATCAGCCGGTGCAGGTCGGGCCGCGACGACGGCGTCTCCTCGACGAGCACCACGTCTTCGGGCAGCCGCGCCGCCAGCTCCGCCAGCACGTGCGCCGGCCGCAGCGGCCGCCCACCCACCGGCGCCCCCACCCACTCGACGGCGGCCCTCTCGACCGCAGCCCGCACCGGCCGGGCGGGTGTGGTGGCCGGGGGGACCAGTTCGAGCAGGGCGGCGCAGGCGGCGGCCGGGGAGGCCAGGCAGGCGAGATCGGCGGGGCTGCGGTGCGCCTCCCCGGGGTCGTCGGTGACGAGCGCGACCAGGGTGCCCGGCTCCACCAGCGGCCCGGGCGCGTACGGATACTGCCGGAACACCGGCGCCCCCACGGCGAGCACCACGTCATGCCCGGCGAGCGCGGTCCGCAGGCGCGGCCGGTCGGCGGGCAGCACGCCCGCGTACTGCGGGTGGTCCTGCGGGAACCCGGCCCGCGCGCCGAACGACTCCTGCCACACCGGGCACCCGAGTCGCTCCGCCAGCGCCACCAGCGGGTCCCACGCGCGCACCCCCGCCCCTGCCACGATGGCGGGGGAACGCGCCCCGGCCAGCATCGCCGCCAGCGGCGCCACGTCACCGGCCGCCTCCGCCCGCACCAGCCGCGCGGGCGCGGCGAGGGTCTCGTGCTCGTACGGCGCCGCCCAGTCGTCCATCGGCACCACCACCAGCGCCGGCCCCCGGTACGTGGCCGCCCGGTGGAACGCCCCGGCCACGGCCCCCGGCACGTCCTGGGCGCGGAGCGGCTGGTCGACGTGCACCGGGTAGTCGCCGGCCAGCCCCGTCAGCCGCCCGGCCAGGAACGGCTCCAGCGCGAGATGCCGGCGGTCCTGCTGCCCGACGAGGACGACCAGCGGCACCCGGTTCACCCGGGCGGTGGCGATGGCGCCGACGGCGTTGCCCAGCCCGGCGGTGGTGTGCAGCACGGCCAGCGCCGGTGCGTCGTGCCCGATGGCCCAGCCGGTGGCCATCCCGACCACCGACCCCTCGTGCAGGGCGAGCGTGAAGGTCAGGTCGTCGGGCAGCCCGGTCAGCAGCGACACCTCGGTCGAGCCCGGATTGCCGAAGATCGTCGTCAGCCCGGTGCGCCTGAGCACGTCGAACGTCGCGTCCTTGACCGTCGTCATCCCCGGGCCGCCTGGATCCGCGAGTAGACGTGCCCGCGCAGCTCCCCGAACCTGGGCAGCGACCGGGTGCCGAGCTGGTCGCGTTCCGGCGGCAGGTCGATCTTCAGGTCCTCCATCACCACCGTCGGCGACGACGACAGCACGATCACCCGTTGGCCCAGGTAGACGGCCTCGTCGATGTCGTGCGTGACGAACAGCGTGGTCACCTCCAGGTCCCGCCACAGCCGCAGGATCAGGTCCTCCAGGTCGGCGCGGGTCTGCGCGTCGACGGCCGCGAACGGCTCGTCCATCAGCATGACCTGCGGTTCGTAGGCCACCGCGCGGGCGATGGCCACCCGTTGCTGCATGCCGCCGGACAACTGCCACGGGTGCGCCCGGGCGGCGTCGCCCAGCCCGACCGACTCCAGCGACTGGGTGACCAGCTCCCGGCGTCTCGGCGCGGGCACCTTCTTCTCCTTCAGCGGCAGCTCCACGTTCTGCCACACGGTCATCCAGGGGAACAGGCTGCGGCCGTACTCCTGGAAGACCACCGCCATGCGCGGCGGGGGACCGGTGACGGGCACCCCGTCCAGCCGCACCTCGCCGCCGCTCGCCGGAAGCAGCCCCGCGACCGCGCGGAGCAGCGTCGTCTTGCCGCATCCCGACGGCCCCACCACGCACACCAGCTCCCCGGCCGCCACGTCGAACGTCAGCGACCGGATCGCCTCGACGCTGCGCCCCGGGCTCTCGTACGTCTTGCTCAACTGAGCGATCTCAAGCACGCGCGGCTCCGCTGCCGTAGTACCAGGACAGGACCCACCGCTCCAGGCGGCGGAACAGCAGCGAGAGGCCCAGCCCGAGCAGCCCGAGCAGCAGGATGCCGCTCCACATCTCGGCGATCTGGAACTGCCGCTGGAACAGCACGATCGTGAACCCGAGCCCGCTGGAGCTGGCGAACATCTCGCTGATGACCATGAGGATGATGCCGATGGACAGCGCCTGTCGCAGTCCCGCCATGATCTGCGGGCTGGCCCCGCGCAGCACGAACCCGCGCACCCTCGGCCAGCCGCGGATCCCGTACATCCGGCAGGTGTCGGCGAGCACCTCGTCCAGCGCGCGCACGCCCTCGACGGTGTTGAGCAGGACGGGCCACACGCAGCCGGAGACGATGACGAGCACCTTCATCGGCGTGTCGATACCCGCCAGCAGCATGATCAACGGAACCAGCACCGGCGGCGGGATCGCCCGGAAGAACTCCAGCACCGGCTCCAGCGTGGCCCGCAGCCTCGGCGACAGCCCGATCGGCACGCCCAGCCAGCCGCCCAGCAGCGCCGCCAGCGCGTAGCCCGCGAGCAGCCGCCCCACGCTGGGCAGCACGTCCCCGGTCAGCCGGTCGGAGAACCACGTCTCGGCGAACGCCACCGCCACCCGGTCCGGGCTCGGCAGGTAGAACGACCCGCCGCTGACCGCCCACCAGAGCAGCACCAGCAGCACGGGCAGCCCGAGCAGCCTGACGGCCTTCACCCGGCCACCTCCTCGCGCACGGCCGGATGCCAGGCCAGCACCCGGCGCTCCAGCAGCCGCACCGCCGTGTTGACGCCGATCCCGATCAGCCCGGCGACGACGATGAGCGCGTACACGGTGGGGACCGCGCCGCTGCTCTGCGCCACCTGGATCTCCGCTCCCAGCCCCGGGCTCCCGATCACCAGCTCCGCGGTGACCGCCAGGATGAACGCCACCGCCGCCGCCAGCCTGAGCCCCGTCATCACGTACGGCAGCGAGGTCGGCCACACCAGATGCCGCACCCGCGACCAGGCCGACAGCCCGTAGGACCGCGCGGTGTCATGGGCGACCGGATCGACCGCCGCCACCCCGTACAGCACCTGGATGAGCACCTGCCAGAACGAGGCGTACACCACCAGCAGCAGCGTGGACCCGAGCGACGGCCCGAACAGCAGCGTCGCCAGCGGCACCAGCGCCACCGACGGGATCGGCCGCAGGAACTCGACCGTCGAGCTCGTCGCCGCCCGCAGCCCCGGAACCACCCCGATGACCACCCCGGCCGCCACCGCCAGGCCGGACGCCAGCGCCAGCCCGACCGCCCAGCCGCGCATCGTCTCGCCGAGCGCCAGCCACAGCCCGGCCGTCGTCAGCTCACCGGCCAGGGTGCGCAGGATCTCCGAGGCCGGAGGCAGGAACCGCGCGTCGACCAGCCCGAGCCGGGGCGCCGCTTCGAGCAGCGCCAGCAGCCCGGTCAGCCCGAGCAGCCCGTGGAGCAGCCGCCTCACGGCATCAGCGCCGCGACGTCGACCTTGGCGTTGAGCACCCCGTCGGCCAGCGCCAGGTCGGCGATCGTCTGCACGGACTCGCGGTTGACCTCGGCGGGCCACTTCGGCAGGTAGATCTTCCCGATCACCTCGGGCGCGATCTTCGTATACGTCGAGAGCACCTGCCGCACCTCGTCGGGATGCGTGTCGGCGTACTCCAGCGACTTGCGCATCGCCTCGGTGAACCGCTTGGTCAGGCCGGGGTCGGTCCTGCTCGTGGTGAAGTACATCGCCACGGTCAGCGCGTCGGCGGCGTCGGCGAAGTTCCACGCCACGGGGCGGGCACCCTGGCTGATCGCCTGGCTCACGAACGGCTCGACGACCCAGATGGCGTCCACCCTGCCGTTCTCCAGCGCGGCCGGTGCGTCTGGGAAGGGCAGCTCGACGAACTCGATGCCGTTCGGGTCGCCGCCGTCCTTGCGCACCGAGGCGCGGATGGTGGTGTCGCCGATGTTCTTCAGCTGGTTGACCGAGACCTTCTTGCCCGCCAGGTCCTTGGCCGACTTGATCGGGCTGCCGGGCTTTACCAGCACCGCGCTGAAGTCCTTGCCCTGCTCGCCGGTGGAGGAGACGCCGTTGGCCACGACCTTGATGTCGAGGCCCTGCTGCTTGGCGGTGAGCAGCGAGGTGGTGTTGGCGAAGGCGAACTGGAACTGCCCGCTGACCGCGCCCGTGATGCTCGCCGCGCCGCCCTGGACGGGGGTGATGGTCAGGTCGATGTTCTGCTCGTCGAAGAACCCTTTGGCCTTGCCCAGATGGATCGGCGCGGTGTCGACGATCGCGATGACACCGGCGTTGACCTTGTCCTTGCCCGAGCCCTGGTCCGGGGCCCGCGGCCCGCCACAGGCGGCGGCCAGCAACAGGACGACGGGGACCGCGAGAGCGAGACGCACGATGTTCTCCCGATTGTCTGTTCGCTATGCGCACATTTATTCTCTGGTCGAACACCCCCCGCTACGCGGGAACATACGCGCTCACCGGCCCATGTCAAGGGAACTCCGATGGCTGATCACGTCCAGTCGCTGGCCCGTGGCCTCGCCGTCATCCGCGCCTTCAGCGCCGCCTCACCCGCGCTGACCTTGAGCGACGTGGCACGGGCGACCGGGCTCACCCGGGCCGCGGCTCGGCGGTTCCTCCTGACATTGACGGATCTGGGATACGTGCGGAACGACGGCCGGCTCTTCACCCTGACGCCCCGCGTCCTGGAGCTCGGGTACGCCTACCTGTCCAGCCTGTCGCTGCCCGAGGTCGCCGCGCCGCACCTGGAACGGCTGGCCGCCGAGGTCCACGAGTCGGCCTCCGTGGCGGTGCTCGACGGGGAGGACGTCGTCTACGTCGCCCGCGTCGCCACGGCCCGCATCATGCGCGTGACCATCAGCATCGGCACCCGCTTCCCCGCCTACTGCACCTCCATGGGCCGCGTGCTGCTCGCCGCGCTGCCGCCGCCCGCGCTGGACGCCTACCTCGCGCGGGCCGACCTGCGACGCCTCACCTCACGCACCGTCGCCCGGCCCGCCGCCCTGCGCGCCGAGCTCGACCTCGTACGCGCCCGCGGGTGGGCGATGGTGGACCAGGAACTGGAGGACGGGCTGCGGTCGCTCGCGGTGCCGATCCGGGACCGGTCGGGCGCGACGGTGGCGGCGGTGAACGTCTCGACGCACGCCAGCCGGATGACGCTGCCGCAGGCCCGGCGTGATCTGCTGCCCTGCCTCCAGGCCACGGCCGCCCGCATCGAAGCCGACCTCACCCACTCGTGACAGCGGGGTCCTCGCCCGCGGCTCGGGCGGTCCGGGCGCGCCACTGATCCATGGCATACAGGTGGGCCTCGCTCACGAGGTGCAGGAAGTCGGCGGCGGCCTCGAAGCGGGCGCCCGCCGGTGTCGCGGCCCCGAGGATCTCGCCGCCTTGCCGTGAGGCGGCGATCAGGACCTCGTTCATCTCCATCGCCGCCTGGATGGACCGCAGCCACATGTCGTCGTCGATGACGTAGCGCTCCCGGCGCTCGCCGGGGGCGCGCTCGCGCACGAGCATGCCCTGCTGTTCGAGGAAGGTGACGGCGTGCGAGATCGACGCCGGGCTGACCCGGAGCCGCTGGACCAGGTCGGCGGCGGTGAGGCTGCCGGAGTCGGTGACGTACAGACAGGCCAGCACCCTGGCCACCATCGGGGGCAGCCCCTGCCGCTCCAGCAGGCCGGTGAAGGACCGCGTGAAGTCCGCGACCGCCCGCGGATCGCGCCCGTGGCCGCTGTCGGGGGCGGCCGGCGCCGGACGCTGCGCCTGTCTGCGCCGCCGCGCACGCTGCTGCGTGGCCTCGTGCGCCCGGTCGGCACCGTAGCCGTCGGGGCCGCCGTTGCGGGTGACCTCGCGCATGATGGTCGAGGCGGGCCGCTCCAGCCGCCGGCCGATCTCCGCGTATCCGAGACCCTCGGCCAGCCATGCGGCGATGCGCTCCCGGTCCTGGCCGGTCAGTCTGCCTCCGGGCATCGGTGCTCGGCTCCTCTCGGTGACTCCGCTGCACAGTATGCGTTCAACCCTTGGCTCATTGCAATAGCGATTGCGATCTTTCTTTGCGTTCAGCTCCAGATTCATTGCAATGTACGGCCGATTAACCTCATTTTGCTGGAGGGAAGTCCAGATTTGCCTGTTGACGGAACCATAAACGCAATGTAGCGTCGCAGACGTTCAGAGATTCCCGAACACCTGAGAGCGGAGAACGACGATGGAGAACGGCAACAAGGGCTTCACCGGCGCCGGGTTGCGCAGGCTGCGCGAGGTGCTGGCCGGGCATGTCGATTCCGGGCGGATCCCGGGGCTGGTCGCGCTGGTGAGCCGGGGTGGTCACACGCACGTCGAGGCGCTGGGGACGATGCGGCACGACGGTGGCGCGCCGATGCGGCGGGACACCATCTTCCGGATGGCCTCCACGTCCAAGCCGGTGTCGATGGCTGCGGCGATGGTGCTGGTGGACGAGTGCCGGCTGCGGCTGGACGACCAGGTGCAGGAGTGGCTGCCGGAGCTGGCCGACCGTCAGGTGCTGAAGCGGTTCGACGGCCCGCTGGACGACACCGTGCCGGCGCGCCGTCCGATCACCGTGCGCGACGTGCTGACGTCCACGTTCGGGCTCGGCATGGACATGACCTCGCTGGGCACCCCGATCATGAACAAGATCTTCGAGAGCGGGCTCACGCCCAACGTGCCCGAGCCGATGCCCGGGCCCGACGAGTGGATGCGCCGCCTGGGCGAGCTCCCGCTGATGCACCAGCCCGGCGAGCGCTGGCAGTACCACATCAGCAACGACCTCGTCGGCGTGCTGGTGGCCCGGGTCACCGGCCAGTCGTTCGAGACCTTCCTGCGCGAGCGCGTCTTCGAACCCCTCGGGATGACCGACACCGGCTTCCACGTGCCCGCCGACCAGATCGACCGGCTGCCCACCCTCTACGCCCCCGACCCGGTCACCGGCGAGTTCCTGGTCTGGGACGAGGCCGAGGGCGGCCGCTGGAGCGAGCCCCCGGCGTTCCAGGGCGGCGGCGGCGGGCTGGTCTCCACCGTCGACGACTACCACGCCTACTTCCGGATGCTCCTCAACGGCGGCACCCACCAGGGCAGGCGGATCCTGTCGAGGCCCGCCGTGGAGCTGATGACCACCAACCGGCTCACCCCCGAGCAGCAGGCCGCCCGCCACGCCATGGCCACCGAGAACGTCCACATCTCCCACGGCCAGGGCCAGCACGGCGGCTGGGGCTTCGGCATGGCGGTGCGCACCTACCGAGGCGACTACGCGCCCATCGGCCAGTTCGGCTGGGACGGCGGCAGCGGCACCTCCAGCTACGCCGACCCCGTCAACCAGCTCACCGGCATCCTCCTCACCCAGCTCGGCGCGTCGGTCCCCGCCCCCATGCGACTCATGCACGACTTCTGGACCACCGTCTACCAGGCCATCGACAACTGACCCAGATCGGAGCGCACCCCCATGGCCACCACCCTCACCGACCAGGACAAGCAGACCCTCCGCACCGCCGCGTACGGCGCCGTCTCGCTGATGGCCGCCGCCGATGCCGCGGGCAAGCCGCACAAGGCCGCCACCCAGGGCTCCATCGCCCTGTCCTCCGCCACCGGCCTGGTCGGGCACGTGCTCGCCGACAAGTCCACGGGCGTCAACCTGGCCGGCAAGTCCGTGGCCGCACTCGCCGACCACGTGCTGCCCGCCCTGACCGCCGCCATGAGCCTGCTCAAGCAGCAGGACCCGGCCGAGGCCGGCAACTTCCGCCGCACCGTCGTCCTCGCCGTCGACACGGCCGCCCGCGCCCACCGGGGCGACCCCAGCCCCACCAGCGCCGACATGGCCCGCAAGATCACCGAAGCCCTCGACGCCGCCTGACCCCAAGCCGGCCGGCGCACCCATACCCGCGTCACGGGATCCTGCCTGGACCTCGTGACGCACCCGGCTTCGGAAGTACTGTGGAGATCGTGGTGTCCTTTACTACCTAACCGGATATGGGGGTAAGGATGAACGATCGTCGCGATTGGCTGAGCAACACCGCGCGCTACGTGTCGCCGCGCACGACGCAACGACTCGACGCGTGGAGCGAGGAACTCGCCGAGAGCGGCCGTCGTGGCTCGCAGCGACTCCGCGAAGCCGGAGAGGTCGCGCCGCCCGCCTTCGTGACCGCCGCTCTCGACCTCGCCGACGGCGAACGGGCTGTGGTGCGGCGCCGCGTCATGCTGGAGGAGGATCAGCCGGTAGAGCTCACCGACTCCTACTACCCCCGTGCCGTCGCGGCCGGCACCGGCCTCGCGGTGCCACGGAAGATCCGAGGCGGTGCCCCGACCTTGCTGGCCGAACTCGGCTATGTCGCGGACGAGGTGGTCGAAGACCTTTCCGTCAAACCCGCCACGCCGGACGAGGCGCACGAACTCGCGCTCCCGGCGAACGCCCCGGTCATTCAGCTCGTACGGGTCAGCTTCACGGCGGACGGCACGCCGTACGAGATCTCCGTGATGACGATGCGGCCCGAAGGGCGCCATTTCCGGTACCGGTTGAAGGTGGGGTGACGGGTGGCGCGCGAGGAGGACGGGCGGCCGAGGCATCAGCAGATCGCGGCGGACATCCGAGCCCGAGTGATGTCGGGGGACCTGGCGCCCGGAACGCGTTTGCAGACGACGCAACAGCTCATGTCCCGTTACAACGTCACGAATCAAACGGTTCAGCGGGCGTTGAGCGTGCTCAAGGGAGAGGGGTTTCTAGTAGGTCGTGCAGGAGTCGGGGTGTATGTCCGGGAGGAGCGGGCCCTCGCCATCGAGCCTGCCTCCTACCTCCGGCCTCCCGCCGAGGGGGAGCCGTACCCGTGGATGAGCGAGGCCGTCGGTCGAGGACGGCGTGGCTCGGTCCGGCTCCTGGAAGTGGCGAACGTGCGGCCGCCGGTCGAGGTGGCCCGGTTGTGGGGCGAGCGGGTGTCGATGCGGCGTCTGTTGCTGCTGCTCGATCAGGAGCCGACCGAGCTGGCCTGGATCTACCATCCGCTTGAGATCGCCGAGGGGACTCCCCTCGCCGGCCGGCGCAAGATCCCCGGAGGGACGGCGCGCGTGCTCGCTGATCTGGGAATCCCGCCGGTCGAGTGGGTGGATCGGGTCACGGCGCGGCTCCCCACGACGGAGGAACTGCAATTGCTGGAGCTGCCCGACGACGTGCCCGTGCTACGCACGCTGCGGACGGTGTACACGGACGACATGCGGCCGGTTGAGATGCAGGTGCTGGTGAAGGGAGGCCACCGGTACGAGCTGGCCTATCGAATTCCTTACCACTTTAAGGAGTAAGGAGTTACGCTTGAGCTCCCCCTGTGGATGATCGGAGATGCGTCATGCGCCGCTCGTACGTTCCGTGGGGAGTGAGCCGGATGGCTCCCTTCCGCAGTTACGCCGTCGCCCCCTACGGGGTCGCCATCGATCCTGCCACCCAAATGGGCATATACACCGATCTGCGTACTGGCCAGGTGATCGAGGGCGCCAAGCACGGATCCAACGTTCAGCGCCCTACCGCCACGGAACCGCCCACACCTGATGGGAACGGCAGCGGCAGCGGTCACGGCAAGCAGGACTCCACGACTGACTGGGTATCCGACTGATGACGGTGCTGGTGGTGTCCTGTGTGGACGACCCCACGGCGGATCTGGTGCTGGCCGAACTCCGCGACCGGGAGGTTCCGGTCGTGCGGTTCGACCCCGGTGCCGACTTTCCCCACGAGATGACGCTGTCAGCCTCGATCGACGGCATCGGCCTGACCGGCTCGATCGACACTGCGACACGCCACCTCGAACTGCTTGGCGTCCAATCCGTCTACTGGCGTCACCCCACGCCCTATCGCCCCGCGCGGCACCTGGACGAATACACCGGGCAGTGGGTGGCGGATCAGTCCCGCTTCGGGCTGGGAGGCATCCTCGCCATGCTCCCGGGAGCCCGGTACCTCAATCACCCCTGGCGTAACCGTGATGCCGAACACAAGCCGGTCCAGCTCGCCACGGCCGTGGCCGCCGGGCTCAAGATCCCGCGCACCCTGGTCACCAACAGCCTCGACAGCGTTCAGGCATTCGTGTCCGCGGTTGGCGGCGTGGTCTACAAGCCACTGTGGTCCACTCCGTACCGCAACGCGGCCGGTGAGGCGCTGACCGTCTGGGCGCACGTGATCGACGCCGACACGCTGGACGAGCGGGTGGGTGGCGCCGCACACCTCTTCCAGGAGCGGGTGCGCAAGGTCGCCGACGTACGGGCGACGATGGTGGGCGAGACGGCCTTCTCCGTCCGCATCGACGGTGCGCCCGAGCTGGACTGGCGCTGCGACTACCCGTCCTTGGCGTACACGCTCGTGGCCACGCCGCCCGCGGTCGTCAGGGGGATGCGTGCCTACCTCGACGCGTTCCGGCTGGACTTCGGCGCGTTCGACTTCTCCCTGACCCATGACGGTGAATGGGTGTTCCTGGAATGCAATCCGAACGGCCAATGGGGCTGGTTCGACCCGCCCATATCGCAGCTGATTGCCCACGAGATAGCGGATCACCTGACGTGCGTGAAAGCATGGCGATGAGCTCGGGCTCCACCGGACACAGGCAAGAGCTGGCCGGACTGCTGGCCACCAAGGGCATCACAGGTCCGCGCTGGATCCAGGCTGTCGCCGCCGTGCCACGCGACCTGTTCCTCGGCGAAGCCGTCTTCCACCCGGACGCCGGCGCGGAAGGCATCCTCTGGCGCCCGATCCGACGCGACCGGACGTCATCCGGTGAATGGCTGCGCATGGCCCACGAGGACCGGACCTGGGTTACGCAGGTCGACGGGATCATGGCCGAGGACGCCACGCAGGCACTCTCCGGAGCCCCGACCTCCTCCTCGACGCTGCCGAGCCTGGTCGTGACCATGCTGGAACGGGCCCGGATCGCCGACGGCGACCGAGTCCTGGAGATCGGTACCGGCACGGGCTACTCCACGGCCCTGCTGTGCGAACGCCTCGGCTCAGGTCAGGTGACGTCGGTCGAGTGCGACCCGGCTGTGGCGGCCCGAGCTCGCACGGCTCTCGAAACCGCCGGCCACACTCCCGCCCTGACCGTCGGCGACGGGCTGACGGTCCACGACCGGGACGCCGAGTACGACCGGCTGATCGCCACCTGCTCCGTGCGCTACATACCCGCGTGCTGGATCTGGCAGGTACGTGGCGGCGGCACCATCACCGCTCCGCTGTCCGGTTGGCTGGGAGGCACAGTCCTGGCGCACCTCACGGTGGGGTCCGACGGCACCGCCGGCGGCCGGTTCCTGGCCGACTCGTTGTCCTTCATGTTCGCCCGGCCGCACGACCGGCCGTCACGCGCTCATTACCTGCTCAACATCGGCGAGCAGCCCGGCACGCGGATCTCCCCCGCCGTGCTGGACGATCCGGCCGCCCGGTTCGTGGCCCAGCTCGGAGCCCCGTCGGCCGAGAAACTGGGAACCGGGGACCACGTCGTCCTCCTGGACGTGGCAACCGGCTCCCAGGCCACCACCGAGCCCGCGCCGGACGGCGGCTGGCGGGTACGCCAGCACGGCCCCCTGCGACTGTGGGACGCCGTGGAGGACGCGATCTCGACCTGGCGGGAGGCGGGCAGCCCGCCCGTCCCGGCGTTCGGGCTCGCCGTCACTCGTGAGGGGCAGCGGGTGTGGCTGGGGTGTCCCGATGGGCCGTCGTGGCAGCTGCCGGCGTGAGTGGCCGGGCAGCCCGGGGCAAGGGGATGATCACGAAACGGTGACGGTGCGAACGTGATCGTCCGGCGTGATGTCGAAAGGGATGTGCGCCCACTCATGGTTCTCGTGCTGGCACCGTTGCTCACACTCGCCGCCTGCGCCGCCGACTCCGCGGTGCAGGACGCGCGGGACAAGGCCGATCAGATCGCCGACCGGCTGATGGGGTACGACCCGTGGGTCCCCGACGACGTGGGCCACCACCTCACCAGGCAGGGGGAGTACGTCACGGTCCTGGACGTGTCCGATGGCCGGCGGCGCGTCCAGATCGAAGTCCGCGGGGAGCGGCGAGCCGACGGCCCGCCCGCGGAGGCGGTGCTCTGCTTCGACCTGGAGCTGATCCAGGACTGGAGGGTGGACGTCACCGAGATCGGCTGTCCCGGGAACGTCCCGCTGCTGGGCTGAGTCCCCCACGCCTCAGCCCGTCAGGAGCGGTTCCGGTAGCGGTCGGTGGCTTCGCGGGTGGCGCGGATGGCCGCGTCCGCTCTGTCGTACGTGCGCTGCGCCAGCCCCACGAAGAGGCAGTCCACGATCAGCAACTGGCTGATCCGGCTGGCCAGGGCTCCGGGCCGGAAGGCCGTCTCCCGCCCGGCCGACACCAGCGTGTGATCCGCCACCCCCGCCAGCGACGACCGGGGGTTGTTGGTGATCGCCACGACGAGCGCCCCCGCGTCGGCCGCGGTGCGGGCGGGCACGAGGACGTCGGGCGTCTCGCCGCTGCAACTGATCGCCACCACCACGTCCCCGCTCCGGAGCAGCGCGGCACTGGTCAACGCCAGATGCGCGTCGCTGAACGGATGGATGGACAGCCCGATCCGCAGCAGTTTCTGCGACATGTCGGCGGCCACCAGCCCCGAGGCGGCGACGCCGTACACGTCCACGCGGCGCGCGCCGACGATGGCCGTGACGACCTCGCCGAGGCGGTCCGGGTCGAGTTGGGCGGCGGTGTCTGCGAGGGCCTCGGATTCGGCGCGCGCGACCTTGGCGATCACGTCGGTCAGCGGGTCGTCGGGACCGAGATCGCCGGGGACCAGGCGTTCGGGTTCCTTGGCGACGGCGGCCGCCAGCGCGAAGCGCATCTGGGAGTAGCCGCCGAAGCCGAGGGCGCGGGCGGTGCGGACGATGGTGGCCTCGCTCGTGCCCGACACCACGCTGAACTCGGTGATCGTGCTCCGGACGACCAGGCCGGGGTCGTCGAGGATGATGCGGGCGATCGACTGGGCGGCGGGGGTGAGTGACGGCAGGACGGCTCGTACGGCCGCGACCGGGCTGGCCGGCTCGCCGTCCACGGTGCCGGTCATGAGGTCAGCCATTCTGCCGCTGCCTGGGCGGACACGCGGGAGATGCCGTGCGTGGCCAGGTGGACGGCGCCGGCGGGGTCGGCGGCGATGCCGGTGTCGACGACGATCACGTCGGGGCGCTCCTGCACGGCCTGCGCGATGCGGTCGCGGACCCACGGGTGGCGGGCGGCGTCGTGCACGACGAGGACGACCGGGCGGCGGTCGGCGCTGGAGCCGAGGCCGACCTTGGCGGCGAGGCCGGCGCCGAGGCGGGGGAGCGGGCCGCCGGCCTCCATCTGGACCCGGGTGGTGCCGGGGAGCAGGGTGGTCAGGGCGGCCGTGATGCCGGTGACGGTGGCCGGGTCGACGGCCTGGTTGAAGCGGGTGTTGACCTCGACGACCAGCGGCGGCCGGGTGAGCGTGACGGATCCGGTCGCGGTCAGCGCGGCCCGGGCGGCCTCCAGCCCGACGTCGCCGCCGTCCGGTTCGGAGGTGACGATCTCGCGTGCCGGGGCCTGGGCGGTGTACCACGCGGACAGGGCGGCGACCCGGTCCGCCGCCTCGGCGAGCCTGTCCTCGGCCAGCCGCCCGGACTTCACCGCCTCGACGATGGCGTCGCGGAGCTCGTACAGGCCCTCCTCGGTGACCATGCCGGCGCAGATGGCGTCGACGCCGGCGGCCAGGGACCGGACGGCGATCTCGCCGGGGGTGAACATGGCCGCCACCGCCTGCATCTCGATGGCGTCCGTCACCAGCATGCCGTCGAAGCCGAGTTCGCCGCGCAGCAGGTCGGTGAGGACGGGACGGCTGAGCGTGGCGGGCAGGCCGGGGTCGAGGGCGGGGATCAGCAGGTGGCCGCACATGATCGAGCGCACCCCTGCGGCCACGGCGGCGCGGAACGGCGGCAGGTCGCGCTCGGCGAGCTCCTCGCGCGAGGCGTGCACGGTGGGCAGGGCGAGGTGGGAGTCGGTGGTCGTGTCGCCGTGGCCGGGGAAGTGCTTGGCGCAGGCGGCGACACCGGCGTTCTGGAGGCCGTTGACGTACGCCACGGTGTGGCGGGCCACCAGGTCGGGGTCGGGGCCGAAGGAGCGGATGCCGATGACCGGGTTGGCGGGGTTGGCGTTGACGTCGGCGGAGGGGGCGTAGTCGAGCGTGACGTCCGATCGGGCCAGCATGCGGCCGATCTCGCGGGCGACACGTTCGGTGAGGGCCACGTCGTCGACGACGCCGAGCGCCCGGTTGCCGGGGAAGGAGCTGCCGTTGGCCACCTCGAACCGGGTGACGGCACCGCCTTCCTCGTCGACGGCGACGACGGCGGCCGGGTTCTCGGCGCGGATCTGCGCGACGACCTGCGCTCGCGGATCGTTGCGGGCGAACAGCACGACGCCGCCGAGGCCCTGGCCCAGCGCTCGGCGCATCCAGTCGGGAACGGTGGTTCCCGGGTAGCCGGGCTGAAGCACTGCCATGGCCAGTCGGTACAGGTCAGCGGTCATGCGGCATTTTCCTTCACAGTTGTTGATCTGAAGGTAATTTTCTGTCATCGTCGCCCCAGACACAACCACTTCCGAGAGGCCACCCCCCATGCCCAGCAGACGGACTCTCCTGAAGGGCCTCGCCCTCGCCGCCGCCGCTTCCGCCGTGCCGCTGCCCGCGTTCGCGGCCACGGATTACGTGCCACCGCTGCGCCAGATGCGCGGTATGTGGATCGCCTCCGTGGTCAACATCAACTGGCCATCCAAGCAGGGGCTGAGCGCCGACGAGCAGAAGGCCGAGTACCTGGCCTGGCTCGACCTGGCCGTCGAGCGCAAGCTGAACTCGGTGTTCGTGCAGATCAGGCCCACCGCCGACGCGTTCTGGCCGTCGCCGTTCGAGCCGTGGTCGCACTGGCTGACCGGCACCCAGGGCCAGGACCCGGGCTACGACCCGCTCGGGTTCGCCGTAGCGGAGACGCACAAGCGCGGCCTGGCCTTCCACGCCTGGTTCAACCCGTACCGGGTGTCGATGCAGGCCGACCCCGCCAAGCTGCACCCCGACCACCCCGGCCGCAAGCACCCGGACTGGATCCTGCCGTTCGGCGGCAAGCTCTACTACAACCCGGGCATGCCCGAGGTGCGCAAGTTCTGCCAGGACGCGATGCTCGACGCGCTGGCCCGCTACGACATCGACGGCCTGCACTTCGACGACTACTTCTACCCGACCAACAGCACGGCCTTCGACGACAGCGCCGCGTTCGCCCAGCACGGCGGCGGCTTCCCGGACCTGGCGACCTGGCGGCGGCACAACGTCGACCTCATGGTCTCGGAGATGCAGCAGCGGGTGCGCGAGGTCAAGCCGGAGGTCGCCTGGGGCATCAGCCCGTCGGGCATCTGGCGCAACAAGGGCACCGACCCGCTGGGCTCGGAGACCAACGGCGGCCAGTCGTACGACAACCTGCACGCCGACACCCGCGGCTGGGTGAAGAAGGGCTGGCTGGACTACATCGCGCCGCAGCTCTACTGGTACATCGGCCAGCCCCCGGCCGACTACTCCAAGCTGGTGCCGTGGTGGTCCGACGTGGCGAGCGGGACCGGCACGCTGCTGTGGATCGGCCAGGCCGCCTACAAGGCCGGCGACCCCGCGCAGGCCGCGGAGTGGCAGGACCCGAAGGAGCTGTCCGACCACCTCACGCTCAACCGGGACCATGCCGAGATCAGCGGCGACATCTGGTACAACGCCAACGACCTGCGGGCCGACCGGGTCACCTCGATCAGCACCGCCGTCACCGACCACTACACGCGCCCCGCGCTCGCCCCGGTGCTGCCGAGGCTGGCGAACGGTCACAGGCCGCGCCGCCCGGTGGTCGCGTACGCGCTGCGCCGTCACGGCGGGGTCGAGGTGCGCGCGGTCGCGACGGGCCGGGACGAGCCGTTCCAGTTCGCCATCTTCCGCTTCCCGGACCGGGCCGCCTCCTCGGCGTTCGGCGACGCCCGCAACCTGGTCGCCGTCGTGCCGGGGGACCGGCAGGTGCGCTGGTTCGACCCGGACGGCAAGCGCGGCGACCACTACTACGCGGTCGCCGTGGACCGGGCCAACCGGACCAGTGACCCCAGCCGCGGGTTCCGGGTGATCTGACGACATGCGGGTTCTCGGCCTCATCTCCGGCACGTCCCATGACGGCATCGACAGCGCCGTCGTCGACTGGTCGCTCGACGGCGGCGTGCTCAACGGCACCCTGGTCGAGCTGGGGGAGAGGCCGTACCCGCGCGAACTGAGAGCGCGCATCGCGGCCGCGCTCCCGCCCGGCCGGATCGACCTCGGCGAGGTCTGCGCGCTCGACACGCTCATCGGGCAGGCGTTCGCCGAGGTGGCCGCCGGCGCGCCGGCGGCCGACCTGATCTGCTCGCACGGTCAGACCCTCTTCCACTGGGTCGAGGACGGCCGCGTGCGCGGCACGCTCCAGCTCGGCCAGCCCGCCTGGATCGCCGAACGGACCGGCGTGCCGGTGGTGTCGGACGTACGGGCGCGCGACGTGGCGGCGGGCGGCCAGGGCGCGCCCCTGGTGTCGTACCTGGATCTGCTGCTCATGGCCGGGCTGCCGGGCCGCACCGGGGCGCTGAACCTGGGCGGCATCGCCAACCTGACCGTGCGCGACCCGGCGCTCGCCTACGACACCGGGCCGGCCTGCGCGCTCATCGACGCCGCCGCGCCCCCGTACGACCGGGACGGGAAGCTGGGCGCGGCGGGCACGGTGGACGAGACGCTCCTGCGGGAGCTGCTCGCCGAGCCGTACTACCGGATGGACCCGCCGAAATCCACCGGCAAGGAGCTGTTCACGCCCGGCTACGTCCGGGCCGACCTGCCACAGGCGGACCTGGTGGCGACGCTCACCGCGCTGACCGCCGAGACGGTCGCGGCGGAGGTGCGCCGGCACCGCCTCGACACGGTGATCGTCTCGGGCGGCGGGGCACGCAATCCCACGCTGATGAGCATGCTGCGCGGACGCGCGTCGCAGGCCGTGTTCGTGACCAGCGACGAACTCGGCGTGCCCGCCGACGGCAAGGAGGCGATCGCCTTCTCGCTGTTCGGCTGGCTCACCGCGCACGGTCTGCCCGCCACCGTGCCCAGCTGCACCGGCGCCACGGGCGCACGGGTGCTGGGCACGATCACGCCGGGTTCCGATCCGCTGACGCTGCCGGAACCCCTCGCCGAAGCACCGGTCGCGATCAGGTTTTCAGGAAGCCCTGCGCCCCGCCGCTGACGGCTCGGCGGTGGTGCCCGACCGCTGTGGTGGCACCACAGGGGTGGGCCGCACCAGGCCCAGCGCGACGACCTCGTTGGCGAGGCGGGTGCGCCGGTTGGTGCCCTCGGGAATCCTGAACTTCTGATAGAGCCGCAGCAGGTGCTGCTTGACCGCGGCTTCGGTCACGACCAAGTCGTCGGCGATCTCCCTTGCGGTGGCCGGGGCGACGAACGCCTCGTCCGACAGCGCCGGCCGGCAGAGCGAGGTCAGCACGTCGACCTCACGCCTGGTCAGCTCGGGCGCCGCGGCTCTGCGCAGCTCGACCTCGGGGGCGAAGTCCTCTCGGGGGACTCCGCCGATGCGCCCGCGTGCCGCGCCGAAGGAGACGACGTCACCGTCGTCGAGCACCCTCCGGGCGATCGGCCTGCCGTTCACCCGCGTGCCGTTGCGGGACAGGCCCAGGTCAACGACATACAGGTAGGGTCCTCGCCTGACGAACTCGGCATGAAGCCGAGACACGCTGGGGTCGCTGAGCCGGATGTCCGCGCCCCGGCCCCTTCCCACGGTCGTGATCTCGGGGCGCAACGGGACCACCTCGCCGGTGTCCTCGATGCGTATGAACGGCCCCTCCACGGCAGTTCCTCCCCAGGTAGCCCGCCGTAACTATTACTACAGCTCCGGCTTACCCAAACGTGGCGATGCGGAATCGCCTTTGCCGAAAGGAGAATCGCGCGTGAAATTGGTCTGGACCTCTGCGGACGGTTTTGCCTGCTCACGGGTAGACTTCGGGCGGAGATAAGCGGAGGAAACACTCATGGCGGACAAGCCCACCAAAGGTCTTGCCGATGTCGTAGCCGCGTCCACAGCGCTCAGCGACATCGACGGGAAGGCCGGTCGCCTCTTCTATCGCGGATACGACATCCACGACCTGGCCGGCCGCGCGACGTTCGAAGAGACCGCCCATCTGCTGCAACGCGGCAAGCTGCCCACCCGGGCGCAGCTCGACGCGTACGCGGCCGAACTGGTGCGGGGCCGCGAGCTGGGCGGCCTGGTCTCGGCGAACATCTCCGAGATCGCCGAGAAACAGAAACCGATGGAGGCGCTGCGGACCCTGGTGTCGCTCGCCGGCGCGGACGATCCTGACAAGGACTCCAGCAGCCCCGAGGCGAACCTGCGCAAGGCCGCCCGCCTCACCGCCCAGCAAGGCCTGCTGATCGCCCGGTACCACGCCGCGCGCACCGGCGGGCAGGCGCCCGAGGCCGATCCTTCGCTCAGCATCGCCGCGAACTTCCTGCTCCAGGTCACCGGCCGCGCCGCGGACCCGCGCGCGGTCGAGATCTTCGACGAGTGCCTGGTGCTGCACGCCGACCACACCATGAACGCCTCGACGTTCGCCGCACGGGTGTGCGCCGCGACGCTGTCGGACATGCACTCCGCCATCGTCGCCGCCATCGGCACCCTCAAGGGCCCGCTGCACGGCGGCGCGAACGAACAGGTCATGAAGACGCTGGAGTCCATCGAGCCGTCCGGCGTCGCGCAGGCCGTGCGCGACAAGCTCGCCGCCGGCGAGAAAATCATGGGCTTCGGTCACCGGGTCTACAAGACGGAGGACCCGCGGGCGACCCACCTGCGGCGGATGTCGGAGGAACTGGCCGCCTCGACCGGCGACGACACCTACTATCGGATGTCCAAGGAGATGGAAGAGGTCGTCTTCGAGACGAAGGGGCTCTACCCCAACGTCGACTTCTACGCCGCTTCGGTCTACCACTACCTTGGAATCCCGACCGACCTGTTCACCCCCGTCTTCTCGATCAGCCGCATGTCCGGCTGGACCGCGCACGTGATCGAGCAGCACGCCGACAACCGCCT
Organism: Nonomuraea sp. SBT364; assembly: GCF_001083785.1. Lineage (GTDB taxonomy): Bacteria > Actinomycetota > Actinomycetes > Streptosporangiales > Streptosporangiaceae > Nonomuraea. Next base: position 25,752 of record NZ_LAVL01000014.1, read on the forward strand.
GATCCGCCCGGACAGCGAGTACATCGGCGAGACGGACCAGAAATGGAAGCCGATAGACGAGCGTTGAGCGACATCAGGCGTGAGAGCTGGGGGCCGTACCCGCTGATCCTGGCGGGTGCGGCTGTCGGCGTGGGGCTGGTCTTCCTGGTAGACCCGCGGTGGGGCGGGTTCGCACTGGGCGCCGTCGTCATGGTCGGCGCCGCCCTCCGGTTCGCCGGCTACGGCGGGCCGCTGGCCGTGCGCAGCAAGAAGACCGATGTGATCACGTTGAGCCTGTTCGGGTTCATCCTCGTGCTGACCTCGCTGTTGCTGTACAACAACGAGCTCAAGGCGCTGATCCTGTCCCTTTTCGCACGTTGACGAGGCCGTCCGATAGCCTCAACGCATCCATTCATTGAAGGGGAACCATTCGCATGCCCAAGATCAAGGTGGAGGGCCCCGTCGTCGAGCTTGACGGCGACGAGATGACCCGGATCATCTGGCAGTTCATCAAGGACCAGCTGATCCTTCCCTATCTCGATGTCGACCTGAAGTACTACGACCTCGGCATCGAGCACCGCGACGCCACGGACGACCAGGTCACCATCGACGCGGCCAACGCCATCAACAAGTACGGCGTGGGCGTCAAGTGCGCCACCATCACCCCCGACGAGGCTCGGGTGGAGGAGTTCGGCCTGAAGAAGATGTGGCGGTCCCCGAACGGGACGATCCGCAACATCCTCGGCGGCGTCATCTTCCGCGAGCCGATCATCATGACCAACGTGCCGCGGCTCGTCCCCGGCTGGACCAAGCCGATCGTCGTCGGCCGTCACGCCTTCGGCGACCAGTACCGCGCCACCGACCTGAAGATCCCGGGCGAGGGCACGCTCACCCTCACCTACACGCCGAAGGACGGCTCCGAGCCGATCGAGCTCGACGTGTACGACTTCCCCGGCGGCGGCGTCGCCATGGCCATGTACAACCTGGACGAGTCGATCCGCGACTTCGCCCGCGCCTCCATGCGCTACGGCCTGGCCCGCGACTACCCGGTCTACCTCTCGACGAAGAACACCATCCTCAAGGCGTACGACGGCCGCTTCAAGGACATCTTCGCCGAGGTGTACGAGAACGAGTTCAAGGCCGAGTTCGAGAAGGCCGGGCTCACCTACGAGCACCGCCTCATCGACGACATGGTCGCCGCCTCGCTCAAGTGGGAGGGCGGCTACGTCTGGGCGTGCAAGAACTACGACGGCGACGTCCAGTCCGACACGGTCGCGCAGGGCTTCGGCTCGCTCGGCCTGATGACCTCGGTGCTGATGTCCCCCGACGGCCGCACCGTCGAGGCCGAGGCCGCGCACGGCACCGTGACCCGTCACTACCGCCAGCACCAGCAGGGCAAGCCCACCTCCACGAACCCGATCGCCTCGATCTTCGCGTGGACCCGTGGCCTGGCCCACCGCGGCAAGCTGGACAACACCCCCGCGGTGACCGAGTTCGCCGACAAGCTGGAGCAGGTCTGCATCGAGACCGTCGAGGGCGGCCAGATGACCAAGGACCTGGCGCTGCTGGTGGGCGGCGACGCCCAGTGGCTGACCACCCAGGACTTCCTGGCGGCGCTGGACGACAACCTCAAGAAGAAGATGTCGGCCTGATCACCGGACGGCCCCTGCCCGCGGCTACGCCGTACGGCAGGGGCCGTTTCGCATGTCTGATCCTTTTCGCATGTCGAGACCATCTCTTGGTGCAGCGCAGGGTACGAGCCTCCACGTAACAGTCGTGCATGCATCGGGGGGTTCGAATGCGACTGCGTTTCATCAGTGGCGTGGGTGTGGTCGCAGTCGCTGCGATCGTGGCCGGATGCGGCTCGGAGCCCGTCGCCCAGGTCAAGGACACCAAGGCGGAAGCCGCCGCCAAGCTGCAGAAGACCAAGGCGGCCAAGGTCGCCGCCGCCGCGAAGGCCAAGGCCAACGAGCTGGGCCAGATCCCGGTGCTCATGTGGCACCGCATCGTCGACAAGCCGGCGACCACCGACGACCGCACCCCCGCGCAGTTCCGCGCGGACCTGGAACGGCTGGTCAAGGACGGGTACGTGCCCGTCACCGCGGCCGAGATGGTCACCGGGAAGATCGACATCCCGGCGGGCAAACACCCGGTCGTGCTCACGTTCGACGACTCCTCGCCCTCCCAGCTCACCCTGGACGGGACCGGCACTCCCCAGCCGGGCACCGCGGTCGCGATCCTTCAGGAGGTGGCGGCGAAGAACCCTGGCTTCCGGCCGGTGGCGACCTTCTACGTCACCCGCGACATGTTCGGCAAGACGAACCGCGATGAGCAGGCCCAGATGCTCCTGTGGCTCAAGAACAACGGCTTCGACATCGGCAACCACACCCGCGACCACCACAACCTGCGCGGCCGGACCCACCAGCAGGTCGAGGAGCAGATCGGCGGCATCGGCAAGGAGATCGGCGCGCTGTCGCAGGTCAAGCCGGTCACGATCGCCCTGCCGTACGGCAACCAGCCGAACAAGAAGGAGTGGGCCGCGCGCGGGAACGGCTACAAGCACGCCGGCGTCTTCCTGGCCGGGTACACGCCGGCGCCGTCGCCGTTCAGCCGCTCCTTCGACCCGCTCGGCATCCCGCGCATCCGCGCCATGGACAAGAAGGGCGACTGCGCACAGTTCTGCTCCACGGCCTGGCTCGACTGGCTCAAGGGCAACCCGGACATGCGCTACACCTCGGACGGCGACGTGGCGACCGTGGCGTACCCCAAGTTCAAGGCGCCGTTCCTGCGCAAGGCGTTCAAGACGTACGCGCTGCCGTACTGACGTCGCCGATCTCCACGATCAGGTTCGCCCGGTACAGGAGCTCGTCGGTGACGCCTGGCACGGTGATGGCGAGGCGCCGGGCGTCGCCGGTGGCCAGGTCGAGCACCTGGTAGTCGTCCTCCTTCCAGGGGCCGCTCGTGCGGAGGACGAGGGCGCCCTCGTCCTCCCAGCGCACGATCTCCTCGGCCCGCCATCCGGCGGGCAGGCGCGGCGTCACGGTCCGCGTGACCGCGCGCGTCGCCGGGTCGATCAGCACCACGTCGCGCACGGCCCTGCCGTGCCGCGTCACCTCGTCCGGGAGCACCGCCAGCGCGCGCCCGGACGGGGACGGCGTCGCGCCGTCCAGGTTGCCGGGCAGCTCGGCCCACCGCACCGCCTTCCCGTCCGCTGAATGGACGGTGTACGTGACGGCCGTGAGATGGCCGGGTGCGCGGCTGCTCCTCGACGTGGCCAGCACGACTCCGCCGGCGGTCCAGCCGGCCACCCGTCCGCGGCCCTTCAGCCGGCGCGTGCCGCCGCGCTCGGCGTCGACGACCAGCCAGGCGCCCCGGACGAGCAGGTGGCGGCCGTCGCGGAAGAAGGCCGGGTGGCCCGCCTTCCTGACGCGGATCCGCTTGACGCTCCCGGCGGCCAGATCCCTGAGGGTCAGGTGACCGTCCCGCACGTACGCCAGCCGCCTGCCGTCCCGGCTGAGCGCGATCCGGTCGTCGTCGGCGCCCGCGCCGGGCACCCACCAGCGCTCGCCGGTCGAGGTGACCAGGGTCCAGTGCCCGCAGCCCGCCGTGCGCTCCTCGCAGGCGGGCCGGTACGCGTACCGCACGGGCGCGGGCAGCGGGCCGCGCAGCTCCCGCACCGGGGCGTCCAGCGCGGACTCCGGCTGCAGGAACGTGACGAGCTCGCGGGTCCGCAGCGGCGTGAGCACCCAGGCCACGGCCAGGAGGACGGCGGCGGCGACCGCGGCGAGCCTCATGCGAGCTTGCCCGGGACCACGGCGGGGGGCAGGTCCTCGACGGGCTCGGTCCTGCCGGTGTCCACGGCCACCAGGAGATGTTCGGCGTCGGCGAGCTCGATCAGCAGGCGTCCGTCCTCGGCCCAGCCCAGCGGGACCGGCGGCTCCTCCTGCCGGGGGAGGCGCAGCGGGGCCCGGTCGCCGACCAGGCCGGTGCGCGGGTTCATGGTCAGCACCTCGTCGTCGGTCACGAGCGCCAGCGTCCGCCCGTCGGGGGAGGGGAGCGCCCGCAGCGTGGGGTCGAACGGCACCCGGGTGCGGACGTCGCCCTGCGGGCCGAGCGTCAGCAGCTCGGTGTCGGGGGCGACGGTGAACGCGCGGCGGCCGGTGGTGGCGATCACCCAGTCGGGGCCGAGCCCCAGCACGCGGCCGACCTCCGGCAGGTGGACCCTCTCGCCGGTGGCCGTGTCGATGAGCTCCGTCCCGCCGCCGTCGGTGGTCAGGCTCACGTGGCGGCCGTCGTGGGACAGCGTCGGCTCCGGGACGTCCGTCGACGGCGCCGGTTCCGTGAGCGGGACCGGCGCCTCGCCCAGCAGCCCGATGAGCATCAGCCGGCCGGTGTCGCGATCCAGGTAGACGGCGTGGCTCCCGTCGCCGCTGAGCGCGAACGGCGCTCCCTCGTCCGAGCGCGCCTGGGGCAGCTGGATGCCGTCGCCCGTCTCGTCGTACAGGTGCCAGCCGTCCGTGTGCCCGGCGGGGGATGCGTACCTGGCGTGCCCGAGCGCTGCCCGGGGCTGCGGTCCGGCGAGCGGACCCGGCGGGCCCGGGTCCTCGTACGGCAGGAGGGTGAGGCCGCCGGCCAGCAGCAGCGCCGCCACCGCCGGCCAGGGGCGGGCGCGCGGGCCCGGCGTCGCCGTCCCTCTGTCCACACCGGCCAGGATCACCGCCAGAAGCGGCAGGCCGTACATGATCGCGGACTGCGGCACCTCGGTCACGCCCGGCAGGTGGGGCCGGCCGCTGCCGGGCGCGGTCCACAGCGCGGCGATGACGCCGGCGACGGCCAGCCAGCGGGCGGCGTTGGCGCGCAGGGCCGTCCCGGCCCTGTCCCCGGGCCGCGCCCGCAGTCGCCTGAGGAGCACGTGGACGACGAGCACGACGGCGAGCGTGACGACCGCCCAGAGCCGCTGGCCGATCGCCACTTCGTGCCGGAACGAGCGCAGCACGGCCGCCAGGGCGACCGCCGAGGCGATCACGGCGGCGGCCCACCACATGAGCGTGAGCGACTCCGGCAGGACTTCCACCACGCCGCCGCCCTTTCGCGCCAGAAACGCGGCGGCGGCGACCATGCCGACGGACCAGCCGACCGCCAGCGAAAGGAGAACGTGGGGATAGAAGTTTCCGCCGGAGAAAGCGAGGATTATGCCCGCGCCGATTCCCGCGACCATGTATCGGTCGCGTTCGGCGAGGTAATGGCCGATCCGGCCGAGGTCGGCGGGGTTCGCCTCGATCGCCGCGCGACGTGCGAAGAATTCGCGTTCTCCATGGAACCGCGGGGATTCCTCATGGCGAGCGCTCCCCCGACCGCCGTCGCCAGAAGGAATGTCATCAGCAACTGCTATTCACCACCCGGGAAAAGTAGCAGAATGCGCATTCGGCCGACAGGGAGATCAATGACGGGAAAACGCGTCCGGTGGGCGGGAATCTGGGTGCCGCTCACGGCGGTGGTGGTGTGTGCGATCTGGCAGAGCGGGCTGGTGACACCGCGCCTGGCCCCGAAGGTGGGCGGCGGGGGCAGCGCCCTGTGGCCTCTCGACGACCACGGCCGGCCGTTCCGCTCCGGGCTCACCGCACCGCTGACCTTGGTCAACGAGGCCTGGCTGCCCGTCACGATCACCGGCGTCGGGCTGCGGACGCCCGGACTCGACCTCCTCAGGGTCGAGGAGGGGCAGGGCCGCCCGTTCCCGCACACGGTCCCGGCACGCGGCAGCGTGCGACTCGATCTCGAACTGGAGGTGACCGACTGCGCGGCCGTCGCCGAGGAGGCGGCCACGATCGTGTTCCGGGCCGAGCGCTGGTGGGGACAGGTGACCGCCGACGCGGTGCCGTCGGGGAGCTCGCCCGACGAGCCCTGGCAGCTCAGCACTCTGGACCCGGCCTGTCCATAACTGTATGTCGCCGCTCGACTACTATGGGCGACATGGAGCTGTTTCCGGCTATGCCGCTTGAGGAATGGGCCGACACCAAGGAGACCATCCACCGCTTCACGCAGATCGTGGGCAAGGTGCGGCTGGCCTCGGCGACCCGGCGTAACCATTGGTGGTCGATCCCGTTCCACCTGACCGGCCGGGGGCTGACGACCAGGCCGATGGGCGGGCTGGGGGAGCTGCCGCTGTTCTGCATCGACTTCGACTTCGTGCGGCACCGGCTCGTGGTGGACGTGCTCGACGGGCGCAGTGCCGAGTTCAGCCTGGTGGGGCAGTCCGTGGCGTCGTTCTACGGTGAGCTGTTCGCGATCCTGGACCGGTTCGGCATCCGGCCGGACATCTGGGCGGTGCCGTTCGACCTGGGCGACAGCACGCCGTTCGCCGAGGACACCGCGCACGCCACCTACGACCCCGCGCTCGCCAACCGCTACTGGCGCATCCTGTCGCAGGTCGCCCAGGTGCTCGACCGGTTCGCCGCCGGGTTCTGCGGCAAGACCAGCCCGGTGCACCACTTCTGGCACACCTTCGACATCGCGGTCACCCGGTTCACCGGGAGGGTGGTCGGCGCTTCGCCGGACGTGGATCCGGTGACCCGGGAGGCGTACAGCTGGGAGGTCATCAGCGCGGGCTTCTGGTTCGGCGACGACGAGCGGCCCTGGCCCGCGTTCTACTCCTACACCGCGCCGGAGCCGGACGGGCTGGAGCGGGAGCCGCTGCGGCCGGAGCGGGCCGAATGGCTGCCCGCCCGGGGCAGCCACCTGGCGGTGCTGCGCTACGACGACGTCCGGGCCGCCGGCGACCCGGTGGGGACCGTGCTGGACTTCCTCGACAGCGCCTACCGGGCCGGGGCGAAGCTGACGAGCCTGCCCGAGGAGAAGCTGGCCAGCCCCGGCGGGGTCACCGACCCGTGCCTCGACACGACGTGAGAATCTCCCGGCCGCGCTCCGGCGTGATCAGCGGCGCGATCCGGGGGTCGGCCAGCAGGCTCACGGGGGCGACGTGGTCGTTCGTCAACGGCCGCCACAGCGCCAGCGCCTCCTTCAGCCGGGGCCAGGCGGACGCCGCCGACCAGTCGACGGCCCGCACCGCCGCGTCGAACTCCGGGACGCCGTAGCGGAGCGGGGCCCGGCCCGCCTGCCCGATCAGCTCCCTGACCAGGTCGGCGCCCCGCTGACGGAGGCCGTCGAGCGTGGACACCCGCCAGCGCGGGGTCCGCTCGTGCTCGGCGAGCAGGACCGGCAGGATCTCGCCGCTCAGCAGGACGGGGTCGGGCTCCCAGGCGGCGGAGCCGCTCAGTGGACGCTCGACATGGTGACCCGTGTCGTCGTGGTGATCGCCCAGCATGGTCCGGAGCTGGTAGAGCAGCAGGTCGGCCCGGTCGCGGCCGAAGTGCGCGGCCTCCTCCAGCACCGCCCGGGGCCCGTCCAGCTCCCCGGCCAGGATCGCCAGCCGGGCCTGCTCGATCCTGGCGTCCCACTCACGCCGGGTCTCGCAGTCGGGCCGGTCCAGGCTGTGGAAGCCCGCGTAGAAGTCGTACATCTTCGCGTAGAAGGAGGCGTGGCGCACCGGGCCCATGGCCGTCCACGAGAACTCGTCGTACGCCGCCCACTCGCCGTGCTCGTCGACGTCGTCCGGATCGAGGAAGACCATGCCGGCGTCGGCCTCCAGCGAGACCAGCAGCGAACGGGCGAGCAGATCGTCCCCGTCGTCGTCGGTCGCGTGCGGCTCCAGGTCACGCAGCCAGCCGAGCTCCTCGGTGTCGCGCAGCCGCCAGACGAACGGGCCGGCGTACGTCCAGCCGTTGCTGACCAGCAGGAACTCCCGCAACGACGGCGGCAGAACACGCCCCAGCCGCGCCTCCAGGGCGGCGACCTGGGCCTCGGAGGCCGGATCGAACCCCAGCCAGGAGGGCGCGGCGGGGTCGTCGGGAGGGTTGGTGATCCGCCATTCGTCGCTCCACCGCTGCAGGAAGGGCTTCCAGCCGTGACGATCCATGGACGGCATCTCAGCAGGAGCGACTGACATTCCTGACGTCACGAAGCCTTAACAGTTCTCTGGGAAGTTCCTGAGCGTCGTAAAGTTTGCGTCGTCGGGCTTTGTGCACACGTGGGGAAGACGAATGCCGCAGATGTCGCCGCTGGTCGCCGGTGATCCCACCCAGCTGGGGTCGTTCCGGCTGTCCGGGCGCATCGGCGAAGGTGGTCAGGGCATCGTCTACCTGGGCGTCAACGAGTCCGGGGAGCAGGCGGCGGTCAAGCTCCTGCACGTGAAGTTCAGCGGTGACACGGTCGCCCGGTCGCGGTTCGCGCGGGAGCTGAAGGCGGCGCAGCGGGTGGCGTCGTTCTGCACGGCGCGGGTGATCGAGGCCGATCTCGACGGCGACACGCCCTACATCGCCAGCGAGTACATCGACGGGCGGGCGCTGCGCGACATCGTCGAGAGCGACGGGCCGCTGCGCGGGACAGTGCTCGACCGGCTGGCCATCGGCACCGCGACCGCGCTCGTCGCGATCCACCACGCCTCGATCGTGCACCGCGACCTCAAGCCCGACAACGTGCTGATCGCCTCCGACGGGCCGAGGGTGGTCGACTTCGGCATCGCGCGGATCATCGACTCGACGGGGACGATCACCAGCCGGGCCATCGGGACCCCCGCCTACATGGCGCCCGAGCAGATCGCGGGCGACGACGTCGGGCCCTACACCGACGTGTTCGCGTGGGGGGCGACGATCGCCTTCGCGGCGACCGGCACGTCGGCGTTCGACGGCAACTCCATCGCGACCGTGCTCAACAAGATCCTCAACCACGAGGTGGACGTGGGGATGCTGCCCGAGCCGCTGCGCGGGGTGGTGCGGTCGGCACTGGCCAAGTCGCCGGCCGAGCGGCCGTCGGCGGACCAGATCCTGCTGCGGCTGCTCGGCCAGCCGGAGCACGCGGGCGCCTCCACGGACGTGCTCACCCGGGGCGTCCAGGTGGCCAGCGACGACACGACCCCGTTCATGCGGGTGTCGCCGTCCCTCGCCGAGCGCGCCACAACCGGCACGGGCGCCACCGGCCACCCGCCGCACCCGGAAGCGGCCGGCCTGGCGCTCGGGGAGACCGGGAGCGGGCCGTACTCCGAAGCGGGGAGCAGGCCGTACCCCGGGACCGGGAGCGGGCCGTACCCCGGGACCGGGAGCGGGGTGTTCCAGGTGGTCGCCGGCGAGCCGCGGGCGGTGGCGCCGGCGCGCGGCGGGCGCGGCACCCGGTGGGCGGTGCTGGCCGGAGCGGTGGCGCTGGTGGCGGCGGTCGTGGCGGCGGTCGTGCTGAAGGGCTGGCCGGTGGCGCTCGGCGACCCCGGCCCCGACCCCACCGCCGGGACCGGCAAGCCGCCGGAGGTCTACACGTCCGTGATGGACAAGATCGGCAAGTCCGGGAAGATCGTGATCGGCGTGAAGGACGACCTGCCGGGCATCGGGCTGTTGCGCGACGGCGAGTTCGAGGGGTTCGACGTGGACCTGGCCAAGGAGATCGCGGCCAAGCTCGGCGCGGCGGAGACGAAGTTCGTGGCCGTCTCGCGGGCGAACAGGGCCGACAAGCTGGCCAGGGGCGACGTCGACCTGGTGGTGGCCACCTACTCCGTCTCCGGCGAGGACGTGACGTTCGCCGGGCCCTACTACCTGGCGCATCAGGACGTGCTGGTGCGGCAGGGCCCGATCGACGAGCTGTCCGACCTGAAGGGCAAGAAGATCTGCGGGATCAACAGCCCCTCCGTCGGCATGGTGCAGGACAAGAAGGTCGAGGTCGAGCCGGTGCCCGCCGGCGACTACGCCGAATGCATGGACCTGCTGCGCAGCGGCGAGGTCGACGCGGTGCCGGGTGAGGACCTGGTCCTGGCCGGGTTCGCGGCCCGCGAGCACCAGCGCTACAAGATCCTCGGCGCCCGGCTCAGCGACGAGCGTTACGCCGTCGGCCTCAGGAAGGGCGACGTCAAGACGTGCAAGGCGGTCAACGGCGTGATCGCCGACCTCTACCGGACCAAGGCCGTCCACAGGCTCCTGGAGCGGCATTTCGGCACCGTGGAGTTCGCCACGGAGTCGAAGGTGCCCGCGATGAATGACTGCGGATGACGACCGGGTAGAGTCCGGAAGTCAGCGAATCGACCCTGGAGTAAGGGGAAGGCCATGGCCACGCCCGTCAAGGTGACCGTAACCGGAGCAGCCGGTCAGATCGGCTACGCACTGCTGTTCCGCATCGCGTCGGGCCAGCTGCTGGGCCCGGACGTCCCGGTGAAGCTGAGCCTGCTGGAGATCCCGCAGGCGGTCAAGGCCGCCGAGGGCACCGCCATGGAGCTCGACGACTGCGCGTTCCCGCTGCTGTCGGGCATCGAGATCACCGACGACCCCAATGTGGCCTTCGCCGGCGCCAACGTCGCGCTGCTGGTCGGCGCCATGCCGCGTAAGGCGGGCATGGAGCGCGGCGACCTGCTCGGCGCCAACGGCGGCATCTTCGGCCCGCAGGGCAAGGCGATCAACGACCACGCCGCCGACGACATCAGGGTCCTGGTGGTCGGCAACCCGGCCAACACCAACGCGCTCATCGCCCAGCAGAACGCCCCCGACGTGCCGGCCGAGCGCTTCACCGCGATGACCCGCCTCGACCACAACCGCGCGCTGTCCCAGCTCGCGGCCAAGCTGCAGGTCCCGGTCGCCGACATCAGGAACATGACGATCTGGGGCAACCACTCCGCCACGCAGTACCCCGACCTCTACCACGCCGAGGTGGGCGGCAAGGTCGCGGCCGAGCAGGTCGACGCCGAGTGGCTGCGCGAGACGTTCATCCCGACGGTGGCCAAGCGCGGCGCCGCCATCATCGAGGCGCGCGGCGCCTCCTCGGCGGCCTCGGCCGCGAACGCCGCGATCGACCACGTCCACGACTGGGTCAACGGCACCGAGTGGACCTCGGCCGCGGTCGTCTCCGACGGCTCCTACGGGGTGCCGGAGGGGCTCATCTCGTCGTTCCCGGTCCGTTCCACGGGCGGCCGCTACGAGATCATCCAGGGGCTGGAGATCGACGCGTTCTCGCGTGAGCGCATCGACGCCTCCGTGCGCGAGCTGGCCGAGGAGCGCGACGCGGTGCGCGAGCTGGGCCTGATCTGAGTCATCGCGAAGGCGCGCGCCCCGGTCGGGGGTGCGCGCCTTCGTCATGGGTGCGCGTGACAGGGGGATGGTGAGCCGGCCCTGGTGGGCTCGGGCGTGGCGAACACCACGCCCGCGGCGGCCGCCATGCTGCCCAGCATGACGAGGACGACCATGAGCACCTTCGTCACCCTTGGTGAAATGCTCCTCACATTTCGGTATCACAGCACATATCTCGCCGCGGCAGGAGTCATTTGCCGGAAAGCGCTGCCCAGGCGTCGGCGACCATGTCGCGCAGCGTGGCGTGCTCGGCCTTCCAGCCCAGCTCGCCCTGGATCTTCTCCGACGAGGCGACCAGCACCGCCGGGTCGCCGGCCCGCCGCGGCCCGACGGTGGCGGGGATCTCGTGGCCGGTGACCTCCCGGCAGACGTCGATCACCTCCCGCACGGTGAACCCGGCGCCGCTGCCCAGGTTGTAGATCTTGTGTTCGCCCTCGGCGCACGCCTCCAGCGCCAGCAGGTGGGCCCGTGCCAGGTCGCTGACGTGCACGTAGTCGCGCACGCAGGTGCCGTCGGCCGTCGGGTAGTCGGTGCCGAACACGGTCACGGAGTCGCGCTCGCCCGTCGCCACCTTGAGCACGTTGGGGATGAGGTGGGTCTCGATCGCGTGCCGCTCACGGAAGCGGCCGTACGCGCCGGCCACGTTGAAGTAACGCAGGCTCACCGCGCCCAGCCCGCGCAGCCCGGCGAACGCTGTCAGCGCCGTGTCGACGGCCAGCTTCGAGGCGCCGTACGGGTTCGTCGGCCGGGTCGGGTCGCTCTCCACGATCGGTGAGCGCTCCGGCTCCCCGTACGTCGCCGCCGTCGAGGAGAACACGATCTTGCGCACGCCGCGCTCGTGCATGGCCTCCAGCAGCGCCAGCGTGCCGCCCACGTTGCCGGCCCAGTAGAGGCCCGGCTTCTCCACCGACTCACCGACCAGCGACTTGGCGGCGAAGTGCAGCACGGCGTCCATCCCGTCCAGCGCCTGGCCGGCATCGGCGATCGACGCGCGGACGAACCGCGCGCCCTCCGGCACCGCGTCCTCGTGCCCGGTGGACAGGTCGTCGAGCACGGTCACCTCGTGCCCCGCCTCGACGAGCTGGGCCGCGACGACGCTGCCGATGTATCCGGCGCCTCCGGTGACCAGCAGCCTCATGTTCACTCCCGTTGAAATATGTTTGATTTTGTACGGCTTGCCGTTCAGCATACGCGGGAAACCCCCCGAGTACGCTGCCAAACACCATGTTTGACACCGTCGCGGCGAACATCGCCCTGGTCCTGGTCTTCATCCTGGTGGGCGGGTTCTTCGCCGCCGCCGAGATGGCCATGGTCTCCCTGCGCGAGAGCCAGGTCCGCAAGCTGTCGCACAAGGGCCGCCGGGGCGAGCGCGTCGCCAAGCTCGCCCGCGACCCCAACCGGTTCCTGTCCGCCGTGCAGATCGGCGTGACCGTCGCCACCATGCTGTCGGCCGCGTTCGGCGCCGACCGGCTCGGCATGCAGCTCACCCCCGTGCTCAAGGGCTGGGGGGTGCCCGCCGCCATCGCCCCCGTGCTCGCCCTGGTGCTGGTGACCCTGGCCATCTCGTACGTGTCCCTAGTGCTCGGAGAGCTGGCGCCCAAACGCCTGGCCCTGCAACGCGCCGAGGGCCTGTCGCTGGTCGTCGCGCCGTTCCTGGACCGGATCGCGGCGCTGTCGCGGCCCATCATCTGGATGCTGTCGCGCTCCACCGACGGCGTGGTCCGGCTGCTCGGCGGCAACCCGCAGGCCGACCGCGAGGAGGTCACCACCGAGGAGCTGCGCGACATGGTGGTCGGGCACGCCGAGCTGACCCCCGACGAGCGCAACCTGATCGCCGAGGTGTTCGCCGCCGGCAAGCGGCAACTGCGCGAGGTGATGCTGCCGCGGACCGAGGTGGAGTTCATGGAGGCCGACACCCCGCTGGCCGAGGCCGCGGTGCTGGCCGCCGGGCTGCCGCACTCCCGCTTCCCCGTCTACCGCGAGTCCTATGACGAGGTCATCGGGTTCGTGCACGTCAGGGACCTGCTCGACCCGGTGCTCACCGGCCGTACCGAGCCGCTCAGCGAGCTGGTGCCGATCCGGCCGGCCAAGTTCGTGCCCGCGTCCAAGCGGCTGCTCACCACGCTGGGCGAGATGCGCGACGAGGGGCAGCACATGGTCATCGTCATTGACGAGTACGGCGGCACCGCGGGCATCGTCACCATGGAGGACCTGGTCGAGGAGTTGATCGGCGACATCAGGGACGAGTACGACATCGAGGACGACACGGTCGTGCTGCCCGCCGGGGAGATCGAGATCGACGGCCTGACCAACCTGAACGACTTCGGCACCGAGACCGGCATCAGGCTGCCCGACGGCCCGTACGAGACGCTGGGCGGGTTCGTCATGGCCATGCTCGGCCACGTGCCGGAGCTGGGCGAGCGGGTCGAGGTGCACGGTTTCGAACTGACGGTCACGGAACTCGACGGCAGGCGTATCGCCCGGGTAAGGGTCAAGCGCCGCTCGCTGGTCGAGTCGCCGCCCGAACCTGATTCCTGACACAATTGCCTGCTATGGCCAGACCTCGTGTACTCTCCGGCATCCAGCCCACAGCGGACTCCTTCCACCTGGGCAACTACCTGGGTGCGGTCCGGCAGTGGGTCACCTTGCAGGAGACCCACGACGCCTTCTACTGTGTGGTCGACCTTCACGCGATCACCGTTCAGACCGAGCCCGCCGCGCTGCGCCGCCGCAGCCGTGTTGCCGCCGCCCAGCTCTTCGCCGCCGGGCTCGACCCCGAGCGGGCGACCGTCTTCGTGCAGTCGCACGTGCGCGAGCACAGCGAGCTCGCCTGGATCCTCAACTGCCAGACGGGCATGGGCGAGGCCGCCCGGATGACGCAGTTCAAGGACAAGTCGGCCAAGTACGGCGAGAGCGCGGCCAGCGTCGGGCTGTTCACCTACCCGATCCTCCAGGCCGCCGACATCCTGCTCTACCAGGCCAACAGCGTCCCGGTGGGCGCCGACCAGAAGCAGCACCTGGAGCTCACCCGCGACCTGGGCCAGCGCTTCAACCACCGCTTCGGCGACACCTTCACGATCCCGGAGCCGTACATCCTCAAGGAGGTCGAGAAGATCACCGACCTCCAGGACCCGTCGGCGAAGATGTCGAAGTCCTCCTCCAGCCCGGCCGGCATCCTGGACGTCCTGGAGCAGCCGGGGCCGCTGCGCAAGAAGGTCATGCGCGCGGTCACCGACACCGGCTCGGAGGTCGTGTTCGACGAGGAGAACAAGGCCGGCATCTCCAACCTGCTGCGCATCCAGTCGGCGCTGACCGGCGTGCCGATCCCCGATCTGGTGGTCCGCTACGAGGGCCAGGGCTACGGGACGTTCAAGAAGGACGTGGCGGAGGCCGTGGTCGAGGCGTTCACCCCGATCCGGGAGCGCACCGAGAAGCTGCTGGCCGACGAGGCCGAGCTGGACAAGCTCCTGGCGGCCGGCGCCGAGCGGGCCCGCGCGGTGGCCAAGCGGACCATGGCCGAGGTCCGCGACCGGGTGGGCTTCCTGCCGACGCTCTGAACGGAGTTGCGGATATCGAATATCGATAAGTAGACTGCTTATCGATAGTCGATATCCCATTTCCTCATTCCTGGAGCGTCTCCATGGACGGCACACTCGGCCGGCTCATCCGCCTCCCCTCCGTGTTCGCGATCCTCACCCTGATCGCCGGGCTGGCCACCGGGCTGGCCGTCTTCTCGCGCGCCGGGTTCCTCGGGATCGATCGCGGCCACGTGGTGGCGCGCGCCTTCGAGGCGTACGGCATCCCCGTCGAAGGAATCTCGGCCATGGCCCGGCCCGGCGTCCTCGCCTCGGCCGGCGAGCTGACCTTCGTCGACGGGACCCCGAGCGCCCTGCAACATCTCTGGCAGGCGCTCACCGTCCTGCCGACCGCGGTGCTGACCGCCGGGGCGTTCGTGCTGCTGTGCCGGCTGCTCTGGGCGGCGCGGGGCGGCGCCTACGTCTTCCCGGTCGGCCGGCGGCTGCGCGGGCTCGGGTGGTGGCTGCTCGCGGGCGGGCTGCTGGCCGCCGCCGTCGAGGAGCTCGCCATGATCATGCTGCTCGACTCGGTCGCCACCCAGGTCGACACCGCGTTCCGGCTCCGCGGGGTGCCGGTGCTCGTGCTGCTCGCCGGGCTGGGCATGCTGGTGCTCGGGAACGTGCTGCGCGACGGCGCGCGGATGCGCGAGGACCTGGAAGGAACCGTCTGATGTCGCCTGCCGAGATGGAGGCCCACGCCATCACCGTCCACCTGGACCGGCTGCTGGCCGAGCGCGGCATGACGCTCACCGACCTGGCCGACCGGGTGGGCGTGACGGTCGTCAACCTGTCCATCCTCAAGAACGGCCGCGCCAAGGCGATCCGCTTCACCACGCTCACCAAGCTCTGCGAGGTCCTCCGCTGCCAGCCGGGCGACCTCCTGGCCTACGACGAGGCCAGCGCCGAGACGGATACATCCCCGCCCGGCAGGGCAGGAAAGCCAGGGTGATCCTGACCGAACGGCTGGCAGCCGCCAAGGCGCGCGGGCGCCGGCTGGTGGAGCACTGGCGGGTGCGGCGGCCGTCGGTCGACCATCTGATCAGGACCGTCCAGCGCTACCAGGCCACGTTCGGCGACCGGCTGGCCGGGGCCGTCACCTACTTCGCGTTCCTGTCGTTCTTCCCGCTGGTCGCGCTGGCGTTCGCGGTGCTCGGGTACGTGATCTCCGTCGACCAGGCGGTCACCGACGCGCTGGAGGCGGCGATCGCCGAGCGGCTGCCCGGCGTGGCCGAGGAGCTCGACCTGTCCGGCATCGGCGAGGCCAGGGCGACAGCCGGGATCATCGGCCTGCTGGGCCTGCTCTACGCCGGGCTGGGGGCGGTCGACGCGCTGCGGGGGGCGCTGCGCGAGGTGTCGATGGCCACCTCGCCGCCGCTGAACTTCTTCCTCGGCAAGCTGCGCGACCTGCTGTCGCTGCTCATGCTCGGGGTGACGTTGATCGTGTCGGTGCTGGCCGGCGGGCTGGCCACGCAGGCGACGCGGAACGTGGCGCACTTCCTGTTCGGCGACAGCTCGCCGGTGGTCACGGCGGCGACCGGGCTGGTCGGCGTGCTGGGCAGCGTGGGCGCCGACTGGGTGCTGTTCGTGATCGTGCTCGGCTGGGTCGCGCGGCCCGTGCAGCGCTTCCCGGTGATCGCCAGGGGCGCGCTGCTGGGCGCGATCGGGTTCGGCCTGCTCAAGCAGCTCGCCTCGCTGCTGCTCGCCCAGTCGCTCGGCAACCACGCCCTGTACGGCGCGTTCGCGGTCATGGTCGGGCTGCTGATCTGGATCAACTTCTCGGCCAGGCTCGTCCTGTACGTGGCGGCGTGGACGGCCACGGCCGGAGGCGGGCCGCCGCCCGAGCCGACGCCGATGCCGTCCAGGACGAGCCGGACGTCACAGGCGTGAGCGGCGCCGTCGCCGGATGCCGTAGCCGAGCCAGAGCACCCCGAACAGCAGCCCGCCGCCGATGACCAGGGAGCCGACCGTGCGCGTGGTGCCGGTCTGCTTGGCGGCGGCGTTGTCCAGCAGCGGCGGCGGTGCGGCGCCGGGCGTGCCGGTGGCCGTGGCGACCGGGGCGGCCTGGGCCGGCGGCTCGTCCGGGAGCGGCTCCACGAGCTGCCCCACCGGGGTGACCTTGCCCCGGGCGGCGAATCCCCAGTCGAGCAGTTCGGTCACCTCGTCCCAGAAGTAACCCTTGTGCCGCATGACGACCACGATGATCGTGTGGCCCTGGCGGGTGGCCGCGCCGACGAAGCTGCCGTGCGCCTTGGACGTCCAGCCGTTCTTGACGCCGACCATGCCCTTGTAGCGCCACAGCAGCTTGTTGTGGTTGCTGATCTGGTAAGGCTTCTTCGGCGCGGGAAACGTGGCAGTCTTTGTGCTGATATATCGCCGGAAATCGGCGTTGGCCAGGCCGGCGCGGGCGATGAGCGCCAAGTCGTACGCCGAGCTGCTCTGCCCCGGCTTGTCCAGCCCGCTGGGCGTCTTGGCCACGGTGTCGTTCGCCTGGAGGCGCTTGGCCTCGGCGTTCATGTCGGCCATGGTCTTGGCCAGGCCGCCGTTGGCCTCGGCCAGCGCCATCGCGGCGTCGTTGCCCGAGGACATCATCAGCGCCCTGAACAGGTCCTCGACCTCGTAGATCGGCTTGGGCTGGAGGCCGACCGCGCTGCCCTCCTGGTTGACGGCGTTGCGGCTGGGCTTGACCTTGAGGTCCTTGTCCAGCTTGGGGATGAGCGTGAGTGCGGTGAGCATCTTGAGCGTGCTGGCCGGCAGGTAGCGCCCGTGGGCGTCCCTGGCCGCCAGCACGTGCCCGGTCTCCTGGTCGGCGATGAGGAACGCGGTCGCCTTGCTCTTGGGCGGGGCCTTGAAGTCGCCCGGCCGGACCAGCCCCTTGGCGCCCAGCGCCTCACCGCCCACGGGTGAGGTGGTCGGGTCGGCCTGGGCGGGACCTGCGAGGATGACCCCGAGACCGACCGCTGCGATGAGTGCCGTGACAGGCATCCGTTTCGTCCACATGGCGGTCTCAGCGTAGCTTCGAGTTGTATCCCATGTGCCGACACATCCCCCGAAGATCCGCCTACGACGCTAGAGAGATGGTCATGTCACGAAAGATCGCCGGATTCCTCATCGCGCTCGCCGCGTTCATGGTCTTCGAGTGGATCAACCTGGGATTCAACCTGCAAGACGGGCACGACACCGGCTTCTACGTGGTGCACGGCATCCTGATCGCGGTCAACATCGTCCTCGCGATCGTGCTGGCGGTCATCGGGGTGCGGGGGCTCCGCACAGCGCGTTCTTCGTGGCCGCGTGCAGCTCGTCGGCCTGCTGACGGGAGTCGCCGATCGAGGTGAAGCCCATCTTCCCGTGCTCGGGGATGGCGCCGAGCAGGTGAAAGACGTTCCCGGTGCCGGCTTCGGCGTCGAAGCCCAGGCCGAGCCGCTCGATCGTGCGCAGCACCTCGCCGGGGGCGCGGCCACGCAGGCAGGCGGCCGAGCAGTTGTCCGTGGCGGTGTAGTACTTGGGCTGGTTCCCGGCCATCAGCAGGCCGGTGCCCGGGTCGTACCTGGCCCCCGTGACGAGCTGGGCCGCCCCGTACGGATGGGTGGTGCCGCCGATCCGCAGGTTGATCTCGCACAGCAGCGCCGCGTAGCCGGCGTCGGTCTTCATGGCGAAGAAGTCCATGCCGAACAGCCCGACCGCGCCCTTGCTCGCCAGGATGGCGGCGATGCGGTCGGCCGAAGCGCCCACGTCGCCGCGGTACTCCAGCGCCGCCGGGAACGTGCAGCCCTGGTAGACGTCGTTGTTGGCGCCGCCGAGCACCTGGTCGTGGGTGGCCAGCACCTCGTGGTGCCCGCCGGGGGAGATGCGGGCCAGCGCGCTGGGGAAGTACAGGGGCCGGTGCTCGATGAACTCCTCGACCACCGCGCCGCGCTCGGCCACCTTGGCGGTGAAGCTGTCCCACGTCTCCCCGTCGGCCGAGAAGCTCGTCGCGGACCGGTCGTCCTTGGTGAGGATGGCGTTGCCGAGCCCCGAGTAGCCGTCGTTCAGCTTGAGGATGACCCGTTCGCCGGGCAGCGACTCGATCGCGTCCTCCAGCTCGGTGAGCGTGTGCAGGTCGCCGAAGCCGCGCGCCATGGGCACGCCCGCCATCGCGCCGATCTCGCGCGAGCCGCTCTTGGAGCCGTAGTAGGCCAGTGCCGTGGCCGGACCGTAGAGGGGAACGCCGAGTGACGAGGCGAGCTCTTCCTCCAGCTCGCTCAGCACGAACGGCACGATGAAGGCGTCACCGTCGATCGCGGACCGCAGCCGGTCCAGGACGTCGGGACGCGACAGTAAGGTCCTGGTGAGCGGCTGTGCGTGCGGTTCGTCGAGGGTGATGAGCTCCAGCCGCTTGGCCGCGTCCTCCGGATCGGGCAGGAAGCCGAGGTAGTAGGCGACGATCTCCGGATCGATCGGCGCGGACGACAGGTAGACCAGCTTGACCCCGGGCTCGCGGAGCGTCAGCAGGAGGAAGAGCAGGCGCTCCTCGTAGCATCGCGCCCCCGTGATGCGGCGGAGCTCGTCCTGTGGCAGGGAGAGCGAGGGTACGACCACCAGGGTCCCCTCGCCCGGCTCGAAGATGCTCAACCTGGCATACTTCTCCCCGAACGGGATATTAGTGATCATATAGCGAGTGAAACACGCATTCTTCTCAAACGCAGCCATCGCCGGAGTGTCATGACCATGACAGAAGGTGACAGGATTCGTAATCGCTGAGCACGTTTGGGAATACCGGCTCGGGGTCAGGATTTAATGATCCCTTGTGACTATTTTCGGGCCACGGCGGGTGCTCACACAGCGTGACGACACGTGGTTACGGGCATGCAGTCGGCTAACTTTTGGTGTAGTTGTCGGCGCGAACGCTCACGAGAGCGATAAAGTCGAAGCATCGCCGGGTGTCATGGCTGACCGCTGTGTTTCCGGCTGAAGCCGCCGTCCTCAGGAGACGGCGGAGAGTCGCGCCCCCGTGTTGATGAGCTGCTCAGAACGAACAGCCGCCACTGAGGGACAAATGACGAAAGACGGCGCTATATAGGCCGTGCGGCGTTGGGTAGTGGTGATCGCACGGCACGGGACGGGATGGTGACTGATGCAGGGACGTGAGCTTCGAGGGGAACTCGACGCGTTCCTGGCGGAGACCGAGCAGGACCTGGTGGCCTTCCGCCGTGACCTGCACAGCCACCCCGAGCTGGCCTTCGCCGAATACCGCACGACGCAGCGGATCGCCGAGCGGCTCACCGCCGCCGGACTGGTCCCTTCGGTGCTGCCCCGCGGCACCGGGCTGATCTGCGACGTGGGCCGGGGCGACGGTCCGACCGTGGCGCTGCGCGCCGACATCGACGCGCTCCCGCTCCAGGACGAGAAGGAGCTGCCCTACCGCTCGACCGTGCCTGGCTCCTGCCACGCGTGCGGGCACGACGTGCACACCACGGTCCTGCTCGGCACCTCGCTGTTCCTCGCCCAGCAGGCCGCCGCCGGGCTGCTGCCCGGCCGGGTGCGCCTGATCTTCCAGCCCGCCGAGGAACTGCCCGGCGGCGCCCTGGAGGTCATGGCGCAGGGCGGCATCAGCGGCGTCGACCGCATCTTCGGCCTGCACTGCGACCCGCGCGTGGACGTCGGCCAGATCGGGCTCAAGCCCGGCCCGATCACCTCGGCCTGCGACAAGCTGGTGATCCGGGTGTCCGGCCCCGGCGGGCACACCGCCAGGCCGCATCTGACCGCCGACCTGGTGTTCGCGCTCGCCAAGATCCTCACCGAGCTGCCCGCCGCGCTGTCGCGCCGGGTCGACCCGCGCTCCTCGCTCAGCCTCGTGTGGGGCCGGGTGTCGGCCGGTTCGGCCGCCAACGCCATTCCCGACGACGGCGTGGCCGAGGGCACCGTGCGCTGCCTCGACGAGAACGCCTGGCACGCCGCCCCCGACCTGATCAAGTCACTGCTGGAGTCGGTCGCCGGAGCCTACGGCGTCGAGGCGACCATGGACTACACCCGCGGCGTGCCGCCCGTGGTCAACGACGAGGTCAGCGTGGAGATGCTGGCGGAGGCGGCCGAGCGGGCGCTCGGCGCGAGCGCGGTGGTGCCCACCCAGCAGTCGCTCGGCGGCGAGGACTTCGCCTGGTACCTGGAGTCGATCCCGGGCGCGTTCGCCCGCCTCGGCACCCGCTCCCCGGAGTCCGGCGTCACCTACGACATCCACCAGGGCACCTTCGACGTGGACGAGCGGGCCATCGCCATGGGCGTGCGCCTCATGGCGACGACCGCGCTCACCGCCCTGTTCGAGGGCACCCGGCTCCCGGCCGCGGACGAGATCACCTCCGCCCTGGCCTGAAGCCGTCAGGACAGCCGGCCGAAGACCACCGGCAGCTTGACCGACGAACTGCCCGGCGCCACCGTGACCCTGGTGCCCGCCGGGTAGCGCAGCGTGTAGTCGTGGTCGGTCGAGATGATCACCACGCCGATCCGGTGCCCCTTCTTGAACAGGTAGTCCTGCGGCTGGAAGTCCCACGTGAAGCCGTACTCCCTGCCCGGCCTGATCGGCTCGCTCCGGTCCTCCCGGTGCCGGTTGCGGACGTCCAGCCAGCCCCGCGTGACGATCTTGTACGGGGTCTCCGCCGTGCCCAGCGTGCGCAGGGCGGTGCAGCCGGTGTCACCCGGGATCCCCTGGCCGTAGCAGAGCGTCTCGCCGGTCGGCACCAGCCTGCCGTCGGGCCGCGTGTCCGTGCCGTAGTCCACCAGCAGGGCCGTCAGGTACGGCGAGGCGCCGTCGCGCATCGAGGCCCGCACCGAGACCGTCGGCGTGCCCGAGATCCGGACGTCGGCGGGCAGCGGGTTCGTCAGGTAGGCCAGGCGGTTCGGGTCCGCCGCCGGCGCGGTCCCGGCCAGGTCCTCCGCCGTGCGGGTCTTCTGGTCGGTGTACGACTCGCGCGCCGACCAGGGCCGGGGGAGCAGGCCGAGCTTCCCGCCCGAGCCCATCCACAGCCGCACCGGATGGGCGCCCGGCAGCGGCCAGGAGGCGTGCCGCCCCCACTGCCCGGCGGCGATCTCCACATCGGCCCGCGGCTCACGCATGACGCCGCTGTCGATCCCGTACAGCCAGTGGTCGAACCAGCCGTGAAGCTGGCGCAGCCACTCGGCGGTGCGCAGGCTGAAGGGGTTCATGTGGGTGCCCTGGTGCAGCCAGATCTTGCGCGGCACGTTCCGCTCGGCCAGGGCGTACCACCACTGGGCGGCCTGCTTGGTCTTGACGTTCCAGTCGTTGAGCCCGTGCACCAGGAAGACGCTGGCCCGGACCTTGTCCACGTCGTCGAGGTAGTCGCGGGCGGCCCAGAACGGGCTGTAGTCGCCGGTGACCCGGTCCTGGGCGGCCGCCAGGCCGTCGATCACCGGGCCGCAGACCGCCTGGCCGTTCTCCCTGGTCAGGACGAACTTGGCGAGCACGTCGGCGTCCTCGCCCTGGAAGCCGCCGGGGGCGAGCACGCCGCCGTTGGCCCGGTAGTAGTCGTACCAGGAGGAGATCGCGGCGATCGGCACGATCGTCTCCAGGCCCTCGACGCCGGTGGAGGCGACGGCGTTGGGCAGGGTGCCGTTGTAGGAGACGCCGATCATGCCGACCTTGCCGGTGGACCAGGTCGCCGCCACCGGCTCGCCGTTCGCGTCGAAGCCCCTGGCGCGGCCGTTGAGCCAGTCGATGGCGGCCTTCGGGCCGGCCGTCTCGTTGCGGTCGCCGGTGGTGGGGCAGCCGGTGGCGCGGCCGCTGCCGACGTTCTCGACCAGCGCGACGGCGTAGCCGCGGGGCAGGAAGTAGTTGTCGTAGTAGCCGGCGAACGGCTCACTGGCCAGCTTGTCCACCTGGGCGCGCAGGGTGGGCAGCGGGTTGCCGTGCTCGTCCACGTCGACGGGGTGGTTGGGCACGTCGTTGACGCCCGCGAAGTACGGGCTCGACTCCATGATCACGGGAACCGTGAGTCCCTGGTCGGTCTCCTTGGGACGCAGGATGTCGACGGCGACCCGGTCGGGCCGGCCGTCGTGGTCGCTGTCGGTGCCTTCGACCTCGACGAAGACGGTCTGCTTGATGGCGTCCGCGCGGGAGAAGACCGGTTGGGTCGCGTTCCCTTCGACGCTGATGGCGGGGGTGTCCGCCGCGACGGGTCCGCTGGTCAGGCCCAGGACGAGGACCGCGGCCAGTGGCACGGCGATGGCCTTCCAAGGGTGCATGGCTGGACTCCAGACGATTTTTCCACCCGTTGGTGGGAATCTCTGCCATGATCGATCGGCTCTCACGGCCTGGCGAGGCCCAAAGTTCGGTAAAGCTTCACCGGCACCGCCTGGGCGGCATGCCTGAGAAATCAGGTCACGGACGCGCCTGATGTCGATAACGGAGCGGTTGCGACCCTGTGTGCTGGTTTGGTATGCCCTGGTCAACCAACTATCTTCCGTGCAGGGTTGCCGTACGTTTCTTCGCGCCTGCGATGAAGTTCGACGGCGGGGAAATGGAAGGGAGTCGCCTTGCTCAGCAAGCGATTCGGCAGGTTGGCGACCGGCACGCTGGCCGGTGCCATGCTCATGGCGGCCGCGGCTTGTGGTGGTGGCAGCACGGGCGGGGAGACCACGGCGAGCACGTCGCCCGGCACGGAGTCCAGCGCTCCGGCGGCGAGCGGCCTCAAGGTCGGCCTCGCGTTCGACATCGGCGGCCGGGGCGACAAGTCGTTCAACGACGCCGCCTACGCCGGTCTGGAGAAGGCCAAGACCGAGCTCGGCGCCGAGATCAAGGAACTGAGCCCCGCCTCCGACGGCTCCAACCGTGCCGAGCTGCTGACCCAGCTCGTGGACGCGGGCTACAACCCGATCATCGGCGTGGGCTTCGCCTACGGCGAGGACATCAAGAAGGCCGCCGAGGAGAACCCGGAGATCCAGTTCGCGGTCGTCGACTCGGCCTCCAACGCGGCCAACGTCACCGGCCTGCTGTTCGCCGAGGAGCAGGGCTCCTACCTGGCGGGCGTCGCCGCGGCCACCAAGGCCGAGAGCGGCCACGTCGGCTTCGTCGGCGGCGTCGAGAACGACCTGATCAAGAAGTTCGAGGCGGGCTTCGTGGCCGGCGTCAAGTCGGTCAAGACCGACGCCAAGATCGACGTCAAGTACCTCACGCCCGACGGCGACTTCACCGGCTTCCGCGCTCCCGACAAGGGCAAGGTCGCGGCCGAGAAGATGTTCCAGGACGGCGCGGAGGTCGTCTACCACGCCGCCGGCGACTCCGGCCTCGGCGTGTTCCAGGCGGCGGCCGCGGCCAAGAAGAAGGCCATCGGCGTCGACTCCGACCAGCGCCAGACCGTCACCGAGCCCGACCTGCAGGAGGTCATCATGACCTCGATGCTCAAGCGCGTGGACGTCGGCGTCTTCGAGTACATCAAGGCCTTCCAGGGCGGCGCCAAGGGCGGCACCGACATCGTCTACGACCTCAAGGTCGACGGCGTGGGCCTGGCCACCACCGGCGGCGAGATCGACGACATCCAGGACAAGATCGACGCTGCCAAGAAGGACATCATCGACGGCAAGATCACGGTTCCGGCCAAGCCGTAACCTGGACAAGAACATCGACCGAGGGCCCGGAGTCCCGAGACCCGGGCCTTCGGGCTATCTGCCAGGCTCTAGGAGAAACCGAATGAGCGGCCGATGAACGCTGAGACGCCCGCCGTACAACTGGAGGGCATCACCAAGCGCTTCCCCGGTGTCGTGGCCAACCACGACATCCGCATCACCGTCGAACCCGGCACGGTGCACGCGATCGTCGGGGAGAACGGCGCCGGCAAGTCGACCCTGATGAAGATCCTGTACGGGATGCAGAAGCCGGACGAGGGCACCATCACGGTCAACGGCCGGGAGGTGGCCTTCCGCACCCCGAGCGACGCCATCGACGCCGGCATCGGCATGGTGCACCAGCACTTCATGCTGGCCGACAACTTCACCGTGCTGGAGAACATCGTCCTGGGCGCCGAGCCGCGCAAGGCCGGCGTCGTGCTCGACACGGCCAGGGCGCGGGCGCGGATCAACCAGCTCGCCGAGAGCCACGGGCTGCGGGTCGACCCCGACCGGCTCGTGGAGGACCTCGGCGTCGGCGACCGGCAGCGGGTGGAGATCCTCAAGGTCCTCTACCGGGGCGCGCGCATCCTCATCCTCGACGAGCCGACCGCGGTGCTCGTGCCGCAGGAGGTCGACGAGCTCTTCGAGAACCTGCGCGAGCTCACGGCCGGCGGCCTCACCGTCATCTTCATCTCGCACAAGCTGGACGAGGTGCTCAGCATCGCCGACGCGATCACCGTGATCCGGCGCGGCACCACCGTCGCCAGCGTGAACCCGCGCGAGGTGACCGCGCGGCAGCTCGCCGAGCTCATGGTCGGCAGCGAGCTGCCCACGCCCGAGACCCGCGAGTCCACCGTGACCGACACGGTGGCGCTGCGCGTGTCCCACCTGGGCATGGAGTCCGACGGGCGGGCGCTCCTCGACGACGTGTCGTTCGACATCCACAAGGGCGAGATCCTCGGCATCGCCGGGGTCGAGGGCAACGGCCAGTCCGAGCTCATCGAGGCCATCATGGGCCTGCGCCCGGTGAGCGGCCACGTCCTGCTGGCCGAGCAGGACATCTCCGCCTGGTCCACACTCAAGCGGCGCGAGTCCGGCATCGGCTACATCCCGGAGGACCGCCACCGGCAGGGCCTGCTGCTGGAAGCCTCGCTCTGGGAGAACCGGGTGCTCGGTCACCAGACCAGGCGGCCGTCGCGATCCGGCATCTGGATCAACCGGGGTGCCGCCAAGGCCGACACCAAACGCATCGTCAAGGCGTACGACGTCCGCACGCCCGGCGTCGACACGCTGGCGCTCGCGCTGTCGGGCGGCAACCAGCAGAAGCTCATCGTCGGCCGGGAGATGAGCGGCGAGCCGAAGTTCCTCATCGCCGCCCACCCCACCCGTGGCGTCGACGTGGGCGCGCAGGCCGCCATCTGGGACCACCTGCGCGAGGCGCGCGCGGCCGGGCTGGCCGTACTGCTGATCTCGGCGGATCTCGACGAGCTGATCGGGCTGTCCGACACGCTGCGGGTCATCTACCGGGGCCGGCTCGTGGCCGGCCTCGACCCGTCCGACGTGACCCCGGAACGGCTGGGCGGATACATGACCGGCGCGATCACCGGCACGGGGTCCAGTCCCGAGTCCGGCACTGAGGAGACGTGATGCCCGCAGGGCTCTTTCGGGCGTTGCTCACCGTGGCGGGCGCCGTCGTCGCCATCCTGGTGGCCATCGGCATCAGCAGCGTGGCGATCGTCGCGGCGGGGGCCAACCCCGGTGACGCGCTCGCCGCGTTCTTCAACTTCGGCGAGACGGACCGGTCGTTCGCCAACGGCCTCGCCCAGATGTTCAACCGGGCCGTGCCGCTGTTCCTGGCGGGTCTGGCGGTGGCCGTCGGCTTCCGGATGAACCTCTTCAACATCGGTGTAGAGGGCCAGTATCGGATCGCGGCCGTCTGCGCCGCCTACGTCGGCTCGACGTTCGTCGCGCCGGCCCCGATCCAGATCACGGTGATCATCGTGGTGGCGGCGGCCGTGGGCGGCCTCTACGCGCTGATCCCGGCCGTGATGAAGGTGACCCGGGGGGTGAACGAGGTCATCTCCACGATCATGCTGAACTACATCGCGATCAACCTGGCGGCCTTCCTCGTCCGCGGGCCCTTCGCCGGCGAGCGGGCCGAAGGACAGCTCACCACGACCACCCCGGTCTTGCCCGAGTCGGCCTGGTTCCCGAACATGAACTGGCTGCTGGAGGCGATGGGCCTGCCGGCGCCACGCGGTGGCGGGATGTGGGGCTTCCTGCTCGTCGCCGTCGTGATCGGCGTGGCGCTCTGGGTGGTGCTGGAACGGACCAAGTTCGGCTTCGACGTCAAGGCCAGCGGCCTCAACCCGTCCGCCGCGTTCGCCTCGGGCATCGGCCCGAAGCGGATGGTGATCTCCGCCATGGTGCTCTCCGGCGCGATCGCGGGCCTGATCGGGCTGCCGGAGATCCTCGGCGACCAGCACGCCTTCGGCACCAACTTCACCCCCGGCCTCGGCTACCTCGGCATCGCGGTCGCGCTGCTGGGTCGTAACAGCCCCTACGGCATCGCGGTGGCCGCGCTCCTGTTCGCCTTCCTCGACCGCGCGCAGGGGCCGTTGCAGTTCGCCGACGTGCCGCCCTCCGTGATCACGATCATGCAGGGCACCATCGTGCTCCTGGTGGTCGTCGCCAACGAGATCACCAGCCGGGTCGCGCTGCGGCGCGAGGAACGGCGCGCGGCGCGACAGCTCGGAAAGGTGAGCGCATGACCACCCTCGCCGGATCGAGCAAGATCCGCAAATATCACCTGGCGCTGATCGGCGTCGCGCTGCTCCTCATCCTGATGTCGCTGGTCCGGATCATCGCCGGGACCGACGACATCACCTCGTCCGGTCTGATCGGGGCCGCGCTGCTGTTCTCGGTGCCGATCGGGCTGGCCGGGCTCGGCGGCCTGTGGGCCGAGCGGGCGGGCGTGGTCAACATCGGCCTCGAAGGCATGATGGTGCTCGGCACCTGGTTCGCCGGCTGGGCCGGCTACCAGTGGGGGCCGGTGGCCGCGCTGTGCGCCGGGCTGATCGCGGGCGCGCTCGGCGGCCTGCTGCACGCCATCGCGACCGTCACGTTCGGCGTCGACCACATCATCAGCGGCGTCGCCATCAACCTGCTCGGGCCCGGCGTCACCCGCTTCCTGTCGGAGGTCCTCTACAAGGAGGGGTCCCCGGCCAACCAGGCGGGCGCCGGCATCACCACCTCGCCGCCGGTCTCGGGTGAGGTGTGGGAGCCCAGCCTGTGGCCGCTGTCCAGCGGACCCGACTGGCTCGGCTCGCTGGAGAAGACGCACTGGTTCCTGCTCTCCGACGTCGCCGGCATCCTGCGCGGGCTCACCCACGAGGTGAACGTGCTGGTCATCCTGGCCGTGCTGATGCTGCCGCTGACGTTCTTCGTGCTCTGGCGCACCGCCTTCGGGCTGCGGCTGCGTTCGGCGGGCGAGAACCCGTGGGCGGCCGAGTCGCTGGGCGTGAACGTCGTGCGGATCAAGTACCTGGCCGTGGTCATCTCGGGGGCGTTCGCCGGGATGGGCGGCGTGTTCCTGGTCTTCGTCAGCGACAAGTACGTCGAGGGGCAGTCGCAGGGCCGCGGTTTCATCGGCCTGGCCGCCATGATCTTCGGCAACTGGCGGCCGGGCGGGCTGGCCACGGGCGCGGGCCTGTTCGGCTACGCCGACGCCCTGCAGCTCCGCAGCCAGGGCGCGGTCACCTCGTTCCTGCTGTTCGGCGCGATCCTGCTGCTGATCTACCTGATCGTCAGAGCGCGCCGGATGCTGACGAACGGGCAATCCGCCCGCGAGTACACGATGATGGCGGCAGCCGCCGCCGGCCTGGTCGTGCTCCTCTGGCTGTGGCTGACCGTCGACAAGCTGCCGAACGAGTTCGTCTTCATCACGCCGCACGTGCTCACCCTGCTCGTGCTCCTGGTGGCGTCGCAGCGCCTGCGCATGCCCAAGGCCGACGGCGTGATCTACCGACGGGGGGACCAGCATTGAGCATCGACTGGGACGCGCTGCGCGCCGAGGCCGCCGAGGCCATGCGCCACGCCTACGCGCCCTACTCCAAGTTCCCCGTGGGCGCCGCCGCCCTGGTGGACGACGGGCGGACCGTCACGGGCTGCAACGTGGAGAACGCCTCCTACGGGGTGGGCCTGTGCGCCGAGTGCGGGCTGGTGTCCGCGCTGCAGGCGTCGGGCGGCGGCAGGCTGGTGGCCTTCACCTGTGTGGACGGCCACGGCGAGCTGCTCATGCCGTGCGGCCGCTGCCGGCAGTTGCTGTACGAGTTCGGCGGTGACGACCTGCTGGTCGAGACCGTCGACGGGCCGAAGCCGATGGCGCAGATCCTGCCCTACGCGTTCGGCCCGGTCGACCTCGACCGGATGGCGTGATGGACGCCATCGAGGTCATCGTCGCCAAGCGCGACGGCGGCGAGCTCACCGCGGCCCAGATCGACTGGGTGATCGACGCCTACGTGCGCGGGGAGGTCGCCGACGAGCAGATGTCGGCGCTCGCGATGGCGATCCTGCTCAACGGCATGAACCGGCGCGAGATCGCCGGCTGGACGCAGGCCATGATCCGCTCCGGCGAGCGCATGGACTGGTCGGCGCTCGACCGGCCCACCGCCGACAAGCACTCCACGGGCGGCGTCGGCGACAAGATCACGCTGCCGCTGGCGCCGCTGGTCGCCGCCTGCGGCGCGTACGTCCCGCAGCTGTCCGGCCGCGGCCTCGGCCACACCGGCGGCACGCTGGACAAGCTGGAGTCGATCCCCGGCTGGCGGGCGTCGCTGTCCAACGAGGAGATGCTCGGGGTGCTGCGCGCCGCCGGCGCGGTCGTCTGCGCCGCCGGCTCCGGGCTGGCCCCCGCCGACAAGAAGCTGTACGCGCTACGCGACGTCACCGGCACCGTCGAGTCGATCCCGCTGATCGCCTCGTCGATCATGTCCAAGAAGATCGCCGAGGGCACCGGGTCGCTGGTGCTCGACGTCAAGGTGGGCTCGGGCGCGTTCATGAAGACGCCCGAGCGGGCCCGCGAGCTGGCCGAGACCATGGTGGCGCTGGGCACCGACGCCGGGGTGCGCACCGTCGCGCTGCTCACCGCGATGGACCGGCCGCTGGGCCGCGCCGTGGGCAACGCCCTGGAGGTCGAGGAGTCGGTCGAGGTCCTGGCGGGCGGCGGGCCGTCCGACGTGGTGGAGCTCACCGTACGGCTGGCCAGGGAGATGCTGGAGGCCGCCGGGGTGGCCGGCAAGGACCCGGCCGACGCCCTGCGCGACGGGTCGGCCATGGACGCCTGGCGGCGGATGATCGCCGCGCAGGGCGGCGACCCGGACGGGCTGCTGCCCAGGGCCGCCGAGTCGATGACGGTCGAGGCGCCGGGGTCGGGCGTGCTCGTCCGGCTGGACGCCTACGCGGTGGGTCTGGCCGCCTGGCGGCTCGGCGCGGGCCGGGCCCGCAAGGAGGACCCGGTGTCGGCCGGGGCGGGCATCACGCTGCACGCCAAGCCGGGCGACCTGGTCAGGGCGGGCCAGCCGCTGCTCACGTTGCACGCGGACGAGACAGGCCGCTTCGAGCGGGCGCTGGAGGCGCTGCGCGGCGGCTACGAGGTCGGACCGGCGGGAGGGGAGCCGCTGCCGCTGGTCATCGACCGGATCACCGCCGGGGCCTGATGAGGGCGTCAGAAGTGCTCAGGACCACTTGCGGACCGGACGGTGGCGCGGGCATCGCGGTCACTCGGCCAGCGACTCGGCGACCAGCCGCCAGATCTCGGCAGCCAGGGCCATGTTGCCGTTTCGCTGGGCCTGCTCGGCGAGCTCGCGCAGGCCGGCGAGCGCCGCGGCCTGCTCGCCCTCCAGGAGCAGCACGCGGTTGCGGAGCACGTCGAGCCTGATCCGGTCCTGGTAGGGCAGCAGGTCGTCGAAACCGACCAGCCGGTCCAGCAGCGCGCGCGCCTCGTCGGCGCGGCCGGTGATGACGGCCATGCGGGCGCGCACCGCCAGCAGCCGCTGCTCGATGGACGGCGCGCCCGCGAACGGCAGGGCCGCCTGGATTTCCGCCACGCGTCGCTGCGCGGCCTCCGTACGCGGCGGATCGGCCAGCAGGTCCAACCGGGCCGCGCTGATCCGCAGCCTCATCCACACCTCCAGGTCGTCCCGGCCGTCGAAGCCTTGGATCGCCCGGTCCATGAGCTCGGCCGCGATGGCGCGGTCGCCCTGGCGGGCACGGACGCTGGCGGCGGTCCACAGGGCCTGCGCCCACTGCGGTCCGGAGCCCTCCTCGGCCGCCACGGCGAGCAACTCGTCGGTGTGACGCGCGGCGTCGGGGGTCCGCCCGGCCTCGGCCAGCGCCGAAACCAGGCTGAGCAGCGTCGAGGTCCGCACCCGTACGGGCAGTTTCTCGTTCTTCGCCAGCTCGTAGGCGCGCCCGGCCGCGTCGACGGCGCCGGTGATCTCACCGGTGTTGCGCATGCAGCGGGACAGCTCGGCCAGAACTCTGGCCTGAAGCTCGGGCAGCCCGATCCCGGCGCTGAGCGTGACCAGCTCGTCCAGGCACACCCGCTGCTCGGCGTACTCCTGTCTCCGGCGACGCCACTCGGCCACCCGCCAGAGCGCCTGCCAGCGCAGCAGCGGGTCCTCGCCCTCCGACGCCTTGAGGGCTTCGCTCAGCGTCTCGCCGGCCTCGTCCTGGTCCAGCGCGGTGGCCAGCGTCAGGGTCCGCGCGAGTGAAGTCGCCGTGGTCTCCGTGAGCTCCGCCGGGCTGATGCCGAGCTGTGCGGCCAGGTGCGCGACGGCCCGCTCGGTGGGCTGCCGCGCGCCGGACTCCAGCCGGGACAGATAGCCCTGCGACATGCCCTCACCGGCCAGCGCGGCGAGCGTCAGGCCGCGTTCGGTCCTCAGCTGTCTGAGTCGGCGGCCGAAGACTGGTTGCTCCAGCATGTCGTGTCTCCCGGGGCATAGGGGGTTACGCGGTCGAGCGTAGCTCAGTTGCCCAGGAGCGGACAAACTGTTGCCAGATCACTGAGCGACCTGGCGGTCATTTAGGCAAATTGATTTGGCAAAGAGTTGCCAAAAATGTGGCAAGCGGTCTAGCGTTGCTCTCGTTCGACCGACGACATGCCACACAGGAGCCCCCGATGCAGACCTTCAACACCCCCGCCGCGATCGCCGCCGTCCTCGACATCCCCGCCGGGAACATCCGGTTCGCCGCCGCCGACCGCGCCGACACCACCGTCGAGATCCGCCCCGCCAGCGCCGCCAACAGCCGCGACGTCAAGGCCGCCGAGCGGGCCACGGTCGACTACGCGGGCGGCGTCCTGCGGATCGGGGCCACCGCCGGGAACCAGTACTTCGGCCCCTCGGGCTCGATCGACGTGACCGTCCAGCTCCCCACCGGCTCCCGCGTCGAGGTGAAGGCCGCCAGCGCCACGTTCCGGGCCGACGGACGCCTGGGCGAGGTCGCGTACACCGGCTCGCACGGCGCCATCGAGATCGGCGAGGCCGAGAGCGTCCGCCTCACCACCGACGCGGGCGACGTCACCGTCGGCCGCCTGGCCGGCGACGCCCGGATCAGCACCGGCAAGGGCGGCGTCCGCGTCACCGAGGCCGAGCGCGGCACGCTCGTGCTGCGCACCGAGGCCGGCGACATCTCCGTCGGCGCCGCCGCCGGGGTCTCGGCCTCCCTGGACGCCGGGACCTCCTACGGCCGCGTCCACAACTCGCTCAGGAACGCCGGCGACACCCAGCTCACCATCCATGCCAC
Organism: Nonomuraea sp. SBT364; assembly: GCF_001083785.1. Classification (GTDB taxonomy): domain Bacteria; phylum Actinomycetota; class Actinomycetes; order Streptosporangiales; family Streptosporangiaceae; genus Nonomuraea. The sequence continues at coordinate 57,859 of NZ_LAVL01000014.1, forward strand.
CACCGCGTACGGCGACATCACCGCCCGCAGCCTCGAAGTCATGACCCCCACCCCGCAGGACCGTCCGGAGCTGCGGGAGATCCTGCGGGACATGGCCGACGCCGGTTTCGTCGGGGTGACGCTGCGCGTCAACGACGAGCGCGGCGAGTGGACCGCCGCCGCCGGAGCGGTCGAGCTGGGCGGCGGCGACGAGCCGTCGGTCGACGGGCACGTCCGGATCGGCAGCAACACCAAGACCTTCACCGCCACCGTGGTGCTGCGGCTCGTCGCCGAGGGCCGGATCGCATTGGACTCCCCGGTGTGCGACTACCTGCCCGAGTTCGGGCTGGACGAGCGGATCACCGTACGCATGCTGCTGCAGCACACCAGCGGCGTGTTCAACTTCACCGGCGAGTACTACGAGGACGGCACGTTCAGGCCGGGCATCCCGGCCACCGTGGCGGGCCGGGAGTGGGCCGACAAGCGGTACACCACCTACCAGCCCGAAGAGCTGGTCCGTGTCGCGCTGGCCCTCCCTGCCCGCTTCGAGCCGGGCGCCGACTGGAGCTACTCCAACACCAACTACGTGCTGGCCCGCCTGCTCATCGAAAGGGTCACCGGCCGCCCGATCGCCGAGGAGATGCGGCGGCTGATCCTGGAGCCGCTCGGGCTGACCGGCACCGTCCAACCCACCAGCGAGACCGGCATCCCCGCCCCGCACGTCCACGCCTACTACCGCTACGAGCAGGACGGCCGGGAGACGGTGGTCGACGTCACCGAGCACAACCCGTCCTGGATCTCCAGCGGCGGCGACATGATCTCCACCACCCGGGACCTGCACACCTTCATCACCGCCCTGCTGACAGGCAAGCTCCTGCCCGACGACCTGCTGGCCGAGATGTGCACCCCGGAAGCCAAGGCCGGCTACGGTCTCGGCCTCTTCGTCCAGCCGGCGCCCGGCGGCGGCACCCTCATCACCCACAACGGCGGCATGGCCGGCCACGCCGCCCTCATGTACAGCACCCCCGACGGCGGCACCACCCTCACCGCCGCACTCGCCTACGTCGACGACCCCGCCATGTCCATGAGCGCGGCCTTCCAGCAGGCGACGCAGCGCCTCGTCGAGGCGGTGTTCGGCGGCGAGCGGGCCTGAGCGGGTGACGCGGACCCGGGGCCGAAGAGGGGCTAGTCCCTCATCGGTCCCGGGTCCGCGTCATTACCGGTTCGGGGGTACATCACCGGGCTTGTTGCTGCTTGCGAAAGTCTGCCCTGGTGCCCGGCGTCCGCGCCACGGCGGCGCGGGCGGTCGAACATCGGCTCGTCGGCGCCCAGGAGTGGAAGACGCTCGTCGTGCCCGCCAAGCGCGCCCTCGTCCACCGGGCCGGGCTGGGGACCGTCGCGTGGGAGTGGGCGCCCGACTCGCGTGATCACGCGGTCCAAATCGAGATCAACCAGCCCGACGGGCTGCGGTCCACCGTCCTCTACTGCTTCAAGTGCGGGTATCCGCCGCCCGGCGCGGTGTCCGGCGTCGCCGCCGGGGACATCGCCCGTACGAACGGCGGCCCGCTCGCCGAACTGGTGGCCGACGCGCAGCTCGCGCCGGTGCGGGCCCGGTCTGGCGCGCAGGTCGCGCTCGTCAACAGGTACGACGTCCGGCAGACGATGACCGGTGGCCAGCTCATGAAGCTGCCGGCCACGCCCAACCCGGCGGGTAGTCAGCGTTCGTGCCGCGCACGGCCGGGCGGTGCGGTTCCGTGGCGCGTGCTCGGGTGTCGAGGGAGAGGGGCGCTCGCCCTCAGGCGATGAGGACCGGGGTGTCGTCGAAGATCTCGGCGAGGACGGCGCGCTGGGTGGGCAGCGCGGCCGCGTGCCGGGCGCGGCCCTCCTCGGTGATGCACACGAACACGCCGCGCCGGTCGGAGTCGCACGCGCCCCGGCTGACGAGCGCGGCCTTCTCCAGGCGGGCCACCACGCGCGAGAGCGCGCTCTGGCTCAGGTGAACCTCGTCGCACAGCTCCTGGATGCGCAGCTTCCTGTCGTGGTGGACCATCTGGTCAAGCACCTCGAACTCGCTGGGCCCCAGGCCGTGCTTGTCGCCCAGCTCCCGCTCCAGCATGCACATCGCCTTGGCGTGTTTCGCCAGGACGTAATGCCAGGTGCCGACCACGTGCGCCTCGTCCATGTCGCGGAGATTACCACTTGGCGAAAAATCATGCAACGGAATTAAATGCGCTTGCATTAGATGCGGGTGCATGTATTGTTCTGCTCCATGTCCTCTTCCTCATCCCGCTGGAGCGCGCTCGCCGTGCTCTGTGCAGTGATCTTCCTTGACGCCCTGGACGTGTCGATGGTCGGCGTCGCGCTGCCGTCCATCCAGCACGAACTCGGGCTCTCCACCTCTTCTCTGCAGTGGGTTGTCAGCGGCTACGTGCTCGGATACGGCGGTCTTCTCCTGCTCGGGGGCAGGACCGCCGATCTGCTGGGGCGGCGCAGGGTGTTCCTGGTCGCACTGGCGGTGTTCGCTGTCGCGTCGTTGCTGGGTGGCCTGGTGGACGACGGCGCGCTGCTGATCGCGGCCCGCTTCGTCAAGGGCGTGGGCGCGGCCTTCACCGCGCCGGCCGCGTTGTCGATCATCACGACCACGTTCCCCGAGGGACCGCTGCGCAACAAGGCACTGAGCATCTTCACCGCCTGCGGCGCCAGCGGCTACTCCCTCGGGCTGGTGTTCTCCGGACTGCTCACCCAGCTCGACTGGCGCTACACGATGCTGATGCCGGTGCCGGTCGCCGTCATCGCGCTGATCGCCGCGATCAAGGTGCTGCCGCGCAACGCCGAGGAGCGCGCCGAGGGCGGCCACGACCTGATCGGCGCCACGCTGATCACCGCGTCGATGCTGCTGCTCGTCTTCACCGTGGTCCAGGCCCCCGAGGCCGGCTGGACCTCCGCGCGCACGATCGGCTCCCTGGTCGCCGTCGCCGCCCTGTTCGGGCTGTTCGTGCTGACCGAGCTCAGGCTCAGGCACCCGCTGGTGCGCCTGGGCATCCTGCGCTCCGGCCCGCTGGTGCGGGCCAACATCGGGCTGGTCGTCCTCATGGGCTCGTACGTGGCCTTCCAGTTCGTGGCCATGCAGTACTTCCAGAACCTGCTCGGCTGGTCCGCGCTCGGCACCGCGCTGGCGTTCCTGCCGGCGGGACTCCTGGTGGCGGTCACCTCGACCAAGATGGGCGACCTCGCCGACCGGTTCGGCACCGGCAAGCTCATCGTGGTCGGCGCGGCCGCGCTCGCCGGCGGCTACGCGATGTTCCTCGGCATCTCCAATACGCCCAGCCTCTACGGCCTGGTGATCCCCGGCATGGTGCTGCTCGGCATCGCGTTCGCGCTGTCGTTCCCGGCGCTGAACATCCAGGCCACCAACGGCGTCCCCGACGACGAGCAGGGGCTCGCCTCCGGGCTGCTCAACACCTCCGGCCAGGTGGGCGGCGCGATCGTGCTGGCCGTGGTCACCGCGGTGCTCACCTCGGGCGGCGGCGAGATCTCCATCGGCTCGCTGCGCGCGGCCATCCTGGTCTCGCTGGTGCTGGCCCTGGCCGGGCTGGCCATCGCGGCCACCGGCCTGCGCTCGCGCAAGGCGGTGCCCGCCGCCTCCGAGGCGAAGGCGTACGAGACCGTGTGACGTGCCGGTCCATGCCGATCCGTTAGCGCGCGCTTCGCGCGGCCGTCCCCGGGGCATCTGGGTGGCATGGACGTGTCACCGCTCTTGAGGGCGGCCGCGGCGTGCGCGTGCGGGCTGGCGCTGGTGGCGTGCGGCACGCAGGGGCCGGGGACGGCCACCGCGGGGTCGCCTTCGGAGCGGGCCACGGCGGGATCGCCCGCGGGGCCGGAGTCGGGCACGCCCGCCCCCACGGCCCCCGCCGACCTGCCGACCAGCACCGCCGAGGTGGCCGTCGAGCGCGGCGGGGCCGAGCCCGCGCTGGTCACCGGGGTGCGCACCGGGCGGCACGACGGGTTCGACCGGGTGGTCGTCGACTTCGCCGGCCCGCTCCCCGGCTACACCGCCCAATGGGCCGACGAGCTCGTCCAGGACGGCTCCGGCGAGCCCATCGACCTGGACGGCGACGTCGCCCTCCACCTGCTGCTCACCCCGGCCGACGCGCACACCGAGGACGGCGAGCCCACCTGGACCGCCGGGCCCGTCGCGGGATCGCTGGAGGTCGTCAGCCGCATCGTCAAGACCGGCGACTTCGAGGGCCGCGTCGGCATCGCCCTGGTCATGACGTCGCGGACGCCGTTCCGGGTCAAGGAGTACACCGGGCCCGGCCGCCTGGTCGTCGACGTGCGACACTGACCTGGTGGTGAGAAAGATCGAAGGACCCACGCGGATCCCGGTGCCCGGCGGCAAGACCATCGAGGAGCACGTCGGCCGCGTCAACAGCGGCGACGAGGCGATCTCCATCGCCCACATGGTCGCCCCGCCCGGCTGGGACGAGCCCGCCCAGACGCCCGCGTTCACCGAATACACCGTCGTGCTGCGCGGCACCGTCCGGGTCGAGCACGCCGGCGGCGTCACCGAGGTATCGGCCGGTCAGACGCTCGTGACCGAGCCCGGCGAGAAGATCCGTTACAGCACCGGGCCCGAAGGGGCCGAATACATCGCGGTCTGCCTGCCCGCCTTCAGCCCCGAGTCCGTCAACCGGGAGGCGTAGCCCCATATCATGGGCGGATGAGCCCCACGTACGAGGAGATCCGGCGCGCGCCCAAGGTGCTGCTGCACGACCATCTCGACGGTGGTCTCCGGGCTGAGACCATCGTGGAGCTGGCGCGCGAGAGCGGTTACGACCGGCTGCCGGTGAGCGACCCAGACGAGCTGCGGCGCTGGTTCGAGGAGGCGGCCGACTCGGGGTCGCTGGAGCGCTACCTGGAGACGTTCGAGCACACCGTCGGCGTCATGCAGACCCGCGAGTCACTCGTCCGGGTGGCCGCCGAATGCGCCGAAGACCTGGCCGCCGACGGCGTCGTCTACGCCGAGGTGCGCTTCGCGCCCGAGCAGCACACCACCCTCGGGCTGAGCCTCGACGAGGTGGTCCAGGCCGTGCTGGAGGGATTCCGGCAGGGCTCCGAAGGGCGCGGCATCCGGATCGGCACGCTGCTGACCGCGATGCGGCACATGGCCCGCTCGATGGAGATCGCCGAGCTGGCCGTGCGCTACCGCGACGTGGGCGTGGCCGGGTTCGACATCGCCGGGGCCGAGGCGGGCTACCCGCCCACGCGGCATCTCGACGCGTTCGAATACCTGCAGCGCGAGAACGCGCACTTCACCATCCACGCCGGCGAGGCGTTCGGGCTGCCGTCGATCTGGCAGGCCATCCAGTGGTGCGGCGCCGACCGGCTCGGGCACGGGGTGCGTATCATCGACGACATCTCCGTGGCCGAGGACGGCACCGCCAAGCTGGGCCGGCTCGCCGCCTACGTGCGTGACAAGCGCATCCCGCTGGAGATGTGCCCGACCTCCAACCTGCAGACCGGGGCCGCCGACTCGATCGCCGCGCACCCGATCGGGCTGCTGCGCCGGCTCCACTTCCGGGTCACGGTCAACACGGACAACCGGTTGATGAGCTCGACCAGCGTGACGCAGGAGTTCGCCAAGCTGGTGGAGGCGTTCGACTACGGGTGGGACGACCTGCAGTGGTTCGCGGTCAACGCGATGAAGTCCGCGTTCCTGCCGTTCGACGAGCGGCTGGCGCTCATCAACGGCGTGATCAAGCCCGGGTTCGCCCAGCTGAAGTGGCAGCCGTGAAACAGGTCTTCCGGTCCAGGACCGCGTTCGTGCTCGGCTGGGTGTGGGTCGCGTTCGTCGCCTTCAACGTGTGGGACCTGACCGCCCGCTACAACGGCAAGGCGTCCATGGTGGCGCTGGCCGTGCTGGGCGTGCTCACCGCGCTCGTCTACGTCGTCGCCATCCGGCCGGCCACCGTGTTCACCGAGGAGGGGCTGGTGGGGCGCAACCCGCTGCGCACCACGGTGGTGCCGTGGGCGTCGGTGCGCGAGGTGACGGTCTCCCACTCGATCAACGTCGACCACGGCGAGGACCGGGTCCTGCGGCTGTGGACGCCGATGAGCTCGGCCCGCGAGCGGGCCAGGGCCCAGCGCCGGGGGCAGGCGGTGAAGCAGCGGGGCAAGTTCAAGACCGAGCCGACGCTGACCAAGGGGGAGCAGGCCGCCGCGCAGGCGCTGTCCGGCAAGACGCACGCCGACTGGGTGGGCGAGCAGATCGGCGAGCGCGCCGACAAGGCCAGGATCCGCAACGAGGAGCCCGGCCCGGTCCGCGCCACCTGGGCCTACGACTCGCTGGCGATCGGCGTCGTGGCGCTGGTGCTGGTGGTCGCCGCCATCCTGGTGCCCTGACCGCCCGGCCTACGGGTTGCGGCGGTTGACGAACCGTTCCATGCCCGCCCGGGCGAGCCCGGTGTCCTCGACCTGGCGGGCGGCCTCCGTCTCGATGGCGAAGGCCCGTTCGACCTCCTCCGCCGAGGGGCGCAGCAGCTTGAGGTGCACCTCGGTGGCGGTGCCCGGCAGTGTCCAGCGGTGCACGAGGCCGATGGCCGTGTCGACCAGTGTGCCCGGCTCGACGATCTGGTCCAGCAGGCCGAGGGAGTGGGCCTCGGCGGCGCTCAACCGGGCCGAGCCGAGCACCAGCCCCAGCGCCCGGCCGCCGACCAGGCGGCGCAACAGGTAGCTGGCGGCGTTGGAGATCGACAGCCCGATGTGGTTCTCCGGCAGGAAGTATTCGGCCGACGGGGTGCCCAGGCGGGCGTCGAAGCAGAGCGTCCACTCCGCCGCGCCGCCCACCGCCAGGCCGTTGACGGCCGCCACCACCGGCACCCTGGTCTCCAGGACGGCCCTGGTCAGGTCGTGGAAGAGCTCGACCTCCTCGATCAGCGACCGCCCGACGGCCTGGTCGATGTCCTCACCGGCCGAGAACGCCCGGCCGGTGCCCGTGACCACGATGCCTCTGGCCCGTCCGCCGTCGCCGTGCTCGCGGACGGCCTCGGCGAGTCGCTCGCGCATGCCGGCGGTCAGCGCGTTGAGCTTGTCGGGCCGCTGGAGGGTGATCACGGCCACCTCGTCCCGTACGGTCACGTCGATCATGCCTGCTCCTTGTCCACCGGGATCGCACCGGCCCGCTGGTCGGGCCGCATGAGGTGGCGCTTCTCGATCCGCGCCGAAGGGGTCAGCCGGAAGCCGTCGACGAACTCGACGAACGCCGGCACCTTGAACGGGGCCAGGCGCTGCCTGGCGTGCTCGGCCACGCTCATGGCGGTCTCCCGGCCCGCCTCGTGGCCCGGCCTGAGCTGGACGAACGCCTTGGGCAGCTCGCCGAACAGGTCGTCGGGGACGGGCACCAGGGCGACGTTCAGCACCGCCGGGTGCTCGCCGAGCACCCGCTCGACCTCGGCGCAGGAGATGTTCTCGCCGCCCCGGCGCACCATGTCCTTCAGGCGGCCGGCGTGCCGGATCTGCCCGTCCGGATTGCGTACGCCCAGGTCGCCGGTGTGGTACCAGCCGCCGCGGAAGGCGTGCGCGGTGGCGTCGGGGTGGTTCCAGTAGCCCTTCATCATGGGCTCGCCGCGGACCAGGATCTCGCCCGTCTCCTCGTCGAGGGTGACCTCCTTGCCGGGCGGCGGCAGCCCCATCGCGCCGGTGCCGACCTGGTCGCCGGCATCCGGGGCGGACAGCAGGTCGGGGCCGCTCTCGGTGGACCCGTACAGCTCCCGCCAGGGCGCGCCCCAGCGCTCCTCGAAGGCCCGGTGCAGGGCGGGGGCGATGCCGGAGCACAGGACGAGGCGCATCCTGTTGTGCCGGTCCAGCTCGCCGGGAGGCTGTTTGTACATGAGCAGGGGCATGCTGCCCAGCACGTACGTGAGGGTCGCGCCGTGCTCGCGGGCCGAGCGCCAGAAGCCGGAGGCCGAGAAGCGGGGGAGCACGACGTGCGGGATGCCGGCCATCAGGCACAGGACGGTGGTCCACTGCGGGTCCATGTAGGAGTGGGCCTGGGCGATCATCATGACGTCGTCGTCGCGGGGCTGGATGAGGTCGGCGACGACGCGGGCGGTGGTGAGCCAGTAGGCGTGGGTGAGCATGCAGGCCTTGGGGAAGCCGGTGGTTCCCGACGTGTACTGGAAATTCGCGACATCGTCCGCGCTGGGCGATATCGCGGGTGCCGGGGTGAGGGAGCGGGCGGTGAGGGCGTCCAGGGTGTGTACGGGGCCCGGGATGTGCCGGGCGTGCTCCGGGGTGGTCAGGGTGGCGACGGCGCCGGAGTCGCGCAGCACGTGTTCCAGGTCGGCCGCCCGGTAGCGGACGTTGACCGGGACGGTGACGGCTCCCGCCTTGAGGACGGCCAGCCAGCTCAGCGGCCATCCGGGGACGTTGTCCATCATGACGGCCACCCGGTCGCCCGGCCGTACCCCGGTGGCGGCGAGCGCCCCGGCCAGCCGGTCGCTCTCCTCGTTCACCTGGGCGAAGGTCAGTGAGACGTCGGGGAAGCGGAGGAACTCGCGGTCACCGTGGCGGGCTGCGGCCCATCGGACCAGGGCGGGGATGGTGTCGGGGGGACGGTCAGGCATGCGGCGGCTCCCAGGGGAAGTCGGGCAGCAGGGAGAAGTCGGGCAGCACGGAGAGGGCGGCGGACGTCGGCGCGCGGACGGCGGCCAGGCCGATCGCCACGAACTCGGCGCACACCTGGGCCGGCGTGGAGTCGCCGTCGGGGCGGTACCACTCGCTGGTGCCGGTGCACATCGACATCAGGGCCAGGCGGGTCAGCTTCTGGTCGGCGACCCGGAACACGCCTGCGGCGAGGCCGTCGGCCAGTGTGTGCCGCCAGAAGTCCTCGTACGCGTCCCGGAGCGCGATGACCTCGTCGTGGGCGGTGCTGCCGGGGGTGAGCGAGCGCAGTTCGCCGTCCATGACCCGGGTCGTCATGGGGTTGAGCGCGTGGATGGCGGTCAGTGAGCCGATCAGCAGCGCCAGCCGTCCGGGCGGGTCCGTGACGCCGCCCAGCATGCGGCGGGTGGAGTCGATGAGGCCCCGGTGCCCGGCTTCCATCAGGCCGGCGAGCAGGGCTTCCTTGCTGGAGACGTGGTGGTAGACGCCGGCGTTGGTGAGGTGGACGGCCCTGGCGAGGTCCCTGACGCTCGTCGCGGCGTAACCCTGCTGGGCGAACAGGCGCACCGCGGCAGTCCTGATCCGCAGGCCGGCGTCGACATCCCGGGCAGTCTTCATGGGCCCTACCGAACGTTCGGTTACGCTGATATTTCGCAGCATAACCTGTAGGGGTGGACTCTGACACCGTGTGAGGCTGTACATCTGGAGAGGTCATGTTCAGCATCGGAGACTTCGCCAGGCTCGGGCTCGTGTCGGTGCGCATGCTGCGGCACTACGACGCGCTCGGGCTGCTGCGGCCCGCACACGTGGACCCGGCCACGGGATACCGCTCCTACCAGGCGGCGCAGCTCGCGCGGCTCAACCGGCTCGTCGCGCTCAAGGACCTCGGCTTCACGCTGGAGCAGGTCAAGGCCATCCTCGACGACAAGGTGAGCACCGAGGAACTGCACGGCATGGTACGGCTGCGCCGCGCCGAACTGGAGGCGCGGATCAGCGCCGACCTGGCCAGGCTGCGCGGCGTCGAGACGAGGCTCCGCAGCATCGAGCGGGAAGGCCGGATGGGCACCGACGAGATCATCGTCAAGGAGGTCGCCCCGGTCCGGGTGGCCGAGCTCAGCGCCGTCGCGGCCAGTTATGAGCCCGAGCACATCGGCCCCGTCATCCAGCCGCTCTACGGGCAGCTCTGCGACCGGCTGGAGCAGGCGGCGGTGACGATCACCGGGCCGAGCATCGCGTACTACCTGGAGCGGGAGGACGGGACGGTGCGGGTGCACGCCGCTTTCGCGGCCTCGGCCGAGCTGGGCGGCCACGACGGGTTCCGGGTCGTGGACCTGCCGCGGCTGGAGGCGGCGGCGACCGTCATCCATCATGGTTCGATGGACCAGGCCGGCACCACCTACCAGGTGCTGGCCCACTGGATCGAGGACAACGGTCACCGCGCTCTCGACCTGGGCCGGGAGGTCTATCTGCACTGCCCGGAAGACCGGTCCGCGTGGGTGACGGAACTGCAGATCGGGATCGGACCACATGGAGCTGGACGAACATCGGGCTGAGCTGGCCGGCTACTGCTACCGGATGCTCGGATCGGGGTTCGAGGCCGAGGACGCGGTGCAGGAGACGCTGGCCAAGGCGTGGCGGGGGCGTGACCGGTTCGATCCGGTACGGGGTCCGTTGCGGCCGTGGCTGTTCCGCATCGCCACCAACGTGTGCCTCGACATGCTGCGCGGCGGCCGCCGCCGGGCCCTGGCCGCCGACCTGGGCCCGGCGGCCGAGCCCGGCGCGTCCCTGGGGGAGCCGCTGCCGGTCGAGTCGTGGATCTACCCGGTGCCCGATCGGCTGCTCGACCCGGCGGAGCTGGCGGTGTCGAGGGAGACGGTGCGGCTGGCGTTCGTGGCGGCGTTGCAGCACCTGCCGCCGAGGCAGCGGGCGGTGCTGATCCTGCGCGACGTGCTGAGCTGGTCGGCGGCCGAGGTGGCCGACCTGCTCGGCGCCAGCGTCGCGGCGGTCAACAGCGCCCTGCAGCGCGCCCGCGCGACGCTGCCCGCCGGTCCCGCCGGTTCTGCCGGTCCCGCCGGGGACGTGGACGAGGGGCTGCTGGCCCGCTACGTCGACGCCTTCGAGCGCTACGACGTCGAGACGCTGGTGGCGCTGCTGCACGAGGACGCCACGTCGTCGATGCCGCCGTTCGGCTGGTGGCTGCGCGGGCGTGACGACATCCACCGGGTGCTCGCCGCCGCCGGAGCGCCCTGCGAGGGCTCGCGCCTGGTGCGGACCTCGGCCAACGGCCTGCCCGCGTACGGCCAGTACCTGGACGGCGAGCCGTTCGCCCTCGTGCTCGTCGAGACGTCGGGCGGCCTGATCAGCGCCATCACCACGTACCTGGACCCCGGGTTGTTCCCGTTGTTCAGGCTCGCCGATGAGTTCCGGCGCGCCGGTTCGTAGTAAGAGATGAAGGAGGCGAAAATGCCACAGATCATCGAATGTCCCGAGCGTCACTACATCGGGATCCGCAAGAGCATCACCATGACGACCTTCCACCTGGTCGCCGACCGGATCGGCGAGCTGTACGGCTGGCTGGCGGCGCGGGGCACACCGCCGGCGGGCGGGCCGTTCTTCCGCTATCTGGTCATCGACATGGACGGGGACCTGGTGGTGGAGGCCGGCGTGCCGGTGCACGAGCCGGTGCCGGGCGAGGGCGACATCATCGCCGGCACCCTCCCGGCGGGCCGCTACGTCCAGGAGACCCACGTGGGGCACCCCGACCAGCTCGTCGACGTCACCGACGCGTTGCTGCGCTGGGCGCGGGAGCAGGGGCTGAGCTTCGCCATGAGCGAGCAGCCGGACGGTCAGCACTGGGACAGCCGCCTGGAGTTCTACCACACGAACCCGGAGGAGCAGCCGGACATGACCAAGTGGGAGATCGAGCTCCAGTTCGGGCTGGCCTAGCGCCAGGCGTCGAGCAGGTCCTCGGGCGTCACGTGCGCGACCCCCTCCACGTCGCATCCGCTGCGGGCGACCGCGAAGAGCGGCGTGGAGGTGTCAGCGCCGGGCATCTTGGACCGGTGGACGATCAGCTCGCTGAGGTCGTGGTGGTCGAACGGCCGGTTCTCCAGCCACTTGATCGACCCCAGCAAGGTGATCGTCTTCGCGATCGGCTCACGGTCGGCGCCGACGAGGTCGATCTCGGGGTCGTTGCTCCTGGTCCAGTAACCCCCGACGGCACCCGTGCCGTCGGGCATCCCCTCCATCCGCCGCAACGACTCCCGCACCAGCGGCTCGACAGCCATCCCCCGCCACGCGGCCCACGAACGCCTGATGCGCTCCAAGGCGAGATCCCCGCGCCCCCGGTAGACATACGGCAGCCCAGGCTCGATGAAGGACAGCCAGAACCGTAGATGCGCGTCCGTGATGTGGTAGCGCGTCTCCCTGCTCGGCCGGGTGGACAGCGGCAGCTCAGCCCGGACCATGCGCTTGTCCATCAGGATCTGCAGGCCACGTTTGATCGACGTGCTGGGGATGCCGGCGGCGGCCCTGCTGATGGAGGAGTAGGTGCGCTGCCCTGAGCCGATGGCCTTGAGCAGCACCCTGGCCTGGGCGTCGGCGGGAAACTCGGCGGCCAACGCGCGCTCCCCGCTCACCGTCAGCGCGGAGGTCGCGTCGGGGACGGCCGCGTCGAGGAATGTGCGGAGGCTCGCGCCCGCCGGCCACTCGTCCAGGATCATGGGAAATCCGCCGGTGATCAGGTAGGCGTCCATGGTCTCCGCGGCCGGCAGTCGCAGTCTCTCGGCCACGTCGGCCGGGGTCAGCGGTTCGACGATCATCTCGGAAGCCCGCATGTAGAAAGGCCGGTCGTACTGGTTGATCGCCTCCATGACCGACAGGTCGGAGCCGATGAGGAGGAGCAGAACCGGGCGGCGGGAGAACTCACGGTCGAAAAGCCGTTGCAGCCTGCCTTCGAGGTGCGGGTCCTGGGCGATCAGGAAGGGGAGCTCGTCGATGACGACGATGCTGGGTGAGTCCTGAGGGACGGCCTGGGCCAGAAGGCGCAGTGCGCTGTCCCAGGAGGTGGGAGCCTGCTCGTCGAAGAGCGCCGCCCCGGGCAGCTCCGAGGCGGCGGCGTCGGCGACGAAGCCGGCGAGCTGCTCGGGGAACGGCTCCTGTGCCGCCGTGTAGAAGAAGCCGGGCACACCTGATCGCCGGATGAACTCCTCCGCCAGCCGGGACTTGCCCACCCGACGGCGGCCCCGCATCAGGATCGCGCGCCCTGGCCGGTCTCCCGTGCCCACGCGCGCGAGGAAGCGTCCGAGGGAGGCCAGCTCCCGGCTCCGTCCGATGAACACGCATACCCTCCAGCAGTTAGGGACCAATTTTGGGCCTACCAAGTTTGGTCCTGCCGGTTCTGGTCCTATCCTAGCGCCAGGCGTCGAGCAGGTCCTCGGGCGTCACGTGCGTGACCCCCTCAACGTCACATCCGCTGCGGGCGACCGCGAAGAGCGGCGTGGAGGTGTCAGCACCGGGCATCCCCAGCAACAGCACCGGCCGCCTGGAGAACTCCTGATCGAACAGCTTCTGAAGCACGCTCTCGATCGACCGATCCGCTTTGATCAGCTAGGGCAGCTCGTCGATGACCACGACGCTGGGCGCGTCCTCCGGCAGCGAGGTGGCCGGGAGCTTGAGCGCGTCGCGCCACGAGGCGGGGTGGGCTGCTCCCGCAGGGCCGATCCGCCGGGCAGGCTGGATGCCCGCACCTCTTCACAGAACGTCTGCAGTTCCCTGGCGGGCGTCTGCCCGGCGGCCGTGTAGTACACGTACGGCACGCCTGCCTGTCGGATGAACTCCTCGGCCAGCCGGGATGTCCCCGCGCGTTGGTCTCACGAATGAGACGCGGATCAAAGGCCGAGGGCCGCTCCCACGTCGTCCTTCAGGGCCCGGAGCTGCCGGTCGGCCTCGGCGCGGGCCTCGGCGACGTCGCCCGTCACCGGGACCACCACCTCCAGGTAGCACTTGAGCTTGGGCTCGGTGCCCGATGGCCGGACCACCACGCGGGCGTCGCCGGAGAGCGTGAACCGGAGCCCGTCCGTCGGCGGCAGCCCGCCGTCGCCCCGGCTCAGGTCGTCGGCGCGCGTCACCGTACGGCCACCGAGGGCGGACGGGGGAGTGGCGCGGAGGCGCGCCATGGCGCCGGCGATCAGCGACAGGTCGTCCACCCGGACGGACAGCTGCGACGTGGCGTGCAGCCCGTAGCGGCGGGCCTGGTCGTCGAGGAGGTCCAGCAGGGTGCGGCCGGCGAGCTTGGCCTCGGCGGCGATGGCGGCGACAGTGAGCGCGGCGCCGATGCCGTCCTTGTCGTGGACCGGCAGGCCGTCGGCCGAGCCGACACTGTAGCCGATCGCCTCCTCGTAGCCGAACACCAGGCCGGGACCGGCCTTGATGATCCACTTGAAGCCGGTCAGGGTCTCGCCGTAGCGGACGCCGTGAGCGTGGGCGATCTTGGACAGCAGGGTCGAGGAGACGATCGTGGTCGCCACCATGCGGTCGCCGGACGTGTGGGTGATGACGTGCTCGGCGAGCAGGCCGCCCACCTCGTCGCCGGTCAGCATCCGGAACTCGCCGCCCGGCAGCGGCACGCCCACGGCGCAGCGGTCGGCGTCGGGGTCGTTGGCCAGCACCAGGTCGGAGCCCAGCTTGCGGGCCAGGGCGACGGCCAGGTCCATGGCGCCCGGCTCCTCCGGGTTGGGGAACGCCACGGTGGGGAAGTCCGGGTCGGGGTTGCGCTGCTCCTCGACGGCCATCGGCGTCTCGAAGCCGGCCGCGAGGAAGGCGCCCGTCAGCGTGGCGGAGCCGACGCCGTGCAGCGGCGTGTAGGCCACCCGCAGCTCGCGGGCGTCGCCGAGCGGCAGCGCGACGACGGCGTCGATGTAGTCGTCGACGATGGAGTCGCCCAGCTCCGTCAGCGAGCCGGGGCCGTGCAGCGGCAGCTCGCTCACCGGGCCGACGGCGTCGATGGCGGCGGAGATCTCGCTGTCGACCGGCGGCACGATCTGCGAGCCGTCGCCCCAGTAGACCTTGTAGCCGTTGTCGCGCGGCGGGTTGTGGCTGGCGGTGACGGTGACGCCGGCGTCGGCGTCGAGGTGGCGCACGGCGAAGGCCAGCACGGGCGTGGGCAGCGGGCCGGGCAGCAGCGAGACGTGCAGCCCCGCGCCGGTGAGCACGGCCGCCGTGTCGCGGGCGAACACGTCGGACTTGTGGCGGGCGTCGTAGCCGATCACGACGTGCTTGCCGGGACCGAGCACGCGGGCCAGCCCGGCGGCGGCGCGCATGACGGTGACCCGGTTCATCCGGTTGGGGCCGGCGCCGAGCTCGCCGCGCAGCCCGGCGGTGCCGAACTCCAGCTTGGCGTCGAACCGGTCGCGCAGCGCCGCCGTGTCGCCGCTCTCCAGCAGGGCCGACAGCTCGGCGCGCGTGTCGGGGTCGGGGTCCTGCGCCAGCCAGGCGCGGGCGCGATCGGTGAGCGTCACAGCCGGTCGACCACCTTGGCCAGCAGGTCGCCCATCCGGGCGGCGGTGGCGCGGCCGACCTCCAGGACCTCCTCGTGGTCGAGCGGGTCGCCCGCCAGCCCGGCGCCCGGGTTGGTGACGAGGGAGACGCCGAGCACGTCCAGCCCGGCCTCGCGGGCCGCGATGGCCTCCAGCACGGTGGACATGCCGATCATGTCGCCGCCCAGCGTGCGCAGCATGCGGATCTCGGCCGGCGTCTCGTAGGTGGGCCCGCGGAAGGCCACGTAGACGCCCTCGGCCAGACTCGGGTCGATCTCGCGGACCAGCTCGCGCAGCCGCCTGGAGTAGACCTCGGTCAGGTCGAGGAACGTGGTGCCGGTGATCGGGTTGACGCCGGTCAGGTTGATGTGGTCGCTGATCAGGACCGGCTCGCCGACCCGCTGCGTCTCGGGCCGCAGCCCGCCCGCCGCGTTGGTCAGCACGACCGTGCGCACCCCGGCCGCCGCGGCGGTGCGTACGCCGTGCACGACCGAGTCGACGCCGCGCCCCTCGTACAGGTGGCTGCGGCCGAGGAAGACCAGCGCGTGCCGGCCGCCGTCGGTGCGGATGACGCGGATCTTGCCGCCGTGCCCGGCCACGGCGGGCGCCGAGAAGCCGGGCAGGCCGGTGAACGGGATCTCGGCGACCGTCGCGCCGATCGCGTCGGCGGCCGGCACCCAGCCGGAGCCCATCACGAGGGCCACGTCGAAGGTGTCGAGGCCGGCGGCCGACTTCAGGGCCGCGGCGGCCTCGCCGGCCACGGTGTACGGGTCGTTGCTCACCTTCAGTAGTTTAGGAGCAGCCTGTCCAGCACCCGCACCCCGAACTGCAGGGCCTCGACCGGCACCCGCTCGTCCACGCCGTGGAACATCGAGGCGAAGTCCATGTCGGCCGGCAGCCGCAGCGGCACGAACCCGAACCCGCGCACCCCCAGGTCGGCGAAGAACGTCTTGTTGTCGGTGCCGCCCGACATGCAGTAGGGCACCGCGCGGGCGGTCGGGTCCTCGGCCTTGAGCGCCTCGATCATCGACTCGACCAGGGCCCCGTCGAAGGTGGTCTCCAGCGCGATGTCGTGGTGCACGAACTCGCGGCGCACCTTCGGCCCGAGCAGCGTGTCGATCGTCTTGAAGAACTCCTCCTCGTACCCCGGCAGGAAGCGCCCGTCGACCACGGCGGTGGCCTGGCCGGGGATGACGTTCGACTTGTAGCCGGCGCCGAGCTGGGTCGGGTTGCTGGTGTGGCTGAGCGTGGCGCCGACGAACCGGACCAGCGGCCCGATCTTGTCCAGGACCGGCGCCGGGTCCGCCTCGTCGAACGGCAGCCCGAAGGCGTCGGCGACCTCGGTGAGGAAGCGGCGCACGGTGGGCGTGTACGTGATCGGCCAGTCGTGCGCGCCGATCCTGGCCACGGCCTTGGCGATCTCGGTGACCGCGTTGTCGGAGTTGAGCATGGAGCCGTGCCCGGCGGTGCCGTCGGCGATCAGATTCATCCAGGCCAGGCCCTTCTGGGCCGTCTCGATCAGGTAGAGCCGCAGCGACGGGTCCACCTCCAGGGAGTAGCCGCCGACCTCGCTGATCGCCTCGGTGACGCCCTCGAACAGCTCGGGGTGGTTCTTGGACAGGTGCTTGGCGCCGTAGACGCCGCCCGCCTCCTCGTCGGCGACCCAGGCGAACACCAGGTCGCGGCGGGGCTTGCGGCCCTCGCGCTTGAGCTGGCGCAGCACGGCCAGCATCATCGCGTCCATGTCCTTCATGTCGACCGCGCCGCGGCCCCAGATGTAGCCGTCGCGCACCTCGCCGCCGAACGGGTCCACCGACCAGTCGGCCGCGTTGGCCGGCACGACGTCGAGGTGGCCGTGCACGAGCAGCGCCGGGAGCGACGGGTCGGTGCCCTCGACGCGGGTGATCACGTTGCCCCGGCCGGGCGCGCTCTCGATGTAGGTGGCCTCGATGCCGACCTCGGCCAGCCTGCCCATCACCACCTCGGCCGCGGCCCGCTCGCCGGGGCCGGAACCGTCCCCGTAGTTGCTGCTGTCGACGCGGATGAGTTCCACGCAGAGGTCGGCGACCTCGTGCTCGGCAGGGGTCATGGTGTCTTCTCCAAGGTGAGCAGGCCGGACTTGTGCAGGTGCCCGCGCTTGTAGGCGCGGGTTATGAGAGTGACATTGACGTCGGTGACCTCGTCGAGCAACCCGACGACGCCCGACAGGAACCGGTAGAGGTCGGCCTCGTGCGCGGTGGCGACCTGGACGATCAGCGCGTGCGTCCCGGTGGTGGCCGCGCAGTAGCGCACGTTGGGATGCGCGGCCAGCGTCTGCCCGACCCGGTCCAGGCCGTGCGGGCGGACCTTCAGCCAGAGCTGGGCCTCGACCTCCAGGCCGATCAGCGCGGGCTCGACCTCGGCCCGGGGCAGCAGCACCCGCCGCTCCAGCAGGGAGGCGACGCGCCGGCGGGCGGTCGGCACGGACAGGTCGAGCCGGTCGGCGATCGTGGTGAAGGCGATCCGCCCGTCGGCGGCGAGCAGTTCGGCGATCTCCTGCTCCAGCGGGGACAGGCCGTCCTCGTCGGGCAGGCACTCGGCGGGCGGCGCCGGCCGCAGCTCGGCGACCTCTTGGTCGGTGAGGTAGGGGGCGTGCCACTCGGCCACGGTCCTGAACGTGTGCAGCACCACCTGGGTCTGCGTCTGGGCGACCCCGTCGATCCCGCTGATCTGCGCGGAGAGGATGTCGTGCAGGTCCTCGCGGGAGGGCGAGACCAGCTCGCTGCCGACGTCGGTGGCGCCCGTCAGGGAGTAGACGGAACGGGTGTCGGGCCGCGCGGCGAGCGCCTCGGCGACCTTGCGCGCCATGCCGGGACGTACCTGCGCGTGCAGGTGGACGGGACGACCGTGACCCGAGCGCAGGTCGTCGTAGATGGCGGTGACGCGCACCACGCCTTCGGCCAGGAGCCGTTGCAGGCGGCGGGCGACCGTCCGCTCGTGCTCGCCGATCGCCCGGCCGATCTCGCCCCACGGGGCGCGCGGGCTGACCTGGAGCGCGGCGATCAGGCGCCGGTCGAGAACATCCACAGAGAGCCTTATCTGTGTCGGGTTCGTAAATATATAGCCAGATATTTGACTGTTTCGGTCGTCCGAATGCACAGTAGGCCATCTCCGCACTGTTCAGCAAAGGAGCCCACGTGGCGACCTCCCCCCTTGCCTCATCGCCGATCGGTATTCCGAAGAGCCGCGTCCGCCAGTTGTTCGCCGCCAGCGTCGGCAACGTCGTCGAGTGGTACGACTGGTACGCGTACTCGTTCCTGGCGGTGTACTTCTCAGCACAGATCTTCCCGGAGACGGGCAACCCCCTGGTGCCCGTGCTCAGCGCCTTCGCGGTCTTCGCCGTCGGCTTCTTCATGCGCCCGCTGGGCGGCCTGCTGGTGGGCGCGTTCGCCGACCGGTTCGGCCGCAAGTCGGCGATGACGTTCACCATCATCCTGATGGGCGTCGGGTCCCTGATCCTGGCCGTCACGCCCACGTACGAGAGCGCCGGGGTGCTGGCGCCGATCATCCTGACGCTGGCCCGGCTGATCCAGGGCCTGTCGGTGGGCGGTGAGTTCGCCGCCGCCACCACGTTCCTGGTCGAGTCGGCGCCGCCCGGCCGCCGCGGCCTGTTCTCCAGCTTCCAGTACGTCAGCACCACCATCGGCCAGCTGCTCGCCTCCGGCCTGGCCGCGCTGCTGGCCACGATCCTCGCCGAATCGGCCATGGACTCCTACGGCTGGCGCATCCCGTTCGTGTTCGGCGCGCTGATCAGCCTCGTCGGCCTGTGGATCCGCAAGGGCGCCGAAGAGACCAGCACCGTCGCCGCCGACATCCAGGAGGGCAAGGCCGAGCGGCCGGGCCTGTTCGAGTTCCTGCTGCGCTACCCGACCAAGGCCGCGCTCATCGTCGGCATCACGGTCGCCGGCACCGTCGCCTACTACACGTGGACCACGTTCCTGCCGACCTACGCCCAGCAGAACGTGAACTTCGACAAGGCCGACTCGCTCACCGTGGGCACGATCTCGCTGGTCTTCTTCATGGTGCTGCAGCCGCTGCTCGGCATGCTGTCGGACAAGATCGGCCGCAAGCCCATGCTGATCACCTTCGGCCTGGCGTTCACGATCCTGCCGGTGCCGCTGCTCGGCATGCTGACCGACGCGTTCGTCAGCCTGCTGGCCATCCAGATGATCGGCATGGTCTTCCTCGGCTGCTTCACCTCGATCTCGGCCGCGGTGAACTCCGAGCTGTTCCCGACCCGGGTCCGGGCGGCCGGCGCGGGCTTTCCGTACTCGCTGACGGTGGCGATCTTCGGCGGCACCGCGCCGCTGATCGGCACGGCGATGAAGGACGCCGACGCCTCCTACCTGTTCCCGTGGTACATGTCCGCGCTCGCGCTGATCTCCACGCTGGTGTACGTGTTCGCGCTGAAGGAGACGAAGGATCAGCCGCTCACCTAGGAGCTCTTGCAGGGCCGGCCGCGCAACTCCTTGACGTAGTCGTCGGGCGCGCCGGCCCGCTCGGCGGCGTCGGCCAGCACGCCGAGATAGCGGGCCGAGGGCAGGCCGCCCTCGTAGCCGTCGAGCACGTAGATCCAGGCCACGACCTCGCCGTCGAGTGTCTGCACCCGCAGCCGGACCTTGTGGAACAGGCCCCGCGAGGCGCCCTCCCACTGGTCCAGCGAGGTCTCGTCGAACTCCGGCACGTCGTAGAGGACGACGAAGACATGCTCCTCGGGGTCCTCCACGATGGTGGCGATCGCGCCTTCCCAGCCGAAGATCTCCCCGCCGAAGGTCAGACGCCAGCCGGGCAGCCAGCCCACGCCCCGCACCGGGGAGTGAGGGGCACGCATGGCCATCTGCTCCGGGTCCATGTTGCTGCCGTAGGCGGCGTAGACAGGCACAGCAGACAAGAGTAGCGCGCGGCGGCCCGCCCCGTTCGTCAGCAGCTCAGGCGATGCGGGACAATGGTGAACGTGACGAGGATTGCGATCATCGGCGGCGGACCAGGCGGCTACGAGGCGGCGCTGGTGGCCGCACAGCTAGGCGCGCAAGTCACGATGGTCGAGGAGGACGGCCCCGGTGGCGCCTGCGTGCTGACCGACTGTGTGCCGTCCAAGACGCTGATCGCCACCTCCGTCCGCAAGCAGGCGCTGCTCGACGCGCCGTCGCTGGGCGTCGCGTTCACCGGCGGAGCCGACGGCGACATCGGCGCGGCGCACGTCGACCTGCCCCTGGTCAACAAGCGCGTCAAAGAGCTCGCGCAGGCCCAGTCGGCTGACATCGCCACCCGCGTCCAGGCCGAGGGCGTCGAGATCATCAAGGCCCGCGGCCGCCTCGTCGACCCTCAGGTGGTCAAGGCCGGCGACCGCACCATCCGCGCCGACGTGGTCCTCGTCGCCACCGGCGCCACCCCGCGCGTCCTGCCCGGCGCCGAGCCCGACGGCGAGCGCATCCTCAACTGGCGCCAGCTGTACGACCTGGACAGGCTGCCCGAGCACCTGATCGTCATCGGCTCCGGCGTCACCGGGGCCGAGTTCGCCGGCGCCTACCGCTCGCTCGGGGCCGAGGTCACGCTGGTCTCCAGCCGCGACCGCATGATGCCCAACGAGGACGCCGACGGCGCCGAGGTGCTCGAAGAGGTCTACCGCCGCCGCGGCATGAACGTCATGGGCCGCACCCGCGCCTCCTCCGTCAAGCGCACCGCCGACGGCGTCGTGGTCACCCTGGAGGACGGCCGCACCGCCGAGGGCTCCCACGCGCTGATGACGGTCGGCATGGTGCCCAACACCGGCGGCATCGGCCTGGAGGAGGCCGGCGTCCAGCTCGACCGGGGCGGGTTCGTCAAGGTCGACAAGGTCTCCCGCACCTCCGCGCCCGGCGTCTACGCGGCCGGCGACTGCACCGGCGTGCTCATGCTGGCCTCGGTCGCCGCCATGCAGGGCCGCATCGCGGTGTGGCACGCGCTCGGCGAGGCGGTGCAGCCGCTGCGGCTGGCCACCGTGGCCTCCAACATCTTCACCGACCCGGAGATCGCCGCCGTCGGCGTCGCCCAGCGCGCGATCGAAGCCGGCGAGATCGAGGCCAACGTGGTCAAACTGCCGCTGGCGACCAACGCGCGGGCCAAGATGTCGGGGTTCAACGACGGCTTCATCAAGCTCTTCTGCCGGCCGCACACCGGGATCGTGCTCGGCGGCGTCATCGTGGCGCCGCGGGCGTCGGAGCTGATCCTGGCGGTGTCGGTGGCGGTGCAGCAGCGGCTGACGGTCGGGCAGCTCGCGCACACGTTCGCGGTCTACCCGTCGCTGTCGGGGTCGATCACCGAGGCGGCCCGCCGCCTCATGCAGCCCGAGGCGTCGATCGGCATCTGACGCCCGCCCGGACTCTTCCGCCCGGTGATCGCTCAGGAATGCAGGGTGGGCCGGTAGACGAGCTCCTGGGTGCGGCCGTCGAGCGTCCGGGTCTCGATGAGTTCGAGGTCGAAGTCGGCCGCGCCGTGGAAGATCGGGGCCGTCCCGGTCTGCCCGGTGATCACCGGGAAGATCGTCACCTGGACGCGGTCTACCAGGCCGGCGGCCATCAGCGCCCGGTTCATCGACAGGCTGCCGTGCGAGCGCAACGGCACGTCGGACTCCTTCTTGAGCCGGGCGACGACGTCGACCGCGTCACCGCTCGCGACGGTCGCGTCCGGCCAGTCGAGAGGGCCCCGCAGAGTGGACGACACCACCGTCGCCGGCAGGTGCCTCATCCGGGTGACCCACGGGTCACGGACGTCGGAGTCCTCGGTGCTCGCGGCCAGCATCTCGGCGAACTCCCGGTACGTGGTCGCGCCGAAGACCATCCGCTGCTCGCCGCCGTACAGGGCGAGGCGGTGCTCCAGCAGCTCGGGGCCCTGCTTGCCCCAGTAGCCGCCCCAGTCGCCGTCGCCGTCGTAGGCGCCGAAGCCGTCGAGGCTGGAGAAGACGTCGAAGGTATAGGTCGCGGTCATGATGTCTCCTTGAGCGTGGTCGGTCGGATGCCGATAGAGACCGGACAGCTCGGCGAAACTCATCGCCGCGGGCCGTCGTAAGGTGCCCTGAAGCGAAGCGTAAGCGCCGCCGGGCAGACTTCAGGTGTCACAAAGAAACGCGTACGACCTGGAGACGACAAAATGCGCAAGCTCATCTGCTCGACCTACATCACCCTTGACGGCGTCATCGAGGACCCCTCGTGGAGCATGCCGTACTTCGACGAGGAGGCCGGCGCGCTCGCCGGGGAGCTCACGGCGGCGGCCGACGCGCTGCTGATGGGCCGGCGCACGTACGAGGGCTTCGCGGCGAGCTGGCCGGAGCGGGACGAGAACGACCCCGACACGGGGGCCGCCTACTTCAACAGCGTCAAGAAGTACGTGGCCTCGACCACGCTCACCGACCCGGCGTGGAACAACAGCGAGGTGCTGCAGGGCGACCTCGTCGAGGCGGTCACCGAGCTGAAGTCCCGCGAGGGCGGCAACATCCTGATGTACGGCTACGGCGAGGTCACCCACGCCCTGGTCAAGGCGGGGCTGGTGGACGAGGTCCTGTTCTGGATCAACCCGGTGTTCGCGGGCGGGCCGTCGATCTCGGGGCCGCTGGGCGACGTGCGGACGTCGTTCGAGCTGGCCGACACCAAGGTGATGAAGAGCGGCGTGATCGTCGCCACCTACACCCCCGCGGGCCGGTGAGCCGCGCCGCCGTCAGGTGCGGACGGCGCTGATCGCCTCGTCGAAGAGGGCGGCGACGTCGGCGCGGCCACCGGAGCGCACCCAGAGCTCGGTGGCGGTGTCGGCACAGGCGAAGGTGGCGGCGATGACGGCGGGGGCGCGCGGGTCGGGCGCGGGGGCGTCCGCGATGCCCATGCGGGACTCGATGGCGGGGACGAGATCCGCCTGCCAGCGCAGCCGTTTCTCGACGTAGCGGGCGCGGAGCGAGGGCGTGCTGAAGATCAGCGTGGCGATCCGCAGGACGCGTTCGGGGGTGTGGCGGGCGACCATGATGGTCTCGAACCCGGCGCGGAGCGCGTCCCAGGCGGAGACGTCCGGCGGCTGGGCCTCGACGGTGTCCTTGAGGAGCCGGCCCAGGCCGTCCTGGTCGCCGCAGACGAGGTCCTCCTTGGAGCCGAAGTAGCGGAACAGGGAGCGTTGCGAGATGCCGGCCTCCTTGGCGATCTCGGCCATGGTCGTCGCGTCGTAGCCCTGTTCGGCGAACAGTCTCAGGGCGGTGTCGAGGATCGCGGCGACCGCGATCTCGCGTGAGCGGTCCCACAGCGTCGGTGCCTTCGGATGCGCCATGACTCCAGGATATCGAGCCACTGACCGATCGACAGTCACTGACGGCTTGGCAGTAACTGCCAGGTTGGCGTACGGTGTCGGTAGTCGTGCGAGAGGGGTGCGTCCATGACCGGGGTCGACTATCGAGGGCAGACCACTTTGATCACGGGGGCCAGCGCCGGGCTGGGGGTGGAGTTCGCGCGTCAGCTCGCCGCGCGGGGATCGAACCTGGTCCTGGTGGCCAGGCGGCGGGAGCGGCTGGAGGCTCTGGCGGCCGAGCTCGCCAGGGAGCACGGTGTCGTCGCCACGCCGCTGCCGTTCGACCTGGGCCGGCCGCTCGTGGGGCAGGCCCTGGCGGAGGAGGTCGCCCGCGCCGGGCTGAAGGTGACGAGCCTGGTGAACAATGCGGGATTCGGCACGTTCGGCCCGTTCCATGACAGCGAGCCGGGGCGGCTGGAGCAGGAGATCGCGGTGAACGTGACGGCGGTGGTCGAGCTCAGCCGCGCCTTCATCGGGCGACTGCGCGACGAGGGCAGGGGAGTCCTGGTCAACGTGGCCAGCATGGCCGCCTACCAGGCGGATCCGCGCATGGCCGTCTACGGAGCCGGCAAGGCGTTCGTGCTGAACTTCACCGAGGCGCTGTGGTACGAGTCGCGGGGCACCGGGCTACGGGTGATGGCCCTGTCGCCCGGCGCGACCAGGACCGAGTTCTTCGACGTCGTCGGGACGCACGACGCCGCCGGCGGCAGCCGGATGCAGGAGCCCGGCGAGGTGGTCCGGACGGCGATCCGGGCCCTGGACCGGCGCAACCCGCCACCGAGCGTGATCGCCGGCCGCCTCAACCGCGCGTTGGTCGTCGCCGCCCGCCTGCTCAGCCGGCGCCAGATGACGAACGCGCTTGGCCGCCTGACCGCCGGGTCCGCCGCCTAGGCCCGATGAGGACGACGGCGGCGAGGGCGCTCCGGCGTTCCGGCGCCGCCTTCATTCCGGGGATTCCGGGGATTCCGGGCAGAGCTGGGTGCTCAGCGTCCGGCTCGCCCATCGCTCCCAGCGCTCGCGCGGCCAGCCTCGGTCGTGCACGAGCAGCAGGTAGAGCTCGGGGCTGAGCACCCCGTACAGCACGTCGGCGGCCTCGTCGGCCGACAGGTCCGGCCGTGCGCCCGGTTTGCCGAGGAGTTCCTCGGCCGCCCGCCGCTGGACGACGTAGCGGGGATTGACGTCCTGCGGCCACAGGGCGGCCACCTCGGGGTCGCTCGCCACCGCCGCGTCCAGCACCTTGCCGATCGGCGCGACCCGTTCCAGCACCGAGGTCGTGCCGGTGACGTAGGCGCGCAGCAGTTCCCGGGCGGTGCCGGCCGCCAGCGCGGCGGTGAACCACGGCCGGTCCATGGTGGCCACCGGCTCGTCGTCGCCGGCGATCGTGACGTCGACCAGCTCTTTCAGCAGGGTGCGCTTGTTGCCGAAGACGAAGTAGATCGTCTGCACGGCGACCTCGGCCCTGGCCGCGACATCCTGCAGATTCGTCGCGCCGTAGCCGTCCCGCACGAACAGCTCCAGTGCCGCCGCCAGGATGCGCCCTCGCGTCTCCTGCGCCTTCCGCGCCCGCTTGCTCATCGGCTTGACATCACTCATAGCTAGAGTCTATCTCTAGATTCAGTCGCTAGAAGTCAACTCTAGAGAGTGAGTCCAGCCATGTCTGTCATCACCGTCACCCGCTTCCGGGCTGACGCCGCCGACGCCGAGCAGCTCCGCGCCCGGCACACCGCCCTCGTCTCCGCCACCCGCGCGGCCGTCACCGGGCTCACCGAGGCCCGCCTCGGCCGGCTCGACGACGAGACCTGGGTGGGCATCTGGCGCTGGGACTCGGCCGAGAGCCTGCGGGCGGCCCGCCAGGCCGTACCCGGCAACGCCGAGGCCGTCGCGGCCTTCTCGCTCACCCGCGACGCCGCGGTGGAGGACATCGAGGTCCTGGACGAGCACTGAACGCGCTGCCCCGGCCCCGCGCCCGCGGGGCCGGCTCCCCGGAACGAGGAGATGACGTGATCGAGATCGACGCGCTGACCAAGGTGTACGGGCAGGCGCAGGCCCCGGCTGTCGACGAGGTGTCCCTGCGCGTCCCCGCCGGATCGGTCTTCGGCTTCCTGGGCCCGAACGGCGCAGGCAAGACCACCACCATCAAGATGCTGGCCGGCCTGCTGACGCCGACCTCCGGCGAGGTCCGGCTGGGCGGCTTCGACGTGGCCCGGCAGCGTCCGGCCGCGATGGCGCAGTTCGGCGCGGTGCTGGAAGGCTCGCGCAACGTCTACTGGAGCCTGTCGGCGTGGCAGAACCTGATGTACTTCGGCCGGCTCAAGGGCCTGCGCAAGGCCCGGGTCGCCGAGCGCGCCCGGGACCTGCTGACCGGCCTGGGCCTGTGGGACCGGCGCGACGACAAGGTCGGCGGCTTCTCACGCGGCATGCAGCAGAAGGTCGCGATCGCCGCCGCCCTGATCGCCGACCCCCCGATCGTGCTGCTGGACGAGCCGACGCTCGGCCTGGACGTCGAGGCGACCCGCACCGTCAAGAACTGGATCACCGAGCAGTCCCGCGAGCTCGGCACCACCGTCCTGCTCACTACCCACCAGCTCGACGTGGCCCAGGAGCTGTGCGACCGGGTGGCCGTCATGCGCCGGGGACGGCTCGTGGCCGACCTGCCCACGCGGGAGCTGCTGGCCGGCTTCCGCGAGCGCGACAGGTACGAGATCCGCGTCGAAGGGACCGTGCCACCGGGGTTCGAGGCCGTCACCCGCGAGGGCGTCACCACGATCAGCGTGCGGGTGAGCGACCCGGGAGAGGTGTACGAGGTGGTCGCGCGGCTGCGCGCGCACGGGGCCGTCCTGGAGTCGCTGACCCAGGTGCAGCCCGACCTGGAGGACGTGTTCCTCGCTCTGGTGAACGAGCCGTCCCATGCTGCTTGACGTCCTGCGCGCGGAGATCGGCAAGGGCCTGCGCGTCCAGCTGGCCCACCCGGTGGGGCACGTCATCACGCTGCTGATCAGCACCATGATGTACCTCGGCCTGCAGTTCGTCCTCGGCCAGGGCGAGCTGCGTCAGGATCTGCTGCCGCGCACGCTGGTCGCGATCGGCGGCTACTGGTTCCTGCAGTACGCCGCCCTGGTGATGGTGGCCGACCTCATCGAGGAGAAGCGGGCCGGCACGTTCGCCCAGGCGCAGATGACCCCGGCGCCGCCATGGCTGCCGATGCTCGGCCGGCTGATCACCGCCTCGGTGTTCGGCCTGGCGGTGGCCGCCGTCGCCGCGCTCGTCCCGATGCTGGTGGCGGGGATCGCGATCCCGCTGCGCTGGGCGGCCCTCCTGCCGGCCGTGCTGCTGGGGGTGAACGTGCTGGCGTTCACGTTCCTGCTGGCGGCCGTGGCCCTGGTCGCACCGGCGATCGGCGCCCTGCAGTCGCTGCTGACCTCGCTGGTGCTGCTGCTCAACGGCTCGTTCCTGCCGCTGGCCCTCTACCCGGACTGGCTGGCGGCACTGGCCAGAATCCTGCCCACCACCCTGGGCGTAGAGGCGATCACCCAGACGCTGTTCGAGGGGCGGACCCTGGGCGAGCTCTGGCGCGGCGGCACCCTGCCCTGGCTGCTCGCCCACACCCTGGCGCTCATCGCCGCCGCCGGCCTGCTGTTCGTCCGCAACCACCGCCGATCCCTGGAGGAGTTGTCGTGACCGCCGCCCGCGGGTTCGCCGCCGAAGTCCGCAAGGGCCTGCTCAACTTCGCCGCAGGATGGCGCGAAGCCCTCATCCAGATGATCACCTTCCCGCTGTTCTACCTGCTCATCGTGCTGTTCATGGGACGCGGGCAACTACGCGCCGACCTGCTGCTGCCGGTGCTGCTCGGCACGGTGGCGCTGACCTTCATCCACGAGCAGGTCAACCGGGTGTTCTGGAGCTATCTGGGCGACATCCAGTCCGGCGTGCTGGAACAGACCTACCTGACCTCGCTGCCCTCGGCCGCGCTCATCCTCGGCCGCCAGGTCGCCGCCGCGATCTCCGCCCTGCCCACGGCGCTGGCCGTGCTGGCGACCGGCTACACCGTCATCACCCTTCAGGGCGGGCACCTGCCCGTCGACGCGCAGGTTCTCGTGCCGCTGGCCGCCATCGTGCTCGGGACCTGCGGACTGGCGCTGATCCTGTGCGGGCTGACGCTGGTGTTCAAACGCATCGAGATCGTCACCCAGCTGTCGGTGGCCGTCTACGCCATCGCGGGCGGCACCCTCGTCCCCCTGGCCGCGATGCCCGATCCGGTCGCCTTCCTCAGCCGGCTGGTGGTACCCATCGCACCCGGGATCGAGGCGATGCGCGACATCCTGCTCGGCGGGCACTCCCTGGCTGCCCTGCCCACCGGTTGGGGCCTCGGCTGGCTGCTGGCGCAACCGCTGCTGATCACGGGCGCCGGCGTGGTCCTGTTCAACCGGCTCGAACACCTCGCCCGGCGGCGCGGCACCCTCGGCCGCTACTGAACCAGAAGAGAGAGCAACTGACGTGAACGTGTTCCTGTGGGTCCTGCAGGCCGCCCTCGCCGTCGTCTTCGGCCTGGCCGGGGCTGCGAAATCCACCCTGCCCAAGGAGAGGCTGCGGCCCGCGCTGGCCTGGGTGGACGACTTCGGCCCCGGCCAGGTCCGCCTGATCGGCGCGGTCGAACTGCTCGCCGCCCTCGGCCTCGTCCTGCCCGCCCTCACCGGCATCGCCCCGGTGCTCACCCCCTTGGCCGCCACCGGCCTGGCCGTCGTCATGGTCCTGGCCGCCGCAGTCCACGCCCGCCGGAAGGAGCCGCCCGCCATCGCGGTCAACGTGGTGCTGCTCGTGCCGGCCGTGGTCATCGCGTGGGGGCGCTTCGGGGCTTACGCGTTGTGACACGGGTGACGGAGAATCTTCGGCATGGCCATCATCCACCACACCGCACTCAAGCCCACCAAGCTGGAACTGATCACCTCCTGGCTGCCCTCCCGGCCGTGGTACCTCGGCAGGGGAGCGCCGGAACTGGTCAAGGCCGGCGGCTTCCGGCTGGACGACCCGGAGGGCGAGGTCGGGATCGAGTTCATGGTGGTCACCGACACCTCCGGCGGCCACCCGGCCGCCTATCTGGTGCCGCTCACCTATCGCGGCGCGCCGCTCGACGGGGCGGAGCACGCCCTCGTCGGCACCATGGAGCACGGGGTCCTGGGCCGGCGCTGGGCCTACGACGGCTGCCACGACCCGGTGCTGGTCGCCCAGTTGCTGGCCCTGGTCGAGGGCCGGGTCCAGGCCCAGGACCAGAACACCAGCGACACCCCCGACCGGGAGGTCACCCGCTCCTGCACCGGCGACGGCCTCACCGCCGCGGACCTGACCACCGCCGCCGACGACCACGAGGGGACCGAACTGCCCACGGCGGGGGGTCCGGTCCTCCGGTTGCACCGGGTCCTGCGCCCCGCCCCGGGCGGCACGCCCGTCCTGCCTCCGGGAGCGACGGGCCACGTCTCCGGCGCGTGGAACATGCCGGACGGCAGCCGCGCGCAGGGCCTGTTCGCCGTCGTGCGCTAATTCGTCGAGCTTTATCGAATCCTGCCGGAATTGCCGGAAAGCGACGCGGATGACGTTCCGCGGCTTGACCGGGCGCGGCCCGCGCGAAGGTGGTGATGGGCGGCGTGATCGAAGCCGCCCATCACCCCCCCGGCGGGCCGGTAGGCCGGGCTACGGGCGGGCCAGGGCGTACATCTTGCGGCCGGCGATCGTGACCGTGGTGCAGTAGTACTCGGGGCCGGCGGCGTTGGCGGCGCTGTTGCAGGCCTTCGCGCCTGCCGAGGTGTAGCTGTACCACTGGACGATGACCTGGGCGTTGGCCGGTCCCGCGAAGATCGCGGCGGCCGTCGCGGTGGTGACGGCGACGGCGGCCATGCTCGTGGTCAGGCGCTTCAGGGAGGTCTTCACAGGGGCATTCCTCTCGCAGATAAAACACGCAACACGGGATGAAATGCCCCATCTAGGATGTCGGGCACGCAATGGACGATAGCTACTAAATATTCCCACCGCAACAAGATCGTCGATCAATAAATTTTGTTTACAGCGAGGATTACCAGCAGTGAAGTGACCGTCACTTCGGACGCGAGAACGGCCGATATGTAAGGTCGCGCCGAGCCCGGCCCGCCCGTGACGGCCCGGCTCGGGCGCCGGGCGACGCCGCCCCTCCGTGACGGCGGGCGCGGCCGGGCGGGCGGCTGGGGCGGTGCGCCTGCCTGGGGGTGGTTTGGATGGGCTCCCAACGAATTGGGCGTTGACGTTTGTTGGTATGGACAGCAAACTAATTCACGGAGTTTCGCACCCGTGAAGGAGCATCCATGCCCTATCGCCCGCCTCTGGTCGCGCACGAGTACTTCGTGGCAGACCCGCCCGAGCTGCCGGTACGCGCGCACGGCGAGGGGGGACTGTCGGCGCTGACCACCGCCGAGCTGGTCGCCGCCGACGGGGCCGGGGTGATGCTGAAGGCCGTCACCACGGCAGAGGAGACGCTGGTCGTGCAGGTCGGCGTGGCCGGTGAGGGCGTGATCCGGGTGCGGCTGAGCGAGGACGCCGATGCCCGGCCACGGTCCGAGCGGGCGATCTCGCTGGTGAAGCCGGGCACGTTCGCGGGGGCGCGGGCGGAGTCCCTGGCCGACGGGCGCATCGTGGTGGACGCCGGGTCGCTGCGGGCCGAGATCCGGCTCGCGCCCTGGCAGCTGAGCTTCACCGACTCCTCCGGCGTCACGCTGGTGGAGCAGGATCGTGGGCACGTCGACATCAGCGGCCGGATGCGTACGCTGCCCTTCGGAAGGTCGTCGGCCAGTGGCGGGCCGGTGGCCTATCACGAGAGCTTCGCCGCCGCCCCCGACGAGGCGTTCGCCGGGTTCGGGGAGTCGTTCGCGCGGCTGGACAAGCGCGGGCAGCGGCCGGTGATGTGGAACTTCGACGCGTTCGGCGCCGAGTCGCAGCGGGCCTACAAGAACGTGCCGCTGTATCTGTCGAGCAAGGGCTACGGGGTGCTGGTCGACAGCGGCGCGCCGACCGAGTTCGACGTCTGCCAGTCCACGCACAGCGTCGTGCAGATCGTGGTGCCCGACGACGTGATGGACTACTACGTGATCGCCGGGCCGACGCCGCCGGAGGTGCTGGAGCGTTACGACCGGCTGACGTGCCGGCCGGAGCTGCCGCCGAAGTGGGCGTTCGGCACCTGGATCTCCTCCGGCTTCTGCGTCGACAGCCAGGAGCGGGTGCTGGCCAGGGCGCGCACGATCCGGGAGCGCGGCATCCCGTGTGACGTGCTGCATCTGGACACCTACTGGCAGGCCGACGGGCACTGGTCCGATCTGCGGTGGGATCCGGTGAACTTCCCGGACCCGGAGGCGATGCTGACGGAGCTGGACGGGATGGGGTTCAAGGTCTGCCTGTGGATGAACCCGTACATCTCGCATCTGAGCCCGGCGTTCGCGGAGGCGGCTAATGCCGGATATTTCCTGAAGAACGCGGCGGGGGAGGCGTACGTCGCCGACACCTGGCACGGGTCGTTCCCCGCCTGCGGCATTCTCGACCTGACCCGGCCCGCCACGAAACGCTGGTTCCAGGATCGGCTGCGGGCGCTGCTGCGGCAGGGCGTCCAGGCGTTCAAGACGGACTTCGCCGAAGGTGTGCCCGCCGACGCCGTCGCCTACAACGGGATGACCGGCACCGACCTGCACAACGTCTACACGCTGCTGTTCAACGACGCGGTCGCCGAGGTGACGCGCGAGGTGCACGGGCACAGCCTGGTGTGGGCGCGCTCGTCGTTCCTGGGCGGGCAGCGGCACAGCGCCCAGTGGAGCGGCGACACGTACACCAGCTATGCCGCGATGGGCAGCACGATCCGGGGCGGGCTCGCGCACGGGCTGTCCGGGGTGCCGTTCTGGAGTCATGACGCGGGCGGGTTCACCGGCAGGCCGAGCGACGACCTGTTCGTGCGGTGGACGCAGTTCGGCGCGCTGTCGCCGCTGGTGCGGCTGCACGGCACCACGACGCGGGAGCCGTGGGAGTTCCCGGCCGTCGAGGCGCAGGCGGTGGACGCGCTGAGGCTGCGCTATCGGCTGATGCCGTACCTCTACTCGGCCGCCGTCGAGGCGGCCAGGACGGGCGCGCCGATGATGCGCGCGCTCTGCGTGGACCACCCGGCCGACCCGATCGCCTGGCAGGCCGACCTGGAGTACCTGCTCGGGCGTGACCTGCTGGTCGCGCCGATGACCTCGCCGGGCGGCACCCGCGACGTCTACCTGCCGGAAGGCGAGTGGGTGGACTACTGGACCGGGGAGACGCACGGCGGTGGGCGCTACCTGAGCGTCACCAAGCCGCTGGAGCAGATCCCGCTGTACGTGCGGCGCGGCGCGCTCATCCCGGTCGCCGAACCGGGGCAGACCGTGACGACGCCGGACACGATCACGCTGGTCGCCTTCGGGGGCGGCGACTGCCGCATGCGGATCCACGACACCGACGGCGACACCGCCGTCGTGGCAATCCGGGACGGCGACACGCTCCGCGTGACCGTCACCGGGCCGAAACGGGTCGCCGCCGTCGAGTTCGCCCCGGTGGCGGGCGCTCCCGGCCGGGCCGTCATCACCCAGGAGGGACCATGATCAAGAAGACTGGCGTGGCGGCGCTCGTGGCCGTGGCGCTCGCCCTGTCGGCATGCGGCGGCGGCGAGGAGTCGGCCGCCGACCCGAACCAGCCGCGCGTGCTCAAGCTCTGGCACTACGAGGCCGCCGAGAGCGCCATGGGCAAGGCGTGGGCCGAGGCGATCAAGAAGTTCGAGGCCACGCACCCGAACGTCAAGGTGCAGTTCGAGGAGAAGAGCTTCGAGCAGATCCAGAAGACGGCGAGCATGGTGCTCAACTCCGACGAGGCGCCCGACCTCATGGAGTACAACAAGGGCAACGCCACCGCCGGCCTGCTGTCCAAGCAGGGCCTCATCGCCGACATGAGCGAGGAGGTGACCAAGCGCGGCTGGGACAAGCTGCTGCCCGGCGGCCTGGCGACCACCGCCCGCTACGACGAGCGGGGCGTGATGGGCTCCGGCAAGTGGTTCGGCCTGCCCAACTACGGCGAGTTCGTGATGGTCTACTACAACAAGGACCTGTTCGAGAAGCACAAGGTCGACGTGCCGGCGACGTACGAGGAGTTCACGGCCGCACTGGACACCTTCGTCAAGGCCGGCGTGACGCCCGTCTCGCTGGCGGGCGCCGAGTATCCGGCCCAGCAGATCGTCTACCAGCTCGCCCTCAGCAAGGCCAACCGCGCCTGGGTCGACGCCTTCCAGTCTTACCAGGGCAAGGTCGACTTCCAGGGCCCGGAGCTCACCTACGGCGCGACGACGTTCGCCGACTGGGTGAAGAAGGGGTACGTCGACAAGAAGTCGTCCGGGCTGAAGGCCGAGGACATGGGCGTGGCGTTCATGAAGGGCGACTTCCCCGTCATGATCAGCGGAAGCTGGTGGTACGGCCGGGTCGCCGCGGAGGCCAAGGGCTTCGAGTGGGGCCACTTCCTGTTCCCCGGCTCGACGATGGCGCCCGGCTCCAGCGGCAACCTGTGGGTGGTGCCGGAGAAGTCGGAGAACAAGGACCTGGCCTACGACTTCATCGACATCACGATGAGCAAGGAGATCCAGAACCTGCTCGGCAACTCCGGCGGCGTCCCCGTCGCGGCCGACCCGGCGGCGATCACCGACGCGAAGAGCAAGGAGCTCATCGAGACGTTCAACAAGCTGACGGCGGCCGACGGGCTCGCCTTCTACCCCGACTGGCCCGCCCCGGGCTACTACGACGTCCTGGTCGCCGGCACGCAGCAGCTCATCAACGGCACCAAGGCCCCGGCCGAGGTGCTGACCGAGATCGCCGGGCCGTACGAAGACAACCTCGCCGACCTCGGAAACTAGATGCGCAAGGGCTATTGGCTCTACCTGGTGCCCAGCCTGCTGCTGTTCCTGGGCGTCATCGTGGTGCCGTTCCTGATGAACCTGGGCGTGAGCTTCACCCGCTGGTCGGGAGTGGGCACGCCCAGGTGGGTCGGGCTGGACAACTACGTCAGGCTGCTGGACGACGAGCGTTTCTGGCTGTCGTTCCAGAACAACGTCGCGCTGATCGTCGCCATGGCGATCGTGCCGACCGCGATCGGGCTGGTGCTGGCCGCCGCGCTGTTCGACTACATCGGCAAGCGGTTCGGCACCCGCACGGCGGCGGCGCTGCGGGCCATGTACTACCTGCCGCAGGTGCTGCCGGTCGCGGTGGCCGGCGTGGTGTGGGGCTGGATGCTGCACCCGTCGTACGGGGCGGTCAACCAGGCGTTCGGGCTGGAGCTCGACTGGCTGGGCGATCCCGATCTGGCGCTGGCCACGGTCATGGCCGTCATGGTCTGGTTCCAGCTCGGCTACCCGGTGGTGATCTTCATGGCGGGGCTGCAGCGCGTGGACCCGGCCTACTACGAGGCGGCCGAGCTCGACGGAGCGTCCTGGTGGCGCAAGGTGTGGCACATCACCGTTCCGCAGATCCGGCCGGAGATCTTCGTCGTGCTGCTGACCTGTACGATCGCCGCGCTGAAGGTGTTCGGGCCGATCTTCGTGCTCACGCGCGGCGGGCCGGGCAACGCCACGATGGTGCCCTCGTACTTCTCGTACCTGAACTTCTTCCAGAAGAGCAACGTCGGGTACGGGTCGGCCATCGCCACGGTGCTCGCGCTGATCATCGTCGTGGTGACGTTCCTGTTCCTGCGCGTGCAGGAGCGTGAGCGATGAGGGGCCCGGGGCGCTGGGCCGTGCTCGCGGCCCTGGTCATGCTGGCCGTGGTGATGGTGTTCCCGTTCCTGATCGTGGCGCTCAACGCGGTCAAGTCACCCGAGGAGTACAGCTCGGAAGGGCCGCTGAGCCTGCCCGACGGGCTCTACCTCCAGGGCATCGCGGACTTCTGGAACCGGGTGGACTTCGGCGAGAAGCTCGTCAACAGCCTGCTGATCAGCGGGTCGGTTGCGGTGCTCGCGGTGGTGCTGTCGGTGCTCAACGCGTACGCGCTCGGCATCGGGCGGGTGCGCGGCCGGCTGTCGATCCTGGTGCTGTTCCTGGTGGCCAACACGCTGCCGCAGGAGGCGCTCGCCTACCCGCTGTACTACCTGGCCAAGGAGCTCGGGCTCTACGACACCAGGCTGTCGATGATCATCATCTTCACCGTGATCCAGGCGGCCTTCGGGACGTACCTGCTCAGCGCGGTGCTGGGCCAGTTCCCCAGGGAGATCCTGGAGGCGGCGGAGATCGACGGCGCCGGCCGGTTCCGGGCGCTGACCCGGATCGTGGTGCCGATCAGCAGGCCGACGCTGAGCGTGCTGATGATCTTCTTCTTCATCTGGACCTGGAACGAGTTCTTCCTACCGCTGATCTTCCTGATCTCCAACGACAACCAGACGGTGCCGGTCGCCCTCGGCGTGCTGCAGGGGGAGAGGTACATGGACGCGACCATGTCCAGCGCCTCGGCCCTGCTGGGCATCGTCCCGGCCGTCGTGTTCTTCCTGATCTTCCAGCGCACGCTCACCCGAGGCATCACGGTCGGCGCCGTGAAGTGAGCCTCCCGTACCGAGGAGACACCCCCATGTCCATACGGTTATGCCTGGCCGCCGCCCTGGCCGCCTCGCTGCTCACCGCACCGGCCGCGCACGCGGCCGCCGAGCCGGCCTTCCGCGATCCGGGGCTGCCGCTGGAGCAGCGGGTGGCCGACCTGCTGGGCCGGCTCACGCTGCCGGAGAAACTCGGCATGCTGCACCAGTCGCAGCCGGCCATCCCCAGGCTCGGCATCCCGTACCACAAGAACGGGACCGAGGCGCTGCACGGCGTCGCCTGGTCCAACCACCGCGACGACAACTGGAACATGAAGCTCGCGAGCGGCACCGTGTTCCCGCAGGCCGTGGGCCTGGCCAGCACCTGGGACCCGGAGCTGGTCAAGCGGGTCGGCGACGTCGTCGGCGACGAGGCGCGCGGCTACAACGCGCTCGACCCGGTCCTGTGGGGCCTGCAGCTGTGGGCGCCGGTCGTCGACCCGCTGCGCGACCCGCGCGCCGGCCGCAACGAGGAGGGCTACTCGGAGGACCCGCTGCTCAGCGGCGCCATGGCCACCGCCTACGGCAAGGGCCTGCAGGGTGACGACCCGTTCTACCTCAAGACCGCGCCCGTCCTGAAGCACTACCTGGGCTACAACAACGAGACCGACCGCAGCCTCACCTCCTCCAACCTGACGCCGAAGCTCAAGCACGAGTACTACGAGCAGGCGTTCAAGCAGGCGATCTCGGCCGACGCCGCGACCGGCGTGATGGCCTCCTACAACCTGGTCAACGGCCGGCCCAACCACGTCAACACCGACCTGAACGAGGTCGTCCGCTCCTGGACTGACAAGACGCTCTACAACGTCAGCGACGCCTGGGGGCCGCACGCGCTCACGGACCCGGAGAAGTACTTCGACAACAAGCCCGAGGCGTTCGCCGCCGTGCTCAAGTCGGGGCAGGACAGCTTCACCATCGACGGCAGCGACTCCGGGCCGCTGGTGCAGAACCTGACGATCGCGCTGGACCGGGGCCTCATCACCGAGGCGGACGTGGACAGGGCCGTGGGACACGCGCTGTCGGTGCGGTTCCGGCTCGGGCACTTCGACCCGGACGGGGGCCCGTACAAGGACATCGGGCCCGAGGTGATCAACAGCGCCGAGCACCAGCGGCTCAACCGGGAGACCGCCGGCAAGGCGGCGGTGCTCCTGCGCAACTCCGGCGTGCTGCCGCTGAAGGACCCCGGGTCGGCGGCCGTGGTCGGCCCGCTGGCGGACAGGCTCTACGGCGACTGGTACGCGGGCACCATGCCGTACCAGGTCACGCCGCTCGACGGGGTCAAGGAGCGCGTCTCCGACGTGACCACCGCCGAGGGGCTGGAGCGGATCGCCCTCAAGCATCTCGGCTCCGGTAAGTACCTCACCGCCACCGGCACCGGCCCCGACGACAACGCCGCGCTGGCCGACAGCACGCCGACGGCCGCCTCGCAGTGGGACCTCACCGACTGGGTCGGCGGCGTCTCCACGCTGCGCAACGCCGGCAACGGCAAGCTGCTCGGCGGCGACTGGCGCTCGCTCGACACCGACGACGACGAGCCCAACGGCTGGTACGTCCAGCAGCAGTTCGCGCTGGAGAAGCAGGGCGACGGCAGCTACCTCGTCCGGTACGCCGGGTTCGAGAACGTCGAGGGCTGGTACGGCCTGCGCGACCCGTACGTGACCGTGAACGCCGACGGGACGCCCGGACTGGCGCCCAAGGCGCAGGCGGCGCGGTTCGCCAAGGAGGTCGTCTCCGACGGTGTCGCCGCGGCCGCCGAGCAG
The DNA here is from genome assembly GCF_001083785.1 of Nonomuraea sp. SBT364. GTDB lineage: Bacteria > Actinomycetota > Actinomycetes > Streptosporangiales > Streptosporangiaceae > Nonomuraea. Next base: position 94,763 of record NZ_LAVL01000014.1, read on the forward strand.
GCCCGCAAGGCCGACGTCGCCGTCGTGGTCGTCGGCAGCCACCCGTGGGTGCAGGGCCGCGAGTTCCACGACCGCGACGACCTCCGGCTCGGCGAGGGCCAGCTGCGGCTCATCGAGGCCGTGCGCGAGGCCAACCCGAAGACCGTCGTGGTGCTGGAGACCAGCTATCCGGTGATCGTGGACGCGCCGACGCTGCTGTGGACCACGCACGCCGGAGCCGAGACCGGGCACGCCGTCGCCGACGTGCTCTTCGGCGACGTCAACCCGGCCGGGCGGCTCACCCAGACCTGGTACGCCACCGACGACCTGCCGAGCATCCTGGACTACGACCTGGCCAAGACCGGCATGACGTACCTGTACCACGAGGGCCGGGAGCTCTACCCGTTCGGCCACGGCCTCAGCTACACCACGTTCGGCTACCAGGGCCTGCGGGTGCGCGGCGACGAGGTGAGCGTCAAGGTCACCAACACCGGCCGGGTCACCGGCGAGGAGGTCGTCCAGCTCTACACCCACCAGCGCAGGTCCCGCTTCGACCAGCCGGTCAAGCGGCTGCGCGGCTTCGAGCGGATCACGCTGGCGCCGGGCGAGTCCAGGACGGTCACGTTCCCGCTGGCCAAGGCGGACCTGGCCGTGTGGGACCACACCCGTGAGCGGTGGGCCGTCGAGTCCGCCACCCACGACGTGCTGGTCGGCTCCTCCTCCGACCGCATCCGCCAGCGCACCACGCTGCGGGTCAAGGGCGAGACGATCCCGGCTCGCGACCTGACGCGGACGACCCGGGCGATGAACTTCGACGACTACTCGGGTGTCACGTTCGCCGACGAGAACAAGGTCGCCGGCGACGTCGTCGCGGGGTCCGGCGGCGACTGGATCTCCTTCACCGACGCCGTCTACGGCGGCGCGCTGACGGCGGGGGCCGCCTCGGTGGCGGGCGGCTCGATCGAGGTGCGGCGCGGCTCGCCGACCGGCGCCCTCCTGACCACCGTCCAGGTCCCGGCCACCGGTGGTGTGTACGAGTACGCGACCGCCACGGCCTCGCTCAAACCCGGCAAGGGCGACCTGTACCTGGTGTTCAAGGGCGACCTCCGGCTCAGGGACGTGACGCTCGCTCGCAGATAAGTTCGTTGTCCATCCAAACTATTGACCTCGATCGTCGCCTGTGTGAGCCTCTGTGTTAGCTCATGCGCGCGAGGCGCGGCGACGGTCAGGGTCCTGCAACCTGGTTCGTGCATGGCGGTCTGTCTGTTCGTCCTCGGGTGCGCCTGCGGCGTGCCCGGAAAGGGAGAGCCGCTCATGCGAAAGGCATTACTCAGCCTGATCGCGATCACCGCCGTGCTGATCGTCACGGCGGTGGTGCGGATGGCACCGGTGTCCGCCGTCGCGGCGGATCCGTACGCGTTCAAGAACGTCAGGATCGACGGCGGCGGGTTCGTGCCCGCCGTCCTGTTCAACCCCACCGAGCGCGACCTCGTCTACGCTCGCACCGACATCGGCGGCGCGTACCGGTGGAACGAGTCCGCCAAGTCGTGGAAGCCGCTGCTCGACTGGGTGGGCTGGGACAAGTGGGGCTGGAACGGCGTGGTCAGCATGGCCACCGACCCGGTCGACACCGGCCGGGTCTACGCCGCCGTCGGCATGTACACCAACGACTGGGATCCCAACAACGGGGCCATCCTGCGCTCCACGAACAAGGGCGACTCGTGGCAGGCCACCGAGCTGCCGTTCAAGCTCGGCGGCAACATGCCGGGCCGCGGCATGGGTGAGGCGCTGGCCGTCGACCCGAACAAGAACAACGTGCTGTACTTCGGCACGCCCAACGGCAACGGCCTGTGGCGCAGCACCGACTACGGGGCGACCTGGGCGAAGGTGGCGAGCTTCCCGAACCCCGGCAACTACGCCCAGGACCCCAGTGACCCGAACGGCTACCTCAGCCACCGGCCGGGCGTCGTGTGGGTGACGTACGACCCGCGCTCGTCGTCGGCCGGCAGCGCCACCCGGACGATCTACGTGGGCGTGGCCGACAAGGACAACACCGTCTACCGCACCACCGACGCCGGGGCCACCTGGGAGCGGGTGGCGGGGCAGCCGACCGGCTACATCGCGCACAAGGGCGTGCTCGACACCGAGAACGGCCACCTGTTCATCGCCACCAGCGACACCGGCGGCCCGTACGACGGTGCGAAGGGTGACGTGTGGCGGTACGCGACCGCCACCGGCACGTGGACGCAGGTCAGCCCCGTGCCGTCGTCGAGCGCCGACGACTACTTCGGCTACAGCGGCCTCACCCTCGACCGGCAGGACCCGGGCACGCTCATGGTCGCGACGCAGATCTCCTGGTGGCCTGACGTGATCTTCTTCAGGTCCACCGACTCGGGCGCCACCTGGACCCGCGTGTGGGACTGGACGTCGTACCCGAACCGGAGCTTCCGCTACAAGATGGACGTCTCCGCGGTGCCGTGGCTGACGTTCGGCACCAACCCGCAGCCTCCCGAGGTCACGCCCAAGCTCGGCTGGATGACCGAATCGCTGGAGATCGACCCGTTCGACTCCGACCGGATGATGTACGGCACCGGCGCGACGATCTACGGCACCGAGGACCTCACGCAATGGGACTCCGGTGGCCAGTTCACGATCAAGCCGATGGTCAAGGGCCTGGAGGAGACCGCGGTCCTCGACCTGGTCAGCCCGCCGAGCGGCGCGCCGCTGGTCAGCGCGCTGGGTGACATCGGCGGCTTCCGGCACACCAACCTGGACGCGGTGCCGCCGATGATGTTCACCTCGCCGGGCTTCACCTCGACCACCAGCCTCGACTACGCCGAGAAGAACCCCGCCGTGATGGTCAGGGCCGGCAACTTCACCGACGCCGACCGCCCCAACGACAGCCACGTGGCCTTCTCGACGGACGGCGGCGCGAACTGGTTCCAGGGCGGCGAACCGGGCGGGATCAACGAGGGCGGCACGGTCGCGGCGGCGGCCGACGGCTCCCGGTTCGTGTGGGCGCCCAAGGGCGTCGCGCCGCACTACTCGGTGGGCTACGGCAACTCCTGGCAGCAGGCGCAGGGCCTGCCGACCGGCGCGGTCGTCGAGTCGGACCGGGTCAACCCGATGAAGTTCTACGGCTTCGCCGCCGGCCGGTTCTACGTCAGCACCAACGGCGGCGCGACGTTCACCGCCACGGCCGCGACCGGGCTGCCCGCCGAGGGCAACGCCCACTTCAAGGCGCTGCCGGGCAAGGAGGGCGACGTCTGGCTGGCGGGCGGGACGGGCCTGTTCCACTCGACCGACAGCGGCGCCTCGTTCGCCAAGCTGCCGGGCATCACCTCGGCGGTGAACATCGGCTTCGGCAAGGCCGCGCCCGGGGCCTCCTACCAGGCCCTGTACGCGGTGGCGACCACGGGCGGCGTCACGGGCCTCTACCGGTCCGACGACGCGGGCTCGTCCTGGGTGCGCATCAACGACGACGAGCACCAGTGGGGCAACATGGGCGAGGCCCTGACGGGCGACCCCCGTGTGTACGGGCGCGTCTACCTGGGCACCAACGGCCGGGGCATCATCTACGGCGACCGCACCGGCCCCGAGCCGACGATCACCCCGACCGTGACGGTGACCCCGACCGTGACGGTGACCCCCACGGTGACGGTCACCCCGACCGTGACGGTCACGCCCACCACCGGCAAGGCGTGCACCGCCACCTACCAGCCCGGCAACCAGTGGCCGGGCGGCTTCCAGGCGGGCGTGACGGTGAAGAACACCGGCGCCTCGGCCCTCGCGGGCTGGAAGGTCACCTGGACGTTCCCCGGCGACCAGCGCATCACCCAGCTCTGGAGCGGCGCCCACACCCAGACGGGCACCGCGGTGAGCGTGACGAACGCCGGTTACAACGGCGCCGTCCAACCGGGCGCGAGCACGTCGTTCGGCTTCAACGGCAGCTACTCCGGCAGCAACACCGCGCCGGCGGCCCTCACCTGCACGGCGAGCTGACCTGGGCGAGGGGGCGGTGACCGCGCCGCCCCCTCGGCTCAGCCCTTGATCGCCCCCACGATGACGCCCTTGGTGAAGTGGCGCTGCACGAACGGGTAGATGATCAGCGCCGGGACCACCGCGATGACCACGATCGCCATCTTGATCGCCAGCGTCGGCGGGGCGTCGTGCCCCATGCCGCTCACGCCCAGCGTCGCGGTGGGCAGCGGGTTGGAGTCGACCACGTACTGCCGCAGGATGAGCGCCAGCGGCCACTTGCGCGTGTCGTCGATGTAGAGCATCGCGTTGAACCACGCGTTCCAGTAGCCCACCGCGTAGAACAGGCCGACGACCGCCGTGACCGCCTTGGACATGGGCAGCACGATCCGCCACAGGATGCGGAACTCGCCCGCGCCGTCTATCCGCGCGCTGTCCATGATCTCGCCCGGGATGTTCATGAAGAACGCCCGCAGCACCACCACGTTGAACGCGGACACGGCCGTCGGCAGGATGAGCGACCAGTAGCTGTCCTTGAGCCCCAGCCCGCTGACCATCAGATACACGGGGATGATGCCGGGGAAGAACACGAACATCAGCAGCACGCTGAACAGCAGCGGCCGGTGCCCGAACGAGCCGGGCCTCGACAGCGAGTACGCGCCCAGCACGCTCACGGCCAGGCTGATGACCGTGCCGCCGATGGTCACGATGGTGCTCACCATGACGGCCCGGCTCACCACCGAGTCCGAAAATATCTGGATATAGGCGTCGAAATGGATGCCTTCGGGCACCAGGACCAGCCCGCCCACCCGGTTCACGGTCGCGGCCGAGCTGAGACTGGTCAGCACGATCGTGTAGAGCGGGAAGAGCACGGCCAGCACGATCAGCGTGAGCAGCGTGCCCTTGCCGACCCGTCCCGCGGGGGAGGGCGCCTCCTCCCACGCCGCCAGCCCGGCGGGCTTCCTGGCCCGCCCCGTCCCCAAGAGCGTCATGACTTGGAATACACCCCTCGCTCGCCGAACGCGTGGGCCACCCGGTTCGCCGCGACGATCAGCAGCAGCCCGACCAGTCCCTTGAACAACCCGGCGGCCGCGCCGTACCCGAGGTCGCCGGTGCGCAGGCCGGACCAGTAGACGAAGGTGTCGAACACCTCCGACGCCTGGCTGCCGACGGCGCTGCGCTGCAGCATGAACTGCTCGAAACCGACGTTCAGCGCGTCGCCCAGGCGCAGGATCAGCAGCAGGACGATGACGGGACGCAGCCCCGGCAGCGTGATGTGCCACATCCGGCGCCACCGCTTGGCGCCGTCGACCGCCGCGGCCTCGTACAGGCTCGGGCTGATCGTGCTGAGCGCGGCCAGGAAGATGATCGCGCCCCAGCCCGCGTCCTTCCAGATCGTCTGGGAGGTGAGCAGCAGGATGAACGTGTCGGAGTTCGTCATCCAGTCGATGCCCTCGTGCCCCCGCTCGCGCAGGAGCTGGGACAGCAGCCCGGCACCGCCGAACATCTGCTGGAAGATGGCCACGACCAGCACCCAGGAGAAGAAGTACGGCATGTAGACGACGCCCTGCACGAACGCCCGCAGCCGGGCCGAGACCACGCTGTTGAGCAGCAGCGCCAGCATGATCGGCACCGGGAAGTAGAACACGAGCTGGAACGCGGTGATCGCCAGTGTGTTCACCATCGCGCGCAGGAACTGCGGATCCTCGAAGAGCAGCGCGAAGTTGGTGAACCCGATGATCGGGCTGCCCAGGATGCCGTCGGTGTAAGGGTTGTAGTCCTGGAAGGCGATGACGTTGCCGAGCGCCGGGATCCACCAGAAGGCCAGGACGACCAGCAGCATCGGCAGGTTCATCAGGACCAGCGGCCAGTCCCTGCGCAGCTTGGCCCGCCAGGTCAGCTCCGCGCCGGGCTTGGCCGCCCGGCCCCGGCGGGGCGGAGCGGCGGTCGTGGAGATCACAGCCGGCCGTTCTCCCGGGCGACCTTGCTGTAGAACTCCCTGGCCTCGTTGCCGCCCTGGTCCTGCCATTCCTTCACGATCTGCTTCCACTCGGAGACCGGCCGCTTGCCTCGGTAGATCTCGTTGAGCTTGTCCTCGGTCGGCTGCGCGATGCCGGCCATCTTGGACGGCACCTCGACGCGGATGCCGACGAACGGGTCGTTCTCCAGGTGCTGCGAGGAGGCGGTCTGCCAGTCCCACATGGCCTGGACGTAGCCGGGGTACTGGCTCTGGGAGATGGCGCCGGGCCGGCCCGACAGGAACAGGTAGGTGGGCGCGACCTCCTTGCGCCCGAGCGCGCTCGGCGCGGCCTTGCCGTCCTTGACGTCGTAGTGCTTGCCCTCGACGCCGTTGTTGACCAGCTCGTACTCCTGCGTGCCGAACGGCGCCGAGCACCAGTTGGCCAGCCCGAGCAGCTCACGGGTGCGCGCGTCGCCGAGGCCCTTCTTGATGAAGGTGAACATGCCGGCGGGCTCGTTGCGCCAGACGATGACCTTGCCGCCGGGCTTGGCCGGGTAGGGCGCGACGGCCCGCATGTCGAACTTCGGGTTGTCCGGCAGGAAGCGGCCCAGCGCCTCGTGCCAGGAGCCGGGCCCGTCCTTGTAGATGACGAGCTGGCCGCTGCCGAAGGGCGCCTTCTGGTCGGCGTCCTTGTTGGCCACCACGTCCGGGTGGACCCAGCCGCTCTCGAAGAGCTTGGTGACGAACTCGACGGAGGCGGCGAACTCCTCGGTCTCGTACTTGTAGACGAGCTTGCCGCCCACGTTGCGCCACTCGCGAGGCGAGTTGAAGGCGCGCTGGATCTCCTGGTCGACGGCGCCGAACGCCCAGCGCTTCTTCTTCGGGTCGGTCAGCTCCTTGCCGAGCACGAGCATGTCGTCGGCGCTCTTGGGCTGCGCCAGGCCGAGCTCGTCGAGGATGTCCTGGCGGACGAACGTGGCGAGCGGGTACGGGTCGTTCTGCCAGGGGATGCCCTGCAGGACGCCGCCGAAGACGCCGTAGTGCCAGGCCGCGGTGTCGTAGTTGGCCAGTAGCGGGAACTCCTTGGCCTTGTCCCCGGCCAGGTAGGGCGACAGGTCGGCGAAGAGCTTGTTGGCCGCCTCGGTGAAGTGCGCGATCGTGATGATGTTCCAGCCGGGGATCTGCATCATGTCGGGGACGTCGCCGCTGGCGAGAAGGGTGTTCAATTTCTCCACGTACGTGTTGCCGTCGGAGATGTTGAACCGGACGGTGCCGCCGAGCCGTTCGTTGACGGCCTCGTAGTAGGAGTTGTCGCCGAGCCCGGGAGGGACCGTGCCCCACAGCGGCGTCATCGCCGTCACCTCCTTGCCGCTGGTCAGCGGCTTGGTCGTGACGGCCTGCACCATCTGGGCCGGACGGGTGACGAAGCCCGGGTTGACGAACTCGCTGCCCGGCAGGTCCGGACTGAGGCCGGGGATGGCGAACGGGATCCGGTTCGGCACCAGGCTCTTGAGCTTGTCCGCGGCGACGGCCGTGCCTTTGGACAGCTCTCTCTTCTCCGCGCAGCCGGCGGTCGCCGCCAGGACGCCCGCACCTACCAGGCCGAGAAACCCGCGACGGGTTGTCTGAGATGACATGGCTCGGTCTCTTCTCTGAGTGGGGATGGCCTCGAGAAAATTAGTTGGTATTTCGACCAAACAAATTAGTAGACTGTGACCGTACCCACAAGGGAGCGTCACGGTCACAGGTTGGTGAAGGGAGCCCGCGATGCGGCATGCTGGGGTCACTTCTCGGCGGGAACGGGGCTGATATTGATCACATCCACGACTGGCCCGCAGCCGGCCGACTTCGCGGACGTCCGGGCCACCAACCTCGCGGTCGTGCTGCGCTTCGTGCGCGAGCACGCGCCGTGTTCCCGGGCCGACATCGCGGCGTCGACGGGGCTGAACAAGGCCACCGTGTCCAGCCTGGTCGCCGACCTCATCGACCGGCGGCTGGTGCGTGAGACCGGCCTGACGGAGAACCGGGTGGGCAGGCCGGCCACCATGCTCGTCCTCGACGGGTCGCCGTACGCCGCGATCGGGGTCGAGATCAACGTCGACTACGTCTCCGCCGTGGCCACCGGCCTGGCGGGGGAGCGGCTGCTCACCTGGCGGCGCTCGTTCAGCGCGGGCGACTCGGTCAACCAGGGCGTGGCCGCCGTGGCCGCGATCGTCCGGCGGGTGATCAACCGGATGGCCAAGGAGGAGCGCCGGGTGCTGGGGCTGGCCGTCGGCCTGCCCGGCCTGGTCGACGTGCAGGGCACCGTGCGCATCGCGCCCAACCTCGGCTGGTACGACGCCGACATCGGCGGCGACCTGACCAAGGCGCTGCGCGATCCGGGGTTCGCCATCCAGGTCGACAACGACGCGAACCTGGCGGCCCTGGCCGAGCAGCGGTTCGGCGCCCATGCGGGGGCGGCCGACCTGATCTACCTGACCGGCGAGATCGGCGTGGGCGCCGGCGTCATCCTCGACGGGCGGCTGCGGCGCGGCGGGCTCGGCTACAGCGGCGAACTCGGCCACGTCCAGCTCGACCCCGAGGGCCCGGAGTGCCGCTGCGGACGGCGCGGCTGCCTGGAGGCGGTGGCCGGCATCGGCGCCGTGCTGCGCCGGATGGACCCGTCACCGGCCGAGATCGAGGTGGAGATCGAGGAGGTGGTGCGCTCCGCCCGCGCGGGCGACGAGAGCACGCTGGCCCTCCTCGCGTCCGTGGGCGCCGGCCTGGGCAGGGGCGTGTCGATCATCGCCAACCTGCTCAACCCGGGGGTCGTGATCCTGGGCGGCTACTACGTGCCGCTGGCGTCGTGGCTGCTGCCCGCGGTGCGTGCCGAGGTCGCCGACCGCGCCATCGCGCCGCAGGCCGGAGGTGTGCGGGTGGTGGCCTCGACGCTGGGGCACGACGCCGCGGCGCTGGGCGGCGCGGCCCGGGTGCTCGACTCGGTCGATTCGGGAAGATTGCCCGGGGGAATCTCGCGAAACCCTTGACCAGGGTTCACGGTGACGTGCACCCTTCATGAAACTCCACGAAACACCTCCGAAACGTAGACGGCCGGTCATCGAAGCGCTTCGACACCCCTCAGAGGATGGCCATGCACGAACCCTTCCGCGACCCCGAGATCCCCCTCCCCGACCGGATCGCCGACCTGTCGAGCAGGCTCACTCCGGCCGAGAAGGTGAGCCTGCTGCACCAGTACCAGGCGCCGGTCGAGCGTCTGGGCGTCGGCCCCTTCCGCACCGGCACCGAGGCGCTGCACGGCCTGGCGTGGCTCGGCCCCGCGACCGTGTTCCCGCAGGCGATCGGGCTGGCCTCGACCTGGGACCCGGAGCTGGTCCGCCGGGTCGGCGAGGCGACCGGTGACGAGGTGCTGGCCTTCCACCACAAGGACCCGACCGGCGCCGGGCGCAACGTCTGGGCCCCGGTCGTCAACCCGTTGCGGGATCCGCGCTGGGGGCGCAACGAGGAGGGCTACTCCGAGGACCCGTGGCTGACGGGGCTGATGGGCGCGGCGTACGCCCACGGACTCCGTGGGAGCGCTCCCGTCCTGAAGACGGCGCCCACGCTCAAGCACTTCCTCGCCTACAACAACGAGACCGACCGCTGCGAGACCTCCAGCAACATCCCGCCCCGGGTGCTGCACGAGTACGAGCTGCCCGCCTTCCGCCCCGCCCTGGAGCAGGGCGCCGCCGTGGCCGTCATGCCCTCCTACAACCTGGTCAACGGCCGCCCCGCGCACCTCAGCCCGCTGATCAACGAGGTGCTGCGCGCCTGGGCGCCCGACGACCTGCTCGTGGTCAGCGACGCCTACGCGCCCGGCAACCTGTTCGGCCTGCAGGGCTACCACGAAACCCCCGCCGAGGCGTACGCGCACGCCCTCAAGGCCGGGCTCGACAGCTTCACCCAGGACGACGACCGCGCCGAGGCCACGCTCGGGCACCTGCGCGACGCCCTGGACCGCGGGCTGCTCACCGAGGACGACGTCGACACGGCCGTGCGGCACGCCCTGTCGATCCGGTTCCGGCTCGGCGAGTTCGACCCGGAGACCCCGTACGACGACATCACCGAAGAGGTCGTCAACTGCCCCGCGCACCAGGAGCTGGCCAGGGAGGCGGCGCGGCGCTCGATCGTGCTGCTGGACAACGACGGGCTGCTTCCGCTGCGCGACGTCACCACGATCGCCGTCATCGGGCAGCTCGGCGACACCGTGCTGGAGGACTGGTACAGCGGCACGCTCCCGTACGCCGTCACCGCCCGCGGCGGGCTGGCCGAGCGGTGCCGGACCGTGTTCTGCGAGGGCGTCGACCGGGTCACGCTCACCGCCGAGGCCGGGCCCGTGACGGCCGACCCGGCCGGCGGGCCGCTCAGCCTGGGCACCGCCGAGGCCGACACGTTCGACGTGTTCGACTGGGGCGGCGGCGCCTACGCGCTGCGTGCCGTGGCGACCGGCCGGTTCGTGTCCGTGGCCGACGGCGTGCTCGTCAACGACCAGCCGGGGCCCAACGGGTGGGAGGTGCGCCAGACGTTCCGGATGGAGGAGCGGCCACGCGGCTCACTCGCGCTGCGGCACATCTCCACCGGCTGCTACGTCGGCACCGGCGACGACGGCACGCTGCGCCTGGTCGACGACGCCGACCAGGCCGTGTGGCTGGTCATGGACGTCATCAGGGAGGGCGCCCGGCAGGCCGCCGACCTGGCCGCCGCCGCCGACGTGGCCGTCGTCGTCGTGGGCGACCACCCGCTCGTCAACGGCCGCGAGACCGAGGACCGCAACACGCTCGCCCTCGCCCCCGCCCAGGACGCCGTCGTCCGGGCCGTGCACGCCGCCAACCCGCGCACCGTCATGGTCGTCAGCAGCGGCTACCCGCTCACCTGGACGGCCACCGGCCTGCCGGCCGTGCTCTGGTCCGCGCACGGCGGGCAGGAGTACGGCCACGCGCTCGCCGAGGTGCTGTTCGGCGAGGCCGACCCGGAAGGGCGCCTCACCCAGACCTGGTACCGCTCCGAGCAGGAGCTGCCCGACCTGCTCGACTACGACATCATCACCGCCGACGCCACCTACCTGTACTTCCGCGGCACCCCCCGCTATCCCTTCGGCCACGGCCTCAGCTATGCCGCCTTCGACTACGCCGGCCTGCGCGTCAGCCTGACCGGCGACCTGGTCACGGCCGAGGTCACCGTCACCAACTCCGGCGACCGGCCCGGCGCCGAGGTCGTCCAGTTCTACACCCACCAGCAGCGCTCCCGGGTCAAGCAGCCGCTGCGCCGCCTGCGCGGCTTCGAACGGGTCCGGCTCGCGCCCGGCGAGAGCCGTACCGTCCGCCTCGACCTGCCGGTGAGCGAGCTGGCCTTCTGGGACGTCACCAGGAGCCGGTTCGTCGTGGAGAGCGCGCCGCACCAGCTCATGGTCGGCCGCAGCGCCACCGACCTGCGGCTCAGCGCCCGCTTCGAGGTCGCGGGCGAGATCGTCCCGCCCCGCCGCGGCCTGCTGCGCGCCGTCGACCACGACGAGTACGACGCGATCACCTTCACCGACGCCACCCGCGAGACCGGCGAGGCCGTACGCGCCGAGACCGAGGGCGCCTGGATCCTCTTCCGCCAGGTCGACCTCACCGGCACCGCATCCTGCCTGGCCGTCGCGGGCAGCACCGAAGGCGGCGTGATCACCCTGCGCGTCGGCGACCCCCTCTACGGCAAGTCGCTGGCCACCTTCCCGGTGCCCCGCACCCGGCGCCACGACCAGCACGCCATCGTCGCCTCACTTGCGGGCGTGCGGGGAGTGCACGATCTTTATGTCGTGTTCGAGAACGACGGCGTCACCCTGACCCAGCTCGACTTCGGAGCCGGCGCTTGAGCGGCCGCACGGTCACGATCGCCGAGGTCGCCAGGCACGCCGGCGTGGCCGTCAGCACCGTCTCCTACGTGCTCAGCGGCAAGCGCACGATCTCCGCCGACACCCGGCGGCGCGTCCTCGACAGCATCAGCGCGCTCGGCTACCACCCGCACGCCGGGGCCCGCGCCCTGGCCAGCAAACGCGCGAAGGTGATCGCGCTGGTGCTGCCGCTGCGCGCCGGCATGCACGTGCCCGTGCTCATGCGCTTCGCCAGCGCCGTCGTCACCGCGGCGCGCGGCTTCGACCACGACGTGCTCCTGCTGACCGCCGACGAGGGCACCGACGGCATCCGCCGGGTGGCCGCCAGCGCGCTCGTCGACGCGTTCGTCCTCATGGACGTCGAACTGGACGACCGGCGCGTCCCGCTGCTGCGCGACCTCGCCGAACCCAGCGTCCTCATCGGCTTCCCCGCCTCACCCGCCGGCCTCACCTGCGTCGACCTCGACTTCGCCGCCGCCGGCGAGCGCTGCGTCGCCCACCTCGCCGAACGCGGCCACGACCACATCGCCCTGCTCGGCGCCCCCGCCGTCGTCTACGAGCGCGGCACCGGCTTCGCCCGCCGCACCCGCGAGGGCTTCGTCGCCGCCCTCGCCGTCCACGGTGTCACCGGCGTCGCGCTGCCCTGCGAGGAGACCTTCGACGAGGTGTACGAGACCGTCCGCACCCTCCTGGCCGACCGGCCGGGCCTCTCCGGCCTCGTCGTCCACAACGAGGCCGCCGTCGGGCACGTCCTCAGCGCCCTGCGCCAGCTCGGCAAACGCGTCCCGCAGGACGTCGCCGTGGTGGCCATCTGCCCGGACGACGTTGCCGAACGCGCCAGCCCGCCCCTGACCTCGGTGCTCATCCCCGCCGAGGAGGTCGGCCGCGAAGCCGTCCGTCTCGTCATGGACAAACTCGACGGCAAGCCCGCCCCCCACGCGACCCTCCTTCC
>NZ_LAVL01000150.1 GCF_001083785.1 Nonomuraea sp. SBT364
GGTCGCGGGCGCGGGGTGGGCCGCGATGACCGCGGAGTTCGCCTGGGCGCGGATCGCGCCGGGGCCGCGGACACCGGGGGAAGTGGCGCGGATGGTCGTCACCAGCGTGGTGATCCCGCCGGTCGCCTGCGCGCACCGGCTTCGGGGGGAATGGAGGGCGCGGCGATGAGCGCTGCGGTGCTGTCGCGGTCCAGGCCCGCGGCGCGGAGCGAGCCGGCCGCCGGCAAGCCGCGGCGCGGCCGGGGGCGGGTGCTGGTGGCGCGGCTGGACGACGCCGGGGACGTGCTGCTGGCCGGGCCCGCCGTGCGGGCCGTCCGCGAGGGCGCCCGCGAGGTGGTGATGCTGGCCGGCCCGCACGGGAAGGCCGCCGCGGAGCTGCTGCCCGGGGTGGACCGGGTGATCGAGTGGCGTGCCCCGTGGATCGACCACGACCCGCCGGCCGTGGACATCGACCGGGTGAGCGAGCTGGTCCAGCGGGTGCGGGGCGTCGACGAGGCGCTGATCCTCACCTCCTTCCACCAGTCGGCGCTGCCCCTGGCCCTCGTGCTGCGCCTGGCCGGGGTGCGGCGCATCGCGGCGATCAGCAACGACTACCCCGGCTCCCTCCTCGACGTGCGCCACGTGGTGGACGAGAGCCAGGACGTGCCGGAGGCCGAGCGGATGCTCGCCCGCCGCCGCGCCGCCGGGTTCGAGCTGCCGGCCGGCGATGACGGCAGACTCGCAGTTCGAAGGCCACTTCCGGATATGAGCCGCGATATAGGGCAAGCACTGAGCGCCGGCGCCGTTGCCGGCAAAGGCGCGTATGTCGTGGTACACCCGGGGACCACCGCGCCCGCCCGGTCCTGGCCCGCCGAGAGGCACCGCCAGACCGTGCGGGAGCTGGCCGACGACGGTCATCAGGTGGTCGTCACCGGCAAGGAACGCGAGCTCACTGCCTTCGTCGCTCACAAGGTCGCCGTCGACCTGGGTGGCAGGACGACGTTCGCGCAGCTGGCGGCCGTGATCGAGGGCGCCTCGGTGCTCGTGGCCGGCAACACCGGCCCGGCGCACCTGGCGGCCGCGGTCGGCACCCCGGTCGTCAGCCTGTTCGCCCCCGTCGTCCCCGCCGCCAGGTGGGCTCCGTACGGCGTGCCGGTGGTGCTTCTCGGTGACCAGCAGGCGCCCTGCCGCGCGAGCAGGGCCCGCCTGTGCCCGGTACCCGGGCATCCGTGCCTGTCAGAGGTGACGAGTGAGCAGGTGGTCAAGGCAGTAAGGGAGCTGGCGCAGTGAAGATCGATCTCATCTCCGAGCACGCCGATCCGCTGGCCGCCGTAGGCGGCGTCGACTCGGGCGGCCAGAACGTCTACGTGGCCGCGCTGGCCATGGCCCTGGCCGGCCGCGGCCACTCCGTGGTCGTGCACACCCGCCGGTCCGATCCCGCCCGTCCCGCGTCGGTGCCGCTGGCGCCCGGGGTCACGGTCTCCTACGTCCCGGCGGGACCGGCCGCGCCGGTGCCCAAGGACGAGCTTCCCCCGTACATGCCCGAGTTCACCGAGCACCTGGCCGACCGGTGGGCGCGCCGCCCGCCGGACGTGGTGCACGCGCACTTCTGGATGAGCGGGCAGGCGGCGCTGCAGGCCGCCGAGGACGTGCCCGTGGTGCAGACCTTCCACGCGCTGGGCACGGTCAAGCGGCGCTGGCAGGGCGCCGCCGACACCAGCCCGGCGCACCGGATCGCGACCGAGCGCGAGATCGGCAGGCGGGCCGACGCGGTCCTGGCGACGTGCCGCGACGAGGTGCTCGAACTGCGCGCGATGGGCGTTCCCGAGCAGCGGATCTCGGTGGTGCCGTGCGGGGTCGACGTGGACACGTTCCGCCCGGGCGGGCCGGTCGCGCCGCGCACGGGACGGCCGCTGGTGCTCAGCATCGGCCGGCTGGTGCCGCGCAAGGGCGTCGACACGGTGATCGCGGCGCTGCGCAGGCTGCCGGACGCCGAGCTGGTGATCGCGGGCGGGCGGGCCGACGACGAGGAGGCGGTGCGGCTGCGCGACCTGGCCGGCCGCTACGGGCTGGCCGACCGGGTGCGGGTGATCGGCAGCGTGCCGCGCGAGGACGTGCCGGCGCTGATGCGCTCGGCCGACGTGCTGGTCACGGTCCCCTGGTACGAGCCGTTCGGGATGGTGCCCGTGGAGGCGATGGCGTGCGGGCTCCCGGTGGTGGCCTCGGCCGTCGGCGGCCACCTGGACACGGTGGCCGGGGCCGGCCTGCTGGTGCCGCCGCGCCGGCCGCGGGCGCTGGCCAGGGCGCTGCGCGAGGTTCTCGACAGTCCGGACAGACGCCGGGAGCTCGGCGAGGCAGGGGCCCGCCGGGCCCGTGACAGGTACGCCTGGCCGCGCGTCGCCGAGCAGACCGAGGCCGTGTACACGCAGGTCATCGACGGCCAGCCGCGCCGTCTGGCCGCGCTTGGGGGGTAGCCATGGACACGCATCTGGAAAAGCTCCGCACCGCTCTGACGAGGGTCGACGGCCACTCGGTCACCGTCCGCGCCTGGGGCGGCAAGCTGGCCGGCGTGCTGTCGGCCGGCGGCAGGCTGCTGGCCTGCGGCAACGGCGGTTCGGCGGCCGAGGCGCAGCACCTGACGGCCGAGCTGGTCGGCAGGTTCAGGGACGACAGGCAGGCGTACGCGGCGATCCCGCTGCACGCCGACACCTCCTCGATGACCGCGATCGCCAACGACTTCGGCGCCGAGGAGGTCTACGCCCGCCAGGTGCGGGCGCACGGCCGGCCGGGTGACGTGCTGGTGTGCCTGTCCACCAGCGGCTGCAGCACGAATGTGATCAACGCCGCGCTGGCGGCGCAGGAGTGCGGCATCCTCGCGTGGGCGCTGACCGGTCCCGCGCCGAACCCGCTGGCCGACCTCTGCGACGAGACCGTCGCGGTGCCGTTCGAGGACACCGCCACCGTCCAGGAGGTCCACCTGGCGATGATCCACATGCTCTGCGACGCCGTGGAAGAGGCGCTGTGATGGGGCCGCTCGTCGTCATCGGGGACACGCTGCTCGACGTGGACGTCGAGGGTGACAGCGAGCGCCTGTGCCCGGACGCGCCCGTACCGGTGATCGACGTGGCCGCCGAGCGCGCCCGGCCCGGCGGCGCGGGCCTGGCGGCGCTGCTGGCCGCCCGCGACGGCGCCGACGTGGTGCTGATCACCGCGATCGGTGACGACCCGGCCGGCCGCCGCCTGTGCGGCCTGCTGTCGGACGAGCTGGAGCTGGTACGGCTCCCGCTGCGCGGCGGCACCGTACGCAAGACCAGGATCAGGTCGCGCGGCCAGACGCTGCTGCGGATCGACACCGGCGATGGCGAGGCCAGACGCGCGCCCGAGCACGCCAGGGCGGCCGAGGCGGTCGCCGGGGCGGGCGCGGTGCTGGTCGCCGACTACGGCAGGGGCGTCGCCCGGGTGGCGCTGGAGCTGCTGGGCGGCATGGGAGTGCCGGCCGTGCCGGTGGTGTGGGACCCGCATCCGAAGGGCGAGCGGCCGCCGCCCGGCTGCGCGCTGGTGACGCCGAGCGAGGCGGAGGCGCGGGAGCTCTGCCCCGGCCCCTATCCGGGCCCCGACCGGGCCGCCCGGCGGCTCCTGCGGGAGCTGCGGGCGCGGGCGGTGGCCGTGACCGCCGGGACGCGCGGCGCCTCGCTGGCGCGCTCCGACGGCTCGCTCACCAGGATTCCGGCGCCCGTGCTGGCCACCGGCCAGGACGCGTGCGGCGCCGGTGACCGGCTCGCGAGCGCCGCGGCGCTCGCGTTGCGGGCCGGCGCGGACGTGGAGGAGGCGGTGACCATCGGCGTCGGCGAGGCTTCGCGCTTCGTCGCGCGCGGCGGCGCCGCCGCGGTCCGCGTCCAGGAGCAGGAGCTGGGCGACCGGCCGCGGACCGCGGTCGAGGTGGCCGAGCTCACCCGGGCCTCCGGCGGGCGGCTGATCGCCACCGGGGGCTGCTTCGACCTGCTGCACGCCGGGCACGTGAGCCTGCTGCGGCGGGCCAGGGCGCTGGGCGACGCACTCGTCGTCTGCGTCAACTCCGACGCGTCGGTGCGCAGGCTCAAGGGCCCCGCCCGGCCCGTCGTGGACGTTCGCGACCGCGTCGAGGTGCTGCGGGCGCTGAGCTGCGTGGACGCGGTGCTGGTGTTCGACGAGGACACCCCCGTGGACGCGATCGAGCTGCTCCGCCCCGACGTGTGGGTGAAGGGCGGCGACTACGAGGGCGGGCACCTGCCCGAATCCGAGGTCCTGGACGGGCTCGGCGCGGAAACCGTCGTGCTGAGCCTGCTGCCGGGGCGTTCGACCACGAATCTGATCAGGGAGATCCGATGAACGTATTGATCACCGGGGGCGCGTCCGGGCTCGGCCTGGCCACGGCGGAAGCCGTGGAGAAGGAGGGCTGGCGTCCGCTGGTCGTCGACGTGCGCGATCCCGACCAGCGCTTCGAGCACGTGACCGCCGACCTGGCCGACCGGGGCGAGGCCGAGCGGGCGGTGCGGGAGCTGGCCGGGCGGGCCGGCGGCCTGGACGCCGTCGTCACCGCCGCGGGCATCGACGCGTGCGGGCGGCTGGAGGACGTGCCCGCCGACGACTGGGAGCGGGTGATCCGGGTGAACCTGCTCGGCACCGCCGCGGTCGTCCGGGCGGCGCTGCCGTACCTGAAGACGTCCCGGGGCCGGGTCGTCACCTGCGCGTCCACGCTCGGGCTGCGGCCGCTCAGCGACGCCTCGGCCTACAGCGCGTCGAAGTTCGGCGTCGTCGGGTTCACCCGCGCGCTGGCGGTCGAGATGCGCGGCGAGGTGGGCGTGACGCTGCTGGTGCCGGGCGGCATGCGCACGGCCTTCTTCGACGGCCGGCCCGAGCAGTACAAGCCGGGCCCCGAGGCCGGGCTGAACGACCCGGCGGACGTCGCCAGGACGGTGGTGTTCGCGCTGGCGCAGCCGGCCGGCTGCGAGATCAGGGAGCTCGTCATCTGCCCCGACACGGAGACATCATGGCCCTAGAACTGCTGGCGCTGCGCGGGCTCGGGCTGGGCGACCTGCTGACGGCCGTCCCGCCGCTGCGCGCGCTGCGCCAGGCCTTCCCGGAGCACCGGATCACGCTCGCCGCCCCGGCCCCGCTGGGCCCGCTGATGCCGCTCATCGGCGCGGTGGACGTGCACCTCGACGTGTCGGGGCCGGGGCCGGTGCCGTTCGAGAGGCCCGACATCGCGGTCAACCTGCACGGCAAGGGCCCGCAGAGCGTCGAGGCGCTGCGCCGTACCGAGCCCGGCAGGCTGATCAGCTACGGGACGGGGCCGCGCTGGCGCGACGACCTGCACGAGGTGCGGCGCTGGTGCGAGCTGCTGGAGTGGCACGGCATAGCCGCCGACCCGGACGACCTGACGCTCGGCGTCTCCGACCGGACGGGGCCGGCGATCGTGCATCCGGGCGCCGCCTATCCGGCGCGCCGGTGGCCGCCCGAGCGGTTCGCCCGGGTGGCGGCCGCGCTGGAGGACGTGGTCGTCACCGGCAGCGCCGCCGAGGTCGGCATCGCCCAGCGGGTCGCCGACCTGGCCGGGCTGCCGCCGGAGCGGATGCTGTCCGGCCGGACCGGCCTGGCCGATCTGATCGACCTGGTCGGCCGGGCCCGGCTGGTGGTGTGCGGCGACACCGGCGTCGCCCATCTGGCGACCGCGTTCTGCGTGCCGTCGGTGGTGCTGTTCGGGCCGGTGTCGCCCGCCCTGTGGGGTCCGCCGCCCGGCTGGCGGCACGTCGCGCTCTGGGCGGGCCGCAACGGGGACCCGCACGGGGAGCGGCCCGACCCGGGGCTGCTCAAGATCGAAGTTTCCGAAGTCGTCGACGCCGCAATGGAGGTCACGTCATGAGGGCGCTGGTCACCGGAGGAGCCGGGTTCCTCGGCTCCTACCTGTGCGAGCGGCTGCTGGACGAGGGGGCGGACGTGGTCTGCATGGACAGCTTCCTCACCGGCGGCCCGCGCAACGTGGAACACCTGATCGACCGGCCGTCGTTCCGCATCATCGAGTGCGACCTGACCGGGTACGTGCACGTGCCCGACCGGCTGGACCTGGTCCTGCACTTCGCCTCGGCCGCCTCGCCGGCCGACTACCTGCGCTACCCCATCGAGACGCTGCGCGTCGGCAGCGTCGGCACGCTGCACGCGCTCGGCCTGGCCAGGGAGAAGGGCGCGCGCTTCGTGCTCGCCTCCACCAGCGAGGTGTACGGCGACCCGCTGGAGCACCCGCAGCGCGAGACGTACTGGGGCAACGTCAACCCGGTCGGCCCGCGCAGCGTCTACGACGAGGCCAAGCGCTTCGCCGAGTCGCTGACCACGGCCTACCGGCACTCGCGGGGCACCGACACGGGCATCGTGCGCATCTTCAACACCTACGGGCCGCGCATGCGGCCGTTCGACGGCCGGGCGATCCCGACGTTCATCCGGCAGGCGCTGATGGGCGAGCCGATCACGATCACCGGCGACGGCTCGCAGACCCGGTCCATCTGCTACGTCGACGACACGGTGTCGGGCATCCTGGCCATGGCGGCCAGCGACTTCGACGGCCCGGTGAACATCGGCAACCCGGACGAGCTGACCATGCTGGAGCTGGCCACGATGGTCAGGGAGCTGAGCGGGTCGTCGTCGCCGATCGAGTTCATCGACCGGCCGGCCGACGACCCCCGGGTGCGGCGGCCGGACACGTCGCTGGCGGCCGGGCGGCTCGGCTGGAAGGCCGAGGTGCCCGCCGAGGAGGGGTTGCGCCGCACCATCGAGTGGTTCAGGGCGGAGCTCACCGGCCTCACCCCGGCCGCCCCGGTCACCGCCGAGGCCGGCGCCTGAGCCGCCCCGGGCCACCATCACCGGAGGCCGGCGCCCTGCAGGGCGCCGGCCTCGTTGCGGTGCGACGCCGGGCAGGGCGCCGGCCGCGTTAGAGTGCGACGCCGAGCAGGGCGTCGGTCAGGTCGCGGACCAGGGCGGGGGCATCCGGGTCGGTGCCCCGGCCGGCGAGGGCCTCGGCCGCCCAGGCATCGACGGCGGCCAGCGCGCCGGGGGCGTCGAGGTCGTCGGCGAGCCGCTCCCGCACGGCGGCCAGCAGGTCGCCGGCCGGCGGGGCGGCGGCGAGCGCCGCGGCCGAGCGCCAGCGCCCCAGCCGGGCCTCGGCCTCGGCGAGCATCGCGGGCACGTACTCCCAGTCGTCGCGGTAGTGGTGGGCGAGCAGCACGAGCCGGATCGCCATCGGGTCGTGCGCGGCCCGCAGCTTGGACACGAACACCAGGTTGCCCTTGGACTTCGACATCTTCTCGCCGTCGAGCCCCACCATGCCGGCGTGCGCGTAGAAGCGGGCGAAGGGCCACTCCCCCGTGGCCGCGTGCCCCTCGGAGGCGCCGCACTCGTGATGCGGGAAGATCAGGTCGGACCCGCCGCCCGCCACGTCGTAGCCGGCGCCCAGGTTGTCCAGGGCGATGGAGGTGCACTCGATGTGCCAGCCGGGCCGCCCCCGGCCAAGCGGGGAGTCCCAGGCCGGCTCGCCGGGCCGCTCGGCGCGCCACAGCAGCCAGTCGAGCGGGTCGCGCTTGCCGGGCCGCTCGGGGTCGCCGCCGCGTTCGGCGAACAGGGCGAGCATCCGCTCCTCGTCGTAGCCGGACACCTGCCCGTACTTGGGGGCGCCGGCGACGCTGAAGTAGACGTCGCCGTCGAGGTCGTAGGTGACGCCCTTGTCGCCGAGCCGGGCGATGAGCGCGGCCACCTGGCCGACGACCTCGGTGACGCCCACGTACTCGCGCGGCGGCACGATGCGCAGCGCCTCCATGTCCGTGCGGAACAGCTCGATCTCACGCTCGGCCAGGCTCTGCCAGGCGACGCCGGTGCGCTCGGCCCGCTCCAGCAGCGGGTCGTCGACGTCGGTGGCGTTCTGCGTGTAGTGCACCTCGTGACCGGCGTCGCGCCAGAGGCGGCCGACCAGGTCGAAGGCGAGGTAGGTGTTGGCGTGCCCCAGGTGCGTGGCGTCGTAGGGGGTGATGCCGCACACGTACATCCGGGCGGTGGGGCCCGGGTCGGTCTGCCGCACCTGCCTGGCCGCGGTGTCGTAGAGCCGCAGCGGGACGCTCTCACCGGGCAGCTTGGGGACGTTGGGGGCGGACCACGATCTCATGTCTTCGAGCCTATCCGTCCCGTTCAGCGGTCATGTCGGTGAAGTCGTACGTCACGCCGCCGGAGCCGAGAGTGAGCAGCGTGACGCTGAGCGTGGTGAACAGGCGGCCGTCGGGCAGCGTGTGCTTGACGATGAGCGCGCCGGGGTCGGAGGAGGGCGGATCCGCGATCAACTCCCGCCAGTCGGCGGCGGCCTCGAACCTGGGCAGGAACGCGGTGACGCGCTCGCTGGCCGGGTCCAGGCCACTGTTGACGATCATGCTGGTGCCGTCGGGCAGGTCCGTCGTGGCGAGCCGTACGCCGTCCCAGCTGAGCAGGCGGGCCCGGGCGGGGTCGGCGAGCACCAGGTGGAAGGGGTCGTAGCGGGTCAGGTCGAGATCGGGCAGGTCACCCGCGGCGACGGCGCGCAGGGCCAGGTCGCCGCGTGAGACCTTGACGGCGTCGGGGGCCTCGCGGCCACGGCCGTTGAGGAGCGCCGCGGCGCGGCGGGCCGACGGGTCGACCGCCAGCCAGGTGCCGCCCGCCTTGAGGTCCCGGCCGCCGACCACGCCGGGGTAGTCGGGCCAGTGTTCGCCGGGCCCCTCCCAGGGCCGGTCGGCGAACTCGTCCCGCACCCCCATGAGGGTGAGCGGCTGCCCCGTTCTCACGATCACCGTGCACATGCGGCAAATCGTAGTAAACGAGTTCAGATAGGCGGCCAG
This sequence comes from Nonomuraea sp. SBT364, assembly GCF_001083785.1. GTDB lineage: Bacteria > Actinomycetota > Actinomycetes > Streptosporangiales > Streptosporangiaceae > Nonomuraea. The sequence continues at coordinate 8,865 of NZ_LAVL01000150.1, forward strand.
GGGATGGCGGGCCAGCCCTCGGAGGGCGACGGATGCACGCCGGTGTCGAGGAGTCTGCGGGCCCGTTTCCAGGTGGCCTCGACCTCGGCCAGTGTCAGCAGCTCGCGCAGCCGGCGGCCGAGCGAGCCCGACTCCAGGTCGCGCTCCAGCTTGGCGAGCACCGCCACCGCCTCGCGGGCCAGCGGCTTGCCCCGCCACTGCCACAGCACCGTGCGCAGTTTGTCCTCGACGGCGAAGCAGACGCCGTGGTCGACGCCGTAGACGTGGCCGGTGGGCATGGGCAGCAGGTGACCGCCCTTGCGGTCGGCGTTGTTGACCACCGCGTCGAACACCGCCATCCGGCGCACCACCGGGTTGCGGCTGCGCACCAGCCGCATCAGGTCGACCTCGCGCTCGGTGTCGATCCACAGCTGGCACATGCCCGGCCCGAACGGCCCGTCGCGATAGACCGTGGGCGGCACCACGTGCCAGCCGGTGGCCTGGGAGACCTCGAAGGCCGCCACCTCGCGGGCGGCCAGGGTGCCGTCGGGGAAGTCCCACAGCGGCCGCTCGCCGCGCACCGGCTTGTAGACGCAGGCGACGCTGCGCGAGCCGAGCGTGACCGAGCAGTAGAGGGTCATGTTGGTGGCTTCGACGAGGCGGCCGGCCACCTCCAGGCGGCCGTCGCGGAGCAGCTTGAGCGTCTCCTCCTCGTCCATGGCCGTGGGAGGGGTGGGCCTGATGGCCGGCTCGCTCTCCGGAGCGGTCATGAAGCCGCCTCACCTCCGCGGTAGCCGTTGAGACGTACGCACACGTGACCAGTTGCGTCGAGCGGCTGCCCGCAGAGCGGGCACGGCGGGCGTCCCGCCGAAACGATCTTGAGAGCGCGCTGGGTGAAGGCGCGGGCGGCCCCGGCGCTGATGCGCACCCGCAGCACCGCGGGCTCGGGCGCGCCGAGGTCTTCCTCGTCGACGACCTCCTGCGCCTCGATGACGACCTGGGAGCTCTCCTCGTCCCAGGACAGCGCCATCGTGCCGACCCGGAACTCCTCCGACACCGGCACGTCGAGTGGGCCGTCGTCGGTCAGGTCGGCGGGGGCGATGGCGGGCACCCGGGCGGTGCCGCCGCTGAGCCGCAGCACCTCGTCGAGCATCTCGTCGAGCCTGCCCGCGAGCGCGGCGACCTGCAGCTTCTCCAGCGCCACCGTGGTCAGTCTGCCCTCGGCCCTGGCCTGCAGAAAGAAGGCTCGCGCGCCCGGCCGCCCGAGGGCGCCCGCCACGAATCTCTCCGGTGGGTCGTAGTCGAAGACCGGCATAGCCTGACCTTACGTGGTCCCGGGCCCGCCGCCGACGGCGGCATCGCTCCCGGTGGAGTTTTCTCCCCCGTCTTTCTCCTCCGAATCCTCGGGCAACCGCAATTCCCCCATATCGTTGACCCTGAGAACAAAGGGACGCAAGGGGGCATAGCGAATCACGGTGAGCGCGGCCGGATCGGCGGTTATCCGCTGAAAATGATCGAGGTGGAGCCCCAGCGCGTCGGCCACGATCGCCTTGATCACGTCACCGTGGCTGCACGCCAGGTAGACAGCCTTCTCCCCGAGGCGTCGATTCCACTCCCGGACCGCCGTCACGGCCCGGTGCTGCATCGCCGCCAGCGACTCGCCGCCGGGGAACTCGGCCGCGCTCGGGTGCGCCTGCACGACCGGCCAGAGCGGCTCCTGCGCCAGTTCCTTGAGCGCGCGCCCGGTCCAGGCGCCGTAGTCGCACTCGATCAGCCGCTCGTCGGTCAGCACCGTCAGGTCCCGGCCCCCGGCGACCGCCTGGGCCGTCTCGGCGCAGCGCTCCAGCGGGCTGGACACGATGGCGTCGAGCCGCACGGAGGCCAGGCGCCCGGCCAGCGCGGCCGCCTGCGCCCGGCCGGCGTCGCTGAGATGCACCCCGGGAGTGCGGCCGGCCAGCACCGGCCCGGTCAGGTCGGTCAGCCCGTGGCGGGCCAGAAGCAGCGTCGTCACCACTCAAGTGTCGCAGGCGTCGATCACGGCTTTTCACCTGCCCGAGCGGTAACCTGGCGGGATCATGGAGCAGCGTTATGTCGGCCGCAGCGGCCTGTCGGTGTCCCGGATGGGCCTGGGCACGATGACGTGGGGGCGTGACACCGACGCGGACGACGCCGTAGCGCAGCTGCGCGCGTTCATGGACGCGGGCGGCACGCTGGTCGACACCGCCGACGTCTACACCGGCGGCGACGCCGAGCGGCTGCTGGGCCGGATGCTGCGCGACTCGGTGCCGCGCGCCGAGCTGGTGATCTCGACCAAGGCCGTGGTGACCCCGCTGGGCCGCAGGCCGCGCGACGCCTCCCGCCGCCACCTGATCGCCGCCGTCGACGACTCGCTCGGCCGGCTCGGCCTGGACTACGTGGACCTGTGGCAGCTGCACACCTACGACGCCGAGGTGCCGCTGGAGGAGACGCTGGCCGCCGTCGACGCGATCGTCTCCTCGGGGCGGGCCGTCTACGCGGGCGTGTGCGACTACACCGGCTGGCAGCTCGCCGCGGCGGCCGTGACGCAGCGCGCGGCGCCGGGGCGCGTGCCGATCACCGCCGTGCAGGCCGAATACTCGCTGCTGGCCCGCGACCCGGAGCGCGAGCTGCTGCCCGCCGCCCAGCACTGCGAGGTCGGCGTGCTCGCCTGGTCGCCGCTCGGGCGGGGCGTGCTGACGGGCAAGTACCGTACGGGCATCCCTGCCGATTCGCGGGCCGCCACGCCGCATTTCGCGGATTTTGTCCGCCCGTATCTCGACGAGCGCAGCCGCCGGGTGGTGGAATCGGTCATGACCGCGGCCGACGGGCTGGGGGTCTCACCCCTGGCGGTGGCGCTCTCATGGGTGCGCGACCAGCCCGGCGTGGCCTCGGCGATCGTCGGCGCCCGCACGCTGGCGCAGCTCAGGAGCACCCCCCCGGCCGAGGACGTGGTGCTGCCGATCGAGATCCGAGAGGCCCTGGATGACGTGTCGTCACCCGACTGACGGCGAACGAGAGCCCGACTCGCGTATCACTAGTCGATACCGAATCGCAACATTGACGGGAAAACACCTGCGTCTGATGGCCGATGTCCATAAAGATTTCCTCCGGGAGCGACGCGGGAGGGGACGAATGGGGAGCAGGAGCGCCATCTCGGCCGGGGTGCTCGCCATGGCGCTGGCGGCCGTGCCGCTCGCGGCGCCACCCGCCCTGGCCGCCGACTGCGAGCGCGGCAGCGGCCTGCTCTCCGGCGTGACCGACAGCCTGTGCGGCGTCGTCGAGGCGGTCACCGGCACCGTCGACCAGCTGACCGGCGGGCTCACCGAGCCGGTGACCGACGGCCTCGACAAGACCACCGACACGGTGCTCGGCACGGTCGGCAAGGTCGTGCCCACCGGCCGGCCGCGCGCGTCCGCCAGGCCGTCCGGCTCGCCCAAGCCCACCGCCCCCGCCAAGCCGAAGGCCACCGAACTGCTGCCGGAGACGCTCGAGCAGGTGTGCCTGCCGGTGCTGGCCTGCGACGAGCAGGGCGTGCTCGGCGGCCTGACCACCCCGACGCCCACCACCGGCCCCCGCGACCCCGGCCCCGGCCAGCCGTCGGACGAGCGCAGGCGGCGGCGCGAGGACACCACGAGGGTGCCGGCCGAGGTCGCCACGGCACCGCCGCGTGACACGGTCATGCCGCCCGACAGCCACCCGCACCTGATCGACTCCCGTCAGGAGCCGGTGCGCGACGAGCCGTCGGCCGACCCCGAGGACTTCCGGATCGACCTGCTGTGGCCCAACCCGTTCGCCGAGGAGTTAGGCATGCCGGCCGACGGGCGGCGCGTCGTACGGCCCTCCGCGCCCGCCTCGGACGTGCTCGGCACGGCGCTGACGATCATCCTGCTGGCGACGGCCGTGCTCGCCACCCGCATCGTGCAGCAGCGCCGTCACCGCAGCGAGCAGAGCGAGACCATCCCCTTCGAGCCGGCGCGCGGCAACGGCCACCACCGGCTCGCCTGATCAGGCGGCCCCAGGACGGGCGGCGCGCCCGCCGGGGCCCGCGGGAGTCAGGCGCCGATGGCGTGGACGCCGCCGTCGACGTGCACGATCTCGCCCGTCGTGGCCGGGAACCAGTCGGACATCAGCGCCACGCAGGCGCGGGCCGCGGGCAGGGTGTCGGCCAGGTCCCAGCCGAGCGGTGCCTTCTCCGGCCAGCTGTCCTCGAACTCCTTGAAGCCCGGGATCGACTTGGCGGCCATCGTGCGCAGCGGCCCGGCGGCGACCAGGTTGACCCGGATGCCCTGCTTGCCGAGGTCGCGCGCCAGATAGCGGTTGCACGACTCCAGGCCGGCCTTGGCCACGCCCATCCAGTCGTAGACGGGCCACGCCTTGCTGGCGTCGAAGTCGAGGCCGACGACCGCGCCCCCCTCCTTCATCAGCGGCAGGCAGGCCACCGCCAGCGACTTGTAGGAGTAGGTCGACACGTGCAGGGCGGTCGCGACGTCCTCCCACGTGGTGTTGAGGAAGTTGCCGCCCAGCGCGGACTGGGGGGCGAAGCCGATCGAGTGCACGACGCCGTCGAGGCCGTCGACGTGCTCGCCCACCCGGGCCGCCAGCGTGTCGAGGTGCTCGGTGTCCTGCACGTCGAGCTCCAGCACCGGCGCCGGGGCGGGCAGCCGCTTGGCGATCCGCTCGACGAGGCTGAGCCGGCCGAACCCGGTGAGCACCACGGTGGCGCCCTCCTGCTGCGCCAGCTTGGCGACGGAGAAGGCGATCGAGGCGTCGGTGAGCACGCCGGTGACGAGGATGCGCTTGCCTTCAAGAAGTCCCATGTCAGTGCCCCATTCCGAGTCCGCCGTCGACGGGGATCACGGCCCCGGTGATGTAGGAGGCGTCGTCGCTCGCCAGGAAGCGGACGACGCGGGCGACCTCGCCGGGGGTCGCCTGCCTGCCGAGCGGGATGTTCTTGACGATCGCGTCGGTGTCGAGGTCGGCCGTCATGTCGGTGGCGACGAAGCCGGGCGAGACGACGTTGACGGTGATGCCGCGCGAGCCGTACTCGCGGGCCATGGAGCGGGCGAAGCCGATCAGGCCGGCCTTGGAGGCGGCGTAGTTGGTCTGGCCCGCCTGGCCGAGCATGGCGATGACGGAGGAGACGAGGATGACGCGGCCGCGCTTGAGCTTCATCATCGGGCGGATGGCCCGCTTGGCGACGCGGAAGCCGCCGGTCAGGTTGGCGTCGACGACGTCGGTGAAGGTCTCCTCCTTCATCATCGCCAGCAGGGTGTCCTTGGTGATGCCGGCGTTGGAGACGAGCACCTCGACCGGGCCGTGCTCGGCCTCGACCTTGTCGAAGGCGGCCTCGACGTCGGCCATGCTCGTGACGTCGCAGCGGACGCCGAACAGCCCTTCAGGCGGCTCCCCCGATCGGTAGGTGACGGCGACGGCGTCGCCGGCCGCGGCCAGTTCGCGGGCTATCGCGAGGCCGATGCCGCGATTGCCTCCTGTGACGAGTACAGAGCGTGCCATGAGAACTGACGCTATCTCCTACCGGCCGGTACCGGCTTGTCCGGGGGATACAAGATCACGGCGCTAGGATCGTGGACATGCGCCAGATCGATGACGATTTCCTCGCGCTGCCGCTCAGACGGCTCGCGGACGCCGCCCTGCAACGCGCACGCGAGCTGGGCGCGGAGCACGCTGACTTCAGGCTCGAACGGATCAGGGCCGAGACCCTGAGCCTCTACGACGCGCGGCTCGAAGGCGCCGCCGACGCCGACGACCTGGGCTACGCCGTGCGCGTGGTCAAGGGCGGCACGTGGGGGTTCGCCGCCGGGATCCACCTGACCCCCGAGGCCGCCGTGCGCGTGGCCGAGCAGGCGGTGCGGGTGGCCGAGGTGAGCGCCCCGATCAACCGCGAGCCGATCGAGCTGGCGGCCGAGCCGGTGCACGGCGAGGTCACCTGGGTGTCGGCCTACGACGTCGACCCGTTCGAGGTGTCCCCGGCCGACAAGGTGACGCTGCTGGCCGACTGGTCGGCGGGGCTGCTCAAGGGCGCCGACCACGTGTCGGCGCGGCTGCTGCAGGTCAAGGAGCAGAAGTTCTACGCCGACACGGCCGGCACCGTGACGACGCAGCAGCGGGTGCGGGTGCATCCCTCGCTCAACGCGATGAAGGCGTCGGAGACGGGCTTCGACGACATGTCGACGATCGCGCCGCCGGTCGGCCGGGGTTACGAATACCTGACGGGCACCGGCTGGGACTGGGCGGCCGAGCTGGCCAGGCTGCCGGAGCTGCTGGCGGAGAAGCTGGCCGCGCCGTCGGTCGAGGCCGGCGACTACGACCTGGTGGTCGACCCGTCCAACCTGTGGCTGACCATCCACGAGTCGATCGGCCACGCCACCGAGCTGGACCGGGCGCTCGGCTACGAGGCCGCCTACGCCGGCACCAGCTTCGCCACCTTCGACCAGCTCGGCGAGCTGGTCTACGGGTCGCCGCTGATGAACGTGACGGGCGACCGCACGGTCGAGCACGGCCTGGCCACGATCGGCTACGACGACGAGGGCGTGCAGGGGCAGAGCTTCGACATCGTCAAGGACGGCGTCCTGGTCGGCTACCAGCTCGACCGGCGGATGGCGCTGATGAAGGGGCTCGGCCGGTCCAACGGCTGCGCCTTCGCCGACTCGCCCGGCCACATGCCGATCCAGCGGATGGCCAACGTGTCGCTGGCCGCCGCGCCCGGCGGGCCGTCGACGGACGAGCTCATCTCCGGCGTGGAGCGGGGCCTCTACATCGTCGGCGACAAGAGCTGGTCGATCGACATGCAGCGCTACAACTTCCAGTTCACCGGCCAGAGGGCGTACCGCATCTCGCACGGGAAGCTGGCCGGGCAGGTCCGCGACTTCGCCTACCAGGCGACCACGACCGACTTCTGGCAGTCGATGGAGCGTGTCGGCGGGCCGCAGACGTACGTGCTCGGCGGCGCCTTCAACTGCGGCAAGGGCCAGCCGGGGCAGGTGGCGCCGGTCAGTCACGGGGCCCCGTCGGCCCTGTTCAGGAACGTGCGGATCCTCAACACCGTTCAGGAGGGCGGAAAGTGACTCCCCAGGAGATGGTGGAGAGGGCCCTGGAGCTCTCCACGGCCGACGGGTGCGTGGTGCTGGTGGACGAGGAGTCCACGGCCAACCTGCGCTTCGCCGGCAACACGCTGACGACCAACGGCGTGGCGCGCTCCAGCCGGCTGACCGTGATCTCGATCGCCGGGCGGGGCGTGGGCGTGGTGTCGCGCGCCGCCGTACGGCCCGACCAGCTCGCCGGCGTGGTGGCCGCGGCCGACGCGACCGCCCGCGAGGCGCAGCCGGCCGAGGACGCGGGCGAGCTCGTCGCGGGCGGTCCGGCGGGCGCCTCGTGGGACGGCCCGGTGACGCCGACCGACATCGAGGTGTTCCGCGGCTTCGCGCCGGCGCTCGGCGAGGCGTTCTCGGCCGCCGAGGCGGGCGGCAGGAGGCTGTACGGGTTCGCCGAGCACACGCTGACCTCGACGTTCCTGGGCAGCTCGGCCGGGGTGCGGCTGCGGCACGACCAGCCGTCCGGGCGGCTGGAGCTCAACGCCAAGTCCGCCGACCTCAAGCGCTCGGCGTGGACCGGGGTGGCCACGCGCGACTTCACCGACGTGGACGTGGCCGTCCTCGACGCGGGGCTGGCGCAGCGGCTCGACTGGGCCAAGACGCGGGTGGACCTGCCGGCGGGCCGCTACGAGACGCTGCTGCCGCCGACGGCGGTGGCCGACCTGATGGTTTACCTGTTCTGGTCCGCGGGCGCCAGGGACGCGCTGGACGGCCGCTCGGTGTTCGCCAAGCCGGGCGGCGGCACCCGGGTGGGCGAGCGGCTCGCCACGCTGCCCGTGACGCTGTCGAGCGATCCTGCGGCGGCCGGGATCGGCTGCGCGCCGTTCGTCACGGCCCGCGCCTCCAGCAGGCAGAGCTCCGTGTTCGACAACGGGCTGCCGCTGTCGGCGACCGACTGGATCGCCGACGGCCGGCTGCAGGCGCTGCTGCAGACGCGCTACTCGGCCGGGCTGAGCGGCCTGCCGGTGACGCCCGCCGTCGACAACCTGATCATGAAGGGGCCGGAGGGCGGCCGCTCGCTGGAGGAGATGATCGCCTCCACCGAGCGCGGCCTGCTGCTGACCTGCCTGTGGTACATCCGCGAGGTCGACCCGCAGACGCTGCTGCTGACCGGGCTCACCCGCGACGGCGTCTACCTGGTCGAGCACGGCGAGGTCGTGGGCGAGGTGAACAACTTCCGGTTCAACGAGAGCCCGGTCGACCTGCTCGGCCGCCTGACGGAGGTGGGCGCGCCGGAGCAGACGCTGCCGCGCGAGTGGGGCGACTACTTCACGCGCACGGTCATGCCGGCGGTGCGGGTGCCCGACTTCAACATGTCGACGGTCAGCCAGGCGAGCTGATCGCCAGGTCGTGCACGCGGCTCCAGCGCTGCCCGGTGACCAGCCGGGCGGTGCCGGCCGTCAGGTCGTACACGATCGACCAGCGGGTGTGCGGCTGCGCCACCCGGCGCAGCAGGGCGAGGGGGTCGGCGGCGGTGCCGACGCCCTCGCTCAGCGCGCGGTAGCGGGGGTCGGCCAGGCGCGTGGCGCGGCTCGTGCCCGTCATGGTGATGTTGGTCAGCACGCGGTCGCCGACGACGTTGAGCCTGCCGTCGCCGTACTCGACGACCACCGAGCGGCCCGTACGGTCGCCGATCAGGTAGTGCACCTGCGGGCCGCCGGAGAAGTCGACGTCGTAGCGGCGCATGAGGGCGACCGCCTCTCCGACCGTGGCCGCACGGTCGAGGACGAGCCGGATGATGCGCGCGCTGCCGACCGGCGTGCGGCCCGGCGTGCGGCCGGGCAGCAGGGCGTCGGGCACCTGGGCGAGGCCGACGGCCAGACCCTTCTCGTTCATGCCGTCGAACGGGGCCAGCACCGCGTGCGCCAGCCGCCGCCGGTCGGCCGGGTCCTTCAGGTCCGGCGCGCCTGCGTGGCCGAGCACGTACGAGACGTCCGAGACCGACAGGGAGGCGTAGCCGCCGGGCGGGCGGGCGTGCACCACCATGGCCGGGTGGGGGTCCCAGTCGAAGTTGCGGCCGAACACCGGGCCTGACGCGCCGGAGCCCGCCGCGGGGCGCAGGAACAGCGAGCAGGCCCACGCGTCGTCGCGGCGCGCCAGCTCCTGCTCGGTGAGCGGCGCCTCGGCGTCGTAGCCGCCGTGGAAGGTCATCTCGTACAGCGGCAGGTCGTCCAGCTGGCGCAGGCCGGCCGCCGTGCGGGCCGCCTCGGCGGCGCTCTGGCGCAGCACGGCGCCCGTGGCGGGCCGGGGCGCGGCCCGCGGTGGCGGGGGCGCCGCGCAGGCGGTGAGGACGCACACGAGCAGAGCCGGCAGCAGACGCGCGGTACGGCGGCGCATGACCGCAGTGTGGACGGCCGGCGCCGCCCCTGTCACGTCCCGCACGGAACCGTGACAGAGGCGGACACTCAGGCGTCCTCTAGGCGGAAGCCCACCTTCATGCCGACCTGGAAGTGCGCCACCTCTCCCCCCTCGATGTGGCCGCGCACCTCCGTCACCTCGAACCAGTCGAGGTGGCGCAGGGTCTGCGAGGCGCGCCGGATGCCGTTGCGGATGGCCTCGTCGACGCTCTCCCCCGAAGTGCCGACGATCTCGGTCACCCGGTACGTTCGGTCCGTCATGTCCACATCCTCCTTACTCAAAGGCCATGATCGCATGACCTGTGTCGCTAGCGGGGTGCGCCGTCGCGTGCTGCCCGTCCGAGGTCTACGGTGGGAAATATGAGGGGTTGGCGCAGGAAAGAGGCGGTTCACCAGGTGACGGACGCCCGTCCGTCGCTCACCGCCGACGTCCATCGGCGCGAGATCAGCTATTTGATCAAGATGGGTATCCGGACGATCTGCCTGATCCTGGCGGTCGTGCTGCCGGTGCCGTGGCCGTACCGGCTGCTGTTCATCGCCGGTGCAGTCTTTTTGCCATACATAGCGGTAATCGGGGCCAATGAGAGGGGCAGGGACGCCCCACCTCCCACCTTTCACACACCTGAAGCTAACCAAAGCGAGATACCGCTGCATCGACGCGAGATCGGGTCGTGACTAAGTCTTGACGCATCCCACGGGTTGTAGGTGTACGCTTTAGGCAAGCGCTCCGGTCCCCCGTCGGAGTGCTGGTGCCGGCGTTCCGGGCCCCCGTCGGAACGCCGATGAAGCGACGCCGGGTGGTTTGCCCCCGTAACCACCCGGCGTCGCCCTTTTTCCAGGTAAAGCGTCGCATTAGATGATCTGTTCGACGTGGGCCCCGCATCGGATAGGGCCGCTTTCCCGAAATCGTTTTCACCCCGCCCGAACCATTTTTCACAGGAAATCTTCAGGTTCAGGCGGGGCTTGACTCCGGTAGTTCGTTCCAGTGTCAGCTGTCGGTCAGCGTCTCGGCCGTCGCCTCGCCCCAATTCCGGGCCAGCGTCGTCAGCCGCGCCATCGCCTCCTCCGGCGCGGTGCCGGCGCCCTCGGCCAGCCCCAGCAGATACGCCGTCAGCGGCGCCGCCGGCCTGGCGACCCCGTGGGCCACCTCCTTGGTCAGCTCCAGGATCTGGTCCCGGTCCACCCTGGCCGGGTCGATGCCCAGTTCCTCGCAGGCGAGCGCGGTCCATTCGGCCAGTACGTTCATGCGTGCCTCCTCCAGGTCGTCCATAGTGTCGCAGTCGAACCAGGCCCGGCGCGGCAACGCCACCCGCGCCCGGGCGAGCGGCGCCAGCAGCCCGCGCAGCGACCGCCCGTCATACCGGCCGAGCGCCTCCCTCAGCGCGGCCACCTCCCAGACGCCGAGCAACCACTGCTCCCGCCCGTCCGCGTCCACGGCGACGACCCCACCCGCAGCCGCTCCGGCC
>NZ_LAVL01000151.1 GCF_001083785.1 Nonomuraea sp. SBT364
CCCCCCCCCGATCCCCTAGGCGCCGCGGGGGGGGGCGGCCCCGCCCTCCCCGCCACCCCCGCCGCCGGCCACACAGACGCAGACGGGCCCGCAGACGGGCCCGCAGACGCGGGCGCCCCCAGCGGCACGTACGGACCCGGCGGCACGCACGGACCCGGCGGCGCCGACCGGCCCGGCGGCACGTACGAGCTCGGTGGCGTGGCCGGGGGGACGGTGCGGCATTGGGGGGTGGTCGCCGGGTTCGCCAGGGACCTCGTGCGGCGCGGGCGGGTCATTCCTCAGCTGACGGCGATCGAGGGCGGTGGCGCGCGGGCGGGCTGGCGGGTGGTGCTCACCGGGGCCGACGCCGCCTGCTTCCGCGACCTCGCCCTCGCCATGCCACCCGCCTGCCGCACCTGGGCGGTGGAGCGACGGTCCGGGGAGGTGCTCAGGCAGGCGCTGGACGCCTTCGCCGACACGCTGGTCAGGGCCGCCCTCCACGAGCCCGTACACACCACTCCGGACGAGCCCGGACGCGCCGGCCCGGACGCGACGGGGCGGGCCGGGCGCGGGAGGCCGGGGCGTGAGGGGTGGCTGGCCGCGCTGGCTTCCGCCGACGCCGCCTGCTCCGACGTCCCGGAGCTGCGACGGGAGCTGGAGGCGTGGCGCGAGTCCGTGGAGACCGCCGAGGGCGCCACCCGGGTGTGCTTCCGCCTGGCCGAGCCGATCGGCGCCCCGGAAGCCCCCGCCGACGAGGCCGGCGGCGGGGCGGAGTGGCGGGTGGAGTTGGCGTTGCAGGCGGCCGACGACCCGAGCCTGTACGTGCCCGCCGGGAAGGTGTGGGGCGGTGAGCCGGTGGCCGGGCTGCCGGCGGGCGCGGAGCGCGAGCTGCTGGCCGGGCTGGGCCGGGCGGTGCGGCTCTACCCGGAGCTGGACCGGGCGTTGCGGGTGCCGCAACCGGAGGAGCTGGTGCTCGACACGGCGGGCGCGTTCGGGTTCCTGCGTGAGGCGGCGCCGCTGCTGCAGGCCGCCGGCTTCGGGGTGCAGCTCCCCCGCTGGGCGGGCCGTACCAAGCTGGGGCTGAAGCTGACGACTCGGACGAAGGGGCAGAGCGCGGCGGCGAGCCAGGGTTTCGGGCTGCGCGAGCTGGTGGACTTCCGGATCGACCTGGCCGTGGGCGGCGAGACGATCAGCGAGGCGGAGCTGGCCGAGCTGGCCCGGTTGAAGGTGCCGCTGGTGCGGGTGCGGGGCCAGTGGGTGGAGCTGGACGAGCGCCAGCTGGCCGCGGCGCTGCGGGCGGTCGGCGGTGATCGCGGCGGCGAGCTGCCGGCGGCGGAGGTGCTGCGGCACGTGGTGCAGGGCGACGACGAGCTGCCGCTGCTGGAGGTCGACGCCGACGGGGTGCTGGGCGATCTGCTGTCGGGGCGGGCCGAGCGGCGGCTGGCCCCGATCACGACGCCGGCGGGCATCGACGCGACGCTCCGCCCCTACCAGGAGCGCGGGCTGGCCTGGCTGAGCTTCCTGTCGGAGCTGGGGCTGGGCGGGGTGCTGGCCGACGACATGGGGCTGGGCAAGACGATCACCACGCTGGCGCTGCTCGTGCACGAGCGGGCCGCGACGCCGACGCTGCTGGTGTGCCCGATGTCGCTGGTGGGCAACTGGCAGCGGGAGGCCGCCAGGTTCGCGCCGGGCCTGCGCGTGCACGTCCACCACGGCAGCGGCAGGGACGCGGCGCTGATCGACGGCGCCGACCTGGTGATCACCACCTACGGGACCGCCCAGCGCGACCTGGAGACGCTGCGGCGGGTCACCTGGCGGCGGGTGGTGTGCGACGAGGCACAGGCGATCAAGAACAGCGGCACCCTGCAGGCGCAGGCGGTGCGGTCGATCCCGGCGGGCACGCGGCTGGCGCTGACCGGCACCCCGGTGGAGAACCATCTGGCCGAGCTCTGGTCGATCATGGAGTTCGCCAATCCGGGCCTGCTGGGGCCGAAGGCGCGTTTCCGTACCCGGTTCCAGGAGCCGATCGAGGCCCGGCAGGACGAGCAGGCGGCGCACGCGCTCAAACGGGCGACGGGGCCGTTCATCCTGCGCCGGCTCAAGACCGACTCCTCGATCATCTCCGACCTGCCGGAGAAGCTGGAGGTCAAGGAGTGGTGCACGCTGACGGCCGAGCAGGCGTCGCTGTACCAGGCGGTGGTGGACGACATGCTGGGCAAGATCGACGGCAGTGAGGGGATCGAGCGGCGCGGCCTGGTGCTGGCGGCGATGGCCAAGCTGAAGCAGGTCTGCAACCATCCGGCCCACCTGCTCAAGGACGGCTCCCGGCTGGCGGGCAGGTCGGGCAAGCTGGCGCGGCTGGAGCAGCTCGCGGAGGAGATCCTGGCCGAGGGCGAGAAGGCGCTGCTGTTCACCCAGTACGCGGAGTTCGGCAGCATGCTGCAGCCCTATCTGGCGCAGCGGCTGGACCGGCCGGTGCTGTGGTTGCACGGCGGCCTGCCGAAGAAGACCCGCGACCGGCTGGTCGACCGTTTCCAGCAGGACGACGAGCCGATGCTGTTCCTGCTGTCGCTGAAGGCCGCCGGGGTTGGCCTCAATCTGACGGCCGCCAACCACGTCGTGCACGTGGACCGCTGGTGGAACCCGGCGGTCGAGGACCAGGCGACCGACCGCGCGTTCCGCATCGGCCAGCGCAAGAATGTGCAGGTGCGCAAGCTGATCTGCGCCGGCACCCTGGAGGAGCGGGTGGATGAGATGATCGAGCGGAAGAAGGCGCTGGCGGAGCGGGTGGTCGGCGCCGGCGAGGACTGGCTGACGGATCTGTCGACCGGGGAGCTGCGCGAGGTGTTCCGCCTGACCGCCGGGGCGGTGAGCTGAGCGTGCCGGGCTGGAGCACGCCGATCAGCGTCGAGGGCGGCATCCGCGCCCGGTCGCGGCGCGGATCGATCGGCTCGACCTGGTGGTCGCGGCGGTTCATCGACGTCCTGGAGCGGGTCTGCGACAAGGGCCGCCTGTCACGCGGGCGCGGCTACGCCAGGGCCGGGCAGGTCCTGTCGATCGACCTGTCGCCCGGTCTGGCCACCGCGTCCGTGCAGGGTTCGCGGCCGGCTCCCTACCGGGTGACGATCGCCGTCGAGGTCTTCGGCGAGGAGCGCTGGCAGGCGGTCGAGCGGGCCGTCGCCGAGCAGGCGGTCCACAAGGCGAGGCTGCTGGCCGGGGAGATGCCCGAGGAGATCGAGGAGCTGTTCGCGGCGCTCGGCGCCGACCTGTTCCCGCGCGATCTGGACATGACGTGCTCGTGCCCCGACTGGGGCTTCCCGTGCAAGCACGTGTCGGCGGTGCTCTACCTGCTGGCCGAGTCGTTCGACGACGACCCGTTCCTGGTGCTCGCCTGGCGCGGGCGCACCCGCGAGGAGCTGCTCGGCTCGCTGGCGACGGCGGGCGGGGCGCCGCTGGAGGTGGCCGACGTGCCGTTCGCCGACCGGCTCGCCGACTTCTACGCGCCCTCGGGCACCGCCCGGCCCGAGCGCCGCCCGCCGGCGGCGGAGCCCGACCTGCTGCTGCGCGTCTTCCCGCCGCCCGCCGGCCTGTCGGCGCCACTCACCGATCTCTACCGCCGCCTGCGTTAGGAGAAAGCCATTGCGTACGGAGACCGCGGCGCTGGTCGCGGAGCGATACGGGCTGGGAGCCCTGACCGGCGAGCCCGTCTACGCCGCACGGGGCGAGCTGGGGCTGATCTGGCGGGTCGGCACCGAGCGGGGTTCGTGGGCGGTCAAGGAGCTGCTCATCGACGTCCCGGAGGCCGATGCCGCGCTGGACGTGGCGTTCCAGCGGGCGGCGGCGGCCTCGGGCGTGCGGCTGCCGCCGCCTGTCCTGGCCCTTGACGGCCGGGTGATCCTGCGCGCCGAGCCGCACGACGTGCGCGTCTACGCGTGGGAGGAGCTGACCGCCGAGCCGCCGACGGCCGCCATGCTGGGGGCGGCGGCGGCCGCCGTGCACCGGGTGGGGCATCCGGCGGACCGGCCGGTGGACGACTGGTTCGCCGCGCCGCTGGGACGCGACGCCTGGGCCCGGATCCCGCGCGCCGGGGCGTGGGGCGCCGAGCTGGAGCGGCTGCTGCCGGAGCTGGCCGCGCTCGACGACCTGGTGACGCCCCCGGTAGGGGTCACGACGTGCCACCGCGACCTCGGCCCCGACAACCTGCGCCGGGCGGCCGACGGCGGCGTCGTGGTGCTCGACTGGGAGAACTGCGGCCCCTGCGCGCCGGAGCGCGAGCTGGCCGCCGTCCTCGCCGACACAGAAGCCGCCACAGAAGCCGCGGCCGAGGCGTATGCCGCCTACCTCGACGCGGGCGGTCCGGCGCGGGTCACGCGGCCGGCGGACTTCTCCACGGCCGTCGCCGTCCAGGCCCACCTGCTGGACTTCTACGCCCGCCGGGCCGTCAACCCCGCCGAGAGCGGGGAGAACCGGGAGCGGGCCGCCACGCGGCTGGAGAGGATGCTGGCCCGCCCGCTCACCCGCGAGCGGATCGACCGGCTGCTCGCGGAGCTGTGACGATCGGCGGTCCCCGAACTCAGCGGTCCTCGAACTCGGCGGGCACCATCACGCGCACCCCGTTGGGCACCACGCGCAGCCGGATCGGGGTGCGCAGCCGCACCTCGCCGTCGACGTCGGCGGCCATCGGCGGGTCGGTCTCCAGCAGCATCTCGCGCCCGATGACGAACGGCCCGCCCGCCAGGCTGCGCCACCGCCCGGTCGTGGCCCGGGCCAGCGTCTCCATCAGCAGGCGCAGCTTCTTGCCGGAGCCGAGCTGGTAGGCCACCAGCATGCCGTCGTCGATGCTGATGTCGCGGGCCACCTGCCAGCCGCCGTGGAAGCGGCCGTTGGCGATGTTGAGCTGGTGGGTGAGCAGCTCGTGCCGCTGCCCGTCGACGGTGATGTAGGCGCGGAAGGGCCGGTGCCCCGGCAGCACGGTCAGCGCCGTCAGCGGGTAGGCGGGCCGGCCCAGCACCCGCTTGAGCCACGGCTTGACCTTGCCCGCCACCTCGACGGAGACGCCGAAGCTGGCCAGGTTGGCGAACGGCCGGTCGTCGGCCATGCCGAGGTCGATGTCGGCCACCTTGCCCGTGTCGAACACCCGGATCGCGCCCGCCAGATCGAGCGGCAGGCCCAGGCTGCGGGCGAAGTTGTTGGTGGTGCCGAGCGGGAGCACGCCGAGCGCCACGTCGCGATGGGCGACGTGGCGCACGGCGGAGGACAGGGTGCCGTCGCCGCCACCGACGATCAGCAGGTCGGGCCCCGTCGCCAGGGCCGTGTCGAGCAGGTCACGCAGTCGCTTGGGGTTGTAGACGCCGATCTCCGCCAGCGGCTCGTAGCCCAGCTCGTGCAGTTGCTCGATCACCTCGAAGTAGTGGCGGCGGCCACGGCGCGAGCGAGTGTTGATCACCACCGCCACCCTGCGATCCTGCCGGATCGCCTCGGTGTGCTCGGCCTTGGTGCGCAATTCGCTCATGGTCACCAATGTTAGGGCCGCCGGGACACCGCCCGGCGGCCCTTGGATCACTTCTTCGGCGGGATCACCTGGACGAGGGCGCCCAGGTTGCCCGGCAGCGGGGTGACCAGCTTGAACTGGACGCCCAGCGCCTTGCCCTCGTCGCCGGGGTTGCCGGAGCCGAGGATGTGGCCGTTGCCGAGGTCGGTGCCGTAGAGCTCGGTCGCCGGGGTGCCGTCGAGGTTCACCACGCGGGTGCTGTACGGCTGGTCGTCCTTGCTCGGGACGACCACGGAGGCGTCGAAGTCCCGGTAGTAGAGCCCGCCGTCCTGCAGCTCCAGACCCGGGTACCAGGTCTTGGCGTCAGTGAAGTGCGGCACGCCCTTCAGCGCGGGGACGTCCGTGCAGTACTCGCTGAACGGCTCGTCGGCGGCCTCCAGGCACTCCTTGAACGGGTAGGTCTTCTTGAAGGAGAACGCGGCGTTGGAGGTCTGCGAG
Source organism: Nonomuraea sp. SBT364 (assembly GCF_001083785.1). GTDB lineage: Bacteria > Actinomycetota > Actinomycetes > Streptosporangiales > Streptosporangiaceae > Nonomuraea. Next base: position 5,969 of record NZ_LAVL01000151.1, read on the forward strand.
CGGCCCTCCATGTTCTTGTGCCGCGTCGGGTCCTTCTCGGCCGCCGTGCCGGTGCGGCGCAGCGGGTCGTAGTGCGAGTCCACGAGCAGCAGGCTGCCCTTGGAGCCGATGCTCGGCGCCGCTTCGAGGTTGTTGGCCAGCACGTTGTTGGTGTAGGTCGAGTCGCGGTACCAGACCAGCAGGCCCGGCGCGTTGTACTTGACCTTCTCCACCTTCCACGCGCCGTCACGCGAGTACGTGCTGTCGTAGGCGTACTGCAGGCCCTTGTCGAAGCCGTCGAAGTTGCGCCACTCGGCGAGGTAGAACCGGTCGATCTGGCGCTCGCCGTTGTTGATCGTCCAGCCCTGGCCGCTGGTGTTGGTGAACGTGCCGCCGAAGGCGCGCCAGCCGTTCTCGCCGTTCTCGACGTCGTCGCTCCACACGGAGCTGCCGCCGTTGGTGATCTCGAAGTCGTCGGCGTGCCAGCCGCGCGGCGTGAAGGCCGCGTCGGTGTTGTACGCCAGCCGCAGCTTGATCGTCTGACCGGCGAACGGGGTCAGGTTGACGTAGTCGTGCCGCCAGCCGTCGGTGTTGCCGGTGATGCCGTACTTCTTGTTGCCGAACGTGGCGAGGTTCTTGTTCGGGTCGGGGTAGCCGTCCGGCGTGGTGATCTCGGCGCCGGCCTCGTCGTAGACCTTCTGCTGGGTCCAGGTGGCGCCGCCGTCGGTGGACACCTCGACGAAGCCGAAGTCCCAGTCGGCCTCGATCTCGTAGTTGTTCCACATCCAGAACCGGACGTCGGTCCCGGCGGGCACCTCGACGTCGCGGGCCAGGGAGACGTTGGCCCACTCCTGGTCCATGCCGGACCACCAGGCGTTCGAGCCGCTGTGCGGGTCGACCATCTTCAGCGGCTCGGAGGCGAGGTTGACGCGGACGCCGTCCTCGGTGAACCGCGGCGTGCGCGACGACTGGCCGACCGTGACGAGCTTCTTGCTGTCACCCGGGTTGAACACCTTCGGGTTCGCCCAGCCGAGCACCCACTTGTCCCAGAGGCCCATGTGGGTGGGCATCGACTGGAAGATGGGGCCGGAGTGGGAGCCGCTGGACATCAGGTCCCAGAAGTCCACCGCGGAGCTGGCCGAGCCGGAGGTGTCGTACAGGTCGGGCAGGCCCAGGTCGTGGCCGTACTCGTGGGCGAAGACGCCGACGCCGGAGTCCTCGGGCTGCACGATGTAGTTCGAGATCTTCTTGTCGGTGCCGGGCACCGCGTAGCCGCCGGCGACCGCGCTGGAGTGCGCCCAGATGGCGTAGGTGCCCTCGGCGCCGCCGTCGGACGACTTGTCCTTGCCGGCGTGCACGAGCACGAGGTGGTCGATCACGCCGTCGGGCTCGGCGAAGTTGCCGTCACCGTCGGCGTCGGAGACGTCCTCGATGTCGTAGTCGGCCCACGGGAAGTCGGGCTGCGTCTGCGACAGGACGTTGACCGCGTCGATGGCGAGCTGGCCGGCGCCGAGCGGGTTGTCGGGGTGGCCCGACATGTCCTGCACGACTCCGCCACAGGCGGCCGCGCCGTACCAGGCCTCGGAGTGCGGGGCCTTGATCCAGCCGACCGCGGAGCCGGTGACGGAGTAGGCGCCCTTGGACATCTCCTCGTACATCTTCTTCATGGTGAAGCCGGAGATGTCGATGCCGGGCTTGCCGTCGCGCGGGTCCTTCAGGTCGGGCCGGACGCGCTCGGTGATGCCCTTGTCGGTGTAGAGCATCTTGTTGAAGTGCTCGGGGCTGAAGTCCTTGACCCAGAAGGAGTTGTTGTCCTTGTGCGGCAGCGTGGCCGGGTCCGGGATGTTGTTGTGCAGGGGGCCGTTCTTGAGCGTGCCGGCCGGCTCGACGACGCAGTCGTCGGGGGCGCTGTCGACGGTCCGCAGCCGGTTGAAGCCGGAGAAGTCGTCGTTGGCGTTCTCGTTGAACTCGACCAGCAGCGTGAGCAGCTTGGCGGTCTTCGTCTGCTTGGACTTCTTGAAGATCCATTCAGCGGGGTTGCGACCGGTCCGGATGGCCTCCGCCTCGCGGGCCGCGAGCACCCGGGCGGCGGCCGGGTTGCCGCTGCTGAATTTCTGGTCGATCTTCTTCGCCGCGGCGATCGATCGCTTGTTCTTGCCCGGGGCACCCGGCTCGGCGGGCGGGTCCTCGTCCCTCGGTGGTGCGTAGTTAATGTAGTAGTCAGACGCGCTGGGCTCGTAGGACGCGACCGAGTCGGCCTGAGCGCTGGGGACGGTCAGGGCGGCGCCGAGGAGGGCTACCGCCGGGATTGTGGCTAATAGGCGCTTCGTGCTGGGCACCAGTAACCCCTTCTGCCCGGGATCGCCGGGCGCAATGGCCATAGGGTCTTGCAAACCGGCACGGTAGACCGAATCTAAAGATTGCGTAAAGTAGGTTGTGGAAATGTGATCAAACTACGACATTTCACAACAGCCGCATCGCGGCAATGATCCCGCCCGTAACCGCTCCCCCGTAACAGAGGACGGCTACGAGCGCGTCGTACCGCGCGATCCCCAGCAGTTCCTCACTGGTGAACCTGATCCGGTGCGCCGCGTGGAACAGGCACAGCACCACGACCACCAGCAGCCCCAGCCGCACCACGAGCGGGTCCAGCAGCGCGGCCAGTTCCCCGGCTCCGGGCCAGTCCAGCACGCCGAGCGGCATGAGCACCCCGAACAGCAGCACCAGCACCGGCAGCACGAGCGCCGCGACGATCCCCCCGCCGCTGAACAGCAGCCACAGATACGGCTCCGGCGTCCTTCTCATGGCGACCTCAGGATGAAGTAGGCGATCACCGCCGAGACGAGCAGCCAGCCGGAGTGGTTGCCGCCCTGGATCATCCAGGCGGGCACCCGCCAGCCGTCCAGCCGCACCACGGTCGCCTTCGGGGCCAGGTTGAGGAACGTGATCGCGTGGAACGCGGTCGCCGCCAGCGCCACCACGTTGACGGCGATCATCCACGGGCGCGCCGCCAGCGCCATGAACTGCGCGTACGTCCCCGCGAGCACCGAGTCGGCGAGCATGACCAGGTACGCGACGGTCCAGGCGACGAAGACGCTGGTCAGCTCGCGCAGCACGAACAGGGTGTAGCGGCGGCTGCGGGCGAACCAGAGGGCGTCCCTGGGCGGGCGGTGGACGGGGGCCGTCATCGCCTGCTCCACGGCAGCACCGAGCGCAGCGCGGCGGTCAGCTTGTAGCGCTGGATCGCCTCGGCCGGGTCCACGTGCTTGGGGCAGGCCCGGGTGCACTCGCCCACGAACGTGCACCCCCAGACGGCCTCGTCCAGGTTGAGCACGTCGAAGCGGTCGTCCATGTCGCGCGAGTCCAGGTTGTAGCGCTGGGCCAGCGCGATGGCCGCCGGGCCGAGGAAGTCCGGATCGAGCACGTACACCGGGCAGGCCGAGTAGCACAGCATGCAGTTGATGCACATGCTGTACTGCTTGTAGGCGTCGAGCTGGGCCGGCGTCTGGGCGTACTCGGCGGTCAGCGGCAGCGCCTCCCCCTCCCTGATCAGCCACGGCCGCACCGACGACAGCTTGGCCAGGAAGTCGTCGATGTCCACGACCAGGTCCCTGATGACCGGGAAGCCCTTGAGCGGCTCGACCCTGACCGGGCCCGTGCCGTACTCGGTGAGGAAGGTGCCGCAGGTCAGCCGGGGCTCGCCGTTGACGGTCATGCCGCACGAGCCGCAGATCCCCATCCGGCACGACCAGCGGAACGACAGGCTGCCGTCGAGCCGGTCCTTGATGTGGGCGAGCCCGTCGAGCACGGCCCAGTCGGGGCGCAGCGGCACCTCGTACCCCTCGAACACGGGCTCGTCGTCCTGCCCGGGCCGGTAGCGGGCCACTTCCAGCCGAATCGAGTCAGTCACGGCCATAGACCCTTTCCCCGGGAGGCCAGCGGGTGATCGTCACGGGCAGCGGGCCGACCGAGGGGCTGCCGTCGGGGGCCCGGTGCACCAGCGAGTGCGCCAGGTAGGCGGTGTCGTCCCTGGCCGGGAAGTCGGTGCGCTGGTGGGCGCCGCGCGACTCCTGCCGGTCGGCCGCGCAGGCCACGATCGTCCGCGCGACGTCGAGCATGGCGTGCAGCTCCAGCAGGGCGACCAGCTCGGTGTTGAAGGCGGTGCTGGAGTCGTCCACGAGCGCCCCGGCGGCCCGCTCGCGCAGCTCGGCCAGCGTGTCGGCGGCCTTGGCGAGCACGTCGCCGGTCCGGTAGATGCCGGCCGCGCCCTCCAGCGTGTGCTGCATCTCCTCGCGCAGGTCCGCGATCCGCTCACCGCCGCCGCCCTCCCGCGCCCGGTCGAGCCGCCGCCGCTCGTCGGCGCCCTGGCTGCGTACGGCGGCCGCCTCGCCGTCGCGGTGCAGGCGGGCGAACCCGGCGGCGGCGACGCCGGCGCGCCTGCCGAAAACGAGGATCTCCGGCAGCGAGTTGGAGCCGAGCCGGTTGGCGCCGTTGATGCTCACGCAGGCCGTCTCGCCCGCCGCGAACAGCCCGGCGATCGGCGTGGCGCCGTCGAGGTCGGTGTGGACGCCGCCCATCATGTAGTGCACGACCGGGCGGACCGGGATGAGGTCGGTGACCGGGTCGAGGTTCTGGTAGCTGCGGCACAGCTCGCGGACGAACGGGATGCGCGCCTCGATCTTGCCCTCGCCCAGATGGCGCAGGTCCAGGTAGACGACGGGACCGTACGGCGTGTCGACGGTGCGGCCCTTGCTCTGCTCGTGCACGAACGCCTGCGACAGGCGGTCGCGCGGGCCCAGCTCCATGCTGCGCAGCCGGGGCGCCGGGGTGGGGGTGCCGAGGTCGTAGTCCTGGAGGTAGCGGTAGCCGTCCTTGTTGATGAGCCAGCCGCCCTCCGCCCTGGCCGCCTCGGTGATGAGGATGCCGGTGAACGGCAGGCCGGTCGGGTGGTACTGGACGAACTCCATGTCCTTCAGCGGCGCGCCCGCCCGGTAGGCCAGGGCCATGCCGTCGCCGGACTTGATGGCGGCGTTGGTGGTGAAGGGGAAGGCCCGGCCGCAGCCGCCGGTGGCCAGGATGACGGTCCTGGCGGGGATCGCCTCGACGCGGCCGGTGCGCAGCTCGACGGCCACCACGCCGTGGACGCGGCCGTCGTCGACGACGAGCTGGGTGACGTACCACTCGTCGTATCGCGCGATTCCGGGATATTTCAGCGTGGTCTGGAACAGCGTGTGCAGCAGGTGGAACCCGGTCTTGTCGGCCGCGTACCAGGTCCGCATCCGCTTCATGCCGCCGAACGGGCGGACCGCGACGCGCCCGTCGCGCTCGCGGCTCCACGGGCAGCCCCAGTGTTCGAGCTGGATGAGCTCGCGCGGCGCCTCGGCCACGAAAGCCTCCACGGCGTCCTGGTCGCACAGCCAGTCGCCGCCGGAGATCGTGTCGTAGCAGTGCTCGTCGAGGGTGTCGCCGGCGGCGATCACCGCGGCGGCGCCGCCCTCGGCCGAGACCGTGTGGCTGCGCATCGGATAGACCTTCGACACGACCGCCACGGTGAGGGAGGGGTCGGTCTCGGCGACCGCGATGGCCGCCCGCAGCCCGGCCCCGCCCCCACCCACGATGAGCACGTCGATCATCTGGTTCAGCTCCCGCGGTCCGGTTCGATCGGGTCCTTCACCCGCTTGCCGTCGCAGCGGATGGCGGACAGGTGGATGCTGCCGTCGTGATACTCGTGACGGATCCGGCGGCAGCCGCAGTCGAAGTGCTGGTCACGGATCACCAGGCCGTAGCCGTCCTCGTCGAGGAGACGCTCACCGCCGTGCTTCTTGCCGCAGGGGGCCGTCTCGGGGGTGAAGGGGGTCTTCGTGCCTGTCATCGCCGATCTCCTTAGATGGGCGAAACGTCATCTCCACACAAGCACCGCGACCTTGTCCGGGAAAGGTCAGTCGGGCTTTTTCTCGGCCGGCTCTTCTTCGTGGGGGTAGTGCAGGTCGAAAGCGGGCCGCTCGGAGCGGATCGGCGGCATGGACGTGAAGTTGTGCCGGGGCGGCGGGCAGGACGTCGCCCACTCCAGCGAGTTGCCGTAGCCCCACGGGTCGTCGAGCGTGACCTTCGGCGCGTGCCGCGCGGTCTTCCAGACGTTGTGGAGGAACGGCAGCGTCGAGGCGCCCAGCAGGAACGCGCCGACGGAGGAGATCTGGTTGAGCGTGGTGAACCCGTCGCCCGCGCCGTAGTCGGCGTAGCGGCGCGGCATGCCGAGCTGCCCGAGCCAGTGCTGCACCAGGAAGGTGGTGTGGAAGCCGACGAACAGGGTCCAGAAGTGCACCTTGCCGAGCCGGTCGTCGAGCATCCGCCCGGTCATCTTCGGCCACCAGAAGTAGAAGCCGGAGAACATCGCGAAAACCACGGTGCCGAACACCACGTAGTGGAAGTGCGCCACCACGAAGTACGTGTCGCTGATGTGGAAGTCGAGCGGCGGCGACGCCAGGATGATCCCGGTCAGGCCGCCGAGCAGGAACGTCACGAGGAACCCGATCGCGAACAGCATCGGCGTCTCGAACGACAGATGCCCCCGCCACATCGTGCCGATCCAGTTGAAGAACTTCACCCCCGTCGGCACCGCGATCAGGAACGTCATGAACGAGAAGAACGGCAGCAGCACCTGCCCGGTGGGGAACATGTGGTGCGCCCACACCGTCATCGACAGCCCGGCGATCGCGATCGTCGCCCCGACCAGGCTTATGTAGCCGAAGATCGGCTTACGGCTGAAGACCGGGATGACCTCGGTGATGATCCCGAAGAACGGCAGCGCGATGATGTAGACCTCGGGATGCCCGAAGAACCAGAACAGGTGCTGCCACAGGATCGGCCCGCCGTTGGCCGCGTCGTAGATGTGCGTGCCGAGCTTGCGGTCGGCCTCCAGCGCCAGCAGGGCCGCGGCCAGCACCGGGAACGCCATCAGCACGAGCATGCTGGTCAGCAGCGTGTTCCAGGTGAACAGCGGCATCCGGAACATGGTCATGCCGGGCGCCCGCATGCCGATGATCGTGGTGACGAAGTTGACCGCGCCGAGGATGGTGCCGAGGCCCGACATCGTCAGCCCCATGATCCACAGATCGCCGCCGACCTGCGGCGAGTAGGTGGACGACGACAGCGGCGTGTAGGCGAACCAGCCGAAGTCCGCCGCCCCGCCCGGCGTGAAGAACCCGGCCACCACCATCAGCCCGCCGAACAGGAACAGCCAGTACGCCACCGCGTTCAGCCTGGGGAACGCCACGTCCGGGGCGCCGATCTGCAGCGGCATGACCACGTTGGCGAACCCGGCGAACAGCGGGGTGGCGAACAGCAGCAGCATGATCGTGCCGTGCATGGTGAACAGCTGGTTGTACATGTCCGGGTTGACGACCTGCGTCCCCGGCTGGACCAGCTCCGCCCGGATGATCATGGCCATGACGCCCGCGACGAGGAAGAACGCGAACGAGGTGATCAGATAGAGGTATCCGATGACCTTGTGATCGGTCGTGGTCAGCCAGGACGCGATCACGGTCCCGGTGCGGCGGCGCCTGACCTGCTCGATCGACGTCTCCCGGACGCTGGTCACGGCTGCTCCCTCCAGTCGAGAGGTATGGCCTGCCCCGATCACCCTCCATTCCACGCCAAGGATCGCCGTCCGTGAAGCCGTTCGGGGAAAGACATCCACATCGCGGACGCGTGCCTGGAGCGGGGGCGAAGTCTTCTATCCTCGTAGCGACCCGATCGGAGGAGAAGAATCCCGTGAACGCTTCGCGTGACTATGCCGCCCTTGTCCAGCGGGGGCTCAAGCTCGACCTCACCAGGGGCAAGCCGTCACCGCGCCAGCTCGACCTCTCCGACGACATGCTCAAGCTGCCTTCGTCCCACCGCACCGCCGACGGCCTCGACGCGCGCAACTACGGCGACCTGCAGGGGCTGCCGGAGCTGCGCGAGCTGTTCGGGCCGCTGCTGCAGGTGCCGCCGGCGCAGCTCGTGGTGGGCGGCAACGCCAGCCTGGCGATGATGCACGACACCATCGTGCACGCGCTGCTGAGCAAGGTCCCGGGCGCCGAGCGCCGCTGGGTCGAGGAGCCGGAGATCACGTTCCTGTGCCCGGTGCCCGGCTACGACCGGCATTTCACCATCTGCCAGGAGTTCGGGATCAAGATGGTCCCGGTGCCCATGACCGCCGAGGGCCCCGACATGGACGTCGTCGAGCGCCTGGTCGCCGACGACGCGAGCGTCAAGGGCATCTGGTGCGTGCCCAAGTACAGCAACCCGTCCGGCATCGTCTACGGCGACGAGACCGTGCGCCGCCTGGCCGCCATGCCGGCCGCCGCGCCCGACTTCCGGATCTTCTGGGACAACGCCTACGCGGTCCACCACCTGACCGACACCCCGGCCGAGCTCGCCGACCTGCTCGCGCTCTGCGCCGAGCACGGCAACGCGGACCGCGCGTTCGTCTACGGCTCCACCTCGAAGGTGACGCTGGCGGGCGCGGGCGTGGCGTTCTTCGGCTCCTCCCCGGCCAACGTCGCCTGGTTCCTCGGCAACACGCGCAAGCAGTCCATCGGCCCGGACAAGCTCAACCAGCTGCGCCACGTGGAGTTCCTGCGCGACGCCGACGGCGTGGCCGCGCACATGCGCAAGCACGCCGAGCTGATCGGGCCCAAGTTCGAGGTGGTCGACCGGGTGCTCGCCAAGGAGCTCGGCGACCTGGCCACCTGGACCAGCCCGCAGGGCGGCTACTTCATCAGCCTGGACGTGCCGCACGCCGCCGAGGTGGTGGCCAAGGCCAAGGCCGCGGGCATCGCGCTGACCCCGGCCGGCGCCACCCACCCCTACGGCCAGGACCCCGACGACCGCACGATCCGCATCGCGCCCACCTACCCCGACCTGGAGGAGCTGGAGCAGGCCATCGCGGGCCTGGCCGTCTGCGTCCGCCTGGTCGCCGAGGAGCACGCGTAGGCGCTCAGCGCCCGGCCCGGCGCAGGCGCAGCACGGCCAGCGCGCCGAACACCAGGATCAGCCCCAGGCACCAGGCGACGGACCGGCCGGCGAGCTCGCCGGCCGGCCGCCCGCCGAACCACGCGCGCAACGTCTCGACCAGCAGCGTGACGGGGCTGTTCTCCTGACGAACGTGAACGGGAACAGCCAGACCAGCCCCAGCCCCTGGGCGGCCTCCGCGCCCCGGGCCGCCAGCCCGGCGAACGCGGCCACCCAGGAGAAGGCGAACCCGGCCAGCAGCAGCAGCCCGAACCCCAGCACGATCGCGCCGGGCTCGCCGCGGAACCGGAAGCCCACCAGGAGCCCGCAGGCCACCATGACGCCCCGCTCCATGTCCTCGGCCAGGCCGACCGCCGCCGCCCCGGCCGAGCTGAACAGGATCATCTGCACGAAGATCGCCGGGATGAGGAACTGCACGTAGTCCCGCCGGGGGTGGCGATCGCCCCGCTGAAGACGTACGCGAACAGCAGGATGAACGTCACCGGCTGGATGAGCGCGTACATCAGCAGCAGCCTGGGGGCGCGCAGGATGCGGCGCGTGTTGCGCCCGGCCATCAGCCAGGCGTCGTGCAGCCACCGCCCGGCCGTGAGCACGGTCATCGGCCGTCTCCGTCCTGCGGGGCGTGTCCGGTCAGCGCCAGGAACGCGTCGTCCAGGGTGGGGCGGCGCAGCGCCAGCTCCGCCACGCCGACGCCGGCCGCGTCGAGCTCGCGCAGCAGGCCAGGCAGCGCGCCCTCGGCCACCGGGACGGTCACGGTGGCGTCCCGTACGCCCGGCTCGCCGTAACGGGCCAGCGCCGTGATCGCCTGACCCGCCTGGGCGGGGTCGGCCAGCACCACTTCCGCGCGCGGCCCACCGGCGCGGGACTTGAGCTCGGCGGGCGTGCCGGTGGTCACCACCCGGCCCCGGTCGATCAGCGTGACGGCGCCGGCCAGCCGGTCGGCCTCCTCCAGGTAGAAGAGCACCCGCGGCCGCGCCATCAGGCTGGCCGCCAGGTCGAGCCGTCTGCGGGTGCCGCCCGAGTACGTGCCCGCGCGCCGGTCCTCCAGCTCGAACAGCTCCATCAGCTCGCGGGCGCGGACCCGGGCCGCCGCCGCGCCCATCCGGGCCAGCCGCCCGATCAGCACCAGGTTCTCCCGCCCGGTCAGCAGTTCGTCGACGGCCGCGTACTGCCCGGTGAGGCCGATCAGGGCCCGCACCCGGTCCGGCCGGGCGGTGACGTCGAAGCCGCACACCTCGGCCCGCCCCCGGCCGGGGCGCGACAGCGTGGCCAGGATCCTGATCAGCGTGGTCTTGCCGGCGCCGTTCGGTCCCAGCAGGGCGGTGATCGAACCCTCGGGGACCTCCAGGTCGAGGCCGTCCAGCGCGACCGCCGGCCCGAACGCCTTATGCAGTCCCTCGGCCCTGATCGCGAGCATGGTCGCCTCCTTCGCAGAGCGCGGTGATGAGCTTGGCCAGGGCCGACTGGGCGCTGGCCGAGGCCCGGGGTCCCACCGCGACCAGCGACGCCACCAGGGCCGACGCCTCGCCGGGAGTGAGCGCGAGCGGCGGCAGCTCCCGGCGCGCGTCGATGGCGTAGCCGCCGCCGGAGCCTCGCCTGGCGGCGATGGGCAGGCCGGCGTCCTGGAGTGCGGCCAGGTCACGCTCGACGGTGCGGACGCTGACGCCGGTCCGCCCGGCCAGCGACCCGGCCGTCAGCGGGCGCGGCGCGGTGGCCCTGAGCTCCTCGATGAGCCGGTGCTGCCGCTCGACGCGCGGCACGACGGGGTGCGGGCTGATGAGCATGCCATCAGCCTAGAAAGGCATACCCGACAGGCCGGTGCCGGGAATGCTAAGCGGTTCCGGAACGCCGGAAACCGAAGATGTACTCGCGCGTCTCGCTCGGGTGGAACGAGACGCCGACGCCCGGCTCGAACGCGACGTTGTCACGCGAGCAGTAGTAGAGCCCCTCCCAGACGGCCAGCGCCTTCTCCCGGGCCGGCCCCTCGGCCAGGTCGCGTTTGCGGGCCGCGTGCGCGCCGAGCACGAACAGCATCCCGAACCCCCACAGCACCCCCGTCAGGCAGAACGGCGCGAGCAGCACCTCGGCCCACCCCGAGTGCTTGCCCATGGCCAGCACCAGCGCCACCACCAGGTGCGCCAGGGCGGCGACGAGCAGCAGCAGGTAGCCCTGGTTCCTGGACCAGGGCGCGTAATGGCGGCTCGGGAACGACAGCCAGACGGCCAGCTGGGTGCGGCTCATCTGATGCTTGGACACGCCCAGCGCGGACCCGGTGGGCAGGTCGGCGACCTGGCGCTCGCCGGGCATCCGGACCCGGCCGATCCGGTACGTGGTCCCCGCCGCGACCGCCCCCGGCACCGATACGACCTGGTCGACCTGCGCACACACCGGACAGCTCACTTCCACCCGGGCAGTCTGGCCGTAAGGCACCGTCCACGCAAACCGTAAGGTTTCTCATGTGAGACCCATCGACGCTCTGGTGAACTCCCTGCCCGGCGGCCGTGTCGTCACCGACCCGGACGTGATCGACTCCTACGCCCGCGACCGCACGTTCGTGGCGCCGGGCAAGCCACTCGGAGTGGTGCTGGCCGCCTCCCGCGACGACGTGGTCACCACCATGCGCTGGGCGACCGAGCACCGGGTGCCCGTGGTGCCGCGCGGCGCCGGCACCGGGCTGGCGGGCGGCGCCACGGCCTCCGACGGCTCGCTGGTCCTGTCGCTGGCGCGGATGACCGCGATCAGGGAGCTCTCGCCGGTGGACGAGATCGCCGTGGTCGAACCCGGCGTGATCACCGCCGACCTCGACAGGGCCGCGCGGGAGCACGGGCTCATGTACGCGCCCGACCCGTCCTCGTACGAGATCTCCACGATCGGCGGCAACCTGGCCACGAACGCGGGCGGGCTGCGCTGCGTCAAGTACGGCGTCACCCGTGACTCGGCGCTCGGCCTGGAGGTCGTGCTGGCCGACGGCCGGGTGCTCGACACCGGCCGCAGGACCATGAAGGGCGTCACCGGCTACGACCTGACCGGGCTGTTCGTCGGCTCCGAGGGCACGCTGGGCGTGATCACCTCGGCCACGGTGCGGCTGCGCCGGGCGCCGGCCGCGCCGCCCGCGACGTTCGCCGCCGAGTTCGGCTCACTGCGCGACGCGGGCGCGGCCGTGACGGCCATCATGGCCGCCGGGTGCCAGCCGTCGCTGATGGAGCTGCTGGACCGGGCCACGCTGAAGGCCATCGACGACTGGCGCAACATCGGCCTGGAGCCCGCCACGATGGCCATGCTGATCGGGCAGTCCGACGCCGCCGACGCCCAGGCCGTGGCCGCGCGCATGGAACGCCTCTGCCTGGACAACGGCGCCACGTTCGTGGCCGTGTCGTCCAGCCCGCAGGAGACCGAGGAGCTGATCGGGCTGCGCCGGATGGCCTACCAGGCCAAGGAGCGCCTCGGCGCGTGCCTGGTGGAGGACGTGTGCGTGCCCCGTTCGGCGCTGCCCGACATGATCACCGCCATCGAGGCCGCCGCCGCCCGGCACGGCGTGCCCATCTGCACGGTCGCGCACGCCGGCGACGGCAACCTGCACCCGACGTTCGTCTTCGAGCACGGTACGGCCGAGCCTCCGCCCGAGGTGTGGGCCGCGGCGGACGAGGTGTTCACCAAGGCGCTGGAGCTCGGCGGCACGCTCACCGGCGAGCACGGCGTCGGCGTGCTCAAGCGGCGCTGGCTGGCGCTGGAATCGGGGCCGGTGGCGCAGGACGTGCAGCACGGGATCAAGGCCGTTTTCGACCCGTTGGGCCTGCTGAACCCGGGCAAGGCCATCTGATCAGCCATTTGTTCACCAACCCGTGACCTGAGCCACGACCTGCACAGAAACCCTGACTTGTCCGGGTCAAAGGTGAATGATCTAGCAGGTCGGCGTACGTACCACATGTCACGCTGGTAGCGTTTCGCCCCAGCGATCGTTCTGTTATGGGGGTCCCGGGTGAATCAGTTCCAGCCGCTGGCGGCGGACGACCCGCGGCGGCTGGGCGAGTACGACATCGTCGCCCGGCTCGGCGAGGGTGGTCAAGGCGTCGTCTATCTGGGCAAGGCCGAGTCCGGCGAGCAGGCCGCGGTCAAGCTCCTGCACCACGCGCTGGTGGCCGACCCGGAGGCGCGCAGCCGCTTCCTGCGCGAGGTCGCGGTGGCCCAGCGGGTCGCCCGGTTCTGCACCGCGCCGGTGCTGCACGCCGACCTGGAGGGCAGCCGGCCGTACATCGTCAGCGAGTACGTGCCCGGGCCGTCGCTGCGCGAGCTCGTCATCAACGAGGGGCCGCGCCGGGGCGCCGCCCTGGAGCGGCTGGCGATCAGCACCGCCACCGCCCTGGCCGCCATCCACCGGGCCGGCATCCTGCACCGCGACTTCAAGCCCGCCAACGTGCTCATGGGCCCCGAAGGGCCGGTGGTGATCGACTTCGGCATCGCCCGCGCCCTCGACTCCCCCGGCGCCACGGCCACCGGCATGGCCATGGGCACCCCGTCGTACCTGGCCCCGGAGCAGCTCACCGCCGCCTCGCCGGTGTCCGAGGCCGCCGACGTGTTCGCCTGGGGCGTCACGATGGTCTACGCCGCCACGGGCAAGCCGGCCTTCGGCGCCGACTCGATCCCCGTGGTCATGAACCGCATCCTCCACGAGGAGCCGCAGCTCGGCAGCATGGAGGGCACGCTCGGCGAGCTGGTGGCGGCCTGCCTGTCCAAGGACCCCGCCCAGCGGCCCACGGCCGACCAGCTCATCGTCCGCCTCACCGGCCAGCCGGCCCCCAACGCCGCCGTCGAACCCGTCACCGGCCCCACCA
>NZ_LAVL01000152.1 GCF_001083785.1 Nonomuraea sp. SBT364
GCACCACGGCGCCCGGCCGGCCGCCGTGGTGCTGGGGGTCATGGCGCTGGTGCTGCTGCTGATGAGCAGCCGGGTGCCGTGGTTCGGGGCGGCGATGCTGGCGTTCATGTTCGCGGGCACGGCGGTGCATCGGTGGGAGCGCGGGCGGGGGCGGCTGTGGCCGGTGTTCGTGGCCGGAGGGGTGGTGGCCTTGACGCCGGTTTGGGCGATCAGTGCCGGGTGGTGGTGGGTGCGGCCGCCGGTGTGGATCCTGACGATCGTGCTGGCCGCGCTGACGTTCGCGGGGGCGATGGCGCTGCGGGGGCGGCGCCTGCCCGCCGTGCTGGTGCGGCTCGGCGTCATCAGCTACTCCCTCTACCTGGTGCATCTGCCGATCCTGCTGATCGCCATGCGGGTGCTGGGGGACCTGCGCCGGGCGCCGTGGCCGGCGCAGGCCGGCGTCGGCGTGCTCGTGCTCGCCGTGTTGCTGCCGGTCAGCTGGCTGACCCATCGGTACGTGGAGCTGCCGATGCAGCGGGCCGGACGCCGCCTGGCCGGGCGGGCAGGCGGCGTGCCGAGCCCGGCATGACGATCAGGCGGCCGGTTCCGGGGCCGAGGACGGGGCTTGCTCAGCCGTGGGCCTGTTGCAGGAGGGCGCGCAGTTCGGCGGTTCCGAGGAGGTGGGCCCGGGCGGGAAGGACTCGGTGGAGCAGGACGTCGTGCGCTACCGGGTCCGGGTCGGCGACGCCGTCGGTCAGGACGTGGAGCCGGTAGTCGCGGTCGGCCGCGTCGAGGACGGTGGACAGGACGACGCCGCTGGTGCTGACGCCCGCGATGATCAGAGCGGTGATGCCGTGGGCGCGCAACCGCTGATCGAGATCGGTGGTGGACAGGCCGCCGTGACGGACCTTGCGCACGACGAGGTCTCCGCTCCGGGGAGCGAGACGTTCGTGGACGGCGGTGCCGGGGTCCGCGTGGTGCATGAGACGGTGCTGGGCGATCGGCGCGAAGGACCTGCTGGCGGCCGGGATCGCGGCCCAGTCCGCCTCGGTGAAGCCGGCCCGGACGTAGGCGACGGTGCCGCCCGCGGCGCGAACGTCGGCGATCGCCCCTTCTAGGCGTCCCAGCAGGGCTTCGGTGTCGCTTTCCGGGAGCAGTCCGAGGATCGCGGGCTGACAGTCCAGGACGAGCAGGGCGGTGCGTGCGGGGTCGAGCGCGGAGGTGGTGCTCATGCGAGTGTTCGCCTTTCCGGTGGCGCCTGGTCGGCGTTCCTGAGTGGGGGCGTGCGGTCGTGCCGGGGGAGGAGGAGCGAGGTCGCCAGGAGGAGCACACCGGCGATCGCGATCGCGGTGCGGGGGCCGGTGAGGGCGGCCAGCAGGCCCCACAAGCCGGTCAGGGCGGCGACGGTGGCCTTGCTGGTGATCGACCAGGCGGACAACGTGCGGACGACCCGGTCCGGCGGGAGCTGTTCGAGCCGGTAGGTGGCGAACACCGGGTTGAACACGCCCATGCAGGTGATCAGCCCGAGTTCGACGATGATGACGAGGACGAGCCCGGCGGGGCCGGGGCCGACGAAGGCCAGTCCGACGCACCAGCACGCGCGCAGCGTCCCGGCGGTGAGCATGACCTTGTGCCGTCCGTAGCGGGCGAGGAGCGGGCCGGCCAGCCGCGAGCCGATGAGGCCGCCGACGCAGGGGACCCCGAAGGCCAGGCCGTACTGCCAAGGAGTGAACCCGAGCTCGCCGAGCATGAGGACGGCGAGCAACGGTGTGGCGGCCATGATCAGGCCGCTGACCAGGACGGTGTTGAAGAACAGCGGGCGCAGCACCGGACTGGCCAGGATGTGCCGCCACCCCTCCAGCAGGTCCCGGGCCCTGGGACGGGACGGTGCGGCGGTCGGCGCGGCGCTGGGCTCGTGCCCGCCGATGGCGCGGATCCCGGCGGCCGAGAGGAGGAAACTGACCGCGTTGGCCGCCACGCTCGCCACCGGGCCGACCAGCCCGATCGCGGCGGTGCCGAGCGGCGGCCCGAGCGCGGTGGCGGTCCAGGTCGTGGCCTCGAACCGCCCGTTCGCGACGAGCAGGTCCGCGGGCCGGACGAGCGCCTTGAGACACGCTCCGCTCGCGGCGGTGAAGGCGATGGCGGCCGCGCCGACGACGACCGCCACGACCAGGAGGTGAGCGAAGCTCAGCCGGTCGAGCAGGTAGGCGGCGGGGACGCTCATCAGCGCCGCGAACCGGATCAGGTCCATCGCGATCATCACCGGCCGCTTGCGCCGGAACTCCACCCACGGCCCGAGCGGCACCGCGACCACCGCCCCGACCGCGAGCCCGGCGGCGGCCAGCGCCGACACCTCGGCGGGCCCCGCGTCCAGGGCGAGGATCGCGATCAGGGCGAACGCGTCGAACGCGAGCCAGGTGCCGAACGCGCTGACCGCGTACGCGGCCCAGAACCAGCTGAACTGCCGCCCCAGCGACCTTCCCAACACGCACCCGCTCTCTCCGGAAGACAACCATTCGTTGATCTGGGAGATCAAAACGTGAGGCGGGCGGGCAGGTCAAACAACCGGTCGGCAGAAATCGCACAACCACGGGTTGTGTACTAAGGTCGGCTGCTGTGGATCTCGATGCTGTGCGCACGTTCGTCGCCGTCGTGGACACCGGCCGGTTCCAGGACGCCGCCGCGGACCTGTCGATCAGCCAGCAGGCGGTCTCCAAGCGCATCGCCGGGCTGGAGAAGGACCTCGCCGTGCGGCTGTTCACCCGCACGGCGCACGGGGCCAGGCTCACCATCGACGGGCAGGCGTTCCTGCCCCACGCGCGCGAGCTGCTGCGTGTCGCCGAGCGCGCGGTCGCGTCCGTGCTGCCCGGCAGCCGCCCGCTGCGCGTCGACGTGATCGCCTCACGCAGCGCGGCCTCGGGCCTGATGCGCGGCTTCCACCGCGCGCACCCCGAGATCGAGCTCGACGTGGTGATGCTGTTCGACATCGAGGCGGCCGTCGCCGCGATCCGGTCCGGTGCGATCGACGCCTCCTTCCGCGCCGTCGCCGTGCCGGGCAGGCCCCTGCCCGAGGAGATCGACTCCGTCTGGGTGCAGGACGAGGTGCTGCAGCTTCTCACCGGGCCCGACCACGTGCTGGCGGGCGCCCGGTCGGTGACCCTCGCCCAGCTCACCGGGCACCGGATCTGGATGCCCGGCATCGTCCCCGGCACCGAGTGGGCCGCCTACTACGACGACCTCGTCGCCGAGTTCGGCCTCACCATCGAGGCGACGGGCCCCAACTTCGGCTCCGACGCGCTCCTCGACACCATCGCCGACACCCCGGCCCTGGCCACGTTCATGGGCAAGCAGACCCGCCTGGTCTGGCCCGCCGGTCATGGCCTGCGCCGCATCCCGGTGACCGACCCGACGCCCGTCTACCCGCACTCGCTGCTGTGGCGCCGCGACAACCCCCACCCGGGGCTGGCCGTCCTCCGCGACCACCTCGCCGCCGCGTCCGCCGGGCCCGGCGACGCCGGGATCTGGGCTCCGGGGTGGGCGACCCGCCGCTGAGCGCCGCGATGTCGGAGACCGCCTGCTGCGGCCCGCGCCGATGAGGGTGGCCGAGGCGGGGCCCGTCCAGTCGCCGTAGCCGAGCAGGTGCAGGCGCGGCTCGCCGGCCGCCCGGGCGGCGTGTCGTGGTGGTGGGCGCCGGGCCACTCGGCCGTCCAGGTCACGTACGAGCGCGCCGAGGTCGCCGCGGTGACGATCGCCTCGCGGCAGCCGATCCAGTTCGTGCCGCAGATCGTCGGCGCCGAGGACGTGCACCACCGGCACGCCACCACCGGGTTCGACGACCTGCCCCCGCACTGGCCGGCCCGCATCGCCACCGGGACGCCCGTCCTGGACACCGGGGGCCACGCCGCTTCGCTGGAGGTAGGGCGGATGGACCGGCGGCCGATGTTCACCGCCTTTCGACGACGACCGGGTCGTCCGGGCCGGCGGGGAGCGCGAACACGTCGACACGGTCATCTTCGCGACCGGCTACAGGCCGCATCTCGGCTCCGTCGGCCCGGAGTTCCGGCGGGGCGGCGCGGGCTCTCACGGGCGGGTTGCCAACGGTGTTGGCAGGGGCGAGAATGCGCCAGTCCAGGGTGGGCGACGTGAGGGAGCAGGAAACATGTCGGCGCAAGACCCGCTCACGATAGAAACGCGCGACGGTGTCCGCTATCAGTTGTCCGACCAGGAATCACTGTCCGTCAGCCTCCCCAGGAAACGCAACATCCTGGTCGACGAAGAGCCGTTGAGCGAAGTTCTGTCGACGGTGACGAGGTCCATCATCGGCGCCCTGAGAAACGCGCGGAGCGGGGCCGACCGGATCAAGGTGGAGTTCGGGGTGACGCTGACCGCGGAGGGCGGTGCCATCGTCACGAAAGGCCGCTCGAACTCTCATTTCATCATCACCTATGAATACGACGCAAAAGAGCACGGCTAATGTCGGCGCAGCGCGCTGCCTGGTTGCTCCTGGTGGCCGGGCTCCTGCTCATCCTGCTCTATTGGTATCCGGACAACTGGGTCGCGAGCGAGCTCGTCGCATCGCTCTACGCGAATCTGTCCACCAGCCTCATCAGCATCTCCATCACGGTGCTGCTGATCGACAAGCTCTACGCGCAGGAGAACCGGACGCAGCTCAAGAAGAGACTGATCTGGGAGATGGGCAGCACTGATCAGGCCGCCGCGATCCGGGCGGTCAAGGAACTGCGCGACAGCGACTGGATCAAGGACGGCAGTCTCGTCGGCGTCGATCTGGCCTATGCGAACCTCACCGGTGCCCGCCTGGACAACGTCCTCCTTTCTCGTGCGAATCTGGCCAACTCCACGCTGTCCACCGCGGATTTCCGGTCGGCCACGCTTGACGACTCGGACCTGGAGCAGGTCACCGCGTTCGACGCGAATTTCAAGGACGCGTCGCTGGTGCGAGTCGTGTTCCGCAAAGCCCGCCTCCAGGGGGCCATCATGGACGGCGCCAACTGCGCTGAAGCGGAGTTGCTCGGCGCCCAGTTGCCGGAGGCGAGCCTCCGGGGCGCACATCTGGAAAAGGCGAGCCTGGAGTCGTGCAATCTCATCAAGAGCGACCTGTCCCGGACGGTCCTGCGTGAGGCGAGTCTGCGCGGCGCCACCATCCTGGGAGCGAACCTCAGCGGCGCCAATCTGGAGCGGGCGGACCTGATGGGGCTGAGGGACTGGGAGGCCGTTTCCTCCATCAAGGGCGCGCAGATATTGGGGGTGCGCAACGCCCCGGACGGTTTCGTCGAGTGGGCCCTGAAGAACGGCGCGATCAATTAGCGCCTCCCCGGTCCCCGCGCCGCGGGGAGATCGTGGTCGGCATCGTGGTCCATGGGCACTCGCGTGACCTGGGCGGACCGCATGAGAGAGTACGCATGTGATCGATAGCGCCAGCCTCGCCGCCGTGGAGAACGCCGTGCCGGGGATCACCCGTACACGGGCGAGCGACCGGCTCGGCATGGCCCACGACGCCTCGCACTACCTGCTGACCCCGCAGGCCGTCCTGGTTCCCGAGAACGCCGGCCAGGTCGCGGCGCTGCTGCGCACCGGGCTGCCGCTGACGTTCCGGTCGGGCGGGACGAGCCTGAGCGGGCAGGGGGTGAGCGAACACCTCCTGGTCGACACGCGCAGGCACTTCCGCTCGATCGAGGTGCTGGACGACGGCGCGCGGGTGCGGGTGCAGCCCGGCGCGGTGCTGCGCCAGGTCAACGCCCGCCTCGCGCCCTACGGCCGCAAGCTCGGCCCCGACCCGGCCAGCGAGTCGGCGTGCACGATCGGCGGGGTCGTGGCCAACAACTCCAGCGGCATGACCTGCGGCACGCACGCGAACACGTACCGGACCCTGGAGTCGATGACGCTGGTGCTGGCCAGCGGCACCGTCGTCGACACCGGCGCGCCCGACGCCGGGGAGCGGCTGCGGGCGCTCGAACCCGAGCTGGCGGTCGGCCTGGAGCGGCTGCGCGACCGGGTCCGCGGCAATCCCGACTCGGTGCGGCGCGTCGAAGCCCAGTTCGCGCTGAAGAACACCATGGGCTACGGGCTCAACAGCTTCCTCGACCACGACGACCCCGTGGACATCCTCGCGCACCTGATCATCGGCAGCGAGGGCACGCTCGGCTTCGTCGCCGAGGCGGTGCTGCGCACGGTGCCCGCGCACCCCCTGGCCGCCACCGGCCTGCTCGTCTTCCCCACGCTGCACCAGGCCATGGCCGCGATGCCCGGCCTGGTCGCCGCCGAGCCCGCCGCCGTCGAGCTGCTGGACGCCGAGTCGCTGCGCGTGGCGCGGACCGACCCCAAGGCCGACGACCTCCTGCGTACGCTGAACGTACAAGATCATGCCGCGCTGCTGGTGGAATGGCAGGAGTCGGACGCCGGGCTGCTCGGCGAGCGGGAGCGCGCGGCGGCGAGCGTGTTCGGCGAGCTGGAGCTGTCCGTGCCCGCCCGGCTGAGCAGGGACGCCGGCGGGCGGGCGGCACTGTGGCACATCCGCAAGGGCCTGTACGCCTCCGTCGCCGGCGCCCGGCCCAGCGGCACCACCGCGCTGCTGGAGGACGTGGCCGTCCCGGTGCCCGCCCTGGCCGACCTGTGCGACGACCTCAACGGCCTGTTCGCCAAGCACCGCTACGAGCGCAGCGTCGTCTTCGGCCACGCCAAGGACGGCAACCTGCACTTCATGCTGAACGAGCGCTTCGCCACCGACCTGCGGCGTTACGCCGACTTCACCGAGGACATGGTGGAGGCGGTGCTGGGCCGGGACGGCACGCTCAAGGCCGAGCACGGCACCGGCCGCGTCATGGCCCCGTTCGTGCGGCGGCAGTACGGCGACGAGCTGTACGAGGTGATGCGCGAGGTCAAACGGCTGTGCGACCCCGCCGGCATCCTCAATCCCGGCGTGCTCCTCACCGACCGCGACGACGCCCATCTGCGCGACCTCAAGACCGTCGTCACGGTCGAGCCCGAGGTCGACCGGTGCGTGGAATGCGGCTACTGCGAGCCCGTCTGCCCCAGCCGCGACCTGACCACCACGCCCCGCCAGCGCATCGTGCTGCGCCGCGAGCTCGCCGCCGCCCGGGCCGCCGGTGACCACGCGCTCGCCCGCGAGCTGGAGGAGGAGTACGCCTACGACGCCGTCGACACCTGCGCCGTCGACGGCATGTGCGCCACCGCCTGCCCCGTCCAGATCAACACCGGCGACCTGACCAGGCGCCTGCGCGCCGAACGCCACGGCCGCCCGGCCCGGGCCGGCTGGAAGAGCGCCGCCAAGCACTGGGACGGCGTCACCCGGGCCATGAACTCGGCCCTCGACACGGCCGCGAGCGTCCCGCCCGCGCTTCCCGAGGGCGCCAGCCGATCGGCCCGCGCTCTGATCGGCTCCGAGGCCGTGCCGCAGTGGAGCCGCGACCTGCCCAGGGGAGGCACGCGCCGCCGCCCCGACCCGGCCGGCTCGCCCGACGCCGTCTACCTGCCGTCCTGCCTGAACACCTTGTTCGCCCCCGCCGACGGCGGCCCCGGCGTGATGGCCGCCTTCCGTCGCCTGGCCGGACGCGCGGGCCTGCGCCTGCACGTCCCCGAGCAGATCGCCGGCCTGTGCTGCGGCACCCCCTGGTCGTCCAAGGGCTTCGCCGACGGCCACGAGACGATGGCCCGCCGCGTCGCCGGCGTGCTCACGCAGGCCACCGACGGCGGCCGTGTCCCCGTCGTCACCGACGCCGCCTCCTGCACCGAAGGCTTCGAGAAGCTCGGCTTCCAGGTGATCGACGCCGTCGCCTTCACCGCCGAGCACATCCTGCCCCGCCTGCCCGAAGCCCGCCGGCTGCCCTCGCTGGCCCTGCACCCCACCTGCTCGTCCACCCGCCTCGGCCTCGACGCCGCCATCACCCGCATCGCGCAGGCCGTCGCCGAGCGGGTCGTCGTCCCCGACGGCTGGCAGTGCTGCGCCTTCGCCGGCGACCGCGGCCTGCTCCACCCCGAGCTGACCGCCTCCGCCACCCGCGCCGAAGCCGCCTCCGTGACCGCCGGCGACTTCGCCGCCCACGCCTCGGTCAACCGCACCTGCGAGCTCGGCCTCACCCGCGCCACCGGCAAGCCCTACCACCACCTGCTCGAACTCCTCGACCGCGTCACCAGGTGACCTGACCCGGGAGCCCGGCGGCGTGGTACGTTCGAAGACTTTGCTTCGTACCGGAAGGAACGCCATGGAGGCTCTCACCCTGCACAACCAGTTCCTCGGCGAGGTGCTCCCTCGCATCCGGCAGGAACCGAGAGTGGCCGGTGTCGCCCTCGCGGGGTCGATCGCGGGTGGGCGCCCCGACGTCTACTCCGACGTCGACCTCATCGTGGTCGTCGACGACGAGGCGTTCGACTGGGTCATGGCGGAGCGCCTCGCGCTGATCAGCTCGTGGACCGCCCTGGTGGCGGGGTTCACCGGGGAGCACGTCGGCGAACCCCGGCTGATCATCACGCTGGTCGGGCCGCCCCTCCTCCATGTGGACTTCAAGTTCGTCCGGGCTTCCGGGTTCGCCGAACGCACTGAGGACCCGGACGTCCTGTGGGACCGGGACGGCGCTCTGGCCGCCTCCCTCGCGGCGCGTCCGCCGACGGCCTCGCCGCTCGACCTGCAGTGGATCGAGGACCGGTTCTGGACCTGGGTGCACTACGGTGCGGCGAAGCTCGGCCGCGGCGAGCTGTTCGAGGTCATCGGCTTCCTCGGCTACCTGCGTGAGGCCGTGCTGGGGCCCCTGGCCGCGCTGCGGGCGGGCGCGTCACCGCGTGGCGTCCGCCACCTCGAATCCATCGCGCCCGACGAGGCGCGCGAGCTGCGCAGAACCCTCTGCGGCCATGACCGGGACGACGCCGGTCAGGCCCTGCTCGCCTGCGTCGAGCTCTACCGGCGGTGGCTCGACGACACCGGCGCGGAGCTCGAACGGCGCCACCACGCCGAGAAGCTCGCCGTGCGGTATCTCCACGACGTCATTGACCGGACGGGGATCGAGGGTTCTGGAAGGTGACCTCGGGGTTGGCCGGGGAGGGGCCGTCGAGCAGCGGCTGGTGCTTGCCGCGCAGGTGCTGGTCGAAGAAGGCGCCCACGTACGAGCGGGTGATCTCACCCGACCGCTTGCCGGACAGGGGCGCCGAGGGGTCGGTCATGCCGACCTGCCCGCCCAGGATCGGCAGGTCGATGAAGGTGAAGTGACCGGAGTCGGCGACGGTCAGCCAGCGCTTCCAGCCGTCCAGCCGCTCGAAGTCCCGGGGCCAGCTGGTGTCCTCGGAGCCGGGCGAGTGCCCGGACCGGGTGCCGAGCATGAGGAACGGCCGCTTGCCGAGGCCCCGCTTCGGGACCGGTGCGAAGAACGTCCCGTCCATGTTCACCCCGGCGCGGACGCGACGGTCGGCGGCCATGACGCTCGCCGCGGCGTTGCCGCCCAGGGAGTGCCCGGCCGCGCCGATGCGCCTCGGGTCGATCGAGCGCTTCCAGACGGGCGAGCCGGTCAGGCGGTCGATGACGAAGGAGATGTCGGCCGCCCGGCCGGCGGCGGCCTTGGCCAGCAGTTCCTTCTCGGCGGCGGCCGAGCCGGCCTTCTCCACGGTGTCGCAGGCGACGCAGGTCAGCGTGCGGCCGCCGGGGAACGTGGTGCCGAACGACTCGTAGGCGTGATCCACGAGCGCGACCACGTACCCCCTGGAGGCGAGCTCCTCGGCGAGCGAGGTGAGGGTGGCGCGGTTGAGGGTGAAACCGGGGGAGAGCACCACCAGCGGGTGCCTGCCGCCGGCGCGCCGGGCGCCGGCGCGGGCGTTCGTGCCGGTGCCGGCGAGCAGTTCCGGCGCGAACCGCTTGTCGAGGTTCTGCCCCTTCAGCAGGAGACGGGCCTCGTCGACGGACATGTACGGGGCGGGCTCGCCGCCGCCGCGGGCCGGGTAGTACATCGAGACCATCAGTTGCCGCGCGCCCGAGGACGGGACCCACGGGTCGCGGCGCTCGCCGTCGACGAGGTGCAGGGTGTCGCGGCCGACCTCGTACGCGCCGGTCGGACGGGGGATGGCCGGGCGCACGTCGGCGGCGGCAGGGGACGGGGTCAGGGGCATCGCGACGGCCAGGGCGAGAAGCACGGCAGCGGCGTCGCGTCGGATTCCGATCATGCGAAGCAGCGTACGAAGGCGCAGGTCAGTGCCGACATGAGCGAAAGTCTGGCGCGAACCCTGACTTTCGTCGGGGTCCGGCCGGTAGAAAAGCGATTGCGGCTTCCATCTCGCGAGGAAAGGATCACTGGATGATCCGGGCAGAGGGGTTGACCAAGGTCTTCCGCCGGCCACGCACCTTCCCCGGCCCGCTGGGCGCGTTACGCACGCTGGTCACCCGCCAGTACGTGGAGAAGACCGCCGTCGACGGCGTCAGCTTCACGATCGACGAGGGTGAGGTGATCGGCTACCTGGGACTGAACGGCGCCGGCAAGTCCACCACGATCAAGATGCTCACCGGCATCCTCACCCCGACGAGCGGCACCGTGCGGGTCGGCGGCCTGGTGCCGTGGCGCGACCGCTCGGCCAACGCGCGCAACGTCGGCGTCGTCTTCGGGCAGCGCAGCCAGCTGTGGTGGGACCTGCCGCTGATCGAGTCGCTGCGGCTGGTGGGCTCGCTCTACGACGTGCCCGCCGCGCGGTTCGAGACGTCGCTGAAGAAGCTGCGCGACCTGCTCGGGCTCGACGACTTCCTCGACACGCCGGTGCGCCAGCTCAGCCTGGGCCAGCGGATGCGCGGCGACCTGGCCGCCGCCGTGCTGTACGAACCGCCGCTGCTCTACCTGGACGAGCCGACCGTCGGGCTGGACGTGCTGGCCAAGGACGCGGTGCGCGAGTTCATCGTGGAGGTCAACCGGACCGGGCGCACCACCGTCATCCTGACGACGCACGACCTGGCCGACGTCGAGGCCCTGTGCAAGCGGATCATCCTCATCGACCGCGGCAAGGTGCTCTTCGACGGCGCCATCGACGCGCTGGTCGACCAGCCCCGGCGGCTGGTGGTGCTGCTGGAGCCGGAGCCGGAGGAGGTCCGGGGCGTGCGGCGGGACGCCGAGGGACGCTACGTCTTCGACATCCGCGGCGACCTGCCCGGCATGATCGCCGCGATCTCCGCCGAGCACACCATCCGCGACCTGTCGATCGAGGAACCCGACCTGGAGAGCGTGATCAAAGGGATCTACTCCCGATGATGCGCATCGGATTCCGCCTCGCCCTGGCCTACCGCAGCAACATCGTCATGACCTGCGTGACGCTGGTCGCCCAGGTGTTCCTGCTGCGCATGATCTGGACCTCGGTGTACGGCGCGCGCCCCGCCGCCGCCGGGCTCACGCTGGACGCGCTGCTCGCCTACCTCACCCTGGCCAACCTGCAGTCCTTCGCCACCCACACCGTCGTCTCCCGGACGATCCACGAGCGCATCCGCAGCGGCACGGTCTTCTTCGACCTGGCCCGGCCGCCCGGCTACCTCAGGCAGATGGCCGCCTTCCAGGTGGGCAACACCTTCGGCGGGCTGCTGCTGCTCGCCCCCGTCGTCCCGGTGGTGCTGCTGGTCGGCTCGATCACCGCGCCCGTCAACGGCCCCGGGTACGTGGTCACGCTGGTGCTCGGGTACGTGATCGCCGTGCAGCTCGCGTTGCTGATCAGCCTGATCGGCTTCTGGACGATGGAGATCGGGGCGATCTCGCTGCTCTACCGGCTGGTCAGCCAGTTCTTCGCGGGGACGATGGTGCCGCTCGCCTTCTTCCCCGGCTTCCTGGGCGTGCTGGCCGGGGCGCTGCCGTTCCAGTATCTGGGTTACGTGCCGGCGGCGATCTACGTCGGTCACATCACCGACGTCGCAGGGCCGATCATGGTCGAGCTGGCCTGGATCGCGGGGCTGTGGGGCCTGCTCGCGCTGACCTGGTCCCGGGCGCACCGGAGGGTGGTGATCCAGGGTGGCTGAGCTCGCGCGTTCGCTGCGCCTGTACGTCCTGCTCCAGCGCGCCTCCGCGCGGAGCGCCATGCAGTACCGGCTGAACTCGGTGATCGGCGTCCTCAGCGGCGCGGTCTGGCAGGGCGCCGGGTTCGCGTTCATCTGGGTGGTGATGCACACCTTTCCCTCGCTGGCGGGCTGGGGGCTGGCGGAGATCGCGTTCCTGTACGGGCTGCGCCTGACCGCCCACGCCCTGGCCATGATCCCCATGATGAGCGTGCACGACATCCAGTGGGTCGTGCGCAACGGGGAGTTCGACCGGTTCCTGCTGCGCCCGCTCAACCCCCTGGTCCAGCTCATGGGCAACCGGGTGGGCCTGGGGCAGGTGGGCGACCTGCTCGTGGGCGTGACGCTGCTCGCCGTGGCCGGTGGGAACGTGCCCGTCGACTGGGACGCCTGGCTGGTCGCCTACTGCGTGGTGGCGGTCGCCGGGGGCGCCCTCATCGAGGCGGCCTTCTTCCTGGGGCTCTCCTCGCTGTCGCTGCGCATGGTCGACACGACCGCCCTGCGGGTCTTCGTGGACGACGTCTTCAGCAGGTTCGGCTCGTACCCGATGAAGGTCTTCGGCGGCGTGACCGAATGGCTGCTCACCTTCGTGCTGCCGGTCGCCTTCGTGGCGTACGTGCCCTCCAGCGTCGTCCTGGGCAAGCTGGACGCCTCCTGGGCGCTCGCCGCGCCGCTGCTGGGCGTGGTCCTGATCGCCGTGGCCTACCTCGTGTGGCGGCGGCAGCTCGACCACTACCAGAGCGCCGGGCACTGAGCTCAGGCCGGGCCGAGCCCGATCGCCGGCAGGATCGCCTGGTCGACGAAGTCGGCGAGGTCGGCGTTGCTCGGCGGGGCGCCGTCGAGCAGCCGCTTGACGACCAGTGCCTCGCCGATGTCGGTGACGACCGGAGTGAGCCGTTCGGCGGGGAAGTGGCCGCGTTCGGCGTAGTGCCGCAGCACGGTGCTGGTGAACGTGCCGCCCCGGTTGGCGAAGACCCTTTCCTGCAGGGGCTCGGACATCTTGGCCGCGCCCATGGGGTCGGTGAGGATGGTCGCCACGGCGCGGCCGGCCGGGCTGAGCGTCCAGCTGACCATGAGCTGGAGCGCCCGGATCAGGTCGCCGCGCAGGTCGTCGGCGCCCAGGGTGGGCTCCTCGACGGGATGGGCGTGATAGAGAGCGTCGAGGAGCACCTCGACGGGGTCGGACCAGCGGCGGTACAGCGTGCTCCGGGGGGTGGCGGCCCGCTTGCCGATGCCGTCCATGGTCAGCCGTCCGACGCCGACCTCGACCACTTCCTCCAGCACGGCGGTGTGGATGGCGTTGATCAGCTCTTCGCCGCGGCGCCGGGTCCGGCTGTTCTGATCGCCCATGATTGCCCCTTGCTCAGCTACAGGGCTGTATCTTACTCTGAGCCATAAGCTACACTCGTGTATCTAATTCCTGGGGATATCCATGTCCATCACCGCACCGCCCCCCGCGCGGCAGGCCGTCCCGCTCGCCCGGCGGTCCCTGGCACCCGACCTCGCGCGCGGCCTCATGCTGCTGCTCATCGCGGTGGCCCACGCGCACATGTACCTGTCCGGCCACCCGGCCGGCTTCCGCGGCTACACCCTCGACGGCGATCTCGTCGACCGGCTCGTGGCCGGGGTCCAGATCCTCCTGGTGGACGGGCGCGCGCTGCCGATGTTCGCCGGCCTGTTCGGCTACGGACTGGTCCAGCTCGCCGACCGGCAGCTCGCCGCCGGCCGCACCTGGCCGCAGGTGCGGCGGGTGCTGCGCGCGCGCAGCCTGTGGCTGCTGGCCTTCGGGTTCTGTCACGCCCTCCTGCTGTTCTTCGGCGACATCCTCGGCGCCTACGGCCTGGTCGGGCTGGTGCTCGTCGGGTTCGTCCGGCGCGGTGACCGTGCCCTGTTCTGGGCCGCCGGCGTGGGGGCCGTGCTGCACGTGGTCGTGCTCGGCCTGTTCGGGCTGCTCACCGTGGCCGCGGGGAAGGGCGACACGCCCGCCGCCATGGCCGACCCGCTGGAGGCGGCCGTGATGCGGATGATCGGCTGGTCCGGGATGACGCCGACGTACTTCGCCGTGAGCGTCGTGCCGGCCTTCCTGCTGGGCATCTGGGCAGCCCGCCGCCGCCTGCTGGAGGAGCCGGGGGCGCACCGGGCACTGCTCCGCCGGGCCGGCGTCACGGGCACGGTGATCGCGGTCGCGGGCGGGCTGCCGCTGACGCTGGTCGACACGCGGCTCTGGGACGTCTCGGACGCGATCGGCGTCTCCGTGTACGCGCTGCACAGCGTCACCGGCATCGCAGGCGGGCTCGCGTACGCCGCCCTGATCGGGCTCGTCGTGGCCGGGCGGGAGCGTCGCGCGCGCCCGGGGGCGGTCACCCGCGCGCTGGCCGCGTGCGGTCAGTGGTCGCTCACGTGCTACCTGCTGCAGTCGGTGGTCTTCGTGGCGCTCTTCGCGCCCTACTTCGGCGGCCTCGGGACCCGGCTGGGCGACGCCGCCGCGTCCGGCATCGCCGTCGTCACCTGGCTGTTCACCGTCGTGCTCGCGGCGACACTGTCGCGCGGCGGACGGCGCGGGCCCGCCGAGACGCTCCTGCGGCGGCTGACGTACGGCCGCTGAGACCCCCGGCGGGAGAGTCGGGCCCCAGGAGCGCGATGCCCTCGCCGGCGCCGGCCTGCACCCGGACCGGCACCGGATGGACTGGCTGACGTAGTGGCTCCAGGTGTGCTCGTGGATGGGGCTGGTGCCCTACCTGACCGAATCGGACGTCCGGCGGCTGCTGACCATCCGCATCGTGCGCTTCCAGCTATTAGCTAGCCGAGGATGCGGGTGAGCAACTGGGTGAGCTGGTCGCGTTCGGCGGCGGACAACGCGTCGAACAGGCTGTCCTGGACCCCGGAGAGCGCCGCGTCCAGCTCCTCCAGCCGGCGTCGCCCCGCGGCGGTGAGCTCGATCAGGTTGCGGCGCCGGTCGCCGGGGTCCGGCATGCGCTCGACGTGACCTTGCCGGGCCAGCTCGTTCACCATGGCGTGCATGTCGCTCTGGTCGATGCCGCACCGCTGGCCGATCTGCGCCTGGCTCCCGGGGCCGAACTCGTCGAGGGCGGCGAGGATCGCGAAGTGGTAGGCGCGCCCGCCCGCACCGGCCATCGCCTCGGCGATGAGGCGATGAGCCCGGGCCGACGTCTTGCTGATGAGCCAGCTCGGCTTGGCTCGCAGGCGGGCGGGTGATTCGTCTATCGCCATGCGGGAAGTATAGGGCGATCCCTTGGTTCGGCCCACGAACTCGCCTATGCTTGGTCCGGCCAAGATTGGTTGGACCAAGGATATTGGGAGGTGGCGTACGTGCCACTCACACTGGACGAGGCCCGGGCCGTCAGCGCCCGCGTACGCGAGCATGCCGGAGCACTCGGCGCCCTGGTCACGGTCGCGATCGTCGACGACGGCGGACACTTGCAGGTTCTCGATCGCATGGACGGCGCGCCGCCGTTGTCGGCCCGCATCGCCCCCGCGAAGGCATCGAGCGTGGCGCTGTTCCACCGCGACGGCGGCGAGCTCCTGCGGCTGCAGCGGGCATGGCCGGCCTTGTTCGCGCAGATGGATCAACTGGCGGCGACACCGATCATGGCGGGTGCGGGCTCCCGCCTGATCCGGCGGGGCGAGGTCGTCGTCGGTGCGATCGCGGTCAGCGGAGGCAGCCCCGAGCAGGACGACGAGTGCGCTGATCTCGCGCTGGGCTCCTAGGCCAGTGGCCGCCAGGCGAAGGCGTCGCCGCGCCGCTCGATCCGGCCCAGTCCGGGGAACGGCAGGTGGTAGGCGTGCACGGGCACGCTCTCGTCGGCCGCCCAGGCGAGGATCCTGCGGCGGCTGCGCACGGACCGTTCGGCCTCGTGGTCCCACGGCGTGCGCCACGCGGGGTGCGCCAGCTGGAGCGGGTCGTAGAAGGAGTCGCCGACGCAGAGCAGCCGCTCGCCCCGGGATCGCAGCAGGATCGCCGTGTGCCCCGGCGTGTGCCCGGCGGCGTCGACGGTGTGGACGTGCGGCAGGATCTCGGCGCCGTACTCGACCTCCCGCAGCCGCTCGCCGAACACCCTGATCGCCTCCAGCGCCGGGCCGCGCCGCACGTCGGGGAGTGACGTCGCGTCCTTCCAGAACGCCACCTCCGCCGCGTGCGCGTACGCGGTCGCGTCCGGGAAGGCGCCGACGGCTCCCCGCGTGTGGTCCTCGTGAAGATGCGTGAACACCACGGCCGCCACCTCCGACGCCGCGAAACCGGCCTCGGCCAGGCCGTCGCCCAGCTTGCCGACCAGCGGCGTCATGTAGGGGCCGTAGCCGGTGAAGTCGCGGCCGAGACCGGTGTCGATCACCGCCAGGCCGGCGCCGGTCTCCACGAACAGGCAGTTGTAGCCGCAGGTCAGCGTCGTCCGGTCGGCCGCGGC
Organism: Nonomuraea sp. SBT364; assembly: GCF_001083785.1. Classification (GTDB taxonomy): domain Bacteria; phylum Actinomycetota; class Actinomycetes; order Streptosporangiales; family Streptosporangiaceae; genus Nonomuraea. The sequence goes on from NZ_LAVL01000152.1 coordinate 16,444, forward strand.
GGCGCGCAGCTCCCGCTCCGGCACGCCGGTGTCGGGGGTGAAGAACTCCGCCAGCGGCGGCTCCAGAGGTGGCCGCGGCTGCCCGTCGCTGACCACGGCGCAGGACAGGTCACCGACCGCGAAGTGATGGATCACCCCCGAAGTCTGCCCCGATCACCCCCGCCATGGAAACCGGGCCGGGGACCCTGCCTCGATCATCCCGGCCATGAGACCTGGGGCGAACGGTGGAAGCCGATGCCCAGGGTCTCCCACCTCGGCCCCTGTGCCGCCAGCCGCTCCCGGAAGCCCTCCCAGTCGTGCGCCGACCGGGGCGACCAGCCCAGCTCCGCCACGGCGGGCAGCCTGGGGAAGGCCATGTACTCCAGGTCGTCCTCCGTCACGATCGTCTCGGTCCACAGGGGCGCCTCGACGCCGAGCACCGCCGACTCCGGCACGCCGGTCAGGTGCGCCCCCGGGTCCCAGTCGTAGGCGGTCCGGACCTCGATGAGGCTCGCCCAGGTCGTCCCGAGCCGGGTGGTGGGGTCGTACTTCATGTCCAGGTAAGTCTTGTTCGCTGGGGACATGATGACCTTGGCGCCGCCCGAGACGGCCTCGGCGACCTGCGGATCGCTGCCCGACAGGCCCCAGTACTGCAGCACGCGGCCCGGCGAGTGACGCACGGCGGGCGCGGCGATCTGGTGCCAGCCCACGACCGTCTTGCCGAGCGACACGGCCATGGGGTGGGCCCGGTTGAGGAAGGCCGCGAAGTCCGCGTCGGAGGTCGCGTCGGCCTCGTCGCCGCCGAGGTGCAGGTACGGGCCCGGGGTCAGCGCGGCGAGCTCGGCCAGCACGTCGCGGACGAAGGTGTAGGTGATCTCCTTGGACGTGCACAGCGAGCTGAAGCCGACCCTGGTGCCGGTGTAGAGGGGCGGGGCGACGCCGTCGCAGTTGAGCTCCGGATAGGAGGCGAGGGCGGCGTTGGTGTGACCGGGTACGTCGATCTCCGGCACGATCGTGATGTGCCGCCGGGCGGCGTGGGCGACGATCTCCCGGTAGTCGGTTTTGGTGTAGTGGCCGCCCGGCCCGCCGCCCACCTGGGTGCTTCCGCCGTACGAGGCCAGGCGGGGCCAGGTGTCGATCGCGATGCGCCAGCCCTGGTCGTCGCTCAGGTGCAGGTGCAGATGGTTGATCTTGTAGAGGGCGATCCGGTCGATGTAGCGCTTGACCGTGTCGACCGGGTGGAAGTGCCGGGCGACGTCGAGCATCGCGCCCCGGTAGGCGAACCTGGGGTGGTCGACGACTCGGCCGGCGGGCACCCGCCACGGCCCCGGCCGCACGGTCGTGCTCTCGACGCTCGCGGGTAGCAGCTGGCGGAGCGTCTGGACGCCGTTGAACAGCCCGGCCGCCGTGCGCGCCTTGATCGTCACGCTGCGGGGCGTGACGTCGAGCTGGTAGCCCTCGCGGCCCACGTGCGCGGGCGCGCCCTTCAGCCGGAGCGAGATGGCGCCCTCGCGCCGGATCGGCAGGCGGTAACCGGTGGCCGGGCGCAGCACCCCGGCCAGATAGGCGGCCACGCCCGCGTCGTCCGAGGCGATGGCCGTGCCGGGCCGCAGCGCGAACGCCCCCGGGGCCGGCCGCACCGAGACGGGGGCGGGAACCAGATCGTGCATCGCCGTGCGCCCCTGCGCGACGGCGGCCGGGGGCGGCGCCACGACAGCGAAGGCCACCAGGAGGGTCCCGAGGACGAACATCCTCACCATGCACCACCTTGTCAGTCCGGCTAGTCAATAGGAAGCTTTACTAACAAATAGGGCCTGTCAAGACCCATTTCGCTCCTGGAGACGCCTTTCAGTCCTTCGCGTGGTCCAGCGGGTGGGCGAGCTCGTCGGCCGGCATGCGGGCCAGCAGGATCGCCGCGACCGCGATCGGCAGCGGCAGCAGACCGGCGATCATGAACGTGGTCGTCAGCCCGATGGCCTCGCTGAGCGGGCCCGCCAGCGCCATCGACACCGGCATGAACACCAGCGACACGAAGAAGTCGAGGCTCGACACGCGCCCCAGCAGGGCCGGCGGCACCCGGCGCTGCAGCAGCGTGCCCCAGATCACCATCGGCGCGCTGAACAGCGCCCCGATCACGAACGCGCCAAGCGCGATCAGCCATACGTCGCGGGCGATGCCGATCAGCACGAACGGCAGGCAGGCCAGGCCCCACATCACGTTCATCGCGGTCAGGTAGCGCCGGGGCAGCCTGCGCGCGGCCATCGCCAGCGACGCCAGCGCGCCGCTGACGCCGAAGGCGGCCATCACCAGCGCGTGGTCCTCCGGGCCGCCGCCCGCGCCGTCCTTGACCGCGAACGGGATCAGCACCTCCATCGGGCCCATCACCACGAGGATCATCAGCGAGGCGAACACCAGCGTCGCCAGCAGCCACGGCGTCCGCATCATGTAGGAGAAGCCCTCGCGCAGGTCGGTCATCATCGAGCGCAGCGGGTGGCGCGGCTCCTCGCCGGTGCGGTCGCGGCGGTGCGGGACCGGCTTCATCAGCAGCAGGAACACCGTGGCCGCCACCTGCGACGCGGCGCCCACGGCCAGCGCGGCGCCGGGGGAGTAGGCGGCCACCAGGAGCCCGGCGACCGCCGGGCCGCCGGCCTGCAGGACGATCGGGCGCAGCGTGCCCTCGATGCCGTTGGCCGCGAGCAGGTGGTCGGCGGGCACGATCGAGGGCAGCATCGCGGAGTAGGCCGGATAGTAGAAGCCGCTGCCGATGCCGCGCACGAGCGCGACCACCGCGAGATGCCAGATCTGCACCACGCCGAGCAGCGCCAGCGCCGCGATCACGACGGCGGAGGCGGCCAGCACCAGCTCGGTCGACAGCAGCACCCGGCGCTGCGGCACCCGGTCGGCGATCACGCCGCCGAGCAGCACCGTGGCGACCATGCCCAGCGCCGTGCAGGTCGAGACGATCGACAGCTCACCGGCGCCGCCGCCGAGCTCGATCACCTGCCACACCATCGCCATCAGCCACAGGCCCTCGCCCAGCATGGAGCCCGCCAGCGAGCCGGTGAGCAGCCGGTATTGGCCGTGCTGGAAAGGGCGGAGCGGGCCACGCAGCCAGCGCGAGGGCCGGGTGCCGCTGGTGGTCGGGTCCGTCATGGGGCCGACGCTATCGGGGGGGACCGACGAAATGCATCGGGGCGCGGCTGTGGGCTTCAAAATAGGGATATGTCCTATCCTCCGCCGCCCCAGCCCGAAGGCGGCACTCCGCCCCACCATCCCCACGGAC
>NZ_LAVL01000153.1 GCF_001083785.1 Nonomuraea sp. SBT364
TTGCCGGGGATTTGGCGCGGGCGGCCGCGAGGAGGCCCGCGGAGCCGACGAAGGCCTCAAGGCAGCCGCGGGCGCCGCAGCCGCACAGGGGGCCCCGGGGGTCGACGCACAGATGGCCGAACTCGCCGGCGCCACCGCGCGCCCCCCGGTACACCCGCCCGTCGGCCACGATCGCCGCGCCGACGCCGCGCCCGATGGTGAGCACCAGGAAGTCCCGGTGCGTGCGCCCCCTGCCGTACAGCCGCTCGGCCGCCGCCAGCGCGTTGACGTCGTTCTCCACCAGGACCGGCAGGTTGAGCCGCCGCCGCAGCCGCTCCCCGACGGGCATCGCCTGCCATCCCAGCGTGGGCGCGTTGACCGTGCCGACGCCCTGGTCGTCCACCCCGCCGGGCACCCCGACCCCGACCCCGAGCAGCGGCGGCCCGCCGGTGATCGCCGACAGCACCGACGAGACCGTGTCGGCCAGGTCGCCGGGCGCGTCGGCGGCGCCGGGATCGAACGGCCGCACCCACGACCCGAGCACCTCGCCGTCCAGCCGCACGTCGACGAGCACGAGGTGGTCCGCCGTCACCTTGACGCCGAGCGCCCGCCCGGCGCCGCCGACGAGCCCGAGCCGCTGGGCGGGCCGCCCGCCCCTGGACGGCTTGAGGTCGAGCTCCTCGACCATGCCGTGCCCCATGAGCTCGCGGGTCAGCTGGGTGACGGTCGCCGGGCTGACGTCCAGCTCGCGCGCGATCTCCGTGCGGCTGAGCGGCCCCACCGTCCCCAGCAGGGCGAGGATCGCGGTCCTGGTGAGGTCGCCGCGGTCGCTTCCGGCCATGCCACCACTTTCTTTAGGGATAAAGTTAGTGGTGAAAAATATGAGCCCGAGCGCCCGTGGCTGTCAAGAGACAAGAGAAAACCCCGGAAGGCGCACGGCCTTCCGGGGTTCGTCGGCGGGGGACTAGGAGGCGTCCCTCGCCTGGTTGCGCAGCGCCCGGCTGACGCCGTCGGCGCCCTCCAGGATCAACCGGCGCAGCGCCTGCGGCGGCTGCTCGGCGGCCAGGTGGTCGCGCGCCGCCTGGACGGTCGCCTCCTCGATGACCAACGACGGGAAGCAGCCGACCGCGAACGTGGACGCCTGGTCGAACGTCCACTCGCGGTAGATCCGCCCCACCTCGGCGAAGTACTTCTCCCGGTACGGCTCCAGCAGCTCGGGGTGGAGCGGGTCCTGGAAGCCGCCGATCGTCGTACGGGCGATGTGGTTGGCCAGCTTGCCCCCGATGATCTGCTCCCAGGCGGCGGCCTTGGCCTCGGCCGTCGGCACGGCGGCGCGGCACTGCGCCGCCGACCGCTCACCCTTGGCCGTCGGGTCGCGCTTGAGCTCGGCCTCGATGTCGGCCTCGCCCAGCTTGCCGCCCACGACGAGCGCGTTCACCAGCGTCCAGCGCAGGTCGGCGTCGACGGTCAGCCCCTCGGGCACCTCGGAGCCGTCGAGGATGGCAGCCAGCGTGCCCAGGTCGGCCTCGGAGGTGGCCACCGGGGCGAACGCCTGCAAGTAGGCCAGCTGGTGGTCGGAACCGGGCTCGGCGGAGCCGACGAGCGAACGCAGCGCGTCGGCCAGCAGCGCCAGGCCCTCGGCCCGCCACGCCGGCTGGGCGTACTGCTGCACGGCCTGCCGGGCCTGCCGCAGCACCGTCTGCAGGACCGTGAGGTCCTTGACCGTGGCGACGCCGGAGACGACCAGCTTGACGTAGTCGCGGGTGGACATCTCGCCGTCGCGGGTCATGTCCCAGGCGGCCGACCAGCACAGCGCGCGCGGCAGCGACTCGGTGAACGCGGAGATGCCGCCGTCGACCAGCGTGCGCAGCGACCGCTCGTCCAGCCGCACCTTGGCGTAGGTCAGGTCGTCGTCGTTGACCAGCACCAGGTCGGGCTGCTCCGCGCCGACCAGCTCGGCCACGGCGGTACGGGCGCCGACGACGTCCAGCTCGACCCGCTTGGTCCGGGTCAGCGCGCCGTCGCGCAGCGAGTACAGGCCGATCGCCACCCGGTGCGAGCGCAGCGTCGGGTAGTCGGCCGGAGCCTCCTGCAGCACCTCGAAGGAGGTGAAGCGGCCGTCGGCCACCTCGAACGACGGGCGCAGCGTGTTGACCCAGGAGGTCTCCAGCCACTCCTTCGACCACGACGACAGGTCACGCCCGGAGGTCCGCTCCAGCGCGCCGAGCAGGTCCTTCAGCTCGGTGTTGCCCCAGGCGTGCTCGTCGAAGTAGTCGCGTACCCCGGCCAGGAAGTTGTCCAGCCCGACGTAGGCGACGAGCTGCTTGAGCACCGAGGCGCCCTTGGCGTAGGTGATGCCGTCGAAGTTGACCTCGACGGCCTGCATGTCGGGGATGTCGGCGGCGATCGGGTGGGTGGAGGGCAGCTGGTCCTGGCGGTAGGCCCAGGACTTCTCCACGTTGGCGAACGTGGTCCACGCGCCGCCGCCCCACCGGGTGGCCTCGGCCTGCGCCAGCACCGACATGTAGGTGGCGAACGACTCGTTCAGCCACAGGTCGTCCCACCAGCGCATGGTGACCAGGTCGCCGAACCACATGTGCGCCATCTCGTGCAGGATCGTCTCGGCGCGCCGCTCCACGACCGCGTCGGTGACGCGGGAGCGGAAGACGTAGTCCTCCAGGAAGGTCACGCAGCCCGCGTTCTCCATCGCCCCGGCGTTGAACTCCGGCACGAAGAGCTGGTCGTACTTGCCGAAGGGGTAGCGGACGCCGAACACCTTGTGGAAGAAGTCGAACCCCTGCCGGGTGACCTCCAGGATGTTGTCGGCGTCGAGGTGCTCGGCCAGCGACGCCCGGCAGTAGACGCCCAGCGGGATGCCGTCGTGCTCGGAGGTCACCTTGTGGTAGGGGCCCGCCACGAGCGCCGTGATGTAGGTGGACATGACCGGCGTGGCCGGGAAGCGCCACAGTTTCGCCTGCCCGCCGGTGGCCTCGACCGTGCCGGCGGCGGCGTTGGAGACGACCTCCCAGCTCTCCGGCGCGACCACGCTGAGCTGGAAGGTGGCCTTGAGGTCGGGCTGGTCGAAACAGGCGTACATGCGGTGCGCGTCGGCCGTCTCGAACTGGCTGTGCAGATAGACGCTCTGGTCCACCGGGTCGACGAAGCGGTGCAGGCCCTCGCCGGAGCGCATGTAGGCGCACTCGGCCCGGACGATCAGCTCGTTGGAGGCGGCGAGCGAGGGCAGCGGGAAGCGGCCCTTGTCGGCGTCGTAGGCCGCGGGGTCGAGGTCCTCGCCGTTCAGCGTGACCTGGTGCACGCGCGCGCCGTGCAGATCGATGAAGGTGGGAGCGCCGGGACCGGTGCTGCCGAAACGGACCGTCGTCACGCTGTCGAAGCGCTCGTCCCCCGTCGTGAGGTCGAGTGCGACCTCGTACGACTCGACCTTCAACAGCCGGGCCCGCTCGCGCGCTTCGTCCCGGGTCAGGTTCCCTGCCAAGTTGCGCTCCTTTTCACCACTTCGTTGGGGTTTGTCGGTATCCTTCCACGCCGGAATAGGACACCGACCTCCCCAGGTTATGACCACACATGACTGAGAAGACTCCTGTGGATCTCTGGTTCGATCCTTTCTGCCCCTTCGCCTGGGCGACGTCACGATGGCTCGTCGAAGTCGAGAAGGTTCGTCCCATCGAGGCCCGCTGGCACATCATGAGCCTCAACGTCCTCAACGAGGGCAAGGACGTGCCGGAGTCCTATCGGGAGCAGATCGCCCGGGCCATCGGCCCGGTGCGCGTCGTCGCCGCGGCCGCAGACAAGTACGGCGAGCACGTCGTCGGGCCGCTCTACACCGAGCTCGGCCTCCGCCTGCACAACCAGCGCGCGATCAACCGGCTCGGCGACCTGCGCGCCACCGTCGAGGACGCGCTCGCCGGCGCCGGCCTCGACCCCGCCCTCGCCGACGCCATGGACTCCGACGCCTACGACGAGGCCGTACGGCGCTCCCACGACGCGGGCATCGGCCTGGTCGGCCAGGACGTCGGCACGCCCGTCATCCGGGTCGGCCGCAACGCGTTCTTCGGCCCGGTGATCACCACCATCCCCACGGGCGAGGAGGCCGGCCGGCTGTGGGACGGCGTCCTGCTGGTGACCGGGTTCGAGGACTTCTTCGAGCTGAAGCGCACCCGTGACGGCTCGCCGAGGTTCGACTGATTCCTCCGGGGCGGTAGAAGAAGCTGCCTCCGGGGGTGGCAGCGCTCATCCCCGGATCCGTAGGCGCCTCGCATTGTGACCCCGGGCACGCCAGGATGGCTCTATGCGTCAGCTTTACATCGGCGGTGCCTGGACCGCCTCCGTCTCGGGTGAGGCCGTCGAGGTCGTCAACCCGGCCACCGAGGAGATCATCGACCGGGTGCCCGCGGGCGCGGCCGGAGACGTCGACGCCGCCGTGCGCGCGGCCGGGCGGGCCTTCCCCGCCTGGTCGGCGCTACCGCCCGCGGACCGGGCCAAACAGCTGGCCGCCGCCGCCGAGCTGCTCAAGCAACGCGCCGACGAGGTCGCCAGGATCATCGCCACCGACATGGGCTCGCCGTTCGGCTTCGCGCTCAAGGTGCAGACCCTGATGCCGGCCGGCGTCCTCGCCTCCTACGCCCAGCTCGCCGAGAGCCACCCGCGTGAGACGCGCACCGGCAACTCGCTCGTCGTCAAGGAGCCGGTCGGCGTCGTCGCCGCCATCACCCCGTGGAACTACCCGCTGCACCAGATCGTCGCCAAGGTCGCCCCGGCGCTCGCCGCAGGCTGCACGGTCGTGCTCAAGCCGAGCGAGGTGGCCCCGCTGGCCGCCTACGCGCTGGCCGACATCCTGCACGAGGTCGGGCTGCCGCCGGGCGTGTTCAACCTGGTCAGCGGGCGCGGCCCGGTCGTCGGCGAGGCCATGGCCGCACACCCCGGCGTGGACCTCGTCTCCTTCACCGGATCCACGACGGCGGGCCGCCGCGTCGCCGCGCTCGCCGCCGACGGCGTCAAGCGGGTCGCGCTGGAGCTCGGCGGAAAGTCCGCCAACGTCATCCTGCCCGACGCCGACCTCACCGCCGCCGTCAAGGCCGGCGTCGCCAACTGCTTCGTCAACGCCGGCCAGACCTGCTCCGCCTGGACCCGCATGATCGTCCATCGTGACCAGTACGACGAGGCCGTCCGCCTGGCCGTCGAGGCCACCGCCAAGTACACCGTCGGCGACCCGTTCGACGAGGCCACCCGGGTCGGCCCGCTCGTCTCCGCCGCCCAGCGTGACCGCGTCGTCCGCTACATCAACCGCGGCCAGGAGGAAGGCGCCCGGCTGGTGGCCGGCGGCACCGAGCGCCCCCTGCCCCGCGGCTACTACGTCGAGCCGACCGTCTTCGCCGCGGTCGAGCCCGGCATGACGATCGAGCAGGAGGAGATCTTCGGCCCCGTCCTGTCGATCATCCCCTACACCACCGAGGACCGGGCCGTCGAGATCGCCAACGGCACGCCGTACGGGCTGGCCGGCGCGGTCTGGGCGGGCACCGAGGAACGCGCGGTCGCGCTGGCCCGCCGCCTGCGCACCGGCCAGGTGGCCGTCAACGGGGGCCGGTTCAACCCGATGGCCCCCTTCGGCGGCTACAAACGCTCCGGGATCGGCCGCGAGCTCGGCGAACACGGCCTGGAGGAGTTCTTCGAGGTCAAGTCACTGCAGCTCTAGAGGAGCCCGCCGGTGGCGCGGATGGTCTGGCCGGTCACCCAGCCGCTGTCCGGCCCCGCCAGGAACGCGATCACCGCCGCCACGTCCTCGGGCCGGCCGAGCCTGCCCAGCGAGGTCATCGCGGCCGACCGCGCCAGCGCCTCCGGCGGGTTGGACGCGCGCAGCATGTCGGTGTCGGTCGAGCCGGGCAGCACGGTGTTGGCGGTGATGCCGCGTGCCCCGAACTCGCGGGCCGCCACCATGGCGAACTGCTCGACCGCGGCCTTGCTGGCCTGGTAGACGGCCATGGTGGGGGCGGCGACCTCGGTGTTGAGCGTCGAGACGTTGACGATGCGCCCGCCGTCGCGCATCACCCGGCCCGCCCACTGGACGGCCAGGAACGTCGCGCGGGCGTTGACCGCGAACACCCGCTCGTAGATCTCGTCCGTCACGTCAGCGATCAGCGCCTGGCCGGTCTCCGCGGCATTGTTGACCAGGATGTCCACGCCCGGCAGCCGCGCCTCCGCCTCGGCGAACAGCCGATCCAGGTCGGCCCGGTCGCCCATGTCCGCGCGGACGGCGAACGCGCCCGTCTCCTTGGCGACCCGCTCGGCCGCGGCCGTGTCCTTGAGGTAGCTGAAGACCACGGTGGCGCCGTCGGCGGCCAGCCGCTCCACCACCGCTCTGCCGATGCCGCGCGAGCCGCCGGTCACCAGTGCGCCCTTGCCGGAAAGCAGAGTCATACGGACAACCTACGCTTTGTGCAGGATCTTGCGAGCCTCGTTCTTGGGCAGCACATCGACGTACAGCTTGCCGTCGAGATGGTCGGTCTCGTGCTGGAAACAGCGCGCCAGCGAGCCCCGGGCGGTGATCCGCACCGGCCGCTCCAGCCGGTCCAGCCCCTCGACCGTCACCCCGGCAGCCCTGGCCACCGGGGCGTAGAGCGGCTGGCCGGTCTGGCGGTCGGGCACCGACAGGCAGCCTTCCTCGTCCAGGATCGGATCCGGGTCGTCCACGGTCAGCACCGGGTTGATCAGATGGCCCTTGCGTCCGCTGATGTCGTAGACGAACAGCCGCCGTGACACGCCGATCTGCGGGCCGGCCAGGCCCACGCCGTTGACGGCGTACATGGCCCGGAACATGTCGTCGATCAGCTTGCGCAGCTCGCGGTCGAAGCCCTCGACGGGCTCGGCGGGCGTGCGCAGGACCGGGTCGCCGATCGCGCGGATCTCGCGCATGGCGGCTCCTCTCGTAAGGACTGCTTGACGGTGCGGGCCCTTACTCTAGCGAGCGGGCGCGGGCCGGGGACCCAGTGAGCCGGGCTGTGGAAGACTGGTCGCGTGCGTGTCTACATCGGTGCCGACCATGCCGGCTATGAGCTCAAGAACCATCTCGTGTCCTGGTTGAAGGACCACGGGCACGAGGTGACCGACTGCGGTCCCTTCGTCTACGACGCCGAGGACGACTACCCGGCGTTCTGCCTGCGCGCCGCGGAGGGCGTGGCCGGCGACCCGGGCAGCCTCGGCGTGGTCATCGGCGGGTCGGGCAACGGCGAGCAGATCGCCGCCAACAAGGTGCGCGGCATCCGCGCCGCCCTCGCCTGGAGCGAGGAGACGGCCCGCCTGTCACGCGAGCACAACAACGCCAACGTGGTCGCCGTGGGCGCGCGCATGCACTCGGCCGAGGAGGCCACCGGCTTCGTCGAGGTGTTCCTCGCCACCTCGTTCTCCGGCAGCGAGCGCCACAGCCGGCGCATCGCCCAGCTCGACACGTACGAGACCATCGGGCAGTTGCCCTCGCTGCCCTAGGAGCGGCGCCTGGTCTCGCGCCTGGGCGTCTCGTCACGCAGGGGCCGCCGGTCGGCGGCCTCCTGCTGCTCCTTCGACGGGCGCGAGACGTCTCGCGCCCGCATCGCGGTGATCGCGGTGATCTGCAAGCTCTGCAGGGCCATACGCCCGACCCTACGTCAGAACGTCAGCCCGGCCCACGGCTTCGGGCTCCACGACATGGCCGTCGCCAGCGCCCGCACCGTGCCCGGCGTCCGCTCGTCCAGCAGCCCCGCGGCGTGCTGCTCGGAAAGCGCGCCGTCGCCCAGGTAGGCCGAGCCCAGCGACGCGGCCTTCAGCACCAGGTCGGGCTCGTCGTCCACCGGCTTGCACTCGGCCCCGGCCGTGTCGGCGCTCAGCCGCCACCGGCGCGCGTTCCACGGGCACACGTCGTCCACGACCTCGAGCACCACGTTGACCGGCGCCACGTAAGAGCGGGAGGTCAGCGCCTCGGCCACGTCGACCAGGCGCACCCACAGCTCGTCGGACCAGCGGGCGCGCAGCCGTCGCGGGTCGGCGACCAGCGCGAACAGCGGGTCGTCCACCGGCCGGCTGGAGGCGACCACCTTCGCGACCAGGTCACGGTCGAGCACACTGCGCCACAGCAGCGCGTAGGCGGCCGGATCGGCGGCGAACAGCTCGTTGAGGCGCAGCTCCCCGTCGGGCAGGCCGTTGGAGTCCCAGCCGGACTTGATCCGGAACAGCGCGTAGCCACGCACCCCTCGGTCGTCCTCGGCGATCACCGAGCGCAACGAGCCCGCGCCCTGCTGGTCGTACTCCTCGTCGGCCAGCACGGAGTCCCAGAACTCCTTTCTGCGCTCGTAGAGCCCCGGACGCAGGGGAGCCACGGCGGCGAACAGCGCCTCGAAGTCGCCGCGCGCCTCGGCGGGCTTGGCCACCCGCAGCCGCAGCGCCGGATCGTGCGGGGCGTCGCGGACGAACGCCGAGCCGCCCTTGTCGACGCTGAACGACATCAGCTCGGCCGCCCTGCCGTAGCCGAAGCGGCCGTAGATGGGCGCCTCGGAGGCGTAGAGCGCGGCCACCGCCTCGCCCCGCTCGTGCACGTCGGCGAGCTGCCTGCGCATCAGCGACGACAGCACGCCGCGGCGGCGGTGGGAGGCCAGCACGCTGACGGCGGTCACCCCCGCGACCTGCAGCACCCCGCCGGGGACCGTCATCCGGAGGCTGTGGACCGACGTGCAGCCGGCGATGGTGTCGCCGTCGAACGCGGCAAGCGTGCGGTCGAACTCGGTCTGCGCCTTGTAGCGCTCATTCTGACGGGGATGCGGCGTCCAGCCGAACCCCTCGGCCAGCACGTCGGCGAACGCCGGCCATTCGGCCTCGCCGACCGGACGGATGTGAAAGGTCATCCGTCCACCGTACGAGGCGAGGCCCGGCGGAAGCCACCGGATATCCGCTCCCGATGATCAAGGCATTGGTCAAGTGGGCTGCCCAAACGTGGTCCAGACCGATACAGTCAGGCGCATCATGAGTTCCCGTCCGGCGCCGCTGATCCCGCCACGGCTCCGCGCGCTCCTCGTGCGGGTGCCGTTCCTGGTGCAGGCCGTGCGGCTGGTGCGGCGCCCGCTGGCCCGTGACCGCAACCTGCTCCTCACACTGACCGTGGTGTCGCTGGTGATCGGCCTGCTGGCCGCCGAGGTCTCGACCGAATGGTTCTCGCCGTCGCTGCTCATCCTGGTCACCCTGGTGGGCGGGCTGCAACTGCGGTTGCGCAGCCTCGTCAAGCTGCTGGTCGCGGTGGCCGTCGCGCTCGGCTACGTGGCCGTGCAGCTCGGTGCGGGCAGCGTCGGGCCCGGGCTCCTCGTGACGATCGGCTTCACCACCGTGCTGGCCGTGCTCATGGCCCGCACCCGCGGCAAGCTCGGCGTGCAGGGGCTGCGCGGCGACGCGATGCTGCTGGAGCTGCGCGACCGGCTCAGGAGCCAGGGCGAGCTGCCGCCGCTGCCCAAGGACTGGGGCGGCAAGGTGGTGCTCAAGCAGGCGGGCGGCTCGTCCTTCGGCGGCGACTTCCTGGTCTCCCTGCGCGACGGCGACCGGGTCGACATCGCGCTCGTCGACGTCTCCGGCAAGGGCGTCGACGCGGGCACCAGAGCGCTGCTGCTGTCGGGCACGTTCGGCGGGCTGCTCGGCTCCGTCGACGACTTCCTGCCCGCGTGCAACGCCTACCTGCACCGCCAGCGCGGCGACGAGGGGTTCGTGACCGCCGTGCACGTCCGGCTCGACCTGGCCACCGGCGACTACACGATCACCTCGGCCGGGCACCCGCCGGTCGTCAAGTTCGACGCGGGCACCGGCAACTGGCAGGTCGCCTCCGCCAAGGGCGTGGTCCTCGGCGTGGTGCCCGACCTGCACTGCGAGCCCGACAGCGGCACCCTGCGCAAGGGCGACGCGCTGCTGCTCTACACCGACGGGCTCATCGAGCAGCCGGGCCGCGACATCGACGCCGGGCTCGACCGGCTGCTGGGCGAGGCCGAGCGGCTGCTGCCCTCCGGGTTCCGCGACGGCGCCAGGGCCCTGGTCAACGCCATGGCCTCAGGCCACAACGACGACTGCGCGCTGGTGCTCATCTGGCGTCCGTAGTGACGAATCACATGGGTCAGGCGGTGATCGCGGTCACTGGCCGCCCGCCCGGCCGCCTGCGATTCTCATAGTGTCGCGGGCCCCGGCGGAACGGCGCGGCTCCTCCGGGGCCCGCTCTCACAGCCAGCCCGAATCACTCGCGATGCGCACCGCGTCGACCCGGTTGCGCGCGCCGGTCTTGCACATGATGCGCGACAGATGGTTGCGCACGGTGCCCACCGTCAGGAAGAGCTCGTCGGCGATCTCCGCCGACCGGGCGCCGCCCGCCGCGATCCGCAGCACGTCGATCTCCCGCCTGGTCAGCGGGTTGGCCGGTGACTGCAGCGCGGCCACGGCCAGCTCGGCGTCGATCGCCCGCCCGCCCGCCGCGATGCGCCGCAGCCCCTCGGCGAGCTGCTCCGGCCGCACGTCGAGGGTCATGAACCCGCGCGCGTGCGCCGCCAGCGCACCGCGCACCTGGGCCGGATTCGGCTGGGCGGACAGGATCAGCACCGCGCAGCCGGGCGCCTTCTCCCGCAGCGACGCGGCGGCCCGCAGCCCGCCGCCGCCGGGCAGGCCGGCGTCGACCACCGCCGCGTCGGGCGCGCACGCCAGCGCCCTCGGCAGCACCTCCTCGGCGCTCGCGACCTCCGCGACCACCTTCAGGTCCGGCTCGGCCTCCAGCGAGGCCACCAGACCGCGCCGCACCAGCGCCAGATGCTCGGCGACCAGGATCCGGATCAAGTCGCTCCCTCCGTCACGTCCCAGGGTGATCGTTTGACTGCGCACTGTCAACGGCGGTTCATGCGCGGCCCTCATCCAGGTGTGGAGAGTTCGACTACCCTGGGGAGGTCGGGACTTCCGTCTGCCCTGGAGCGCGCGTACATGGATTGGCTCTTCGCCGCGGGGATCGTCATCTTCTTCATCGGACTGATGGCGTCCATCGCGCTGCACGAGATCGGCCATCTCGTGCCGGCCAAGCTGTTCGGCGTCCGGGTGACGCAGTACATGGTCGGCTTCGGCAGCACCGCCTGGTCCTGGCGCAAGGGCGAGACCGAATACGGCGTCAAGTGGCTGCCGCTCGGCGGCTACATCCGCATGATCGGCATGCTGCCGCCCCGGCCCGGCGACGACCCCACCAAGCTGCGCGGCAGCTCGACCGGGCCGTTCCAGAGCCTCATCGAGACCGCCCGCGAGGCCGCCCAGGAGGAGGTGCGCCCCGGCGACGAGGAGCGGGTGTTCTACCGGAAGAAGTGGTGGCAGAAGGTCATCATCATGTCCGGCGGCCCGGCGATGAACTTCGTGCTGGCCTTCGCCCTCTACACGCTGCTGTTCGTCGGCATCGGCGTCTCCACGCCCGTGCCGATCGTCTCGCCCAACACCCACACGTGCGTGATCCCGATCAGCGAGCAGCGCACCGAGTGCCGGCCCACCGACCAGCCGACTCCGGCCTCCAAGGCCCAGCTCAAGGCCGGTGACAAGCTCGTCTCGTTCGACGGCCGGAAGATCGAGACGTGGGACGACGCGACGCACCTCATCCGCTCGCACGGGGCGGGCGAGGTGGCGCTCGGCATCGTGCGCGACGGCCGGCCGATGACGCTCGACGTCACGCTCATCGCCCAGGACCGGCCCAAGCCGGACGACCCCAAGGTGATCGAGAAGAACGTCGGCTTCCTCGGCGTCACGCCCACGTCGGTCGTCCAGCAGCAGAGCATCGGCGCCGTCGCCGGCTACATGGCCGAGCTCACCGGCAAGGTGGCGCAGTCGCTGGTCAACCTGCCGGAGAAGATGGTCGGCGTTTGGCATGCCGCCTTCTCCGGCGAGGAACGCGACCCCGAGGGCCCGGTCGGCGTCGTCGGCGCCGGGCGGATGGGCGGCGAGATCCTCGCCTCCGACATGACGGGCTTCGAGAAGTTCAGCTTCTTCGTCAACCTGCTGGCCGGCTTCAACCTGGCGATCGGCATGTTCAACCTGATCCCGCTGCTGCCGCTCGACGGCGGCCACATCGCGGGCGGCCTCTGGGAGGGGCTCAAGCGGGCCTACGCCCGCGTCCGGCGCCGCCCCGAGCCGGCCTACGTGGACATCGCCAAGGTGCTGCCGCTCACGTACGCGCTCGCCTTCGTCATGATCATCATGGCCGGGCTGCTCGTCTACGCCGACCTGATCAACCCGCTTCGGCTCACCGGATGACCGGCACCCCGCTGGAGGAGCTCCGGCGACTGTGCCTGGCGCTGCCGGAGACGACCGAACGGCTCAGCCACGGTGAGCCCACCTGGTTCGTGCGGGGCAAGAAGACGTTCGTCATGTACGCCGACCACCACCACGACGACCGCCTGGCCTTCTGGTGCGCGGCCCCGCCCGGCGTCCAGCAGGAGCTGGTCGCCGAGGACCCGGCCCGGTTCTTCCGGCCCCCGTACGTCGGCCATCGCGGCTGGCTGGGCGTCTACCTCGACGTGACGGGGATCGACTGGGCGGAGATCGGCGAGATCGTCGCCGACGCCTACCGCCAGATCGCCCCCAAGTCCCTCGTCGAGCGGATGTCGCAGCCCGGCTGAGCGGACGGGCGGGCCCATGCTCGTCAGCGCAACAGGGTGGCGAGCGCGCCGGTGACGCGATCCAGCGGCTCCCTGCTGCGGTGCGCCTTGGCCAGCAGGAGCGCCCCCTCGATCAGCGCCAGGACGGTGACCGCGAGGTCGTCGGCGTCCGGCCGCCCCGCGAGGCGCGCCCGCAGGGCGTCCTCCCACGAGGTGTAGACCTCCGAGCAGGCCTGCTGGAGAGGGTCGCTGGCGGCGGCCATCTCCAGCGCCACCGTCGCCACCGGGCACCCCTTGCGCCAGCCCGACTCCTCCAGCCGGTCGCCCAGGAGCCGCAGCACCCCCTCGACGAACTCCGGCGCCGACCCGCCGAGATCGTCGAAGGCCGCCCCGATCGCCTGACCGGCCCGCCGGATCGACTCGCCGACCAGCTGGTCCTTGCCGTCGGGGAAGTGGAAGTAGAGCGAGCCGCGGGGCGCCCCGCTGGCCGCGATCACCTGGTTGAGCCCGGCGTTGAAGTAGCCCCCGGACTCGACCAGCTCCTGCGTAGCGTCCAGGAGGCGCAGCCGCGTCTCCGTCCCCTTCTGCCCCATGCCGAAAAAGTAGACCGATCTATATAATGTGTCAACCGCCGGGCTGCATGTGGTGCGTTCAGTGCATGGAGATGTGTACGTGGTCGAAGTGGTTCTCGGTGATGCTGCCCCGGTCCGACATGGCGCTCCAGCCGGAGCCGTGGTTGATCCGCTGCTTCCAGATGACGTACTTGACGCCCAGCTTGTCGCGGTTCTTGATGGTCCACTCGGCGATGCGGTCGCCGAGGGCGTTGTCGGTCGCGGTCGGCATGCCGCCGCCGGTGCTCATCATGAAGTCGCACGCCCGGCCCAGCGGATGCTCGCCGCTGGAGCCGGCGCGGAAGCAGCCGACGGTGAACGGCAGCTTGAAGTTCTTCTCGATCTGCGCCTTCATCGCCCGGGTGCGGGAGGTGATGTTGTCGGAGCCGCTCGGAAGCTGCGGGGCCCAGCTGCCGTCGGAACGCCGGCCGGTGCTGAACGGGATCAGGTCTTCCAGCTTCTTCTTGATGTCGCCGATGACGTCCTCGGCCTCGCCGCGCTGCTTGGCCGCCTCGGCCGTGTCGGCGCTGATGTCACGGGCCAGCGCCGCCGCCTCGTCGGCGGCCTTCTTCTGCTCCGCCCGGGCCGCGGCCGCGCCGTCGACGACGGCCTGCTGCTCGGCCGTGAGCTGCTCCATCACGGCCGCGCTGCCGCCGTCGGGCGGGAGCATGTAGAACGGCAGCGCCAGGCTGCCGCTCTGATAGCGCAGCCTGGCGAGCTCGGCCACCTTCTGCTGGGCGGCGGCCAGCGCCTGGTCGGCGGCCGCGAGCCGCTTGTCGGCCGCCTCGGCGGCCTCGCGCGCCTTGGCCAGCTCGACCCGCTTGAGGTTGTAGCGCTCGATGAGCTGGTCGACCTTCTTGTTGAGCTGCTTCAGCTCGCCGCGGAGCTGCGTCTCGTCCGGCTTCGGCTCGGCCGCGGCGGGCGCGGACCAGGTGGCGAGCGTCATCGCGGCTGCGGTGATGACGCCGATGGCAAGTCGCGTGGGGGACGCTGACGCCACGTGCGGGGTTTCCTCTCCCTCTGCCGGCCGGGTTAGCTGACGGGTTCGGGCATGGGAGTCGCTTCCCTACCACCGAAGTGGATTCACCCCAGGTGCGGATGGGTCCCCGGCTCCCGGGCACTCGCCCGGGATTAGGCGCAACACGGTGTTATGGCCGTGCTTGAAGGGATATTAGTGGTAGATCACGAGTAATGCGACTTCAATTGGAAATCAATTAGTGATCTACCTGTGATCGAAGCATGCGTGCGGCCTCTTCCGGGAGTACGTCGTTGACGAACGCGCCCATGGCCGACTCCGATCCTGCCAGATACTTCAGCTTGCCGGGCGCGCGCCTGATGCTGAACAGCTCCAGGTGAAGATGGCCCAGCTCACGGTCCTGCCGGACCGGCGCCTGGTGCCAGGCCGAGATGTACGGCATCGCGACCCCGAACAGGTCGTCCAGGGCGCGCAGGACCGAGGTGTAGAGCGGTGCGAACGCCGCCCGCTCGGCCTCCGACAGCGCCGCCAGGTCGGGCACCTGCCGGTGCGGGTAGAGATGCACCTCGAACGGCCACCGGGCGGCGGCGGGCACGAACGCCGTCCACAGCTCGTTGGCGGCCACCACCCGGGTGCCGGCCTCCCGCTCGGCCTTCAGGACGTCGGCGAACAGGTTACGGCCCGGGTGCCGCCCGGCGTAACGCCTGGCCGCGCCGAGCTGCAGCTTGGTGCGGGGCGTGACGTACGGGTAGGCGTAGATCTGGCCGTGCGGGTGGAACAGGGTGATGCCGATCTCCTCGCCCCGGTTCTCGAAGCAGAAGACCTGCTCCACGCCCTCGATCGCGGACAGCTCGGCCGTACGGTCGGCCCAGGCTTCCATGACCAGCTCCACCTGGTCGTCGGAGAGCTGGGAGAACGACGAGGCGTGCTCGGAGGTGAAGCACACCACCTCGCACCGCCCCACGCCCGGCCGTACCTCGCTCAGGCCGCCCACCTCCGCGTAACTGCCCAGATTGCGGGAGAACGACGGGAACCGGTTCTCGAACACCACCACGTCGTAGTCGTGCGCCGGGATCTCCGACGCCCGCGTGTCGGACGACGGGCACAGCGGGCACTCGTCGGCCGGCGGCAGGAACGTGCGGGTCTGCCGGTGCCCCGCGATCGCGATCCACTCCTCGGTCAGCGGGTCGTAGCGCAGCTCCGAGGCCACCGGCCGGGGATCGAGCGGCCGCCGGTCGATCGCACTCCGGTCGGCGTCGTCGCGCCGGTCGAAGTAGATCAGCTCCCGGCCGTCGGCCAGATGGGTGATGGTGCGCTTCACTGAGAGCCCTCCGCGATGATCAGTTCGCCGGCGCGTTCGGCCAGCTCGGTACGTGCCTCCTGCGGCAGCCCGGCGTCGCTGATGACCACGTCGGCCTCGGCCAGCTCCGCGATCGTGCTGATGCCGACGGTGTTCCACTTGGTGTGGTCGGCGGGCACCACCAGCCGGTGCGCGGCGCTGACCAGCTCCCGGTCGGTCTCGGACTCCAGCAGGTTGGGCGTGGTGAACCCGGCCCGCACGCTCATCCCGTGCACCCCCAGGAACAGGGTGTCCACGTGCAGGCGCCGGATCGCGGCCACGGCCACCGGGCCGACGAGCGCGTCGGAGGGGGTGCGGACGCCGCCGGTGAGCACGACCGTGCGGTCGGCGCGCGGATTGCGGTGGAAGACCTCGGCCACGGGGATCGAGTTGGTGATGACCGTCAGCTCGGGCACCCCGATCAGGTGGTGGGCCAGCGCCCAGGTCGTGGTGCCCGCCGACAGCGCGACCGCGGTGCCCGGCCGCACGAGCTGGGCGGCGCGGCGCGCGATGGACTCCTTCTCCTGCTGCTGGCGGGCCGACTTGGCGGTGAACCCGGGCTCCTCCGTCGAGCCGGGGCCGAGCGCGGTGGCGCCGCCGTGGACCTTTTCCAGCAGCCCGCGTTCGGCGAGCACCTCCAGGTCGCGGCGGATCGTCATGTCGGAGACGCCGAGCTCGCGCACGAGGTCGGCCACCCGGACCCCGCCGGTGCTGCGGACGCGTTCGAGTATCGCCTGCTGTCGCTGCTGTGCGAGCACGCCCCCGCTCCTTCCAACAGATTCCACCAAATTATGACACGAATATGTTGGGGAATGTTAGGTCGCCGGGGAACGCTTGTGCCCTGCCCGGATGCGGGAGACATTGAAGGCACCCGACCACCCGGAGGAACGCGACATGGCCAGACGCGCACGCAAGGGCAAGGCACGCAAGAAGAAGAAGGCCAACCACGGCAAGCGGCCCACGGCGCGCTGACTCAGCCCGGCAGCTCGCTCAACGCCTCGTCGATCCGTTCCTGCGGCAGCGTGAAGTCCGTCATCTCGCCCGACAGGTAGCGGTCGTAGGCGGCGAGGTCGAAGTGCCCGTGCCCGCACAACGCCGTCAGGATGACCTTCGCCTCGCCGCTCTCCTTGCAGCGCAGCGCCTCGGCGATGGTCTCGGCCAGCGCGTGCGTCGGCTCCGGCGCGGGCACGATGCCCTCGGTCCTGGCGAACGTCACCCCGGCCTCGAAGCACTCGGTCTGCGAACGGGTGACCGCCTCGAACAGCCCAAGCTCGTACATGTGCGACAACAGCGGCGACATCCCGTGATAGCGCAGCCCACCGGCGTGGATCGGGTCCGGCACGAACCCGTGGCCGAGCGTGTGCATCTTGAGCAGCGGCGTCAGCCCGGCCGTGTCGCCGAAGTCGTAGGCGTAGCGGCCGCGGGTGAACGACGGGCAGGCGGCCGGCTCGACGGCGCGCAGCACCGGCCCGCCCTCCCCGGCCAGCTTGCCGCGCAGGAACGGGAAGGCCAGCCCGGCGAAGTTCGACCCGCCGCCGGTGCAGCCGATGACCAGGTCGGGCAGCTCGTCGAGCTGCGCGAGCGCCTCCTCGCCGATCACCGTCTGGTGCATGAGCACGTGGTTGAGCACCGACCCGAGCGCGTAGCGGGCGTCGTCGGCCCCCGCCGCGGCCTCGACCGCCTCACTGATCGCGATGCCCAGGCTGCCCGGCGAATCGGGCCGCTCGGCCAGCACCTTGCTGCCGGACATCGTCACGGCTGACGGGCTCGCGTGCACGGCCGCGCCGTACACCCGCATGAGCGAGCGCCGGTAGGGCTTCTGGTCGTAGGAGGCCCGTACCATCCAGACCTCGCACTCCAGCCCGAACTGGGCGCACGCGAAGGCCAGCGCGCTGCCCCACTGCCCGGCGCCGGTCTCGGTGGTGAGCCGGCGCACTCCCTCGCGCGCGTTGTAGTACGCCTGCGGGACGGCCGTGTTGGGCTTGTGCGACCCGGCGGGCGAGACGCCCTCGTACTTGTAGTAGATCCTGGCCGGCGTGCCCAGCGCCTTCTCCAGCCGGCGCGCCCGCACCAGCGGCGTCGGCCGCCACAGCCGGTAGACGTCGAGCACCTCCTGCGGCACGGCGACGAACCGCTCCCGGCTCATCTCCTGCCCGATCAGCTCCATCGGGAACAGCGGCGCCAGATCGTCCGGCCCCACCGGCTGCCGGGTGGCCGGGTGCAGCGGGGGAGGAGGCGGCGCGGGCAGGTCGGGGACGATGTTGTACCAGTGGCTGGGGATCATCTCCCCAGTCTGCGCCGCCGCGCGTCGCCGTTCCAGTCGCCTTCCCGCATCGCCGGCCGCTCCGGATGATCGGCCCGTACGAGCACATCCGCCGTGTCGGCGGGACGCACCTCCCGCTCGTACCGGGCATAGGCCGGCAATCGCCACAGTTCGTCGTCCGGTGTACGCCTCTCCAGTGCCGCCGCCGACAGCCACAGGTGCACGCTCAGCTCTACCGGCAGCCCCCTCCCCAGCAGCAGCGTCCCGTCAAGCAGCAGCACCCCGCCCGGCGCCAGCCTCTCGTACGGCAGCCGATGGGCCCGGTCGATCCGGCTGTCCCACAGCTTCGGCAGGACCCGGCCCGAGCCGCCAGGGCCCAGCGGCTCCAGCACCTCCCGGAGCAGTCCCTTCACGTCGAGCCAGTCGTCGTAGAACACGTCGGGATCGGTCCGCCCGTGCTCCAGCCGCAGCGACGCCGGCCGCAGGAAGTCGGCCGCCGACACCCGCAGCACCTGCCGTCCGCGCACCCGCAGCGGCGCCGCCAGCAGGTCGGCGAGCTCCCCGGGTGCCGCCGCCGGGGCCCCGTCGACGACCACCCGCACCCAGTCGTCGCCCGGCCACGCCGCGATAGCCCCGGCCAGCTCCTCGACCAGCGCTTGCCTCGAGATCGGTCGTGCACGCATCACCCCGAGCCTACGTGCGGATCCTCCTGCCCTGATCATCACCGTCCGGGTGGGCGTAGGACAGGTACGCGCGTGCCCGGTTCGAGTTCGGCAGGAGGCTTCCTGGACCGGGCTCACCCGGCTCGGCCACGATGAGGCCATGACGCAGAACGGATCAGCGCGGCAGCCGGCGGCGGCGGACGGACGAGCGGGCCCGCGCCTGAACTGGCCGGCGGTGAGCGCCCTGGCGGCCCTGGCCGCCGCCGTGGTCGCGCTGATCGCGTACCTGGCGCCGCCGGCCCCACCACCCCAGCCCCAGCCCCAGCCCGAGGCACTGGTCCCCACTTCAGCCCGGGAGCCGGCCCCGGAGTCGGCCCTGGATTCATGGTCGCCCGATCCGGACACCAGCCCGCCCGAACCGCCGGCCCCCGACACGAGCACGCCCGAGCCGCCGATGCCGAGCTCCACGCGGGCGGCCCCGATTTCCTCCGAAGCGCTGCCGCCGGTCCGGCCCGGCGGCTGCGACGAGGCGGCGACAGCGCTGACCGCCTACCGCCGGAACGCCGGCGCCGCCCGCAGCAGCCAGGCGGCCGCGGCCCAGCAGGCGTACTCCGACCTGATGGGCGCGGTCCTCCACGCACAAGGGGCGGTGGGGGCGAAGATCTCGCGGCTGGCCACGGAATTCCGGGAACTGAACTTCCGCCTGACCGGCATGACCGGCGGAGATCCCAACCAGGTGATCGCGGACATCAACACGGACGTCGCGGAGCTCAACAGGCTGTGCGGAGCCACCTGACCCGCTCACCACGAGCGAGGCTCACGGCCCCGACCTGGCCTGTCGGCTTCTGGAGCGGACGACGGGAATCGAACCCGCGTAGCTAGTTTGGAAGACTAGGGCTCTACCATTGAGCTACGTCCGCGCGAACCGGTCGAACTCTGGTCTAGACTTCATCCGGTCGTCAGGGCGTAAGCGTACCGGAGTCCCGGAGCGTGTGCGTACCCGGCGCCGACGGGGCGTGGCGCAGCTTGGCAGCGCGCTTGCTTTGGGAGCAAGAAGTCGCAGGTTCAAATCCTGTCGCCCCGACCAGTGTGATGTCTCACGACATCGGAAACCCTCGAACCTACGGGTTCGGGGGTTTCGTCGTGTTGGGGTTTGCCTGGGGTTGGTAGTCGCGGGCGGGGTCGATGGTCAGCTCGCGCAGGAGTTCTCCG
>NZ_LAVL01000154.1 GCF_001083785.1 Nonomuraea sp. SBT364
GGTGACGCTCGTGGTGGAGGGGCGGGCTCCGTCGGACGATGACATCCAGGCGGTGCTGGCGGCGGCGGACCCGCTGCTGGCGGTGCTCGACGAGAGGAACCTCGCATGAACATCACGTCACTCGAGCCCGCCCGGTGCGCACCGGTGCCCGACGCCGGGATCGGCGCGCTGCGGACCGAGCGCGGCAACCTGCCGCTGGAGAGCGTGGACGTGACCGCCGAGGTGTCCGGGCTGGTCGCCGGGGTGGAGGTGGCGCAGGGGTTCCGCAACCCGTTCGACGTCACCCTGGAGGCCACGTACGTCTTCCCGCTGCCGGACCGGGCGGCGGTGACGGCGTTCCGGATGGAGGCCGGCGACCGGGTCGTGGAGGGCGTGCTCAAGGAGCGCGGCCAGGCGCGGGCCGACTACGACCGGGCGCTGCGCGAGGGCCGGCGGGCGGCGATCGCCGAGGAGGACCGGCCCGACGTGTTCACGATCCGGGTGGGCAACATCCTGCCCGGGGAGCGGGTGACGGTCCGGCTGGAGCTGAGTCAGCCGCTGCCGTACGAGGACGGGGCGGCGACGTTCCGGTTCCCGCTGGTGGTGGCGCCGCGCTACGTGCCGGGCACGCCGGTCGGCGGGCCGCCGGCGGGTGACGGGGTGGCGCCCGACACCGGCGCGGTGCCGGACGCCTCCAGGATCACTCCCCCGGTGCTGCTGCCCGGGTTCCCGGATCCGGTGCGGCTGTCGCTGGCGGTGAAGGTCGACGCGGGCGGGCTGGAGCTGCGGGAGCTGGCCTCCAGCCTGCACGTGGTCGAGGAGGAGGACGGCCTCGTACGGGTGCGGCCGGGCGAGCGGCTGGACCGTGACTTCATCCTGCGGATGACGTTCGAGGCGTCGACGGCGTTGCAGCTCGACGGGGCGGGCACGTTCGCGCTGACGGTGGTGCCGCCGCCGCTGGAGTCGCCGCGCGCGCCGCGCGACCTGGTGCTGCTGCTGGACCGGTCGGGCAGCATGGGCGGCTGGAAGATGGTGGCGGCGCGGCGGGCGGCGGCGCGGATCGTCGACACGCTGACGCCGCGCGACCGGTTCGCGGTGCTGGCGTTCGACTCGGTGGTGGAGGAGGCGTTCGAGGGGCTCGCGGAGGGCAGCGACCGCAACCGCTACCGGGCGGTGGAGCATCTGGCGCGGGTCGACGCGCGCGGCGGCACCGAGCTGCTGGATCCGCTGCTCCGGGCGATAGCCCTGCTCGGCGACGACACAGGCGGCGACACAGGCGGCGACGGCGGCATCGGGGGCCGGGAGCGGGTCGTGGTGCTGGTGACCGACGGCCAGGTGGGCAACGAGGACAAGATCCTGGAGCGGGCCGGCGGGGCGCTGTCGGCGATGCGGGTGCACGCGGTCGGCATCGACCGGGCGGTGAACGCCGCCTTCCTGGGCAGGCTGGCCGGGCTGGGCGCGGGCCGGTGCGAGCTGGTGGAGTCGGAGGACCGGCTGGACGCCGCCATGGAGCAGATCCACCGCCGCATCGGCGCGCCGCTGGTGACGGACCTGTCGCTGAAGGATCTCGACGTGGAGCCGGGCACGCTCACCCACCTTGGCTCCATCTTCCCCGGCGTCCCGCTGCGCGCGTACGGGCGGTGCCGCGACGGTTCGGCCGTGACCGTGCGCGGCCTGGCGGCGGGAGCGCCCTGGGAGGAGCGGGTCGCGGCGACCGTCGCCGGCGGTCCGGCGCTGCGCGCCGTGTGGGCCCGCGCCTACCTGCGCGAGCTGGAGGACCGCTACGCGATGGGCGAGCACGGGCTGGAGCGGGAGATCGTCCGCGTGTCGCTGGAGCACGGGGTGCTCTGCCGATTCACCGCGTACGTGGCCGTCGACAGCCGCCAGGTGGCCGAGGGCGGCCCGGAGCATCGGGCGATCCAGCCGGTCGAGCCGCCGAGCGGCTGGGAGATGCCGGCGACGGGCGGCGGCGGGTTCGCGTGGATGGCGGCGGAGGCACCGCGCGGCATGCGGGCCATGGCGGTGCCCGCGCCCGGCCTGAACCCCGGCGCCGGGGACCGCCCGGCCGTGATGGCGGCGGCGCGCGGGCCGCTGTTCGCCGGGCCGATGCGGGCCAGATCGGTGCCGCACGGGCTGGACACGGTCAGCGCGCAGCTCACCGCCGAGCTGGACCGGCTCAAGACGCTGACCGGGCCGGACGTGCTCTACCTGGCGGACCTGGGCTCCCGGCTGGCGGCGCTGGCGGCCTACCTCGGCGGGCACGCCGAGCTGGCCGCGCTGGCCCGCGAGCTGGAGGCGGCCGAGCGGCCGGATGCCGACCCGCAGGCCCTGCTCAACCGCGCGATCGAGGTACTGACGGCGCTGACCGGGCCGACGGGGCCGGCCGGGCCCGCGCCCGAGGGGCCCCGCCGCCCCTTCTGGAAGCGCGCGTGAGGCGGGCCGGCCGCCCGGCGTGGAGGGGAAGCGCAGGGGCCGCGCGCGGGAGGGCGGCGGCGCCGCGCATCTGCCCGGGGACCATACTCTGGACGGGTGACCACACTCGTGCTGGACGGTGGCCTGTCCACCCATCTCGAAGCGCTCGGCGCCGACCTCGGCGACGCGCTCTGGTCGGCCAGGCTGCTGCTGGAGGACCCGGGGCTCGTCCGGCAGGTGCACGCCGACTACTTCGCCGCCGGCGCCGACGTGGCCACCACCGCCAGCTACCAGGCGTCCATCCCCGGCTTCCTGGGCCGGGGCCTGGACGTGGCGGCGGCCGAGCGGCTGATCGGGCTGTCGGTCGAGCTGGCCGCGCAGGCCCGCGACGAGGCGGGCGGCGGGCTGGTCGCCGCCTCGGTCGGGCCTTACGGGGCGTTCCTGGCCAACGGCGCCGAATACACCGGCGACTACGACCTGGACGAGGAGGGCCTACTGGCCTGGCACCGGCCCCGCTGGGAGATCCTCGCCTCGTCCCAGGCCGACCTGCTGGCCTGCGAGACCATCCCCTCCTACGCCGAGGCGCGGGCGCTGGCCAGGCTGCTGGCCGAGACCCCGTCGGTCAAGGCGTGGGTGAGCTTCTCCTGCCGTGACGCGGCCCGCATCAGCGACGGCACCCCGATCGGCGAGGCGGCGGCGCTGTTCACCGGCAACCCGCAGGTGGTGGCCGTCGGCGCCAACTGCACCGCGCCGCGACACATCCCCGGCCTGATCGCCGAGCTGACCGGGAAGCTGCCGGTCGTGGTCTACCCCAACTCGGGCGAGACGTGGGACGCGGGCAAGCGCCGCTGGCTGGGCCTGTCCGACCCGCTGGAGTACGGCCAGGCGGCCAAGGAGTGGCAGGCGGCGGGCGCCTCGCTGATCGGCGGCTGCTGCCGCACCACTCCCGGCCACATCCGCCAGGTCCGAGGTCATCTGTCCTAGGCGCGGCTGCCGCTCAGCTTCTTGTCCAGGCCCAGGGCCCGGTCCAGGGCGAGCGCGCCGCCGCCGGTGAAGCCGATGGCCAGGCTGGCCGCGGCGAGCGCCAGCACGAACTCGTAGCCACCCTCGCCGACGGAGAAGCCGGCCGGCAGGTGGGCGAAGAGGATGGCGCCGACCATGTCGAGCGCGAGGAGCGTGCCGGCGACGGGCAGCGCGACGCCGAGGATCAGCGCGATCCCGCCGGCGACCTCCAGCACGGCGACGACCGGGGCGGCGACGCCGGGCAGCGGGATGCCGATCGACTCGAAGAACCGCGTCGTCCCTGCGATGCCCATGGTGGCGAACTTCTGATAGCCGTGCACGAGGAAGATCACCCCCGTGGCCACCCGGGCGAGCAGCAGTGCGATGTTACGCGCCTGGTCAAGCATCGTGACTCCTTGAAGTTCGTACAGATTTGAACAGGACTCTAGCGCGAAAGTTCAAATCTGAACAACAAGTAGACTGGGGCGGTGACGGACACCCGGTGGCTCGACCCGACGGAGATGGCGGCCTGGCGCGCCTTCCTGTCCACCTCTCACCTTCTCGAACGGCGCATCGAGGAGCAGCTCAAGTCGGCGGCGGGGCTCACCCATCCGCAGTACGAGATCCTGGTGCGGCTCGCCGACGCGCCTGATCGCCAGATGCGCATGACCGAGCTCGCCCGCGGCGTGGTGGTGTCCAAGAGCGCGCTGACGTACCAGATCACCCAGCTGGAGAAGGCGGGGCTGGTCGAGCGGGCCACCTGCCCGTCCGACGACCGGGGCGTGCTGGCGGTGCTCACCGACGCCGGGATGCGCTGCCTGGAGCGGGTCGCCCCCGGGCACCTGGAGGTGGTGCGCGCCTACCTGATCGACCGGCTCACCCGCGACGAGCTGGAGACGATGACGAGAGCCATGAGCAAGACCGAGCAGGCCCTGCGCGACTGAGCCGTCAGCCGGCCGCGGCGGCGCGGGCGGCGCGCTCCATCTCGACCTTGGCACTGGCGGCGTACTTGTCGACGTACTCCTGCTCCGACAGCTCCATCAGCGCGTACATGATCTCGTCGGTGACCGCGCGCAGCACCAGCCGGTCGTCCTCCATCCCGTAGTAGCGGGAGAAGTCGAGCGGCTTGCCGAACCGGACGCCGGGCCGGATGCCGAGCTTGGGCAGCGCCCGGCCGGGCGGCATCATCTCGAAGGTGTTGACCATGGCCCACGGGATGACCGGCGCCCGCGACTCCAGCGCCAGCCGGGCCACGCCGGTCTTGCCCTTGTAGAGGCGGCCGTCGGGTGAGCGGGTGCCCTCGGGGTAGATGCCGAGCAGGTTGCCCTCGCGCAGGACCCGCAGGCCGGTGCGCAGCGCCGCCTCGCTGGCCTTGCCACCGGACCTGTCGATCGGGACGGTGCCGACGCCGCTGAAGAACAGCCGGGTGAAGAATCCCTTGATGCCGCGCCCGGTGAAGTAGTCGGACTTGCCCAGGGAGATGACCTTGCGCCTGAGCTGCAGCGGGCCGAAGAAATGATCGGCGAAGGACAGGTGGTTGCCGGCCAGGATGGCGGGGCCCTGCCTGGGCACGTGCTCGACGCCCTCCGCCCACGGCCTGAAGACGACGTGGAGGATCGGCGCCAAGATGGCCTTGACCACCCAGTAGAACACCCGGCCACCTCTTCCTCATGCACGTGTCGGCGAGCACAGTCATCTTCCCATCCCGGCCCCGATGCTCCTACACCAGCTCTCGCACAATTGCCCCGGATCGTGCGACGATCGGGCAGTTCGGGGATGAAAATGCATGGAGGAGCTGTTATGCCGCTCATGCCAGGCGCTGAGCCCTACCACCACCACGCAGGCCAGGTCGGCGTGCTGCTGTGCCACGGCTTCACCGGCACCCCGCAGTCGCTGCGACCCTGGGGCGAGCATCTGGCCGCGCACGGGGTCAGCGTCTCGCTGCCACGCCAGCCCGGGCACGGCACCACCTGGCAGGAGATGAACCACACCCGCTGGGAAGACTGGTACGCCGAGGTGGAGAAGGCGTTCGAGGACCTCCGGGGGCGCTGCGCGGAGGTGTTCGTGGCGGGGCTGTCGCTGGGCGGCTGCCTGGCGCTGCGGCTGGCCGAGGTGCACGGCGACGCGATCAGGGGCGTCATGGTGGTCAACCCGTCGATCGCCAACGACGTGCCGCTGCTGAGGCTGGCGCCGGTGCTCAAGTGGCTCATCGCCTCGGTGCCGGGCGTGGCCAACGACGTCAAGAAGCCGGGCGTGACCGAGCTCGGCTACACGCGCACCCCGGTGAAGGCCGCCGCGTCGCTGCCCCGGCTCTGGTCCCTGGTCCAGGGCGACCTGGACCGGGTGACGCAGCCGCTGCTGGTCTTCCACAGCACCGAGGACCACGTGGTGAAACCGACCAGCGTGGCGATCATCCGCCAGAAGGTGCCGCAGGCCACGATCGAGGAGCTTACCGATAGCTACCATGTTGCGACGCTTGACAACGATGCCGACAGGATCTTTGCCGGGAGCCTCGACTTCATCCGGACACATGCCTCGGTACCCTTGCAGAGGGACTGATCGCACCCAGGGGGAAGTCGCGATCGCTGTGGAGAGGCCCATCTAGGTGACGCCCCAGAGTGACGAGGACGAGGTCTGGCGGCAGATCGTCGCGTCCTTCAACGACACGGCCGAGCGCGACTCGGCTGATCAGCCATGGCCGGACAGCGAGAACGTCCCCGCCGAGCCGATGCGCCGGGTGGTGAAGCCGCCGGAGGAGTTCGCCGAGCCGGACGCGCCCGGCGACGAGGACGAGGAGGGCGAGGAGGGCGACGGCCGTTCCGGCGAGGAGGACGAGGGCCACTTCGAGCCGCCCCCGCCTCCGCCGCTGCCCAAGCTCGACCTGCCGACCAAGCTGGCCTGGGTGGCGCTGTTCGGCGGCCCCGCCTACCTGCTGGTGGCGGCGCTGGCCGACTGGCGCATGGAGGGCTGGGCGCTGTTCACCGCCGTGGCGGCCTTCATCGGCGGCTTCGTGGCGCTGGTGGTGCGCATGGGCGACGGCCCGCACAACGACTCGGGCTGGGACGACGGCGCGGTGCTGTGACGCCCGGCCCGGGCCGCTGTGCTGTGACGCCCGGCCCGGGCCGCTAGGAGTCTTCGGGCTCGGGGCTGCCCGGGCCGAAGGACTCGACCACGTCGGTGTAGCGCTCCTTGTCGTCGACGGCGTGCCCGACCGCCCACACCGCCTGCCTGCCCGCCAGGTAGGCGACCGCCTGCAGGCGCACGCTGCTGCGGCCCTCGGCGGCGGCGCCGCGCAGGACCTCGCACGAACGCTTCTCGCAGCGCAGCATGAACGCCTGCGAGGCACGCGCCGGGTCGTAGCCGGAGATCCAGTAGTGGCCCTTGCCGTCGCCGGTGACGCCGTAGAGGCGCGCGGCCCTGACCGGCAGCGACAGCCGCCGCCACCGCTTGCCGTTCCAGGCCAGGGCCAGCGGGCCGACCTTGCCGGGGCCGTGGTAGACGCCGCCGACGGCCAGCGCCCGCTTGCCGCTGTCGACGTGGATGTCACGCAGGTAGCCGCCGGGCACGGACGGCACCGGCATGCTCTTCCAGGCGCCGCCGGACTGGTGCATGATCAGCGGCGCGCGGCCGGTGTCGCCCACGGCGAAGCTGCCGGACACCGCGTAGAGCGCGCCCTTCTCCTTGATCGACTGGAAGGTCCACTCGTTGTCGTGCCAGGTGACGACGAGGCCCTTGTCGTCGCGGCTGCCGACGGCCGTGACCCGCCCGCCCGCCGCGTCGATGCCGCCGAGCCAGTCGCCGCTGCGCAGCCCCTGCGGCCGGACGCGGTCGAAGCCGCCCGTGTCGCCGTGCGCGATGAACGGCACGCCGTCATGGCCGTCGCCGGCCGCCCACACGTCGCCGGCGGAGGCGGCCGAGACGGAACGCAGGCTGCCGGCCCCGGTGGTGTCGCGGATGGCCACCTCGGCCCAGCGCTCGCCGTTCCAGTGGCGGACGGTGCCGCGGTTCTTCCACACGTCCCAGATCTGCTGCTGGCCGACGGCCCACACCTCGCCCGAGGACATGGCCAGCACGTCGGAGAGCGAGCCATCGGCCACCAGCCGCACGCTCGTCGTCCGCTCCCAGGCGTCGATGGCGGCGGGGCGTGGATCGGCATGCGCGGCGGGCGTGACCCCGGACAGGGCCACGGACGTCGCCAAGGTCAAGGAGAGCGCACGCCGCTGAGAGCGACGGGTCATGAAGCAAATGCTATTGGCTGGACGGCGTCGATGCCCCGTTAGGAGGAGACTCGCAACTCCGCGAGCACCGGCAGATGGTCGCTCGCCCCGGTCAGGTCGGCGTTCGCGGCGTCCACGCCGCCGCACGACACGACACGCAGCCCGCGCGCGGCGAACAGCGCGTCGATGCGGTGCTCCGGCTTGCCCGCGGGGAAGGTGAGCCCGTCGCCCGCGGGCGCGGCAGCGTGGCAGTCGGCCAGCCGGGCGGCCAGCAGGCGCCAGGCCGGCCGGCCCGGGTGCTCGTTGAGGTCGCCGCCGAGCACCACCTCGGCGCGGTGGCGGGCGGCGACGGCCTCGGTCAGCTCCAGCGCCTCGGCGGCGTGGCGCATCCTGGCGGCCCCGTGCAGGTCGAGGTGGAGCGAGCCGACCGCCAGCCGCGCCCCGCCGACCTCGACGACGGCGACGGCCAGGGCGCGGATCTCCAGCCCGGCGAAGACCTTGAGCACGTGGCTCTCGGCGTGCAGCACCTGGGCGCGCGGCCCCGCGAGCACGGCCACGCCACGCCGCCCCAAGCCCCCGGCGGTGCGCAGCCCTTGGCGGGCGACCAGGCGGCGCCAGCGGAGCCGCCTGACGGGCAGCCGGGGCACCTCCTGGACGCAGAACACGTCGGCGCGGGCCGAGGCGATCACCCGTTCGAGGGCGGCCCCGTCGTCCCTGAGGCCGTGCAGGTTGTACGTGGCGACGCGGACGGTCACGTCCCGGTCAGCGCCGGCGCGCGAGGTCGGCGGCGCCCACCACGCCGGCCGAGGCGCCGAGCTCGGCCAGCCGCACCTCGGCGACCGGGCGGTGGCCCCGGCCGGTGAGCCGCTCCTCGAACGCCGCGCGGGCCCGGTCGAGGAACAGGTCGGCGGCCCTGGACACGCCGCCGCCGATGATGAAGCAGCCCGGGTCGAGGACCGCGGCCAGGTCGGCCATGCCCTGGCCGAGCCAGTCGGCGAGGCCGGCGAACGCGGCGAGCGAGGCCTCGTCGCCCAGCCGGGCCGCCTCGGTCACCTCCTCGCCCTCGATCCGGCCGCCGGCCAGCCCGAGCAGCGTCTCGGCGCGCTCGGGGTGCGCGGCGGCGATCTCCCTGGCCTCGGCGACGAGCGCGTTGCCGCTGGCGTACTGCTCCCAGCAGCCGTGCCGGCCGCAGCCGCACAGCCGCCCGTCGGGCACCACCTGCATGTGGCCGAGCTCGGCGCCCATGCCCCAGTGGCCCCGGTAGAGGCGGCCGTCGAAGACGATGCCGCCGCCGATGCCGGTGCCCAGGGTCAGGCAGACCACGTGGGACTGCCCGCGCCCGGCGCCGAACCTGGTCTCGCCCCACGCCATGGCGTTGGCGTCGTTCTCGATCACCACCGGCAGGCCGACGAGCCCGCTGATCTTCTTCTGCAGGGGTTCCTCGCGCCAGGCGAGGTTGGGGGCGAAACGCACGATCGACCGGGTCTCGTCGACGAACCCGGCCGCGCCGACGCCGACGGCCTCGATCTCGCGGTCGCCCGCGAGCTCGCGCACCACGTCGGCGACCGTCTCGGCGACCAGGTCCGGCCGGTCGGCGGCGGTGGGCCTGAGCGCGTGCTGGACGATCTGGCCGTCGTCGTCGACCACACCGGCGGCGACCTTCGTCCCGCCGATGTCCACACCGATCGTGAACATTGCCCGCCTTCCCCTTTTATCCCAGGTCTATGTGCTCGACATTGTCGCCGTCGCGGTCGTCGCGCGGCCGGCGGGGGGCGGGCTTGCCGCTCAGCGCGTCGAACGCCTCGCGGAAGGCGGCGAACAGCTCGCCGCCGGCGGCCATGATGTGCCCGGCGACGTCACCGGCGGCCTCGCCGGCCCGGTTCGAGGCGCCTTCGCGCTGCGCCGCGATCGCCCGGCAGAACGGGCACGCCTTGCAGATGTACTCGCCCTCGGGCTCGGACACCGCCTCGCCCCAGACGTCCTTCTGCTCCCGCCCGCCTCCGCCGCCCGTGAACGAGTTGAACACGGTCTTGCCGACCTGGCGGGTGGCCCGGCCCTGGATCGCGTCGAAGAGCTTGCGCGCCTCTTCGGCGACGGTCCCGATGGGATCTCTGTCGTTGCTTTCGGTCATGTGGCCCTCCCGGCTGATGCGGCGCTCATCCCGTCGCGTGCGCTTCGTCGGATTTCGCCTCCGAGGTGAACCGTACCCGGAGCGCGCCGTCGCGGAGCACCGCCGAGCTGATCTTCCTGCGGGCCAGCGCGGCGGGCAGCGCCAGGATGCGCCGGTACGGCCCGGCCGTGATGATCAGTTCGTCGCCCTTGCGCGCCAGGTCGACCTCGCCGCGCCGGGCGCCGGGCAGGTCCAGCGTGAGCTCGTCGGCCGACAGCCGCAGCGGCGGCGGAGCGCTGGGCGGGGCGAACGGGTCGGCCTCGCCGTAGAGGACCTCGCCCAGCCTGGCCAGCGCCTCCTTGCCGACCGGCTCGGCGGGCAGGTAGGGGACGACGTGCACGGGCAGCGGCGCGAACGACTCCTCGGCCTCGGCCAGCAGCCTGGACTGGGCGGCCACCCACTGGGCGCGCCACTCGTCGGCGTCGCCGGCGGGGAAGACCCGGTTGGCGACGACGGCGTCGACGCGGTAGCCGTACAGGTTGAGCGAGGTGAGGGTGCGCCTGGCCTCGGCGAGGACCACGGACTCGGGTGTGAGCACGAGGCGGACGGAGGCGTGGCCGCCGGTGAGCAGCTCGCGCACCTCCATCAGGCCGCGGTGGAAGCGCTCGGCGGCGCCGACGACGTCGTCGCCGGGCGCGCTGACGCGGGCGACGCCGCGCACGAACGGCGCGGCGACCCGCAGCAGCCGGCGGCCGAGCGGCATCAGCCGGGTCACGTGCCAGTCGAGCGCCTCGGGCAGGGCGAGCAGGCGCAGCGTCTCGGCGGTGGGGGCGCAGTCGACGACGATGACGTCCCAGCGGCCCTCGCGGGCGTGCTCGCGCAGCTCCATGAGGGCGATGAGCTCCTCGGCGCCGGGCAGCACCGTGAGCTCCTCGGAGGTGATCTCGTCCAGGCCCAGCTCGGCGAGCAGGCCGCGGGCGTAGTCGCGCAGCTCGCCCCAGTGGCGCTCCAGCGAGCGCTGGGTGTCGACCTGGTGCAGGTGCAGCCCGGGCGCGACCTCGCCGGGCTCGACGGCGAGCGCGTCGGCCAGGGAGTGCGCGGTGTCGGTGGAGACGAGGAGCGTCTTGAGCCCGCGCCGGGCGGCGAGGGTGGCGGTGGCCGCGGCGGCGGTCGTCTTGCCGACGCCGCCCTTGCCGGTGAACAGCAGGACGCGGGGGCTCACCTCAGCGGCCTTCGACGCGCTTCTTGAGGCCCTTGAGCGCGGTGTCCACGATCACCTTCTCCGCCTTGCGCTTGAGCATGCCGATCATCGGGACGGCGAGGTCGACCGCGAGCTCGTACGTCACCTCGATCCCCCTGCCCGTGGCGGCGAGCAGGTAACTGCCGTCGAGGCGGGAGACCATCCTGCCGGGCTCGGACACCCGCCAGCTCACGCTCTCGTCGCCGTTCCAGGTGTAGGTCAGGGTGTAGGTGTCGCTGATCATGCCGGCGTCGAGGACGAACCGCACGGTCTCCGGCCGGCCGTCGGCGCCGCTGGACAGGACCTCGGCGCTCTTCACCTGGCCTGCCCATTCGGGGTAGGCGGGCAGGTCGGCGATGACCGCCATGACGCCGGCGCGATCGGCGTCGATGACGATGCTCGAACTGGTGCGATCAGCCATGCGACCAAGATACTGGGCCGCTCACCATTCCAGGATGTACGGAACGCCCTTTCCCCGGAAATGGCCCACGTTCACGCATTCGGTGCGGCCGATGCGGACCCGCGGGTAGAGCGGCTGGTGGACGTGGCCGAACAGGGCGTAACGCGGCTGGGTGCGCCTGATCAGCTCCAGCGTGGCCTCGCTGCCCCTCTCGAAGCGCCGGGCGACCACGTCGTAGAGCAGCTCGGGCACGGCGGGCGGGATGTGGCAGCACAGCACGTCCACCTCGCCGAGCGCCTCGACCTTGGCCGCGTACGCCTCGTCGCTGATCTCGTTCGGCGTGCGGTAGGCGGTCTTGAGCCCGCCGCCGACGAACCCGAAGCGCAGCCCGCCGATCTCCGCCGTCTGGCCGTCGAGCACCTGGTGGCCGGGGCGCAGGTAGTCGGCCCACAGGCGCGGGAGGTCGACGTTGCCGTAGGTGAGGTAGGCGGGCGCGGGCATGGCGGCGAACAGGTCGCGGTACTGCGCCCGCACGTTGCGCTCGATGTGCTCGCGCGGGTCGCCGCCGAGGCTCGCCCACAGCGCCGCCGACATGGCCCTGGCCTCGTCGAAGCGCTTGGCCGTGCGCAGCCCGATGAACCGGGCGGCCTGCTCGGCGCCGAACAGGTCGGCGAAGATGCCCTGCGCGTGATCGTCGTAGTCGATGAACAGGATCAGATCGCCGAGGCAGATCAGCGCGTCGGCGCCGTCACCCGCCCGCGCCAGCGCGTCCGCCCTGCCGTGCACGTCACTGACCACGTGGACCCTCATGGGCCGATCCTATGAACAACGGCTGCTAGCGTGATGAATGCCCTTCATCACGTCTGGGTGACGAAGCTACCGATGCGTAACTTATCGCGGTAACGTCCAGGCCGAATCAGAAGCGTGCACCCGACAGGAGTGGATCCGTGCGCGAGTACAGCGTCCCCGTGCTGGTGGATGTGCCTGCCGCAGCCTGCCTGGCCGACACCGTGTTCCGGCGCGGCGAGCAGGAGCCCGGCAGGGTGGTCATGCGCCGCAAGCAGGACGACGCCTGGCCCGCCGTCACGGCCGGTGAGTTCCGCGAGCAGGTGGTCGCGCTCGCCGGTGGCCTGGTCGCGGCCGGGATCGAGCACGGCGACCGGGTGGCGCTGATGTCGCGCACCCGCTACGAGTGGACGCTCATCGACTACGCGATCTGGTCGATCGGCGCGGTCACCGTGCCGGTCTACGAGACCTCCTCGGCCGAGCAGGTCCGCTGGATCCTCGCCGACAGCGGCGCCAAGGCCGCCTTCGTGGAACTCGACGCGCACGAGGAGACCGTGCGCGAGGCGGCCCCCGAGCTGAAGCACGTGTGGCGGGTCGACGCCGGGCCCGGCGGCCCGGGCGCCGACGAGGCGGCCGTCCAGGAGCGCCGCTCCCGGGTGTGCGCCGCCGACCTGGCGACGATCGTCTACACCTCGGGCACCACGGGCCGCCCCAAGGGCTGCCGGATCACCCACGACAACCTGCTGTTCACCGCCGTCAACGTGCTGCGCGGGCCGCTGGAGCCGCTGTTCGCCTCCAAGGACCCGGCGGCGCTGCTGTTCCTGCCGCTGGCGCACATCTTCGCGCGGATGATCCAGGTGGTGCTCGTCGAGGCGGGCGCGATCATGGCGCACACCCCGAACATGAAGAACGTCGCCCCCGACCTCCAGGACTTCAGGCCCACGTTCCTGCTGGGCGTGCCGCGCGTCTTCGAGAAGGTCTACAACGCCGCCGAGCAGAAGGCCATCGCGGGCGGC
Organism: Nonomuraea sp. SBT364; assembly: GCF_001083785.1. Classification (GTDB taxonomy): domain Bacteria; phylum Actinomycetota; class Actinomycetes; order Streptosporangiales; family Streptosporangiaceae; genus Nonomuraea. The sequence goes on from NZ_LAVL01000154.1 coordinate 13,163, forward strand.
AAGGGCAAGATCTTCGCCCGCGCCGTCGACGTGGCCGTCGCCTGGAGCAAGGCCGAGAGCTCCGGCGGCGCCCCCCTCGGCCTGCGGCTGCGGCGGGCGCTGTTCGACAAGCTCGTGTACGGCAAGCTCCGCGCGGCCACCGGCGGCAGGCTCACCGCGGCGGTGTCGGGCGGATCGGCGCTCGGCGACCGGCTGGGCCACTTCTTCCGGGGCGTCGGCATCGAGGTGTACGAGGGCTACGGGCTGACCGAGACCTCGGCCCCCTGCTCGGTCAACATGCCGGGCGCCAACAAGATCGGCACCGTCGGCAAGCCGCTGCCCGGCGTGACGCTGCGCATCGGCGACGACGGCGAGATCCTGGCCAGGGGCCGCAACGTGTTCGCCGGCTACTGGAACAACGACGAGGCCACCGCGGAGGCGGTCGACGAGGGCGGCTGGTACCACACCGGCGACGTCGGCGAGCTCGACGCCGACGGCTACCTGCGCATCACCGGGCGCAAGAAGGAGATCCTGGTGACGGCCGCGGGCAAGAACGTCGCCCCGGGCCCGCTCGAGGACTCCCTGCGCGCCCACCCGCTGATCTCGCAGGCCATGCTGGTCGGCGACGGGCGGCCGTTCGTCGCCGCGCTGGTCACGCTCGATCCGGAGGCGCTGGAGCAGTGGTCGTCGGCCAACGGCCGCCCCGCCGAGCCGCACACCGACCCGCGCGTCCTGGCCGAGGTGCAGGGCGCGGTCGACCGGGCCAACGGCATGGTGTCCAAGGCGGAGCAGATCAAGAAGTTCACGGTGCTGGCCTCCGACCTCACCGAGGAGAGCGGCCATCTGACCCCGACGCTCAAGGTCAAGCGCAACCTGGTCATGCGCGACTTCGCGGCCGACGTCGAGGCGCTGTACGGGTAGCGGACGGACGGGCATCGGAGGCCGCCGGGCACCGCGGGAAGCGGGCCCGGCGGCCTCTTCGTCGTTCACGGGGGCGAAACCCACACGTTGACAGTTTGAAATGGTGCGTTTTCGATGAAGGGTGAGCGAACTCGGGGGAACTTGAGGCTCCGGCCTAGGAGGAACCACCATGGACCGACGTCCGCCACTCTCCCGCCGCAATCTTCTGATCGGGGCCGCCGCCACGTTCGGCGTCCCGGCCGTCCTTGCCGGTTGCGCCTCCGGCGCACCCTCGCCCGGCACCACCAGCAGCGGTGCCGGCACCGTCACGCTGGGCTCCAACGCCTCCGACGAGGTGCCCAAGAAATCACTCGAGACCGTGCTCAAGGGCTTCACCACGGGCCAGGTGAAGGTCAACACGGTGGACCACAACACCTTCCAGGAGAACATCAACCGCTACCTGCGCGGCACCCCGGACGACGTCTTCACCTGGTTCGCCGGGTACCGGATGCAGTTCTTCGCCGAGCAGGGCCTGGCGACGGACATCTCGGACGTGTGGCGGGAGATCGGCGCCGACTACACCCCGGCTTTCAAGGCCGCCTCGACGGGCATCGACGGCAAGCAGTATTTCGTGCCGTTCACGTACTACCCGTGGGCGGTCTTCTACCGCAAGAGCGTGTGGCGGGACAAGGGCTACGAGCCCCCGAAGACGCTGGACGAGCTGACGGCGCTGGCCCGGAGGATGAAGGCCGACGGGCTGATCCCCATCGCGTTCGCCGACAAGGACGGCTGGCCCGCCATGGGCACCTTCGACATCATCAACATGCGCACGAACGGCTACGACTTCCACATCTCCCTCATGGCCGGCAAGGAGTCGTGGACGGACCCGCGGGTCAAGCAGGTGTTCGAGACGTGGCGCGGGCTGATGGAGCACCACCAGCCCGCCGCGCTGGGCCGCACCTGGCAGGAGGCGGCGCAGTCGCTGGCGGAGAAGAAGACCGGCATGTACCTGCTCGGCATGTTCGTCGCCCAGCAGTTCCCCGAGGCCGACCGCGACGACCTGGACTTCTTCACCTTCCCCGAGATCAACCCGGCCTACGGCACCGACTCCATCGACGCGCCCATCGACGGCTACATGGTCTCCGCCAAGGCCAGGAACACCGACGGCGCCAAGGCGCTGATCAAGCACTTCGCCCAGGCCGCCGCGCAGAACGTGGCCACCGGGGCGGACCCCGGCACGCTGGCCGCCAGCTCCAAGGCCGACACCGGCGGCTACAGCACCCTGCAGAAGCGCGGCGCCGAGCTCGTCTCGCAGGTGGCGCACATCGCCCAGTTCCTCGACCGCGACACCCGCCCCGACTTCGCCTCCACCGTGATGATCCCGTCGCTGCAGTCGTTCGTCGACAGACCCGGCGAGATCGACTCCTTGCTCGCGAGCATCGAGAAGCAGAAGGCCAACATCTTCCGCTGATGGCCGTCAAGACCCGTCGCTACTCCGCCCGCGACGTGACCGTGCTGGTCATCGGGCTGGGGGTGGCCGTCATCGCCAGCGTGGGCCTCGTGTGGGGACCCACGCTCGCCTCCGTGGTCCTGTCCGCCACCGACTGGAGCGGCTTCGGGCCGATCGAGTGGGTCGGCGGGCGCAACTACGGCGACCTGGCCGGCGAGTATCCGCCGTTCTGGTCGGCCGTCCGCAACAACGTCCTGTGGCTGGGCTTCCTCGGGCTGGTCGCGACCCCGTTCGGGCTGCTGTGCGCGGTGCTGCTGGACCGGCGGCTGCGGCTGTCGCGCGTCTACCAGAGCGCGCTCTACCTGCCGGTCGTGCTGTCGCTGGCCGTCGTCGGGTTCATCGCGCAGCTCGTCTACTCCACCGACTACGGCGTGCTGAACGCGGTGACCGGCCTGTCGGTCGACTGGCTGGGCGACCGGTCGGTCAACATCTGGGTGGTCATGGTCGCGGCCGCCTGGCGGCACGTCGGCTACGTGATGATCATCTACCTGGCGGGCCTGAAGGCCGTCGACCCGGCGCTGAAGGAGGCCGCGGCCATCGACGGCGCCAGCGAGACGCAGGCGTTCTTCCGGGTGGTGTTCCCGACGCTGCGGCCGGTCAACGTCATCGTGCTGGTGATCACGGTGATCGAGGCGCTGCGCGCGTTCGACATCGTCTACGCCATCAACAAGGGGCGCAACGGGCTCGAACTGCTGTCGGTGCTGGTCACGGAGAACATCGTGGGCGAGGCCAGCCGGATCGGGTTCGGCTCGGCGATCGCGGTGGTGCTCCTGGCGATCTCGCTGGGATTCATCGTGACGTACCTGTCGCAGCTGTTCAAGGAGGAACGATGACGGCCCCGGCGCCCGCCCGGCGGCGGGCCCGGCTGCCGCGCGTCCTGCTGCACGCCTTCCTCGCCCTGGTGGCGCTGGGCTGGCTGCTGCCGCTGGCGCTGGCCGTCTACGCCTCGCTGCGTCCCTATGAGGAGACCGCCAGGCTGGGCTACTTCTCGCTGCCCGAAAGCCTCACCCTGGACTACTACGGGCAGGCGTGGAGCCAGGCCGAGCTGCCCCGCTACTACCTCAACACGCTGATCATCGTGATCCCGGCCCTGCTGCTCACGCTCTTCCTGGCCTCCTTCGCCGCCTTCGCCATCGCCCGCGCCCGCATCCCCGGGCGCCGGACCCTGCTGATCGTCTTCACCGCGGGCAACCTGCTGCCCCCGCAGGTGCTCATCACCCCGCTCTACACCCTCTACACGCTGATCCCGCTGCCGCCGTGGCTGTCGGACTCCCAGTCGCTGTACGACTCCTACCTGGGGCTCATCGTCATCCACGTGGCGTTCCAGTTCGGGTTCTGCGTGTTCGTCATGGCCAACTTCATGCGCACCATCCCGGTGGAGATCACCGAGGCTGCCCTGGTGGACGGGGCGAGCGTGTGGCGGCGCTACTGGAAGCTCACGCTGCCGCTGTGCCGGCCCGTGCTGGCGGCGCTGGCGACCCTGCAGTTCACCTGGATGTACAACGACTTCCTGTGGGCGCTGGTGCTCATGTCGTCGGGCGACAAGCTGCCCGTCACCTCGGCGCTGAACAACCTGCGCGGCCAGTTCTTCACCGACTACAACCTGCTGGCCGCCGGCTCGGTGCTGGTCGCGCTGCCGACGCTGATCGTCTTCCAGCTCCTGCACAAGCAGTTCGTGGCCGGGCTCACGCTCGGCTCCACCAAGGGCTGACCATCATGGAGTGATCACAGCAACGCGCGGAAGCGGGCGGCGACCCGGTCCCACGACCACTCGGCGGCGATCCAGTCGCGGCCGGTCTCGCCCAGCTTCCGCGCCTGCTCCGGCGCGGTCAGCAGCTCGATCAGGGCCGCGGCCAGCTCGCCGGTGTCGCGGCCGTCGACGACCAGGCCGGTCTCGCCGTGCCGCACCGCCTCGGGCGCGCCTCCGGACGAGCCCGCCACCACCGGCAGCCCCGTCGCCGACGCCTCCAGGAACACGATCCCGAGCCCCTCCACATCCACCCCGCCCCACCGGGTACGGCACGGCATGGCGAACACGTCGGCGGCCGCGTAGTAGCCGGGCAGGTCGTCGGCCGGGACGCTGCCGGTGAACACGATCGACGGGCTGCCCCCGGCCAGCCGCTCCAGCGCCCGCCGGTGCGGGCCGCCGCCCACCAGCAGCAGCACCGCGCCGGGCACCGCGCGCAGCACCCGGGGCCAGGCCCTGATGAGCTGGTCCTGCCCCTTGCGCGGCACCAGCCTGGACACGCACACCACCACCGGCCCGCCCGGGCCGGCCACGCCGCCCGGCCCGGCCGGTCCTTCGGCCGCCGCGTCCGGCCGGAACTGCGTCACGTCCACGCCGGGGGCCAGCCGTACCAGCTTGTCCTTCGGGATCACCGGGGCCAGCCTCGCGCGCGTGTAGTCGCCCAGGTAGGTGACCACGTCGGCGTGCCCGGCGATCCGGCGCAGCACCGAGCGGAACAGCGGCGCGCCCGCCCAGGACGCCTCGTGGCCGTGCGTGAGCATGACCACCCGCCGCGCGCCCGCGGCGCGCAGGCGCGGCGCGAGCAGGCCGAGCGGCGCCGCCGCGCCGAACACCACGGTGTCCGCGCCGTGCTCGGCCACCAGCCGCGCCGCCCGCCGCGCGACACCGGGCGTCGGCAGCATCAGCCGGCCCGGGTGACGGACGACGCGGTACGGCTGGCGCCGGTCGAACTCGGCGCACCCGGGCCAGGCGGGGGCGTAGACGGCCACGCCGGGCGTGCGCAGGGCAAGGCCGTGCACGAACGACTGGATGCCGCCGGGACGCGGCGGGAAGTCGTTCGTGACGACGACCACCCGGCGGGTGACGGTCACGGCTGGGGGTGGCCGTTCAGCCGGGCCCAGGAGCGGGCCATCGCGATCCGCTGGGCAGCCGTGGGGTGAGAGGCATAGAGCACATATTCCACCGCATCCGGCGACAAATCGGAAATATTTGCTGTTGCCAGGCGTTTCTGCATCGCGACGAACGTGGCCGGGTCCTCGGTCAGGTCCAGGGCGTGCACGTCGGCCCTGGCCTCGATCTGGCGGCTGATCACGTTCTGCGCGGGGCCGGACAGGAACGTCGCCAGCGTCATCAGCCCCAGGATCACGCCCACCGCCCGGGGATCGGTGATCGGGACGCCGCCCGTACGCCTGCGCACCAGGCCGGACACCAGGAACAGCAGGACCGCGCCCAGCGCCGCGCCGAGAGCACCGACGAGCGTCCCGTACAGCACGTCACGCTCCTTGGCGTGGCCCAGCTCGTGGGCCACCACCAGCTCCACCTCGCGCTGCGGAGCCTTGAGCAGCGTGTCGTAGACGACGATCCGGCGGGTGGCGCCGAACCCGGAGACGTAGGCGTTCAGCGCGGTCGTGCGGCGCGAGGCGTCGGCGACCAGCACATCCTCCACCGGCACCTGGTCACGCTCGGCCATCGCCATCAGGTTCGACCGCAGCGGGCCCGCCGGCATGGCGTGGAAGTCGTTGAACACCGGCTCGAACACCACCGGATAGACGAACGACGCGCCCACGGTCAGCGCGAACGCCCCGGCGGCGGCCGGGATCCACCAGCGCCGGATCCGGCGCGCCAGCGCCACCACCGCCAGCACCATGACGGCCAGCAGGGCCGCGTTGATGCCGATGCTCTTGAGCCGGTCCCCCGTCCACGACGCCCAGTCCTGCGTGGACAGCCCGTAGTCGCGCAGCGCCACCTCGAACCACATGCCGAGCGGCCACCGTACGGCCTCCTCGATCACCGTGAGCACCAGCACGCCCAGCAGGACCCGCACCCACCACGGCCCCGCGAGCCTGCCGAGCACCTTCGCGCCGAGCGGCGTGGCGACGAGCAGCCCGGCGAACACCAGCGTGACGCCCAGCGACAGGTAGCTCGGCACGCTGGTGGCCGCGTCGAACGCCTGCGACCGGGCCAGCTCGGCGGCGCCGAAGTCACGCGCCGGATCGGGCGTCACGGCGGGCGCCCCGGCCGGCAGCGCCTGCCACGGCGTGGTGAACGCCACCACCCCGACGATCACCGCGCCCAGCACGGCCAGCGCCGCCCCTGTCTCTTTTAAACATTTGAAGCTGGCCGCGAAAGGGAGAGTGGAGAGTCTGG
>NZ_LAVL01000155.1 GCF_001083785.1 Nonomuraea sp. SBT364
CTTCCGGGGGGATGGTGGGGCATGTGACCAGTAGTTACGACAGTGCCGTGCTGGGGCGGACGTTCGCGCTGGCGATGGCCCGGGGGGCGGCGCCGGGGGATCGGCTGGTCGCCGTGACGGGGGAGGAGGCCGTCGGGGTGACCGTGGTGGAGCCGGTCTTCTACGACCCGGAGAACACCAGGCGGGAGGGCGAGCCCGCGCCCGAGGGGCCGCACGGGAGCCCGCGCGTGGCAGGTGCGGAGAGTCCGGGGGCGGCGTACGCGGCGCGGTTCGCGGCGGCGAGCGGTGAGCGGGTGCGGTTGCGGGAGCTGCCGGCCCGGAGGATGTGGGAGGTGCGGGGCGCCGATCCGGGCAGGGGGCTGCGGCTGGGGCCGGCGTGGTGGCTGGTCGTGGGGGACGGGGAGGACGGCTGGGTGGACGTGTCCGGCCAGCGGACGGTGCTGGAGGTGAGCGGCGCGGGCGCCCTGGACGTGCTGATCACCGGATGCGCCCTCGACCTGCACCCGAGGGTGTTCACCGGGCACGCGCAGACGCTCCTGGCCCGGGCGCCGGTGATCCTGGAACGGGTGACGGACGCGTACCGCGTCTACGTCCGCTCCTCCTACACCCGATACCTGGCCGAATGGCTTCTTGACGCCTTGAAGAGATAAGTGCGGCGTTACGGGTAATTGATATACCTAGGCTTTTACATGTTGAGTCTGGGGGAAAACGTGCGGGCACGGGCAGGGATGGCGGCACTGGCCATCGCGATGATGGTCACGGGCTGTGGCGACCTGGAGGCGAGCCTCGCCCCGGACTCCGGCAAGGCGGGCAAGGCGGACACCGCCGACGTCGGGGAGGCGCGCAAGAAGCTGAAAGACCTGGTGGTCAAGGGCCGGGCGCCGAAGACGGGGTTCGACCGTGACGAGTTCGGCCCGGCGTGGGCCGACGTCGACCACAACGGCTGCGACACCCGCAACGACATCCTCAAGCGCGACCTGCGCGAGGAGAAGTTCAAGGCGGGCACCCACGACTGCGTCGTGCTCACCGGCGTCCTCGACGACCCCTACAGCGGCAAGCGGATCGACTTCAGGCGGGGCCAGGACACCAGCTCCGAGGTGCAGATCGACCACCTGATCCCGCTGTCGGACGCCTGGCAGAAGGGCGCCCAGAAGTGGACGGAGAGCAAGCGCAAGGAGTTCGCCAACGACCCCCTGAACCTGCTCGCCGTCGACGGTCCGCTCAACGGCCAGAAGAGCGACTCCGACGCCGCCACCTGGCTGCCGCCGCGCAAGTCGTACCGGTGCGCGTACATCGCCCGGCAGATCGACGTGAAGGCCAAGTACGAGCTGTGGGTCACGTCAGGGGAGAAGGACGCCATGGAACGCGTCCTGTCCGCCTGCTGACGCCGCGAGGCGAGCCGATCGGGCCGGATCCCGGCGGCGGCCTGAGCACCCGAGGTCAGTCGTCGTCCCGGTCGTCGTCGTCGACGCGGTCGGTCTCCTGGTGGAGGATCTTGCCGCTGGCCGCGTCGATGTCGAGCTCGTGCACGATGTCGCCCTTGACGACGTCGACCTCCCACACGTCCGGGCGGGTGCCGCGGCGGTCGAAGTCGACCTCGCAGACCCAGGAGCCGGGCACCTGCTTCTGGGCGACCTGGATCGCCTGCTCGGCGCTCACCGCGGGGGCGGGCCGGTTCACGGCGGCGAAGGCGGCGGACCCGCCGGCGACGAGGGCCATGGTGACCCCGCTGGCAACGATGATCTTCTTGGTGATGTGCATACCCAAGACGAAACCGCGATCGACGGTAAACGCGCGCTAAGGACGCGTTAACACCATCTCCACGATCGCCCCGCCGTACGAGGAGACCGTCAGCCGGCCGCCGCACGACTCGGCGGTGCGGCTGGCGATGTCCAGGCCGAGCCCGGTCGAGCCGGCGCCGCTGGTGCCCCGGGCGAGCAGGGCCGGGTCGAAGCCGGGGCCGCCGTCGCTGACCGTGAGCACGGCCCCGGAGGCATGGCGCGCGAGCCGCACCGAGAACGGGACCCCTTCGGGGGTGTGCGCGAAGACGTTGCCGAGCAGCGCGTCCACGGCGGCGGCCAGGGCCTCGCCGCCGACGGCGACCGCCAGCTCGCCCTCGGGCAGCGTGACCGTGACCGCACGGCCCTGGTCCTCGGCCAGCACCGACCAGAAGCGCACGCGTTCGCCCACGACGGCCGTGGCGTCGCAGCTCTCGCGCCCGGCCGAGCGGCGGCGGGCGTCGGTGATGACGGCGCTGACGGCCCGCTCCAGGGCGTCCACGCGGGCGCCGATCCGGGCGGCCTCCTCCGGGTCGCGCAGCGACTCGGCGTCCAGCCGCAGCCCGGTCAGCGGCGTGCGCAGCCGGTGCGACAGGTCCGCCACCGATTCGCGTTCGGCCGCGAGCAGGTCGCCGATCCGCCCGGCCAGGTGGTTGAGCGCGAGCGCGACCGAGCGCACCTCGGGCGGCCCGCCCGGCTCGGCCCGCGCCTCCAGGTCGCCGCCCGCCAGCCGGTGCGACACGCGCGCCAGCCCGTCGACGGGCCGGGTGACGGCCAGCGCCAGCCGGTCGGCCAGCGCGATGCCCAGCACGACCAGGGCCAGCCCGAGCACCAGCAGCGCCAGCCACGCCTCGCGCACGCCGCGCCACAGCTCGTCCTCGCTCACGTACACCCTGATCACCACCGTGCCGTCCGGCGACTGCACGGCGACCAGCACCTCCCTGCCGCCGTCGTCGCACTCGGCGGTGACGCTGCGGCCCGTCGCGGCCAGCCGGACGGCGTCGGAGCGCTCGGCCTTCTCGCCCAGCCGCCGCCCGTCCGGCAGGAACACCGTCACCGGCCGCGCCACCTGCTCCAGCGCCAGCGGCAGCTCGGGCGTGCCGACGGCGACGGCGACCGACTCGGCGGCGGTGGTGGCGCGGCTCGTGGCGCCGTTCTCGGCGACGGCGCGGATCAGCAGCGCCATCGGCACCAGCAGCGCGACCAGCACCAGCGACGTGGTGGCCGCCACCAGCAGCGCCAGCCAGCGCCTCACGACGGCCCGACCAGTTTCACGCCGACGCCGCGGACCGTGTGCAGGTAGCGCGGCTCGGAGGCGGTCTCGCCGAGCTTCCTGCGCAGCCACGACAGGTGGACGTCCACGGTCTTGTCGGCCCCGCCGTACGGGAGCTGCCACACCTCGGTCAGCAGCTCACGCTTGGTGACCACCTCGCCGGCCCGCGCCGCCAGGTAGTGCAGCACGTCGAACTCGCGCGGCGTCAGATCCAGCTCCGTGCCGTCCAGGCGGGCCTCGCGCGCCCTCGGGTCCACCCGCAGCCCGCCCACCTTCAGAGGCTCCTCCGGCGTCGCGTCGGCGGCCCGCCGCAGCACCGCCCTGATCCGGGCGTCGAGCTGCGCGGCGCTGTACGGCTTGACCACGTAGTCATCAGCGCCCGCGTCCAGCACCGGCACCATCTCGGCGTCGCCGTCACGGGCGGTCGCCACGATCACCGGCACCCTGCTCACCGCGCGCAGCATGCGCAGCAGCTCGGCCCCGTCCAGGTCGGGCAGCCCCAGGTCGAGCACGATGAGGTCCGGGCGATCCTGCACGGCCAGCCGCAGCCCGTCGAGCGCCGTGGGGGAGGAGGAAACGGCGTGGCCGAGCTCCCGCAGGCCCCGGCTCAGCGCGGTGCGGATCGTCACGTCGTCCTCGATGAGCAGGATGTCAGCCATATACGGAAACGGTAGACGGTCAGCGGGGTTGTGACGTCGCCTGTTAGCGGCGTCTTAACCTGGGCTTAGCCGTACAGGGGGGAAGGTGGCGGGGTGAAGAGACTCGTCCTGGCCTGGGCTGCCATCGCGGTGGCCGCGACGGGCGCCGCGGTGGCGGTGCTCGGCCTGGTGGGCGGCGCACTGACCGGCACGTCCGGCGAGGTCATGACGCAGGACGAGGCCCGCGCCGCGCTCGCCTCCGCGACCCCGAAGCGCCCCGCCGCCTCACCGTCGGCCGCGCCCTCGGCGCCGCCGTCCGGGGAACCGTCAGCGTCACCGTCGACGCCGTCGTCCACCCAGCCGTCCGCTCAGGGAGGCGAGTTCGTGCGCACCCCCGGCGGTACGGTGATCGCCTCGTGCGACGGTGACCTGGCGACGCTGCGGTCGTGGAGCCCGGCGCAGGGCTACTCGGTCGACGGCGTGGAGCCGGGCCCCGCCCCCGAGGTCCAGGTGGAGTTCGAGGCGGACGAGGGCGAGGACGTCGAGCTGAGCATCGGCTGCCAGGGCGGCCGCCCGGTCACGCTGCCCGGCTAGACCGGACGGCCACCCGGCCCCGAGGCGCTCAGACCTCGGGCGCTCAGACCTCGGCGCTCAGCGCCGCCTTCGTCAGCTCCGCCTGCCGTTTGATCTGCCCCATGACGATGGGATTGAGGCCCTTGGCGGCGAACGTGGCGACCATCGAGTCCATCACCGCGTTCGCCTTCGGCAGGTCGCCCTGCCGCGCCTCGGCCCTGGCCAGCCGCCGCATCACCATGTTGAGCGTGATGTTGTCGATCCCGCCGCGCCTGGCCACCTCGGTCAGCTGCTCGACGCCCTGCTTGGGGTCCGGCGGCCGGATCCGCAGCCGGTTGCCGGGCGTCAGGGCCTTGAAGCCGCGCTCGGCGTTGAGCCCCTTGACCATCCGGGCGTACACCGACAGCGGATGGCCGCCGTACCGGTCGATGACCTCCTCCAGCGCGACGTTGCCGGAGCGCAGCGCCGGCGAGTCGGAGCCGAGCAGCGAGAACAACTGGCCCTGCTCCTCGCCCAGCATCAGCTCGGCCACCCGGTGGTCGTCCTCGCTGACCGGGTAGCGCACCTTGACCGTGCACGCGGGGGAGACGATGCGCGAGCCGTCGGCGGCGACGTACTGGGCCCTGACGTGATACTCGCCGGGCTGCTGGAAGTAGTGACCGTCGCGCCCGTGCCCGATGTAGGCGCTGCGGTACATGGCCGGGTTGCCCGAATCGAGCCGGATCTCGGGTGAGCTGTCGACGCAGTGCCGCATCATCGGCCGGTACAGCACGGTCCTGCCGCCCGGCTGGGTGATCGTGACCTGGGTGAACTCGGTGTCGGGATGCAGGTGCCCGTGCGTGCTGCGCGGCTCGCCGGTGCACGACAGCCTGAGCTCGACCACGACCGGCTCGCCGAACCCGAACGACTCCTTGGCCCGCAGCTCCAGAGCCAGCCCCGACCGGTCCTCGACCGGCTGCTCGAACGGGGCAGGCTCGGCCGCGCCGACGCCGAACGCGTTGGCCCCCATGGCCACGTCCCGGTAGAAGCCGTGCCGCAGGTGCACCAGCTCGGAGTCGGTGAACTGGAACGGGAACGCCGCCCAGTAGCCGGGCTCGCCGCCGGGGCGGTAGTTCTGCACGTAGTTCATCCACGACAGGTCGCCGAGCCCGCCGGCCGGGCCGAGCGGCTGGGGCGGCGTGGCCAGGTTCTTCTGCCAGGAGTGCAGCAGGTTGAAGGCGTGCCCGAGCTCGTGCACGTACGTTCTCAGCATGGCCCGCTGCGCCTGCGGCGAGTCGCCCTTGATCGCGTCGTGGAAGACGGCGGCGCCCTGCCGCTGGTGGGCGTCGTCGTAGTCGAACATGATCCCGCGGTAGCCGCCCACGTGCTTGCTGGCCACCAGCAGCCACACCCGCCAGGCCACCGCGTCGCCGAACCGGCTGAACTGCTGCGCCATCGCGTGGTGCAGCTCGGCGTCGTCCCAGGCCAGGTCGGCGCCCGAGCCGTCGACGGGGATGACGCCCGGCTCGGTCACGGTCAGTTCGACGCCCGCCTCGGCCCACGCGGCGGCGACGCTGAGCTCCCGCGCGGGCGATCCGGCGGGCCCCGGCAGCGAGCCGGTGTCGTAGCTGACGAACGGCACGGCCCCGGCCACCGAGTCCTGCTCCAGCAGGACCTGGCGGAAGTAGGGGGAGGCGAACGCGATCGGGTAGGTGCGCCCCGCCACCTCGGCGGTGCCCGATTCGCCGGAGATCGTGACGCGGACGTCCCGCTCGGCGGTGTCGAACGTGAAGATCGCGCGCCCCTCGATCGCCTCCGCCGTCACGGTGGGCGCGTGCACCACGAACGAGCCGGTGTAGCCGGTCGTGGCGCCGGCGGCGGAGAACAGGTCCCCGCTCACCCGCCCGGTCGGCCTGCTCCCGTCGACGTCCACGCGCAGCTCCAGCCGCGAGTCGCCGTCCTGCCCCTGGTAAAGCCCGCTGATCATGGCGGCCCCCTGCAGTCGGTGTGGTTACACCGGGGACACTTCTCCGGCGGGCCGGGCCTGTCAACGGCCTCCGCGAACCTGCAACGCCGACAGCAGTTCCTCGGAGGCCCGGGTGATGTCCTCCACCGCTCGGTCGAACGCCTCGGCGTTGTGCGCGGCGGGCGCGCGGAACCCCGAGATCTTCCTGACGTACTGCAACGCGGCGGCGCGCACGTCCTCCTCGGTCACGTCCTCGGTGTACGGCGGGCGCAGGGTCTTGATGCTTCGGCACATACTCTCAACGGTAATAGCCGATTCGCTGGCTTATCTCCCGTGCGCCGGCCGTCATGATCTCGCCCACCTCGGGCAGCCGCTGCGGCGTCAGCCGGTAGGACGGCCCGGAGGCGCTCACCGCCGCCACCACCGCGCCGTCGCTGCCCCTGACCGGGGCGGCGACCGCGTTCAGCCCCAGCTCCAGCTCCTCCACGGTGAAGGCCCAGCCGCGCCGCCTGATCTCCTCCAGCCCGAGCAGCCGCGCGTCGGTGATGGTCAGCGGCGTGAACCGGTCCAGCGCCTCGGGCAGCGGCAGCGCGCCGAACGCGAGCAGCACCTTGCCGCTGGAGGTGGCGTGCGCGGGGGTGCGCTGGCCGACCCAGTTGTGCCCGCTGATCGCCGACGGGCCGCGCACCTGGCTGACGTTGACCGCGTGACCGTCCTGCGGCACCGCGACGTTGACCGTCTCGCCGACCTCCCCGGCCAGCCGCAGGCACACCGCCCGGCTCTCCTTGGCCAGGTCGAGCTGGGCGGTGGCGGCGCCGGCCAGCCGCACCACGCCGAACCCGAGCCGGTAGCGGCCCCGGTCGCCGCTCTGCTCGACCAGCCCGCCCTGCTCCAGCGCGCCCAGCAGCCGGAACGCGGTGGACTTGTGCACGTCGAGCTCGGCCGCCAGATCGGTCACCCGGCTGGCGCCCTCGCGGGCGAGGATCTCCAGGATCGCGATGGCCCGATCGACCGACTGCACCGAGCCGTTGCTCATGGCGCAACACCCTACCGCGCGGCCGGGCTCAGCTCCGCGGCGAAGTCACTGGCGATCCCGCGCATGCCCTCGGCCAGCTCGCTCCGGTCCAGCGCGCCGATCCGCTCGGCCGGCCCCGACACCGACATGGCGGCCACCACCCGCTCCCCGTCGAGCACGGGCACGGCCAGGCAGTGCACGCCCAGCTCCTCCTCGCCCAGGTCCATCGCGTAACCCCGGGACCTGACCAGGCCCAGCTCGGCGAGCATCGACTGGATGTCGGTGATCGTGTTGGGGGTGCGCCTCGGCATGCCGGTGCGCTCGAACACGGTCACCGCGTCGCCACCGGCACGCCAGGCCAGCAGCACCTTGCCCACCGCCGTGCTGTGGGGCAGCACCCGCCTGCCGACCTCGGCGAACATCCGCAGCCTGCGCGGCGAGGGCACCTGCGCGACGTAGACGATGAAGTCGCCCTCCAGCACCGCCAGGTTCGCCGTCTCACCCGACAGCTCCACCAGCCGCGTCAGGTACGGCTGCGCCCACACGGCCACCATGCTCTCGGCCACGCCGCCAAGCCGTACCAGCCCGCCGCCGAGCGCGTAGCGCCGGTCGGACTCCTGACGCACGTAACCGCGCGCCAGCAGCGTCTGCAGCAGCCGGTGGATCGTTCCGTACGGCAGCCCGGTCCTGGCCGCGATCTCCGACAGCCCCGCCTCGCCGCCGTGCTCGGCCAGCGCCTCCAGCACGTCGAGCGCCCGCTCGACCGACTGCACGCTCACAGGCCCACCCCGCGCAGCGAGGCGTCGAGCACCTCGGCGGTGTGCGCGACCCTGATCGCGGCGCCTTCGCGCCGCATCGCCGCCGCGATCTGCATCGTGCACCCAGGATTGGCCGACACCAGCAGCTCCGCGCCCGTCGACCCGACCGCCTTGGCCTTGCGATCACCCAGGTCACGGGCCGCTTCGGGCTCGAAGATGTTGTACGTGCCCGCCGACCCGCAGCAGATGGCCGACTCGGGCACCTCGCGCAGCTCCAGCCCGGGGATGCCGCGCAGCAGCTCGCGCGGCTGGGCCCGGATGCCCTGGGCGTGGGCCAGGTGGCAGGCGTCGTGGTAGGCCACGGTGACCGGCAGCGGGTGCCGTTCGGCCGCCGGCCCCAGCTCGGCCAGGAACTCCGACAGGTCCACGACCCGGAAGCCCGGCTCCTCGCCGAGCAGCTCGCCGTACTCCTTCATCGACGACCCGCACCCGGCGGCGTTGACAACGACCGTGTCGACGCCCGCCCGGCGGAACGCGCGGACCGTGCGGCGGGCCAGCCGCCTGGCCTGGTCCGTCCGGCCGGAGTGCACGCTGAGCGCCCCGCAGCAGCCCTGCCCTGCGGGGATGACGACGTCGCAGCCCTCCAGCGCCAGCACCCGTGCCGTGGCCGCGTTGACCTGCGGGAAGAACTCGCCCTGCACGCATCCGGTGAGCATGCCGACGCGCGCCCGGCGCGGCCCCCGGGCGCGCACCAGCCGGGGCAGCCGCTGCCGCCGCGCAACCGGGGGCGCGAGCCCGGCCATCGCCCCCAGGCTCGGGTGCGCCCGCGCCAGGAACGGCGCCAGCCGCCGCGTCAGCCCGAGCCCCGGCCGCAGCAGCCGTAGCCTGCGCGGATAGGGGAACAGCCCGAACACCAGCCCGCGCACCGCCCGCTCGCGCGGCTCGCGCACGTGCGTCCGCTCCACCTCGGCCCTGGTCTCCTCGATCAGCCGGTCGTAGCGCACCCCCGACGGGCACGCGGTCACGCACGCCATGCAGCCCAGGCAGGCGTCGAAGTGCCCGGCCATCTCCGGCGTGATCGGCGTCCCCTCGACGTGCTGCTTCATCAGGTGGATGCGACCGCGCGGCGAGTCCATCTCCTCGCCCCACAGCGTGTACGTCGGGCAGGTCGGCAGGCAGAACCCGCAGTGCACACAGTCGTTGATCAGCTTCGGGTCCACGTCAGAGCCCTCCTGCGAACCGCCCGGGCGACATCCTGCGCCCCGGGTCGAACCGTTCCTTCACCCGCCGCATCAGCGGCAGCGAGCCCACCTGCCCCCACCGGTCCACGCCCTCGTACGGCGTCGCCAGCACGGTCATCCGCGCGCCGAGCGGGGTCAGCCGCTCGCGCAGGCCGCCCAGGGCCGCGACCGTCCTGTCCTCGCCGGGGTCGCCCCACAGCTCCAGCCACACCCGCCCGGCCACCGCGGACCCGCGCAGCGAGAACCCGCTGTAGTGCACCGCGTCCAGCACGGCGGTCAGCCGGGACGGCTCGAAGCGCACCTCGGCCAGCACGTCGTCGTGCACGATCTCGCCCCACTGCGGCGGCGGCTCCTCCCGGACGGACCGCACGGCGTCACCCATCAGCCCGGCCAGCGCCTCCGCCCGCTCGGCCGCGGCCGAGCCCTCGACCAGCACGCTCATCCAGATCGGGCCCTGCCCGTGCGGCCAGTCGAGCTCGACCGCGCTCGGCTCGGCCTGCGAGGCCGCCAGCGCCGAGGCCAGCTCCCGCACCCGGCACGACCCCGTCTCGGCCACGCCCGGCGGATCGGCGACGGCGACGATCCAGCGCCGGTCGACCGGCAGCGGGTGCAGACGGAACGTCGCCTCGGCGATCACGCCGAGGGTGCCCTGCGAGCCGGTGAACAGCTTGCCGAGGTCGTAGCCGGCGACGTTCTTGACCACCTTGCCGCCCGACCTGGCCACGGTGCCGTCGGACAGGACGACCGTGACGCCGATGAGCAGGTCGCGGGCGGTGCCGTAGCGGAAGGCGCGCGGGCCCGCCACGGCCGTGGCCAGCGTGCCGCCCACGGTGCCGCCGGGGAACGGCGCGTCCAGGGCCAGCTCCTGCCCCTCGGCGGCGAGCGTCCGCGCCAGCGCGTCCATCGTCACCCCCGCCTGCGCGCGCACCACCAGGTCGCCGGCCGCGTGCTCGACGACCTGGTTCAGGCAGCACAGGTCGAGCAGCACGTCGAAGCGTTCCGGCGGCGGCCCCCAGTGCAGCTTGGTGCCGCCGCCCACGGGCACGACCGCCAGGTCGTCGCGGGCGCACGCGCGCAGCACCTCCGCCACCTCCTCGACGCTCTCCGGCAGCGCCACGTGGCGCGGTAGCACCCCGCGAACCTCGTCGTCCGGCCCGGGGTCCCGGACCGTCACGCCCGTCTCCAGCATCAGAACTGCTCCGCCTTCCCGGACTCCACCAGCGGGTGCGCGCCCTTGCGCACGCCGGGGACCTCGCCGCAGAGCCTGGGCGTGGGGAACACCTTGCCCGGGTTCGACAGCCCCGCCGGATCGAACGCGCACCGCACGAGCTGCATGGTGTCGAGATCGTCCTGGGAGAACATCCGCGGCATGTGCTTGGCCTTGTCGACGCCCACGCCGTGCTCGCCGGTGATCGAGCCGCCGTGCTCGATGCACAGGTCGAGGATCGCGCCCGACACCGCCTCGGCCCGCTCGCCCGCCCCCGGCTCGGCGTCGTCGAACAGCACCAGCGGGTGCAGGTTGCCGTCGCCGGCGTGGAAGACGTTGGCCACCCTGATCCCGTGCTCGGCCGACAGCCGGTCGATCTCCGCCAGCACCCGGGGCAGCGAGGTGCGCGGCACCACGCCGTCCTGCACGATGTAGGCGGGGCTGATCCGGCCGACGGCCGCGAACGCCGACTTGCGGCCCTTCCAGATCGCCGCCCGCTCCTCGGCGCCCGCCGCCACCCGCAGCTCGAACGCGCCCGAGCAGAGCTCCTTCAGCTGCCCGAACTGCCGCTCGACCTCCTGCGCCGGCCCGTCCAGCTCCACGATCAGCACCGCGCCGGCGCCGCGCGGATAGCCGCAGGCCACCGCCGCCTCGGCCGCCTCGACGGCCAGCGCGTCCATCATCTCGACAGCGGCGGGCACGATGCCGGCCCCGATGATCGCCGAGACGGCCTCGCCGCCGCGCTCGATGCTCTCGAACGCCGCCAGCACCGTGGTGACCGCCTCGGGGGCGCGGCTCAGCCGTACCGTGATCTTGGTGGCGATGCCGAGCGTGCCCTCCGAGCCGATGAACGCGCCCAGCAGGTCGTAGCCCGGGTCCATCCGGTCCAGCGTCACCAGGTCGCCGTCGGGGGTGACGATCTCGCACGCCTCCACGTGGTTGACGGTGAAGCCGTACTTCAGGCAGTGGGCGCCGCCCGAGTTCTCCGCCACGTTGCCGCCGATCGAGCAGATCTGCTGGCTGGACGGGTCGGGCGCGTAGTAGTAGCCCTGGTCGCGCACCGCCTCGGTGATCGCCAGGTTGGTGACGCCCGGCTCCACCACCGCCCGGCGGTTGGGCAGGTCGATCTCCAGGATGCGGCGCATCTTCGAGGTCACCACGAGCACCCCGTCCTCGCGGGGCAGCGCGCCGCCGGACAGGCCCGTGCCCGAGCCGCGTGCCACGAACGGCACCCCGGCCTCCCGGCACAGCCCGACCACGCGCGCCACCTGCTCCGCCGTCTCGGGCAGCACGACCACGCCGGGCGTGGCACGGTGGTAGGTGAGGCCGTCACACTCGTAGGTACGCAGCCGCACCGGGTCGGTTATCACCGAATCGGCGGGCAGCACGGCGGCCAGCGCCGCCGTCAGCTCATCCAGCATGGCCTCACCTGCTCTCCTATATCAGGATATTTACGGCATGCGGGCGTATGCCGGAAGCGTCAAGAACTCGGCGAATTCGTCGTCCAGCGCCACCTCCTTGAACAACGCCGTCGCCTGGCCGTACAGCTCCTCGTCGTGGCCCGGCTCGGCGGCGGCCTTCGCGAGCTCCTCGCCGATGATGCGCTCGACCAGCTCCTTGGTCACGGTCTCGCTCGTGTCGGCCAGCGTGATGCCGTTGTGGATCCACTGCCAGATCTGCGACCGGGAGATCTCGGCCGTGGCCGCGTCCTCCATGAGGTTGTGGATCGCCACCGCGCCCAGCCCGCCCATCCACGCGGCCAGGTAGCGCAGCGCCACGTCCACGTTGTTGCGCAGCCCGGCCTCGGTGATGTCGCCCGGCGTCTCGGAGACCGCCAGCAGGTCCGCAGCCGACACCGAGACGTCCTCGCGCAGCCGGTCGAGCTGGTTGGGCCGGGAGCCGAGCACGCCGTCGAACACCTCCCGGCAGATCGGCACGAGGTCCGGGTGGGCCACCCACGAGCCGTCGAACCCGTCGCCGGACTCGCGTGTCTTGTCCGCGCGCACCTTCTCCAGCGCCGTCGCGTTGACCTCCGCGTCACGCCGCGACGGGATGAACGCCGCCATCCCGCCGATCGCGTGCGCGCCGCGCTTGTGGCAGGTGCGCACCAGCAACTCGGTGTAGGCGCGCATGAACGGCGCGGTCATCGTCACCGCGTTGCGCTCGGGCAGCAGGAACTCCCGGCCCCGGGTGCGGAACTTCTTGATCACGCTGAACAGGTAGTCCCAGCGTCCCGCGTTGAGCCCGGCGCAGTGGTCGCGGAGCTCGTACAGGATCTCCTCCATCTCGAACGCGGCCGGGTAGGTCTCGATGAGGACCGTCGCCCGGATCGTGCCCTGCGGGATGCCGAGCAGCTCCTGGGCGCGGACGAACACCTCGTTCCACAGCCGCGCCTCCAGGTGTGACTCCAGCTTGGCCAGGTAGAAGTACGGGCCGCGGCCCTTGTCGAGCTGGCGCCGGGCGCAGTGGAAGAAGTAGAGGCCGAAGTCGAACAGCGAGGCCGCCACCGGCTGCCCGTCGACCAGCGCGTGCTTCTCGTCCAGGTGCCAGCCGCGCGGCCGGACCACGACGGTGGCCAGCTCGGCGTCGGGCCCGAGCGCGTAGGTCTTGCCGCCGGTCTCGAAGTCGATCGTGCGGTCGAGCGCGTCGCGCAGGTTGAGGTGGCCGCTCACGCAGTTGTCCCACAGGGGGGAGTTGGCGTCCTCGAAGTCGGCCAGCCACACCTTGGCGCCGGAGTTGAGCGCGTTGATGGTCATCTTGCGGTCGACCGGGCCGGTGATCTCGACCCGGCGGTCCACCAAGCCGGGCGCCGGCGGCGCGACCTGCCAGGCGGCCTCCCTGACCTCCTTGGTCTCCGGGAGGAAGTCGAGGGTGCCGCCCGCCGA
The DNA here is from genome assembly GCF_001083785.1 of Nonomuraea sp. SBT364. GTDB lineage: Bacteria > Actinomycetota > Actinomycetes > Streptosporangiales > Streptosporangiaceae > Nonomuraea. Next base: position 13,314 of record NZ_LAVL01000155.1, read on the forward strand.
CAGCTCCTCCTGCCTGGCCTGGCGCGCCGCGAGCAGCTCCAGGCGCCGGGGGCCGAACTCCCGCTGGAGGGCCGTCACGAAGCCGAGCGCCTCCGGCGTGAGGATCTGGTCGAACCGGTCGTGCATCGGGCCGGTGATCTCCATGGCTCCTCTTTTCCGTATGGTGGAAACCAAGTTCTGGATGATGAAAGTGACGCTAGAGCATGAGGGTTCGGCCGGTCAAAGGCAGGGGTCGCCCCCGGGGCATCCCCGATGTCCGCGCCACCCGTCCCGCGACATGATCGAAGGCATGAAGACGATCGTGATCGCGGGTGGCGTCCTGGCCTCCGCGCTGCTGCTTACGGGATGCGGCCTCGGCGGGCTCGGCGGCCCCACCCACCAGGACACCGTGTCCTACGAGGTGACCGACAAGGTGGCCGGCCTGTACCTCAAGAGCGAGGCCGGCGACACGGTGATCACCGAGACCGCGGGAAGCGCGATCCGGGTCGTCGAGACCCTCCGGTGGCGCGACAACAAGCCGGAGACCGAGCACGCCGTCGAGGGCGACAGGCTGCGCGTGAGCTACGACTGCAAGCCGGGCTGGGCGAGCTGCGGCGTCGACTACAAGATCGAGATCCCCAAGGGCCTCAAGGTCGAGGCCGAGTCCGGCTCGGGAGACATCACGCTCCGGTCGCTGAGCGGCCCGCTGGTCGTGACCGCCGGCTCCGGCGACATCGACGCCTCCGGTCTGGCCGGCAAGAGCGTCGTCGGCGAGGCGGGATCGGGCAGCATCGAGCTCAAGTACGCCACCGCGCCCGACAGCGCGGAGCTGGAGTCGGGCTCTGGCAACGTGACGCTGCGCGTACCCGCCGGCGCCTACAACGTGATCACGGACGTGGGCTCGGGCGAGGCCAAGGTCTCGGTCGACGACGACCCCGCCGCGCCGCGCAAGGTGATGCTCAGCTCCGGATCCGGCGACGTCAGCGTGCTGCCGGGATGACGCCGGGATAACCAGGTGATGACCTGAGTGATGTCGTGCCACCATCGGGGAAGACACCGAGGTGCCCAGACGTTCCCTAATAGAGATGACACGAATGCACGATTACTCCGAGCTCGACGACTTCGAGAACGGCGACATGGACCTCGAGGAGCGCCAGGCGCTGCGGCGCGTGGCGGGCCTCTCCACCGAGCTCCAGGACGTTTCCGAAGTCGAATACCGCCAGCTGCGGCTCGAACGGGTCGTCCTCGTCGGCGTCTGGACCTCCGGCACCGCCGTCGACGCCGAGAACTCACTCCAGGAGCTCAAGCTCCTGGCCGAGACCGCCGGTTCCGAGGTGCTCGAAGGCCTCATCCAGCGGCGCAAGTTCCCCGACCCCGCGACCTACATCGGCTCCGGCAAGGCGCTGGAGCTGCGTGACGTGGTCGAGTCGACCGGCGCCGACACCGTGATCTGCGACGGCGAGCTGAGCCCCGGCCAGCTCCGCCAGCTCGAGGAGACGGTCAAGGTGAAGGTCATCGACCGCACCGCGCTGATCCTCGACATCTTCGCCCAGCACGCCAAGAGCCGTGAGGGCAAGGCCCAGGTCGAGCTGGCCCAGCTGCAATACCTGCTGCCCCGCCTGCGCGGCTGGGGCGGCAACCTGTCCCGGCAGGTCGGCGGCCGTGCCGCCGGCGGCGTCGGCATCGGTGGCCGCGGCCCCGGTGAGACCAAGATCGAGCTGGACCGCCGCCGCATCCGCGAGCGGATGTCCAAGCTGCGGCGCCAGATCGGTGGCATGTCGACCTCGCGCGAGACCATGCGCCAGCGGCGCCAGAGCCGCGAGGTGCCCGCCGTGGCCATCGCCGGCTACACCAACGCGGGCAAGTCCTCGCTGCTCAACCGGGTCACCGGGGCGGGCGTGCTGGTGGAGGACGCGCTGTTCGCCACCCTCGACCCGACCGTGCGCCGCTCGCGCACGCCCGAGGGCAGGGTGTTCACGATCGCCGACACCGTCGGGTTCGTGCGCCACCTGCCGACGCAGCTCGTCGAGGCGTTCCGGTCCACGCTGGAGGAGGTCGCCGACGCCGACCTGATCCTGCATGTGGTCGACGGCTCGCACCCCGATCCCGAGGGCCAGCTCGCCGACCAGGGCGAGGTCTTCGGCAGCATCGAGGGCGCGAGCGACGTGCCCGAGATCGTGGTGATCAACAAGGCCGACGCCGCCGACCAGGAGGTGCTCGACCGCATCGGCAGGCGCGAGCGCGACAGCATCGTGGTCTCCGCCCGCACGGGCGCCGGGATCCCGGAGCTGATGAGCCTCATCGAGCGCCGCCTGCCCCGCCTGGACCACGAGGTCACCCTGCTCGTCCCGTACGAGCGCGGCGACCTGATCTCGCGGGCCCACAAGGAGGGTGAGGTGCTGTCGGTCGACCACGTCGAGGACGGCACGATCCTGCACGCCCGGGTGCTGCCCAGCCTCCACCAGGAGCTGGAGCGGGTCGGCAAGCCGGTCGAACGCGTCTCATAGCGGTACGGCAGGGCAGCTCTCGCTTTAAAAGGCGCAGAGCTGCCCAAAAGCGGCAGTGGTCCCGCGCGTCCGGTGTTGCTAGGATTAGCCAAGCCTTACGAAAATGAGACAGAGCACGGGTTTCGACGATGGCTGCTGTGGTTCTGGACACGCGCGGGGGCCTGTGTGTGAGGGCAGGGCTGAGTGGCGGCTGGGATGAGTGGGCTTTCTTCCGAATAACCCTGTACAGCGAGCCCACCTGTGAAATAACGTAACTGAACTGAAATCGCCGGATCATGAGTCTGGCGATACGGTCACCGCACAGCATTTGCGGATGAGAGCAGGAGACCCCCCATGTCGTCCGAACCCGGAGCGGACTCAGTGGGCGCGGCGCAGGCCGTGCGCTGCGTGCTGCTCATGCGCGGGGCGGTGATGCGGTGACCGTTCGGCTCCTGACCAACATCGGCCGCCTCTGGACCGGCAACGAGGTCCTCAGCAACGCGGCCATCCTCGTGCACAACGACCGCATCGCGTGGGTCGGGCGGGCGCCCGACCTGCCGCAGAGCGTGCCCGGCGTCGTCGACGACATCGTCGACGTCGACCACGTGGAGAACCTCGGCGGCGCGCTCGTCACGCCCGGCCTCATCGACGCCCACACCCACCCCGTCTACGCCGGCAACCGCTACGCCGAGCTGGCCATCCGCACCGGCGGCTCCAGCGCCGCCTCCATCACCGCGGCGGGCGGCGGCGTGGGCTCCACGGTCACCGTGACCCGCGGCACCGACCCGTGGACCCTGTGCAACGGCGTGCGCGAGCGGCTGCGCGGCTGGCTGCTCAACGGCACCACGACCGTCGAGGCCAAGACCGGCTACCACCTCACCCGCGACGGCGAGCTGGCCGACGTGCGGCTCCTGCGCGAGCTGGAGAAGGAGCCGATGATGCCGCGGGTGCACGTCACCTTCCTCGCGGCGCACGTCGTGCCTCCCGAATACTTCGGCCGGCAGCGCGAATACGTCGAGGCCGTGGGCGCCTGGTGCGCCGACGCGGCCGCGGCCGGCGCCGACAGCGTCGACGTCTACTGCGACGAGGGCCACTTCACCACCGAGGAGTCCCGCTGGGTGCTCGCCTCGGGCCGCAACGTCGGCCTGCTGCCGCGCATCCACGCCGGGCTCTTCAGCCGCCGCGGCGCCGTCCAGCTCGCGGCCGAGCTCGGCTGCGCCTCCGCCGACGGCCTGCACCACATGTCCGACGAGGACATCGCGATCATGTCGCGCTACGGCGTGCCCGCCGTCGTCTGCCCGGCCACCGCGCTGCAGCGCGGCAACGTGCCGCCGGTCCGCCAGATGATCAAGCACGGCGTGCAGATCGCGCTCGGCAGCGACCACAACCCCGGCTACTGCGGCATCACCTCGATGTCGCTGGTGATCGCGATGGCCGTGTCGGCGTTCGGGATGAGCGTCAACGACGCGCTGCGCGCCGCCACGCTCGGCGGCGCCACCGTGCTCGGGGCGCCCGACCGGGGCGTGCTGGCACCCGGGCGGCTGGCCGACATCGTCCAGTGGGACGCCGACCACGAGGGCGCCTTCGCCTGGTCCTTCGGGCTGAAGCCGCGCCGCGTGTGGCGGGGTGGGACTCCGGTTCAGTAGTTAATCTCGGTCTATGCCGTCTGATGTGGCCGTGGTGACCGATTCCACCGCTTACCTGCCTGAGGTGCCCGGCGTCACGGTGGTCCCCGTACAGGTGATCTCGGGAGAGGTGGCCTGCGACGAGGGCGATTTTTCTGGAAATATCGCCACTGCAACCACCTCGCGGCCCGCACCGTCGCGCTTCGCCGCCTGCTACGCGGCGCTCGCCGAGGGCGGCGCCTCCGCCGTCGTCTCCGTCCACCTGTCGGCGGCCCTGTCCGGTACGGTCGAGTCCGCCCGGTCGGCGGCCCGCGACGCCCCCGTCCCGGTCGAGGTCGTCGACAGCCGCTCCATCGGCCTCGGCCTCGGCTTCCCCGTCCTGGCTGCGGCCCTCGCGGCCACCTCGGGCGGCTCCGCGGAGACGGTCGCGGCCGCGGCCCGGGAGTGTGCCGCGCGCACCCGTACGTTCTTCTACGTCGACACCCTCGACCACATCCGCCGGGGCGGCCGCATCGGCACGGCCGCGTCGCTCGTCGGCTCCGCCCTCCTGATCAAGCCGCTGCTGCACCTGGTGGACGGCCAGATCTCCCTCCTGGAGAAGGTACGCACCTCCTCCCGCGCCATCGCCCGCCTGGAGGACGTGGCGTCGGAGGCGGCAGGCGACGAGCCGGTCGAGATCGCCGTGCAGCACCTCGCCGCCCCCGACCGCGCCCAGGCCCTGGCCGACCGCCTCGCCAAGCGGCTCCCGGGAGCGGTGCGGACCCGCGTCGTGGAGGTGGGCGCGGTCATCGGCGTCCACGTCGGCTCCGGCATGCTGGGCGTCACCCTCACCCCCGCTCGCTGACCCGCTCCGGGTTATCCACAGAACGCCGCTCGGCTCCGGTGGCCCGATCCGCGGGCCCGTACATTCCTCGCCGTGCGCACCCAAGACCTCGCCGCCGAGCGGACCATCGCCGAGACCCGGCTGCGGTCCATCACCAGTCCCGGGCGGGCCTCCCTGCTCGCCGGGGTGCCCGCCTCCTTCCGGGCCTTCCGCTCATCGGCCCCCGCCGAGCCGGCCGCCCGCCCCTCCCTGGACCCGGGGCGTCCCGGCGTGCGCACCCTCCTCGCGCTGGCCGCCGTGGCCGTGCTCGTGGCCGGGTTCTTCCTCTGGCGCTCGCGGCCCGTCCCCGAGCCGCTGCCCGCCCCCGCGCCGCTGCCCGCGCCGGTGGTCAGCCCGCCGGCCACGCCTACCGGCAAGGTCACCGTCCACGTGGCCGGCAAGGTCCGCGACCCCGGCGTCTACACCCTGCCGACGGGCGCCCGGGTCACCGACGCCATCACCGCCGCCGGGGGAGTCCGCCGGGGAGCCCCGCTGGGCGCGGTCAACCTCGCCAGACGCCTGCTCGACGGCGAGCAGATCATGGTCGGCGGCCCCGCCGCCGCGTCCTCCTCCGTCACCGCCCCCGACACCGCCGTTCTCGACCTCAACGCCGCCACCCAGGACCAGTTGGAGCAACTCCCCGGCGTCGGCGAGGTCCTCGCGTCCCGCATAGCCGACTACCGCACCGCCCACGGCGGCTTCACGAGCGTCGGCCAGCTCCGCGACGTGACCGGCATCGGCCCTCGCACGTTCGAGGAGATCAAGCCCAAGGTCCGGGTCTGACATGCGCGGGCCGGATTCCGACACCCCCGTCCGCCGCTCCTGGCCGCTCACGGTGCCCGCCCTGGCGTCCTGGGCGGCCGCGCTCACCCTCCTGGCCTGCCCGGCGCCGGCGGCGGGCGCCGCCGCCGTGGTCACCGCCGTCGTCGCGACCGCGGCGGCTCTGGCGGGCGGGGCGCTCGCCCCCGCCTCGGTGCGCCACAACGTGACGATCGCGACCCTCGTCTGCGTGGCCGCGACCTCGGCCTCGATCGCGCTGCGCCTGCATGCCGTCACCACGGGCCCCGTGGCGGCCCTGGCCGCCCGGGGCGCCGGCGTGACGGCCGAGATCACCCTCACGAACGATCCGAAGATCAGACGCCCCAAGGCAGGCCACTTCGGCCGCGACAGCGTGGTGGCCGAAGCCACCCTCGAATCCGTCCGCACCGCGCACCACCGGCTGACCGTCCACACCCCCATCACGGTCTTCGCCGACGGCCCCCAGTGGCGCCACCTGCTCCCCAGCCAGCGCGTCGAGATCACCGGTCGCCTGGTCGAGCCCACCTCGGCCCCCCTGACCGCCGCGACCCTCCTGGCCCGCTC
>NZ_LAVL01000156.1 GCF_001083785.1 Nonomuraea sp. SBT364
GCGGTCTCCCCGAGGCCCGCGCCCTTGCCGGGGCGGGTTCGCGGGCCTCGGGGAGACCGCCGTCCGCCTGCCCGCCGGGAACCTTCGCCAGGGCGGGTTCGCGTACGTCGGGAAGGGTGCGGTGGACGGCGGCGAGGGAGGCGAGGCCGAGCAGCCCGCCGAGGACGAAGGTGGCCTGCCAGCCGAAGGCCCCGCCCACCCAGGTGCCGATGGGCACGCCGAGCATGAGGGAACCGGTGAGCCCGCCCATCACCAGCGCCAGATAGCGCCCCTGACGGCCCTCGGGAGCCAGGGAGGCGGCGATGGCATACGCGGCCGGCACCACGGCGGCGGCGGCCACGGCGGCCAGCACGCGCAACCCCATCAGCACCGGATAGCTGGTGACCAGCGCGGACACCCAGTTGACCGCGGTGAACAGCAGCAACGCCCCGACGATGAGCCGCCGCCTCGGCCAGGAGGCGGTGACCACGGAGGCGACGGGCGCCGTCAGCGCGAACGCCAGCGAGAACGCGGTCACGAGCTGCCCGCCCGCCGCCTCGCTCACGCCGAGCCCGTCGGAGATGGCCGGCAGCACCCCGGCGATCACGTAGTCGTCGGTGGCGAAGGCGAACGTGGTGAACGTCAAGGCCAGCAGCCAGCCGGGCACACGGGACACGAAGAGACCCCCCTCGATAAAGGTAACAGTCGTTACCCGAGATAAGGTAACAGTCGTCACCCCGATGCCGTCAAAGGGGATTTCGCCCATGGCCAGGACCGCCGACCCGGCCCGCCGCGCCGAGCTGCTCGACCAGATCGTGGACTACCTGGCGGGCCACGGCCTGTCGACGCTGTCCATGCGCCCGCTGGCCGGGCATCTGGGCAAGAGCACCCGCGTGCTCACCCACCACTTCGCCGACAAGGAGGCCCTGCTCTCGGCCACGATGCAACGCCTCGACGAGCGGCACCGTGCCTGGCTGCGCGCGCTGCCGGGCTGGAAGGGCGCCGACAGCGTCGGCACGATCATCCGCGCCACCTGGGACTGGCAGCTGCGCGAGGAGAACCTGCCGATCGCCCGGCTGATCCACGAGATCGAGGGCCTGGCCGCGGGCGGCCGGCTGGCGGGACACGTGCCGAGGCTGCTGGCGGACCGGTCGGAGTTCGTGGCGGGCCTGCTGCGTGAGCGCGGCGTGCCCGAGGCCGACGCCCTGCGCATCTCCACCCTGACCAACGCCGCCTATGCGGGCCTGCAGGCCGACCTCCTGACCACGGGCGACCGCGAGCGCGTGGAGGAGGCACTCGACCAGCTGGTCGGCCTGGTGGACACGTGGGTCGCCGCGGCCGCCGATCAAGATCATTCCGGGGACTAGACTGGGGTCATGCCCGAAGGAGATGCCGTCTACCGCACGGCCGCGCGGCTGCGGGGTGCGCTCGACGGGCAGGCGCTGACCCGCTCCGACTTCCGGGTGCCCCGCCACGCCACGGCCGACCTGACGGGCCGGGTCGTGCTGGAGACCGCCTCACGCGGCAAGCACCTGCTGACGAGGGTGGAGGGCGGCCTGACCGTCCACACCCACCTGCGCATGGACGGGAGCTGGCAGATCATGCCCGCCCACCGGCGGGTCCCGGGCGGCGATCAGGTGCGGCTGGTGCTGGCCAACAGCCGCTGGCAGGCCGTGGGCGTGCGGCTGGGCATGGTGGACCTGCTGAAGACGGCGGAGGAGAGCCGGGTGGTCGGCCATCTGGGGCCCGACCTGCTGGGCGGCGACTGGGATCCGGCCGAGGCCGTGCGGCGACTGCGCCGGGCTCCGGGCGCGACCATCGGCGAGGCGCTGCTGGATCAGCGCAACCTCGCGGGAATCGGCACCATCTACCGCGCCGAGACACTCTTCCTGCGCGGGATCTGGCCATGGCGCCGGGTCGGGGACATCGAGGATCTGGAGGCTGTCGTCACGCTCGCGCAGCGGCTGCTCACCGCGAACAAGCATCATGCGGGCACGGTGACCACAGGTGACCGCCGTCCGGCGAACCAGACGTGGGTCTACGGCAGGGCAGGCAGACCCTGTCGTCGATGCGGCACCCGCATCAGCCGCGGGGAGATGGGGGCGCAGTCACAGGAGCGGCTGATCCTGTGGTGCGGCGGCTGCCAACCGGGCTAGGCCGCCACCATGTCCTTGACTTCGGGGAAGACGGAGTCGGAGATCGACCCGGGGACCGATTCGGCAAGGGGGATGCGCTCGTGCTCGGGAGCTTCGGCGAGCACAGGGGCAGCCTGCAGCTCCGCCAGCGCGAACTGGTCGGAAACCTCACGCAGCACCTGCGACAAGGGCACACCCAGTGCCCCGCAAATGGACGCGAGCAGCTCGGAGGATGCCTCTTTCTGGCCACGCTCGACCTCGGACAGGTAGCCGAGCGAGACACGCGCCAGCGTGGAAACCTCGCGAAGTGTGCGTCCCTGCCGCACGCGCAGCCGCCTCAGCACATCACCGAGCAGCTGACGCAGCAGAATCATCTGTCGCTCCCTCCCCGGCGTGGATGTCTTCACCACGCCCCGCGCGATCGGATCGTGCCGCCCATTGTTCTTCTTCGCTTCGTACATACTCCTCGCCGTCATCATCGGGCGTCGCCGCCCCTGGCCCGCCGCTCGTGGCTCATCACTCACAGCTCCACCGTACCCGTATCAACCGACACCGCGTCAGACCGTGCCTCGCATGTTCGCTCGGGACGTAACACGGTAATCATCCGGAATGTTCCCCTTTATTGGCCTTCAGCACACTTGCCAGAAGATCTATGGCCTCGTCCACCGTCTCCTCTCTGATACGCGCCCGCACCCCGGAAAGGCTCAACCGGCGCCCCCACAGCTCGCCCCCGGGACGGCCCGCCGCCGCGTGCACCGCCTCGTAGACCGCCACGTACACCGTGCCGACGGGCTGCCCGTCCTGCGCCTCCGGCCCGGCCACCCCCGTCACGGCCAGCCCGTAGCCGGCCCCGCACAGCCGGGCCACCCCGGCGGCCATCGCCGCCGCCACCGCCGGATGAACGGCGCCCTCCCGCCGCAGCAGTTCGGCGGGCACCCCCAGCAGCTCCTGCTTCAGCTCGGTGGCGTACGAGATCACCCCGCCCCTGAACACCCGGGACGCCCCGGGCACGGACGTGACCTCGGCCCCGATGAGCCCGCCGGTCAGCGACTCGGCCACCGCCAGCGTGACCTCCTGCCGCGCCAGCTCCGCCACGACAGCGGCGACGTCCGCCATGTCTCACTCCCCGCGTGCCTGCCTGGCCACCTTGCGTAGTTTGATCGCCCTGATCACGTAGTCGGCCCCGGTGCCCACGGTGACGACCAGGGCGGCGCCCATCACCGTCCAGCGCAGCGGGTCGATGTCGACGGGCAGGATGTACAGGACGATCGCGGCGATCTGCAGCACCGTCTTGACCTTGCCGCCATAGCTGGCCGGGATCACCGCGTGCCGGATCAGCAGCAGCCTGAGCAGCGTGATGCCGAGCTCGCGGCCCACGATCACGATCGTCACCCACCACGGCAGCTCGCCCAGGATCGACAGGCTCACCAGGGCGGCGCCGGTCAGCGCCTTGTCCGCGATGGGGTCGGCGATCTTGCCGAAGTCGGTGATGAGCCCGTAGCGGCGGGCCAGCTCGCCGTCGAGGTGGTCGGTGATCGAGGCCACCCCGAACAGCGCCAGCGCGGCCAGCCGCCAGCCCGTGCCCGGCAGGAAGAGACAGACGACGAAAAAGGGGACGAGCACCAACCGGAGGACCGTGAGGACGTTGGCGATGTTCCACGGGCTCACCACGCGGCGCTCGTCCCTGGTCATGGACCGGCCTTGATCCGCGCGATCAGGTCGACGCCCTCGGCGTCGACCACGACCGCGCGGACGATCTGCCCCTTGACCAGACCGATGCCCTGCACCGTGACGGAGCCGTCGACCTCGGGCCCCTGGTGGGCCGCGCGTCCCTCGTAGCCGCCGTCGCCCAGGTCCTCGTCGATGAGCACGTCGACCTCGGTGCCGATGCGCTCCTCGGCGCGCTGCGAGGTGAGCTCCTCGGCCAGCTCGGTGAGCACGCGGACGCGCTCGTCGACGACCTCCTGGGCGAGCTTGCCGTCGAAGCCGGCCGCCTCCGTGCCGTCCTCGTCGGAGTAGCCGAACACGCCGATCACGTCGAGCCTGGCCTGCTCCAGGAAGGAGACCAGCTCGCCGAACTCCTGCTCGGTCTCGCCGGGGAAGCCGACGATGAAGTTGGAGCGCACACCGGCCTCGGGGGCCCGCTCGCGAATCGCCTCCAGCAGGCCGAGGAAGCGCTCGGGGTCGCCGAAACGGCGCATCCGGCGCAGCACCGGGCCGCTGGCGTGCTGGAAGGACAGGTCGAAGTAGGCGGCGACGCCCTCGGTGCCCGCGAGCACGTCGATGAGGCCCGGCCGCAGCTCGGCCGGCTGCAGATAGCTGGCCCGCACCCGGTCGACGCCCTCGACGGCGGCCAGCCGGGGCAGCAGCTTCTCCAGCGCCCTCAGGTCGCCCAGGTCCTTGCCGTAGGACGTGGAGTTTTCGCTGACGAGGACGAGCTCGCGCACGCCCCGGTGGGCCAGCCAGTCGGCCTCGGCCATCAGCTCCTCGGGGTCGCGGGACACGTACGCGCCGCGGAAGGCCGGGATGGCGCAGAACGTGCAGCGCCGGTCGCAGCCGGAGGCGAGCTTGAGCGAGGCCACCGGGCTCTCGTCGAGCCGCTTGCGCAGCACGCGGGGGCCACTGGCGGGGGCCAGCCCGTCGGGCAGGTCGCCGTGGCCGGGGATGTGGGATCGGGACCCGGCGCGCTCGACGGGTGAGATGGGCAGCAGGGTGCGGCGGTCGCGCGGCGAGTGCGGGGTGAGCCGCCGGCCGGCGAGGACGTCGTCGAGGCGGCCACCGATTTCGGCGTAGTCGTCGAAGGAGATGACCGCACTGGCCTCGGGCAGCGCCTCGGCGAGCTCGTTGCCGTAGCGCTCGGCCATGCAACCCGCGGCGACCACTTTGGCCCCCGAGTCTGCGGCGGCCAACAGCGTGTCGATGGAATCCTTCTTCGCCGAGTCGATGAAGCCGCACGTGTTGACGACGACGACGTCGGGGTCGTCGTCGCCCAGCTGCCAACCGGCAGCCTCAAGTCGCGCGGCCAGCTCCTCGGAGTCGACTTCGTTGCGCGCGCAGCCCAGGGTGATCAGCGATGCGGTTCGGCGGGATGACATGGTGAACACTACGGTATCGGGAGTTGGCCACCACCCGATGCAGGGGCTACCTGGCTCGCTGCTTCCCGGGCCCGAACGAGCGGCGCACGACCTCCCCCCGATCGCCGATCCGGCCCAGGTCCTGGCCGTTGACCTGCAGCGACACCGCACCCGCGTCGGCCAGCAGCAGATTGACCTTCGAGGCGGCCCGCCAGGTCGAGCTGGCGCCCGCCTTGAGCGTGCCGGAGAACAGCTTGCGGCCCTGCGCGTCGTGCACGTTGAGGTAGGACGACCGCTTGGCCTTGACCTTGACCACGACCAGGTCGCCCTTGGCGATGGCCATGGCCTGGCGCGGCGGTCTGGCCGGCGCCTCGGTGAAGGGCCGGTTGGGCGGCACCTTCGGCGCCGACGTGGCGTGCTGGACCCCGGCCGAGCGGACCCGGTCGGACTCGCCGCCCATCACCCGCACCACACCGAACACCACGACCACGGCCAGCGCGACGCCCAGCGCGGTCGTCCAGGTCGGACCGCGCCGCTCGCCCAGCCGGACGCCCCGGTCGGCCCTGAAGACGTCAGAGGCCCGTACCGGCGGCGGCGCCCCGCCGTGCTGCTGGTCGTAGACGTGGACCACGGCTTCCGGATCCAGGCCCACCGCCTTGGCGATCGCCTTGACGTGACCCCTCGTGTAGAAGTCGTTCTCGGCGGGATCGTCCCGTTCGATCGCCTGAATGATCACTTCTCGGATGCGCGTGTTCGCGCTCAGCTGCGCGACCGTCAGCCCCGCCGACTCCCTGGCGGCGGCCAACATGGCCCCCGTGCTCTGCTCCTGCATCGCAAACGCCTCCCGACCACAACGGAGCGTAGTCAGTTATATTCAACCAGCTACGCTCCGGGAAACGTGCATTGGGGTCATTCGCCACGCAGGTCGGCCAGCAATCCGGGCAGATCATCCGGTTTCACCAGCACCTCGCGCGCCTTCGACCCCTCGCTCGGGCCGACCACGCTGCGGCTTTCGAGCAGGTCCATCAGCCGCCCGGCCTTGGCGAACCCGACGCGGAGCTTACGCTGCAGCATCGACGTCGAGCCGAACTGCGTGGTCACGATCAGCTCGGCCGCCTGGATCAGCAGGTCGAGGTCGTCGCCGATCTCCTCGTCGATCTCCCGCTTGACCGGCGCCGCCGCCACGTCGTCACGGTATTCGACCTGCATCTGCGTCTTGCAGTGCGTGACGATCTCGGCGATCTCCTTCTCGGAGACGAACGCGTTCTGGATGCGGATCGGCTTGCTGGCGCCCATCGGCAGGAACAGCGCGTCACCCTGGCCGACCAGCTTGTCGGCGCCCGGCTGGTCGAGGATGACCCGGGAGTCGGTCAGGGACGACACCGCGAACGCCAGCCGCGACGGCACGTTGGCCTTGATGAGCCCGGTGACCACGTCGACGGAGGGCCGCTGGGTGGCGATCACCAGGTGGATGCCGGCGGCGCGGGCGAGCTGGGTGATGCGCACGATCGAGTCCTCGACGTCGCGCGGGGCCACCATCATGAGGTCGGCCAGCTCGTCCACGATCACCAGCAGGTACGGGTACGGCTGGTAGACGCGCTCGCTGCCGGGCGGCGGCTGCAGCTTGCCGGCCCGCACGGCCTCGTTGAACTCGTTGACGTGCCGGAACCCGCTGGCGGCCAGGTCGTCGTAGCGCCGGTCCATCTCGCCCACGACCCATTCGAGGGCCTCGGCGGCCTTCTTCGGGTTGGTGATGATGGGCGTGATCAGGTGGGGGATGCCCTCGTACACGCTGAGCTCGACCCGTTTGGGGTCGACCAGCACCATCCGCACCTCGTCGGGCGTGGCCCGCATGAGGATGCTGGTGATGAGCCCGTTGACGCAGACGGACTTGCCCGCGCCGGTGGCGCCCGCGATGAGCAGGTGGGGCATCTTGGCCAGGTTGGCGACGATCGTGCGGCCCTCGACGTCCTTGCCGAGCCCGACGATCATCGGGTGGTGGTCGGCCTGCGCCACCTGCGACCTGAGCACGTCGCCCAGCGCCACCAGGTCCTTGTCGGCGTTGGGGATCTCCACCCCGATCGCGGACTTGCCGGGGATCGGCGACAGGATCCGCACGTCGGCGGACTTGACGGCGTAGGCGATGTTCTTGGTGAGTGCGGTGACCTTCTCCACCTTCACCGCCGGGCCCAGCTCGATCTCGTAACGGGTCACGGTCGGGCCCCGGGTGAAGCCGATCACCTGCGCGTCGATGGTGAACTGCTCCAGCACGCTGGTCAGCGCGTTGACGACGACGGTGTTGGCCTTCGTCTGCGGCTTGGGCGCGCTGCCCGGCTTGAGGAACTTCAGGTCCGGCAGATGGTAGGGGCCCGCCTGCGGGGAGAGCACGAGCTGCTCGACCTTGCGCGGCGCGGGCGTCGGCTCCGGCGGCTCGGGCACCTTCCTGGCCGGGGGCGGCGGCTCCTCGTCCTCCTCCGTCAGCCCGGGCACGATCTCCGGCGAGTGGTCGCCGCGCTTGTCCTTCTCCGCGATGACAGGGGTGTCGTACGGCTTGACGAGGTCTTCGGGGTTGGCGGCCGGCTTCTTGGCCCGCTTCTTCGGAGCCGGGGCGGGGGCGCCCTCGGCGGCCTGCCGCTCGAACAGCATGTGCCGCAGCTCGGCCAGCCGCTCGGGGATGCGGTGCACCGGCGTGGCCGTGATCACCAGCACCCCGAACCCGGACAGGAGCAGCAGCAGCGGGATCGTGATCCACGGCGGCAGGATGCTCATCGGCGGCGCCGACACGATGAACCCGACGAGCCCGCCCGCCTGCGACACCTTGTCCATGGTGTTGCCGGCGTCACCCGCCGGGTACGGGGTGCCGTTGGCGACGTGGATGACGCCGAGGACGCCGACGAGCAGCGCGCTCCACCCGATCACCATCCGGCCGGTGTCGGCGTTCTGGTCGGGGTGGCGCAGGTAGCGCCAGGACAGCAGGCCGAGCAGCAGCGGCATCGCCCACGCCAGCGACCCGAACACCGCGTGCACCACGGTGTTGACCGCCTCGGAGACACCGCTCCCGGTGTCGCGCCAGGTCATCGCGGCGAGCACGATCGCGCCCGCCAGCACGGCCAGGCCCACGCCGTCGCGCCGGTGCGCCGGGTCGAGGTCGCGGGCGTTCTTGCCGAGCGCCCGGGCGGTGCTGCCGATGCCGTTGGCCAGCAGCATCCACAGCCCGACCACGAGCTTGCCGATCATGGTGAAGACCCAGCTGATCGGGTCCTGGTGGGTCATCGCGCCCTTGCGGGCCGGCGAGGTGGCCTTGCCCCTGGGCCGTCCCGCCGAACCGGCTCCCCGCTTGGCGGGGGTCGAGCGGGACGAGGCCGACCGCTTCGCCGGCCCCTTCGGTGCGCTTTTCGGCGTACGGGTGGCCATGATGCCAAAGGTACGTCGGAGCCCCGGCGAAAGCACCGTGACTCGCCGGTGTCACCGCGAAACCCTTCTTTCCAACTCACCGTTCCCGAGCCGTTCAGTCTGCCACTCTGAGAGTGACCGAACAGCCACATCGAGTGATGTTCTAGGACGCAAAGTGGACACGACGCAGGTGTCGAGCACTTCCTTCGACGGCACTCCCCATGCCCCGGCGGCCGCGCGGCGGTTCGTCCGCCAGGTGCTCGGCGAGTGGCGCCTGACCCATCTGGCCGAGGACGCCGTACTTCTGACCAGCGAGCTCGTCACCAACGCCGTGGTGCACGCCGGCACCGGCATCGAGCTCACCTGCCGGCTCGACGCCGACGCCGCGCCGGCCAAGCTGGAGATCGAGGTCGACGACCACGATCCGGGGCGGGCGATCCTCGCCGAGCAGCCGGCCACCGAGCCGATGTCCACGCACGGCCGCGGGCTCGCGCTGGCGGGCATGCTGGCCGACGCCTGGGGGGTCACCTACACCCGGACGGCCAAGCGGGTGTGGGTGCGCATGGAGTTCGCCGGCGCGGCCGACGCCCCGGCTCCCGCTCCCCCACCGCCGGGCGCCGCCCTCGACAGGCTGCGCGTCGCCGTGCTCGTCGCCGACGCCGGGCACCGGGTGATCTCGTGGAACTCCGACGCCCAGGCGCTGCTCGGCTGGACCGCCGAGCAGGCCGTGGGCAGGCGGCTGGCGGACCTGGTCGCCTGGCGGGCCGGCGGGCCGTACGCGCTGTCGCTGACCGACACGCTCGCCCTGGGCCGCTGGCGGGGCGAGTCGCGGATGCGCCACCGCGACGGCCGGATGGTCCGCGTGTACGTGTCGCACCTGCGCACGAACGGGCGCGCCGCGGACCGGCGGTCGATCTGGATGGTGGCGGGCAGGGAGCACGGGTTCGTGCTGGCCGCGCCGCCCGCTCCGGTCCGGGGCGAGGCGGGCAGGCGGATCAAGGACCTCCTCGACCGTGACCGGCCGTTCGCCGAGCTGCTCGACACGATCGCCCAGATCGTGCACCTGTCCAGCGGCGGCGAAGCCGCGTACGTGCTGCTGCGCGCCGAGACCGGCAACCGGTTGGGGGTGGCCGCGGGCGTCGGCGAGACGGCCGGGGTGGTGGGCGTGCCCGCGGCGGGCGTGTTCGCGCCCGACCGCACGGCCCCGGTGATGCTGGAGGACCTGCTCGCCGTCGACGTGGAGCTGGCCCAGCAGCTGCGGGCCAGGTCGCTGGCGTGCGCGCCGCTGGTGGCCGGGGGCGAGGTGATCGGGCACCTGGCGGTGACCTCGGCCGCGCCGGGCCGCTTCGACCACGACCTCACGGTCAGCCTGCGGCACATCGCCGACCAGGTGGCCGTCACCGTGCAGCGGGAGCGGCTGGCCGAGCGGGACCGGGCGCACCGAAGCAGGCTCTCCTTCCTGGCCGAGGCGGGCGAGCTGCTCGCGGGCGTGCACGACGAGGAGGTGATCGCCGCGCTGGCGGCGCAGCTCGTGGTTCCGAAGATCGCCACCTGGGCGGCGGTCTACCTGACGGACCTGGCGGGCATGACGAGGCTCGCCCACGTGTGGCACAGCGAGGAGCGGCACAACGCCGAGCTGCGCAAGTCGCTGCCGGCCATCCCCGGCACGCCGCTGGGCGAGGTGCCCTGGCCGGTCGGCCCGGAGACGGTGCTGTCGTTCCCGCTGCTGACGCAGGGCAAGGCGCACGGCGCGCTGGTGATCGGGCGTCCGGAGCCGACGCTGCCGCTGGAGGTGGCCGACCTGCTGGCCGACCTGTGCCGGCTGATCGCGCTCAACCTGCACACGGCCATGCTGTACACCCGGCAGGCGACCACCTCCCGGGTGCTGCAGCGCAGCCTGCTGCCGATGCGGGTGGCGCCGATGCCCGGCCTGGAGTCGGCCGTCATCTACGAGCCCGCCGGGGAGGGCGCGGACGTCGGCGGCGACTTCTACGACCTGTTCACGGTGGCCGGCCACTGGTGCTTCGCGCTGGGCGACGTGTGCGGCAGCGGCCCGGAGGCGGCCGCGGTGACGGGGCTGGCCCGGCACGCCGTACGCCTGCTGGCCAAGGAGAACTACACGGTCGCCGACATCCTGGACCGGCTCAACCAGAGGCTGCTGGAGGAGGGCGAGGACGGCCGTTTCCTCAGCCTGCTGTGCGGCGAGCTGACCCCGCTGCCGGGCGGCGGCGCGCTGTGCACGGTCGCCTCGGCCGGGCACGTGCCGCCGCTGCTCCTGCGCGCCGACGGGAAGGTCGAGACGATGGCGACGCCGCAGTTGCTGCTCGGCGTCGCGGACGGCGCCCGCTTCACCGTGGAGTCGTTCGAGCTGGCGCCCGGCGAGGTGCTGCTGTGCGTCACCGACGGCGTGACCGAGCGGCGCAGCGGCACGCGGCTGCTGGACGACGGCGACGGGCTGGCCCGGCTGCTGTCGGGCTGCGCGGGGCTGAGCGCGCACGCCGTGGCCGAACGGGTGCGGCAGGCGGTCGACTCCTTCGCCGACCACCCCTCGCGCGACGACGTGGCGTTGCTGGTGCTCCGGGCCCTGCCCGTCCGCTAGGCGGGGAAGCGGTAGGTGGTGGAGGAGGCGTGGCGCTCGCCCGGCCTGAGCACCGTCGTGGGGAAGGCCGGCTGGTTGGGCGAGTCGGGGAAGTGCTGGGTCTCCAGGCACAGGCCGGCGTGCGGGCCGTACGGGGTGGCGACGCCGTCGAGCATGCCGCCCGCGTAGAACTGCACGCCGGGCTCGGTGGTCGTGACCTCCATGGTGCGGCCGCTGAGCGGCTCGACCACGGTGATGTCGCCGTCGAGGACGTAGCAGTGGTCGTAGCCGCCGGCGAACCGCTCCCCCACCGCGTGCGGCGTGGTGAAGTCGAACACGGTGCCCTTGACCGGGGCGTGCTCGCCGGTGGGGATCTTGTGCTCGTCGACCGGCAGGTAGTGGTCAGCGGCGATGCGGACCACGTGGCCGAGCACGTCGCCGCCGCCGGCCAGGTTGAAGTAGGAGTGGTTGGTCAGGTTGAGCACCGTGGGGGCGTCGGTCTCGGCCGCGTAGTCGAGGCGGAGCGCGTCGCCGTCGAGCGTGTAGGTGAGCGAGGCGGTCAGCGTGCCCGGGTAGCCCTGGTCGCCGTCGGGGCTGGTCAGCGTGAGCGTGATGAACGAGCCGGTGACGTCGGCGACGGTCCACACCCGGCGGTCGAAGCCGTCGGTGCCGCCGTGCAGGCTGTTGGGCCCGTTGTTGACCGGCAGCGTGTGCTCGGTGCCGTCGAGGGTGAAGCGGCCGCCGGCGATGCGGTTGCCGTAGCGGCCGACGACGGCGCCGAAGTAGCGGCTGCGGGTCAGGTAGTCGTCCAGCGCCGGCAGGCCGAGCACCACGTTGACGCCCGACACCTCAAGCGTTTGCAGGATCGCGCCGTAGCTGAGCACCGCCGCGCGCAGGCGCCCCGACGACAGCTCGTGGCGCTCGACGGGCTCCCCCGACGGCAGCGTTCCGAAGATCATGAGTGGGTCTCTCCCGTTGACTCGCGGACGATCAGGCTGGTCTCCAGCACGGTGACGCCGCCGGTCGAGTCGGAGTCGACCGACTGGAGCAGCATGTCCACGGCGATCCGGCCGGCGGCGGCGGTGGGCATGGCGATCGTGGTCAGCTTGGGGCGGCTCAGCCGGCCGGGGACGATGTCGTCGACGCCGATCACGCTGATGTCGCCGGGCACGTCGATCCCCCGCTCGGCCAGGCCCTCCATGAGCCCGATCGCGACCAGGTCGTTGTAGGCCAGCACGGCGGTGGCGCCGGAGGCGATCACGTCGGTGACCGCGGCCAGGCCGCCGAGCTCCGTGGGCGGGTTGGGGCCGAGGAAGGCGACGTCGGCCTCGCCCATCGCGGCAGCCGCCGCCTGCATCTCCTTGCTGGTCCACGACCCGCTGGGCCCGGTGACCAGGGCGAGCCTGCGGTGGCCGAGCCCGGCCAGGTGCTCGACGGCCAGCCGGACGCCGCGCCCGACGTCCATCAGCACCGTCGGCATGCCCTTGACCCGCCGGTTCACCACGACGAACGGCACCTCTTCGCGCAGCCGCTCGATCGTCCGGTTCGTCAGGCGGGGGCTGCACAGCAGCACGCCGTCGACCTGCTTGGTGAGGGTCTGGATCAGCTCTTCCTCGACCTGCGGGTCCTCGTCGGTGTCGGCGACGAACACGTGGTAGTCGCGGAGCCTGGCCTGCGCCTGCGCGGCCTTGATCAGCGGCGGGAAGAACGGGTTGGCGATGTCGGCCACGATGAGGCCGATGTTGTGGGTGCGCCCGGTGGTCAGCGCCCGCGCGGCCCGGTTGGGCCGGTAGCCGAGGTCCTCGGCGATGGCGAGCACCCGGGTGCGCGTCGCGGGGTTGACCAGATGGGGCGCGGAGAATGCGCGCGACACTGTGGAGACGTGCACGCCCGACGCCTCCGCCACGTCACGAATCGTCACCGCCACGCTAGGCCTCCGTGCATGCCCTGTACATTAATGCAAGCGCTTGTATCGCTGTCAATGGACTTCAAGAGCCTCTGCCAGAGCGCCAATGCCCACCATACCGGTTATGCGGCCATCGGTGCCCGTGTGAGCGGGGACCGTGCGGCTTGACGTTCTCCCGACCCCGCCTCGATACTTTTTGCAACCGGTTGCGGTATACGAGCCCCTTGCGGGAGGGTGAGCTAGCGATGACACGAACACTGGTGACGGGCAGCGCCGGAAGGCTCGGCCGCAGCCTGGTCACCACCTTGGCGCAAGCGGGTCACGAGGTGATCGGCGTCGACGTCACCGCCGGCACGCCCGACGAGGCCGCGGCCATCCTGCCGGCCGACCTGACGGATCTGGGCGAGGCGTACGACGTGATGGCGCGCTTCCGGCCCGACGTCGTGGTGCACCTGGCGGCGATCGCCACCCCGTTCAGCCGGACCGACGGCGTGACCTTCCGCACGAACACCGAGCTGGCGTTCAACGTGTGCGCGGCGGCGAGCGCCTGCGGCGTGGGCCGGGTGGTGGTGGCCAGCAGCCCGACCGTGATCGGCTACGGCGCGCCCTCCGGGTGGACGCCCGACTACCTGCCGATCGACGAGGAGCACCCGCCCCGGCCGTGGAACTCCTACAGCCTGTCCAAGCTGGTCGCCGAGCAGACGATGGCCGCCTTCGCGCGCAGGTCCGACACGCGGTTCGCGGCCGTGCGGCCGTGCTTCGTGGTCGCCCCCGAGGAGTGGGCGGGCGCGCCGACCCAGTCCGGTCACACGATCGCCGAGCGCCTGGACCGGCCGGAGATCGCCGGCGTCTCCCTGTTCAACTACATCGATGCCAGGGACGCCTCGGACATGATCTCGGTGCTGATCGAGAAGCTGACCGGCCTGCCCAACGGCGAGGTGTTCTTCGCGGGCGCGGCCGACGCGCTGGCCCGCGACCCCCTCGCGGACCTGCTTCCCGCCGTCATGCCCGCCACCCGGGCCGCGGCGACCCACCTCACCGGCACCCGTCCCGCCTTCACCTCGGCCAAGGCCGAGCGCATGCTCGGCTGGACGCCCAAGCGCAGCTGGCGCACCGAACTGGAGATCGGATGAACCTCACCGGAGTCCTCTTCTTCCCCGTCACCCCGTTCACCGCGAGCGGGGAGCTGGCCGAGGACGTGCTGGCCGAGCACATCGGCCGGGGCCTCGAACACCATCCGGGGGCGGTGTTCGCGGCGTGCGGCACGGGCGAGTTCCCGGCCCTGTCGGAGGCGGAGCACGCGGCCGCCGTCCGGGTGGCGGTCAAGACCGCGCGCGGCACGGTGCCGGTGTTCGCGGGCGCGGGCGGCCCGCTGGGCGCGGCGCTCGCCCAGGCGGCCGCCGCCCGCGACGCCGGCGCCGACGGCCTGCTGCTCATGCCGCCGTACCTGGCCAAGGGCACGCCCGAAGGCTTCCTGGCCTACGTGCGGGCGGTGGCGGCGATCCTGCCGACGGTGATCTACCAGCGCGGCTCGGTGGTCCCGACGCCGGAGCAGGCGGTGGAGCTGGCGCGCGTGCCCGGCGTGATCGGGCTGAAGGACGGCCTGGGCGACATCGACCTCATCCAGCGCACCGTCCTGGCCGTGCGCAGGGAGATCGGCGACGACTTCCTGTTCTTCAACGGCCTGCCCACGGCCGAGCTGACCATGGGCGCCTACCGCGGCATCGGCGTCGAGCTCTACTCCTCCGCCGTGTTCGCGTTCGCGCCGGAGATCGCCACCGCGTTCCTGAACGGCTCCGACCGGCTGCTCACCGAGTTCTACGAGCCTCTGGTACGGCTGCGCTCCAAGGTGCCCGGTTACGCCGTGTCCCTGGTGAAGGCCGGGGTACGGCTCGGCGGGCTGGACGCGGGGCCGGTGCGGCCGCCACTGGTCGACGCCGCGCCGGAGGACGTGGCCGAGCTGGCCAGGCTGATCGAGCACGGGCGGTCGCTGTGATCCGCGACGTCAGGGTCATGCCCCGCACGGTCGCGCTGCACCGGCCGTGGGGCCCGGACGTGCCCGCCAACCACGTCCTCGTCGTCGAGGTGACGCTGGCCGACGGCCGGACCGGCACCGGCTTCTCCTGGACTCCGCAGATCGGGGCCAAGGCCGTGCAGGCGCTGCTGGAGCACGACATCCGTGACGCGCTGATCGGCCTGGACCCGCACCCGGAGGTGGTGTGGGACCGGCTGTGGCGGCACCTGCGCGAGGCCGGGCCCGGCGGGATCACGACGGTGGCGCTGGCCGGGGTCGACCTGGCGCTGTGGGACCTGCGCTGCGGCGAGCGCGGCCTGGCCGACGTGCTGGGCCGGCGGCGCGACAGCGTCCCGGTCTACGGCAGCGGCGTCAACCTGCACTACTCGCTGGACGAGCTGGTCGCGCAGGCGGGCCGGTGGAAGGCCGCGGGCTACCCCGGCGTCAAGATGAAGGTCGGCCGGCCGGATCTGCGCGAGGACGTGGAGCGCGTGGCCGCGGTCCGCGAGGTGATCGGGCCGGACACGCTGCTCATGATCGACGCCAACCAGCGCTGGGACGTGCACCGGGCCCGGCGCGCCGTCGACGCGCTGGCCCCCTACGGGCTGCACTGGCTGGAGGAGCCGCTGCCGGCCGACGACGTGGCCGCGCACGTGGAGCTGCGCCGGTCGGTCGGCGTGCCGATCGCCGTGGGCGAGAACGTCTACACCGTCTACGGCTTCCGCGACCTGCTCGCGGCGGGCGCCTGCGACGTCGTGCAGCCGAACGTGGTCCGGGTGGGCGGGATCACGCCGTTCCTGCGCATCGTGGAGCTGGCGCGGGCCTACGACGTGCCGGTCTACCCCCACCTGCTGCCCGACCTGTCCGGGCAGCTCGCGCTCACGCTGCCGCTGCCGTCCATGGCCGAGGAGGTCGAGGACGCCTCGTTCGCCGCGCTCGGGCTGCTGGCCGAGCCGTACCCTGTCCAGGTGTCCGGCGCGGAGCTGCGCGCCGGCGGGCATCGGGGGCTCGGCCTCCGCTGGAGGTGATGACCGTGCGTGTCGTGCTCGCCGGAGCCCACGGGTTCGGCTCCCACTACCTCGACCGGCTGCGCCGGATGCCCGGGATCGAGCTGGCCGGCGTGTGCGACGTGCGGCCGGTCGCGCCGGAGCTGCTCGACGGCCTGGGCGAGCCGGAGGTCTCCGGGGACCTGCCCGGCCTGATCAAGCGGACCGGGGCGGAGATCGCGATCCTCGCCACGCCCATCCCCACGCACGCCGACCTGGCGCTGGCCGCGTTCGGCGCGGGCGCGCACGTGCTGGTGGAGAAGCCCACCGCCGCGACGCTGCGCGACTTCGAGCGCATGCGGGCGGCGGCCGACGCGGCCGGGCTGGCCTGCCAGGTCGGGTTCCAGAGCCTCGGCTCCGCGGCCGTGCCCGCGATCCGCGAGCTGATCGCGAGCGGCGCCATCGGGCGCGTCACCGGCATCGGCGTGGCCGGGTCGTGGCCGCGCCCGGCCTCCTACTTCACCCGCAGCCCGTGGGCGGGCCGGCGGGTGCTCGACGGCGCCGACGTGGTCGACGGGGCGCTCACCAACCCGTTCGCGCACGCGCTGGCCACCGCCCTGGCGGTGGCCGGCGCCGACGAGCGCGGCGCGGTCGCCTCCGTCACCGCGGAGCTGTTCCACGCCAACCCGATCGAGTCCGACGACACCTCCGCGATCCGCGTCCACCTGTCCTCCGGGGTGCCCGTGGTCGCGGCCGTGACGCTCTGCGCCGCCACGCGTGACGAGCCGTACGTGCTCGTGCACGGCACGAAGGGGCGCGTGCGGTTCACGTACACGCTGGACGAGGTCCAGGTGGACGACGGGCCGGTGCGGCCGTTCGGGCGGACCGACCTGCTGGCGAACCTGGTCGAGCACGTCAGGTCCGGCGCCGAGCTGCTGGTGCCCGTGCACCGGACGGGGGCGTTCATGGAGGTCATGGAGGCCATCAGGCTCGCGCCCGACCCGCTGCCGATCGACGACGCGCACCAGGACCTGTCCGGCGAGGGCCGGGTGCTGCCCGGCATCGCGGCCGTGGTCGACACGTGCGCCGACCGGCTGGCGCTCTTCTCCGAGCTCGGCGTGAGCTGGGCGACGCCGCTGACCGTCTCCGGGGCGGTGGTGGCCGAGTACACGACGGTGAGCGACCTGCCGCTGGAGGCTGCTCCCCGGCCGTTCCTGCATCCCGTACGGACGCTCGGCGGGGTCGTCGTGACCGAGGTGCGGCCCGCGGACCATCCGCACCACCTCGGCGCCGGGCTGGCCGTCACCGATCTGGGCGGGCGCAACTTCTGGGGCGGGCGCACGTACGTCCGCGACCAGGGGCCCACCTGGCTGGACGACCACGGGATGCAGCGGCACCTGTCGTTCCCCGTGCGGGAGGCGGCCGGGTTCGCCGAGCGGCTGGTGTGGGAGCGGCCCGGCGAGCAGCCGCTCGTGCGGGAGGAGCGCACCGTGCGGGCCGCGCCGCTGTCGCGCGGATGGGCGCTGGACTTCGCGTTCACCCTGCACAACCTGACCGACCGGCCGCTGACCGTGCGGAGCTCGGCCACCAAGGGCCGCGCCGGGGCGGGCTACGGCGGGTTCTTCTGGCGGGCGCCGGCCGGGTCGCCTGGACTGCGCGTCTTCACGGCCTCCGCCGAGGGCGAGGAACGGGTGCACGGCTCGCGGGCGCCGTGGCTGGCGCTGGCGGCCGACGACTGGACGCTGGTGTTCGCGCAGGACGACGACCCGTGGTTCGTCCGGGTCGCCGAGTATCCCGGCGTCGGCACCGCGCTGGCCTGGGACACACCGCTGGAGTTCGGCCCGGTGCTGGCCAGGCGGGTCGCCGTGGTGGTCGCCGACGGGCGGCTGTCCCGGGAGGAGGCCGCCGGGCTGGTTTCCGAGCTCAGGCCCTGACCTGCTCTCAGGCCCTGAGCCGCTCTGTCAGCCAGGTGAAGGCGGCCTCCTGCATCGGGACGTCGAAGGAGTGCGGGGCGTCGTGGAAGGCGCCCTCGTAGCCGCCGGAGGGGTAGCGGCGCGCGATGGCCTCGTGTGCCCGGCGCATCCCCGCGACCGGGAACAGCGCGTCGCGCGCCGCGTACTGCACGAGCAGCGGCCGGGGCGCGCGGGCGGCCACCAGCGCCGGCCAGTCGCACACGCGTGACAGGCCCGGCGGGTAGAGCATCCAGGTGTGCGAGGCCACGTACCCGTCGAGCAGGTCCGCGTACGCCGAGACCATCGCCACGACCGCGACCGCGCTCACGGCCGGGTCGAAGGCGCCCAGCAGCGCGGCCCGCAGCCCGCCGCCGGACACGCCCAGGCAGCCGACCTCGCCGACGTCCGGACGGCCGCGCAGGTACGCCGCCGCGGCCAGGTCCTCGCCCGCCACCACGCCCGCCAGGGACGTGCCCAGGAGCGTGCAGTACTTCTCCAGCACGTGCTCGTGATGACCGGCCGCCACGTCGTACCGGTCGGCCTCCGACAGTCCCGGCTCGGCCGGCTGTGCGGTCACCCGGTCGGGCATGTCCGCCAGCGGGAAGCGGCGGCTGCCCCAGCCGAACACGTCGGGCACCAGCACCGCGAACCCGCGTCTGGCCAGCTCACCGGCATAGGCGCGGCCGCCGTAGATCTCCGCGCGCAGCCTGCGCACCTCCGGCGTCGGCGGCTCCGGGCCGTCGGCGATCTTCTCCTTGCCGGCCCACTTCATCCCGGCATGGCAGTGCAGCGCCACCACCCCGGGCAGCCTGCCGCTCGCCCCGCGCGGCCTGAGCAGGAAGGCGTGCGTGCGCGGGCCGTAGCCCAGGTCCCAGGACAGCTCCTCGCCGTCCACGTCGCCCGCCGTCCACGTCCGCTCCGTCCTGACGTCGCGCGCCACCAGGTCCAGCGTCCCGATCGTCTCGCGCGCCGCCTCCGCCAGCGCCGCTCCGGGCTCGGCATCGCGGAACGCCCCCCACTGCCGCGCCGCGATCCCGGCCAGCCCCGAGAACGTCCCCAGATGCCGCAACTCCCCGGAGACCCCCGCCTCTCCCGGAGCGGCCCGCCCCGTACGGGGACTGGAGGGTCCCCCAGGAGACCCCGCCGTGAAGGCGGACGCCCCCTCAGGACCGTGCGTGCCACCGGGGTCGGGCGCCCCTTCAGAGCTGAGCAACCGACTCGGGGCGGGCGCCTTCTCAGGGGTGCGGAACCGAGCGGGGGCGGGCGGCCCTTCGTCGGCCGGTGCCGCCTCAAGGGCGGACGCCTCCCCAAGAGGGGACGCCCCCTCAAGAGAAGGCGTCCCGATAGAGACGGCCACCCCACCCGAGGCAGCTACCCCCTCCGAGGGCGGCCGCCCAGAGCAGGGCACCCCCTCAGACGAGGGTGGCCCCTCGGACGATTGCGGTCCCCCGGAGGAGGGTGCCCCCTCGGACGAAGGAGCCCCCTCAGGTGCTGGCGGCCACCCGGAGATGGGCGCCCCCTCAGATGAGGGTGGTCCCCCGGAGAGGGGTGGCCCCTCGGACGAGGGTGGGTCGTCTGAAGAGGGGGGCGGCCCGCGAAA
>NZ_LAVL01000157.1 GCF_001083785.1 Nonomuraea sp. SBT364
CGGGCCACATAAAGATCGGCATATCGAACACGATGTCGATCGAACTCCCGTACGATGTTGTACACCACGCCGCGACCGATTTCGAGGAAGACTCGAACAATTGTTTGAAGATGATCTTCAAGAGCGATACGGTCGCTGTGTGCGACATCAAGACCACGGACCGGGAGGGGCGCCGGTGAGGCGGCCCGCCGGGCGAGGAGGCAGAGCATGAGCGAGCGGGACGACGCAAACGGGGTCACCGACCTCGCGGTGCGCCGACGTGACTCCCTGGGGCTGACCCCGAGGCAGCGCAAGATCCTTGAGGTGATCCGCGACTCGGTGCAGCAGCGCGGCTATCCCCCGTCCATGCGCGAAATCGGCGAGGCCGTGCAGTTGACGAGCACGTCCAGCGTGTCGCACCAGTTGACCGCCCTGCAGCGCAAGGGCTATCTGCGGCGTGACCCACACCGCCCGCGCGCGCTCGAGGTTCGCCTGCCGGGCGAGCCGGTGCTCTGGGTCGATCCTGACGCGGCCACTGACGATTCGCCCGTCAGCCGGCCCACCGCCGCTTACGTCCCGCTCGTGGGCCGCATCGCCGCCGGTGGCCCGATCCTGGCCGAGGAGAGCGTCGAGGACGTTTTCGCCCTGCCCAAGCAGCTGGTCGGCGAGGGCACGCTGTTCCTGCTGCAGGTCGCCGGTGATTCGATGATCGACGCCGCCATCGCCGACGGTGACTGGGTCGTGGTCCGCCAGCAGCCGGTCGCCGAGAGCGGCGACATCGTGGCCGCCATGATCGAGGGCGAGGCCACGGTCAAGACCTTCAAGCGCAAGGACGGCCACGTCTGGCTGGTGCCGCACAACCCCAATTACGAGCCGATCCCCGGCGACGAGGCCAGCGTCCTGGGCAAGGTCGTAGCGGTCCTGCGCCGCCTCTGACCCCACGCGACCGCGAGTGCCCGTCAAACGCGGGCACAACCCGGCCGACCCCCCTTCGCACGGCCGCGGGTGCCCCTCCTACACCCGCGGCCAGCAAGCCAGGCCCCACACCCCGTGGCCACAGCGGCGGGGTGCATTGGCATGCCCACGACATGCCTGACGACGCACGTCGGCACAGGCTCGGGTGGGCGTGGGCCGCGCCGCAGAAGTGACTGCGGGGCGTGTCAGAGCACACGCTAAACCCCAGACGCAGGCCCAGATGCGGGCCCAGATGCAGGCCCAGGCGCGGGCCCAGATGCGGGCCCAAGTGCGGGCCCAGGCGCAGGCCCAAGTGCAGGCGCGGGCCAAGTGCAGGCCCAAGTGCAGGCGCGGGCCCGGGCGCAGAGGCAGGTGCGGGCCCAGGTGCGGTGCGTCAGTTCGTCGATGTGGGCCCGGGGGTGGACGGCCGGGTTGGGCTGCGTGGGGGCGCAAGGTGGATCGCATTCGCTCTCCTCGCCAGGGGTCGTCGGCGGGTGCGAGCTGGACCTCGCCGCCCTCTGTGCCACGGGCGGGCCCGTAAGTGCATCTAGGTGCACCCTGGGCCGGTAGGCAGGGCGATTCCTTGACGCGGGGATGGTTCGTAGCGTCGGGTGCATGGACAAGCGCAAGGTAGGCAGTGCCGCCCTGTGGGTGCTGCAGGTGGTCGCGGCGGGCTGGTTCGTCATGAGCGCGCTGGCGAAGTTCGGCGGCGCGGAGCCGGCGGCGTCCACGTTCGAGGCGATCGGCTGGGGTGACTGGTTCCGTTACCTGGTGGGGGTGCTGGAGGTGGCCGGGGCGGTGGCGTTGCTGGTGCCGCGGCTGGCGGGGCTCGCCGGGCTGGCGTTCGTGGGGCTGATGGCGGGCGCGGCCGTGACGGAGGCGTTCGTGTCGGGCGGCGGCGTGGTGCTGCCGCTGGCCCTGCTCGTGGTGAGCGCCGTGATCGCGTGGGGGCGCCGGCGGAGTACGGCGAAGCTGTTGCGCCGGACCGGCTCAACCGCATGAAAGGCCGTGTTCCTACACTGATCGGGTGAGCGACGCATTCGTTGGCAAAGACTTCAAGGCATCCAACGACGGATTGAAGTGGGCGAAAGCCGGCCCGGGCGTGATCCCCGCCTGGGTGGCTGACATGGACATCCCCACCGCCCCGGAGGTGCGCGAGGCGCTGCGCCGCCGGGCCGGCGGAGACCTGGGCTACCCGCTGTGGCTCGACAGTCCTCAGTGCGAGCCGCTGGCGGAGGCGTTCGCGGAACGGATGGCCACCCGGTTCGGCTGGGCCGCGGACCCCGGCCTGGTCCGCTCGTACTCCGACCTCAACCAGGCCCTTCAGGTGCTGCTGCACGTATGCACGGAGCCGGGTGACGCGGTGGCGCTGCACACCCCGGCCTACCATCCGTTCCTCGGCACGCTGGAGTCGATGGACCGCCCCCTGCGGTCCATTCCCATGGTGCCGGACGGCGACTCGTGGCGGTTCGAGGTGCCGGACCTGACCGGATGCCGGGTCCTGCTGCTGGTCAACCCGCACAACCCGACCGGCCGGGTGTTCACGAGGGCGGAGCTGGAGGAGCTGGCCGGGCTCGCGGAGCGGCACGACCTGCTCGTGATCTCGGACGAGATCCACGCGGACCTGGTGTACGAGCCGCACCGGCACATCCCCTTCGCCACGATCCTGCCCGGCCGGACCGTCACCGTGACCTCGGCCACCAAGGCGTTCAACCTGGGCGGCATCCGCTGCTCGGTCGCGCACGTCGGCGCGCAGCAGGCGCGCAAGGCGCTCGACGCGCAGCCGGAGTTCGTGTTCGGGTCGCCGAGTGTGTTCGGTGTGGAGGCGACGGTCGCCGCGTGGCGGCACGGCGACGCCTGGCTGGAGGAGACGCGCGCGCTGCTCGACCGCAACCGGCACACGATCGCGTCCCGGCTGCCGGAGGGCGTCACGTACCGCCTCCCGGAGGCCACGTACCTGGCATGGCTGGGCTACGGCCGGCCGGGGATGGCCGAGGTGCTGGAGCGGGAGGCCAAGGTGCTGCTGAGCGACGGCGCGGCGTTCGGGCCGGGCGGCGAGACGTTCGCGCGGCTGAACTTCGCCACCACCGAGCCCGTTGTGGAGGAGATCCTGCGTAGGATCGCCCAGGTGGCGCTATGATCGCCTTCCCTCACTCCGCGTAGCCCCTGCCGAGGACGAATGCCGACCCAGCCGCGCGACGACGCCGACCCTGCGGTCAAGGCCGCGCGTGAGGGCCGCAACGGGCAGATCCTGGCCGCGGTGATCACCGGGCTGGCGGGCGTGCTGGTGGCGGTCCTGACCTACCTGGCGGGCAAGGACCAGGGGGCCAGCCAGGCGGCCGAGACGACGCCGTCCCCGGCGGTCACGGTGACGGTCACCGCGACGGCGACCGTCACGGAGACGGCGAGCCCGGCGCCTGACGCGGAGCGGACCACACTCACGGACGGCGCCCTCTTCCTGGACACCCTCACCCCGACCGGGTCACCGCCGACCACGGGCACGCAGCGGGTCGGCGGCCAGGCGTATCAGCACAGCCTCGGCTTCGCCACCGAGTGCGGCGGCGGCACGGCGACGACGGTCTTCTCGCTCGGCAAGGAATACCAGCGGTTCAGGACCACGGTGGGGCTGGCCGAGGCGGAGAACAGCGAGGAGGCGGTGACCTTCAGCGTGTTCGCCGACGAGGACGAGGACGGCCTGGCCGACTCCGACGAGCAGGTCGGTTCGGTCGCCTCCCAGCTCAGGCGGCCCGCGACGATGGACGTGCGGCTCAGCAGGGCGAGCACGCTCATCCTGCGGACGGAGGCCGACACCTGTTTCAGGTCGACCGCCGTGTGGGGCGACCCCCGCGTGTCGTGAGGGCCGCCCCATCCGGTCGTACGCGTCCGGTCAGGGCAGCGGCGGCAGTTCCGGGGCGGTGGCCGCCGGGTTCTGCGCCAGGGCGGCCAGTGCGAGCTCGACCGCCTTCTCCAGCTGCGGGTCGCGGCCGGCGGTGCGGTCCTGCGGGGTGATGACGACCTCGACGTCCGGGTCGACGCCGTGGTTCTCCACCCCCCAACCGTGGCCCTCCAGCCAGAACGAGTAGCGCGGCTGGGTCACGACGGTGCCGTCGACCAGCGCGTAGCGGGAGTCGATGCCGATGACGCCGCCCCATGTGCGGACGCCGACGAGCGGGCCGATGGCGCGGTTCTTGATGCCGGCGCTGACGATGTCGCCGTCGGAGCCGGCGAACTCGTCGGTGACGGTCACGATGGGGCCGCGCGGCGAGTCCTCCGGGTAGCGCATCGGCTGGTTGCCACGCACCTGGATCCAGCCGGTGACCCGGCGTGACAGCTTCTCCAGCACCAGCTCGGAGACGTGCCCGCCGCCGTTCTCGCGCACGTCCACGACGAGCCCCTCGTGGGCCATCTCGGTACGCAGGTCGCGGTGGAACTGCGCCCAGCCGGAGGCCACCATGTCGGGCACGTGCAGATAGCCGAGCCGCCCGCCGGACGCCTCGCGGACGAACGCCCGCCGGTTCTCCACCCAGTCGTGGTAGCGCAGCCGGGTCTCGTCGGAGATCGGCGTCACCACGACCTTGCGCGGGTCGCCGCCGGTGCCGGGTCGTACGGTCAGCTCGATGGGCTGACCGGCGGTGCCCGCCAGGAGGGGCAGCGGTCCGCGTACCGGGTCGACGGGGCGGCCGTTGACGGCGACGAGCGCGTCACCGGCGCGGACGGCGACACCGGGCGCGAGCAGCGGCGAGCGGGCGTCGTGGTCGGAGGTCTCCCCGGGCAGGATGCGGGTCACGCGCCACACGCCGTCGTCGTCGCGGGCCAGGTCGGCGCCGAGCAGGCCCTGGCGGCGGCGCGGGTCGACGGGCGAGCCGTTGGCGATCGCGTAGGCGTGCGAGGTGCCGAGCTCGCCCTGCACCTCCCACAGCAGGTCGACCAGCTCGGAGTGGGCGCCGATCCGCTCGACCAGCGGCGCGTAGCGGTCGAGGACGGCCTGCCAGTCGACGCCGTTCATGTCGGCGCGCCAGAAGTGGTCGCGCATGAGCCGACCGGCCTCGCGGTAGCCCTGGCGCCACTCGGCGACCGGGTCGAGCTGGACGGCGACCCGGTCGAGCTCGATGGTGACGACCTCGTCGCCCTCGCCGGCCGAGCGGGTCTGCAGCCCGTTCTTGCCGTTGAGGACCAGGCGGGAGCCGTCGCCGCTGACCTCGAAGGCGCGCACCTCCTTGCCCAGCTCAGACTTGGCGCGCTTGCCCAGGTCGTAGCGCTCCAGGACGACGTCGCCGGTCTGCTCGGTGCCGTCGCCGAGCCTGCCGGACAGCGGGTAGCGCAGCCACAGCAGCGCGTCCTTGGCGGTGCGCAGGTTGCCGTAGCGGGCGGCGGGCACCGGCACCGGCACCACGCGGGAGGCCAGCCCCTCGGGGTCGACCTCGGTGCGCGGCGGCGCGTCGTCCTTGTCCTTCTTCTCCTCCGGGGACGGGTGGTCGTCCTCGCCGTTGAAGCCGCGCCCCTGGAGGCTCGGGTCGAACGGGGACGGCGTGCCCGCCCGCAGCGGCACGATGTACGGCCGGCACCCGGCGGGGAACGACAGGTCGAACACGTGCGCGTCGTAGACGGGATCGAAGGTGCGCACCGACAGGAAGGCCAGATGCTTCCCGTCCTTGGTGAAGACCGGGTCGAAGTCGGCGAAGCGCAGCGGCGTCACCTCGATGACGGAGGTGCCGTCGAGGCGGCCCATCTTGATCTGCGACAGCGGCTCGTGGTGCGGGTGCACCCAGGCGAGCCAGGCGGAGTCGGGGGAGAACGTCAGCCCGCTGATGTCGCCGTAGCCGGTGCGGTCCAGCTCGCGCAGGTCGCCGGTCTCCAGGTCGGCGACCAGCAGGCGGCCGTCGTGGGTGGCGACGGCGGCGTGCTTGCCGTCGGGGGCGGCCTCCAGGTCGAGGACGCGCCCCAGCTCGCCGGCGGCCAGCGTGCGGATCTCGCCGCCGGGCGTGCCGATCTCCAGGCCGTCCTCGCCGGTGGCGTCGGACACCCAGACGGCCCTGCCGTCGGAGCCGAGCGCGCGCGGCAGCCGGACGCGCACGCCGGGCTCGACGCGCAGTGCGCCGGCGGGGCCGTCGCGGTGGGTGAGCCAGTGGGCGGTGCCGCGGATCTCGACGGCGCTCGCCCGCCCTGAGGTGTCGGGCGAGAAGCCGCCGACGCGGGCGGGCGCGGGCCGCCGGGCGCGGGCCGGCCGAGGCCCGCCGAGCCGGACGTCCAGCGGGTACGGCTCGGCGTCCAGGCTTTCCAGCAGCCACAGGTCGCCGGCGTGTGAGTAGATGACGCGCTCGCCGTCGGTGGCGGCGTGGCGGGCGTAGAACTCCTCGTGGGAGCTGTGCCGGCGCAGGTCGGAGCCGTCGGGCAGGGCGGAGTAGAGGTTGCCGGTGCCGTCGGTGTCGGCGAGGAAGGCGATCCGGTCGCCGACCCACATGGCGGCCCAGTGCTGGGCGGCGCTGTCGGCGAACAGCCGGGTGAACTCGCCGGAGCCGTCGGCGTCGACCCAGATCTTGCCCGCGGTGCCGCCCCGGTAGCGCTTCCAGCCTGACGGCTCGCGCCACATCGGCGAGACGGTGACGACCCGGTCGCCGCTGGTGGCCACATCGCTCACCCAGCCGTACGGCAGGCGGGTGGCGGGGCCGCCGTCGAGCGGGATCTCGTACGCCCACGTCCTGATGCGCCCGCCCTCGCCGGTGGCGCTGATCGCGCGTGCCCTGCCGTCGTCGCTCCAGCCGCGTGCCTGGGTGCCGGCCGTGCCCCAGTGGGTCAGCCGCTCGCCTTCCCCGCCGTCGAGCTCGGCCGCGAACACCTCGGGGGCGCCTTCGCGGGAGCTGGTCCAGGCGAGGCGGCTGCCGTCGGGGGAGAAACGCGGGGCCGAGACGGGCGTCCGGTCGGCGGTGAACCGCCACGCCCTGCCGCCCGTCACGGGGGCGAGCCAGACATCGTCGTCGGCGACGAAGGTGACGAGGTCACCGTTTAGGTGCGGGTATCTCAGGTAAGCGCCAGTTGTCACAGCTGAACACTAATGCGCAGCCCATCGAACGGTAGCGGATAATTTCCGCGCTCAGCGGACAGCCGTGCACGTCAGGGGCAGGAGCAGAGCATGAGACTCTGCGCACGCGCTCACCAGATGCCGCCCCGCCTCGCCGCCGGCGCGATCATCCTGAACTCGGGGCTGTCCAAGGCGCACGCCGACGAGCAGACCGCCGCCGGGGTGCACGGGATGGCCACGGTCCCCTATCCGTTCCTGCGCAAACTGGACCCTCGGCGGTTCGTCAGGCTGCTGTCGAAGGCCGAGATCGCGCTCGGCACGGCGCTGCTGCTCCCGGTGGTGCCTTCGCTGGTGGCGGGGGTCGCGCTGACGGGGTTCGCGGGCGGGCTGATCGGGCTCTACCTGAAGACGCCCGGCCTGCGCCAGGAGGGCAGCCTGCGTCCCTCGCAGGAGGGCATCGGCATCGTCAAGGACATCTGGCTGCTCGGCATCGCGCTCGGCCTGGTGGTGGAGGAGCTGGCGGACCATCATTGATCTCCGCTGGGCGGTAGCTAGCCTGTGTGAAGCCGGGTAGTCCGGACAACATGGCAGAATTCGGCTACACCTTGATGTGCGAGCAGACCCCCGCCCGGCAGCTCGTCGACTTCGCGGCGCGGGCCGAGCAGGCAGGCTTCGACTACGCGGTCATCTCCGACCACTACTTCCCATGGGTCGAGGAGATGGGCCACTCGCCCTACGCCTGGTCGGTGCTCGGCGCGGCCGCCCAGGCCACCGCGCGACTGCCGCTGATGACGTACGTGACCTGCCCGATCATGCGTTACCACCCCGCGGTGGTGGCGCAGAAGGCGGCCACGATGGGCGTGCTGAGCAACGGCCGCTTCACACTGGGCCTGGGCGCGGGCGAGAACCTCAACGAGCACGTGATCGGCGAGGGCTGGCCGTCGGCCGACACCCGGCACCGCATGCTGCGCGAGGCCGTGCAGATCATCCGCGAGCTGTTCAGCGGCGGCTACGTCACCTACCAGGGCGAGTTCTACGACGTGGACTCGGCCAAGCTGTACGACCTGCCGGACGACCCGGTGCGGATCGCCATCGCCGCCTCGGGGTCGAGGTCGGCGCAGCTCGCCGCCGAGTACGGGGACATCCTGGTCATCAACGACCCGATGCCGGACGTGGTGCGCACGTTCGCCGACGCCGGGGGCTCCGGCAAGCCGGTGTACGGGCAGCTCGCGCTCTCCTACGACACCGACGCCGAGGCCGCCAGGGAACGCGCGCACAGGCTCTGGCGCTGGTCGGGGGTCGGCGGCTGGAAGGTCATGGCCGAGCTGCCGGGCCCGGTCAACTTCGACGCCGCCGCCTCCACCGTACGGCCCGAGGACGTCGCCCGGAGCGTGCCCTGCGGCGCTGACGTGGACGCGGTCGTGGAGTCGGTGCGCGCGTATCTCGACGGCGGCTACACCCACGTCGCGCTGGTGCAGATCGGCGCCGACCAGCAGGAGCCCTTCTTCGCGTGGGCGGAGAAGGAACTCCTGCCGGCGTTGCGCCGCCTGTGAGCCTCAGGGGACGATGTTGACCAGCTTCGGCGCCCGCACGATCACCTTGCGCGGGGTGCCCTGCAGGTAGCCCTGGACCTTCTCCGAGGCCAGGGCCAGCTCACGCAGTTCGTCCTCGGAGATGTCGGGCGAGACCTCCAGCCGCTCGCGCACCTTGCCCGCGACCTGCACGACGCAGGTGACCGACTCCTGCACCAGCAGCGCCGGGTCGGCGACCGGCCAGCCCGCCTTGGCGACGGTGCCGCCGGTGTGACCCAGCCGCTCCCAGCCCTCCTCGGCCGTGTAGGGGGCGACCAGCGACAGCATGACCGCCAGCGTCTCGGCGGCCTCGCGCACCGCCGGGTCGGCCGCGCCGGGGCCGGAGTCGATCGCCCGGCGGGCGGCCGTGGTCAGCTCCATCAGCCGCGCCACGGCGACGTTGAAGCGGTAGGACTCGACCAGCTTGGTGACCTCGTCGATGGTCCGGTGGGTGACCTTGCGCAGCTCCAGGTCGCCGCCGTCGAAGGAGACGCCCGGCTCGCTGGCCGTCTCGTCCATCACCCGGAAGGCGCGGGCCAGGAACTTCTGCGACGCCGCCGGCGACACGTCGGCCCAGTCGATGTCGTCCTCCGGCGGGCCGGCGAACACCATGGTCAGCCGGACCGCGTCGACGCCGAAGTCGTCGATCTGCCGGCCCAGGTCGATGCCGTTGCCCAGGGACTTCGACATCGCCTTGCCGCCGTTGATCACCTGGCCCTGGTTGAGCAGGCGCAGGAACGGCTCGGTGAAGTTCACCATGCCCATGTCGTGCAGGACCTTGGTGAAGAAGCGCGAATACAGCAGGTGCAGCACCGCGTGCTCGACGCCGCCCACGTACTGGTCGATCGGGCCCCACTTGCGGACCTGCTCGACGTCGAACGGGCCCTCGGTGTAACCCGGCGAGCAGTAGCGCAGGAAGTACCAGGACGAGTCGACGAAGGTGTCCATGGTGTCGGTGTCGCGCCTGGCGGGGCCGCCGCACTTGGGGCACTCGACGTTGACCCAGTCGGTGGCGCTGGCCAGCGGGGACACGCCCTTGGGCGAGAGCGCCTCGCCCCGCAGGTCGGGCAGCGTGACGGGCAGCTGCTCGTCGGGGACGGGGACCTCGCCGCAGTCGCCGCAGTGGATGATCGGGATCGGCGTGCCCCAGAAGCGCTGCCGCGACAGCAGCCAGTCGCGCAGCCGGAAGTTGACCGCGCCGGTGCCCCTGCCGTCGACCTCCAGGATCTCGATGATCTTGGCGATGGCCTCGGCCTTGGTCAGGCCGTCGAGCGGGCCGGAGTTGACCAGCCGGCCCTCGCCGGGCGTGGCCTCGCCGGTCTCGCCGGGGTCGGCCAGCCCGGTGTGCACGACGACCTTGACCGGCAGCTCGAACTTGCGCGCGAAGTCCAGGTCGCGCTGGTCGTGCGCGGGCACGGCCATGATGGCGCCGTGGCCGTAGTCGGACAGCACGTAGTCGGCGGCCCAGACCGGAATGCGCTCGCCGTTGACCGGGTTGATCGCGTGGCGGCCCAGGAAGACGCCGGTCTTCTCCTTCTCGGTGGACAGCCGCTCGATGTCGCTCAGCTTGGCGACCTCCGCGCGGTAGGCCTCGAACGCCGGGCGCTGCTCGTCGGTGACGATCTCGTCGGCCAGCGCGGCGTCGACGGCGACCACGAAGAACGTGGCGCCGAACAACGTGTCGGGGCGCGTGGTGTAGACGTGCACCGGCTCGTCGCGGCCCTCGATCTCGAACAGCACGTCGGCGCCCTCGGAGCGGCCGATCCAGTTGCGCTGCATGGTCATGACGCGCTCGGGCCAGCCGCCCTCCAGCTGGTCCATGTCGTCCAGCAGGCGCTGCGCGTAGTCAGTGATCTTGAAATACCACTGCGTCAGCTCGCGCCTGACGACGTCGGCCCCGCACCGCTCGCACTTGCCGGCCACGACCTGCTCGTTGGCCAGCACGGTCTGGTCGTTGGGGCACCAATTGACCAGGCCGCCCTTGCGGTAGGCCAGGCCGCGCTCGAAGAAGCGGTTGAACAGCCACTGGTTCCAGTGGAAGTAGTCGGCGTCGCTGGTGTGCAGGCGGCGCGACCAGTCGAAGGAGATGCCGTAGCGCTTGAACGAGTTGGCCTGCGTCTCGATGTTGGCGTAGGTCCACTCGGCGGGGTGCGCGTTGCGCTTGATGGCCGCGTTCTCGGCGGGCAGGCCGAAGGAGTCCCAGCCGATGGGGTGCAGGACGTTGTAGCCGCGCTGGAACCAGTAGCGCGCCACCACGTCGGCGATCGCGAACACCTCGCCGTGGCCCATGTGGAGGTCGCCGGAGGGGTAGGGGAACATGTCGAGCATGTAGCGCCGCTCCCGGGTGTCGGCGGCGTCCTCGCCCGCCCGGAACGGGTCCAGTTCCTCCCATCGCTGCTGCCACTTGGCCTGCAGCGCCTGCGGATCGTACTCACTCACGGCGGTTGTCCTTCTGATCGACTCGGACCCATAGAAAAACCCCTCGTATGCAGGACGAGGGGCAGCCGCGACGGCGAGATCTTCAGGGCCGTCGCGGCCCGCTAAGAAGCAGGGTCGCGGAACGCATAGGTCAAGCCTAGCGCACCTCTTGAACCGAATGCAGGCGCTCGATCGGCGCAGGCGGGCACAATGGAGGCTTCAGGTCCGGTGAGACCTGATGGTGATAGATCCGTTGTGACCTCATATGTCCCTTTAGAATACTCTCGTCGCCGTGGTGCATTCAGCTGAGCCGGAACGTTCGGAGGCCGACCTGCCCCTGCAGGATCCGCCGACCGATCCGCACGGCTTCGCCCGTTTCCCTGCGGAGTCGGC
The DNA here is from genome assembly GCF_001083785.1 of Nonomuraea sp. SBT364. Taxonomy (GTDB): domain Bacteria; phylum Actinomycetota; class Actinomycetes; order Streptosporangiales; family Streptosporangiaceae; genus Nonomuraea. The sequence goes on from NZ_LAVL01000157.1 coordinate 11,335, forward strand.
TGAGTCTCCTGGAAAATCCCATGAGATCATGCACAGCACGTCGAATCCGGGCATAACCACAGGAGGGCCGGCAGCAATGGCAACGGAGCATTCCGGAGCACCTCACCTGCCACCGTCCTGGCCCGAGGCCCCGCGCGAGGACGTCCCCACCTCCTGGCCCGAGTCGCCCCCGGCGGCCCAGCAGCCGCCCACCGCCTGGCCCGAGGCGCCTCCCCCGTCCTGGCCCGACGCGCCGCCCGCCGCCGGCTGGCCCGAGCCGCCCGGCAGGACCTCCCAGCCGGACCAGCAGTTCTCCTGGGCGGACGCCACCCGCCCCGACGCCCAGCCCTCCCGGCACGACGCCCCCCGGCACGAGGCTCAGCCGGGCGGTGAGCCGGTGCCGACGTCGTGGCCCGCCGCCGGGCAGCCCGCCGAGCCGGCGCCCGCGTGGTCCGAAGCGCCGCCCGCACCGCCGGGCGCCTGGTCGAATCTCAGCTCCCCGGCCCCCTGGCCCCAGCACGACCTCGCCGCCCAGCCGCAGGACACCGCCGCCCACGCCGCGCGGCCGTCGCAGGACGCCTGGCCGCCGCAGGAGTCCGCCGGTCAGGCGCCGCGCCACCACGCGCCCTCGCCGCTGGACGCGCCCTACAGCGCGCCTCCGCCCGACCAGCCGGTGGTGCCGACCTCGCGGGCCGCCGACGAGCACACGATCACGTACTCCCAGGCGCAGGCCATGGCACAGGCCCAGGCTTCCCCCGCGGCCGACCTCCGGCAGCAGCCGCTCCGGCCCGAGCAGCCGCCGCACCAGCACCAGCCGCAGGCCCAGCACCAGCAGCCGCAGCAGCCCGAGCACCAGTCCCAGCACCAGTCCCAGCACGGCAGGCCGGGCTCGAACCTGAGCCGTGACCCGTCCGACCCGGACCGCCCGTTCGTGACGGCCGGTCAGATCAGCGGCTCGCGCACTCCTCCCCCCGAGCGCCAGCAGGAACTCTGGGACACCGTCTTCGGCGACGACTACAACGCGATGGGCGAGCCCGAGACGCTGGAGGAGGGCAAGCCCATCTGGATCTACGCGCTGGCCGGCTCGGTCGCCATCGCGCTGGTCGCCGGGCTGCTGTGGGCGTTCCTCGCGGGCCCGCTGGCCGGCAAGGAGCCGGCGGCCACACCCCCGGCCACGCAGGAGACCTCGAAGACCCCGCCGAACACCGGCAAGACGGCCACGACGATCCCCCGGCTGCCGAAGTTCCGGGGTGAGGCGTCGGGGACGGTGGGCACGCTGCCCGACGCCGCCGCCGGCATCACCGTCCCGCGGCTCGGCGGCACCTGGCGGCTCGACGAGCGGCCCACGGTGAAGGGCACGTACGGCTTCGAGACCCGCCAGTACGCGATGGTCGGCACCGACCTCGCCGCGCAGGTGCTCACCGGCCCGCTGCCGGCGAAGCTGGCCTCTTCCTACACGCCCGGCCGGCTGGAGCCGGCGATCAAGGCGGTCGTGGTCGACGCGCGCAAGCGGCTGTTCGCGACGCCCAACAAGGTCAAGAAGATCGCCCAGCAGGATCTCACCGTGGGCGACGCCAAGGGCATGCTCATCGCGTACGCGCTCACCTCCGCCACCGAGAAGGCCACCATCGTCACGGCCGCGCTCGACACGGGCGGCGAGCTGCCGGCGGTCGTGTACATGTCGGTGCCGGAGGAGGGCAACAACCTGCGCCCCGACATCAACACCGTGATCAACCGGCTGAAGGCGACCGCCCAGGGCTAGAACCAACGCCGTTCCTGCCCCGGCCGGCACGCAGCCGGCTCTGCGCGACACGGGAAACCGTGCGATCGGCGCCGGGTCCGGGGCCGTCCTGAACGGCGTGCGCTGCGGCTCGCCGCACGTCAGCCCCCGTCTGATGCCCGTCTCGTGCTGGTTGAGTCGCTGCTGGGGACCGCGCGGGATGTAGGTTCTCGCCTGTGAGCGATATCCGACTTCTCCGTCCCGAGGACCTGCCCCTGTGCCGGCGGCTCGAGGGTGATCGCGGTTGGGCCACCGACGAGGCCAAATGGCGGTTGATGTTCGAGGTGGGCGAGGTCTACGCCGTCGACGCGGCCGACGGGGACGGCCTGGCCGGGTGCGTCGTGGTGACGCCTTACGGCGACTCGCTGGTCGCCGTCGGCATGATGCTGGTCGCCGACAGGTACGGCAGGCAGGGGCTGGGCACCCGGCTGATGGAGCATGCCCTGGAGGTCGCCGGGGACCGCGTCGTGGAGCTGACCGCGACCCGCTTCGGGCGCCCCGTCTACGAGCGGCTGGGCTTCCGGCCGACGGGAAGCCTGACGATCGCCATGGGGCCGATGCGGGGGACGGCGTCGACGTCCGCGGTCCGCGTGGCCACACCGGACGACCACGCCGCGCTCCCAGCCCTGGACGCCGAGGTCACCGGGGCCGACCGCAGCAAGGCGCTGGCCGCCCTGCTGTCCATGGCCGAGCGCACGGTCGTCACCGACGGCGGCTTCGCCGTGGCCTGGAACGCCGGCCCCCACCGAGTCATCGGCCCCGTGGTCGCGCCTTCCGAGGAAGCCGCCCGCGAGCTCATCCTGGCCGCCGCTCACGGCGCCGACCGCGAGGTGCGGATCGACCTGCTGGACGCCTACCCGGGCCTGCGCCCGTGGCTCACCGGGCTGGGGCCCGCCGAGGGACCCTCGGCCCTGCCGACGATGGTCCGCGGCGCCCACCGGCACCCGGGCGACCGCAGGCGATACGTCGCGCCCATCCTCATCTCCATGGGCTGACCGCTCGCGGCGGCGATCCGCCCGGCCGCCGGACTCCCGAGGATCGAGGACGTCGAACGCGGCTCTCGCCCACGGGGAGAACACGGGGAGCTGGCCCACATCCACTTCAGCCAGGTGGCGACCAGAGGAAGCGGGAGGATGCGGGCGTCCGCTCGACGGCCCGTCCCATCGCGGCCTGTTGCGTGGTGTTGAGCACCCTTGAGGCCGCTCCCGCGGAGGCCGGCGGAACGTCCGCGATCATCGCCCCACCGAGGGCCCGAACATGAGTGCCTGGCCCACACCGACGCCGACCAGCAGCGCCTGCGCAGCCTGTGCCGGCCGAGCAGGGCCCCGGCCGGGATCCGGGCGCATGCCGGTCAAGGGTCATCCGGTGAAACGGATCGTGGCTCCTTGGCTGGTGATGGCCAGGACGCGGAAGGACAGGGTGTTCTTGCCGTTCGTCCGCATGCTTCCCCGGGCGCCCTCGCCCAGGGAGGTGTTGATGCCGGGCGCCCGGACGACGACCATGTCCTGGTTGAAGATGCCGCCGACGTACTCCTTCGACACGTACACCCTGGAGAAGCCGTAGCGCTTCTTGGAGATGCGGAAGCTGACGGGGTCGGAGAAGGTGAACTTGCACTTCCCGTCGTAACAGCCGCGATAGGTGGGCTTGCCCGTGGCGGCGGCCGGGGCCGCGGCGACCGCCGGCGGCACGACCACGGCGCATGCGAGGGTCAGGGCGGTGATGGTCATCCTGAGCATGGTCTTCCCTTCGACAGGCATGCGGCCGTTATACCGGCATCGCGCCGGGAGGGGTCCCGAGCCGGGGGCCGTCCCGGAGTGATCACGAACGGTCAGGATTGATCGTGAAGTAGGGGGCGACCTCCAGCTTGTCGTCCGCCTCCAGCAGCCTGCGCACCAGCTTGCCGTCGAACGCCACGACGCGAACCTCGTCGTTGGCGCCGTTGTCGTACTCCCAGCAGTACAGGTGCGATTCGTCGTACCAGCCGAGCACCTTGTCGCAGTCGGAGGAGAACGTGTGCGACCGCTTGCCGGTGGCCGTGTCCCAGACGCAGTGATCCCCGTCGTCCCCGCCGGGGCAGTCGGTCGAGAACATCCTGCCCGAGGGTGAGAAGAGGTCGACGGTGCCGGACGCCGGCGGCCCGACGCCGGGGAGGTCTCTCGTACGGTTGCCGGAGATGTCGAAGAAGCGCAGCGCCTCGTCCTTGCCGGAGACGGCGATCACTCCTCGCTCGTCGCCGTCCCAGCCGAAGTCGCCGTTCCGGATCGAGTCGTCGGCCACCTCGGTCACCCGGACCCGGCCCCCGGCCACGTCCAGGACGGCGAAGCCCAGGGTGGTCCAGACGTCCTTGCCCTGCTCGTTCTCGATCTTCCTGTTGACGTTGAGCAGGATCTTCGAGCTGTCCTTGGACCAGGCGCGGATGCTGGCGTCCTGCGGTTCGCGCACGGTCCTGACCCGGAAGCTCGCCCCCTTCTGCCGGTCGGTGATGAGGATCGAGTCGTAGCCGTCGGAGGTGTAGTCCTCCGGCCGGCCCGCGAGATAGCGGCCGTCGGGAGAGACCAGCGAATCCACGTTGTCCGGATACACGTCGAACGCGCCCCGTAACGACTGCCTGGCATAGTCGACGTCCTCGTCGAGCTTGTCGTCGTGGACCTCGTACGCGGTCAGCGTGATCGGGTCGGACGGGCTCTCGTAGAGCGTGATCGCGCCCCCGGGAAGCGGGACCTCGACCGGGGTGGCCCGCGCGGTGGCCTGCCGCGCCGGCACGGTCGCCGGGCTTACGCCGGTCGGCGTGGGCGACCGCAGCCAGCCGGGCACCACCGTCGCGGCCGCCACGGCCGCCACGGTGATCACCGCCCCGGCGAGGACGAGCAGCGACGTGCGCGACGGCCTCGCGCGGCCGGTCCGCGCGACGCTGCCCGGCGTGGCCTGCCCGGCTCCCTCCGCGAGCGCGCCCGTGCCCTGCTCCGTGCCCGGGTCCGTGCCCTGCTTCGTGCCCGGTTCCGGGTTGCGGACCAGCCGCGCGATGGCCTCCATGGCGACCGGCCGGTTCTTCGGCTCCTTGTCCAGGCACTGCCGCACCAGGTCGGCCAGCCGTTCGTCGAGCAGGCCGAGATCGGGCCGATCGTTGAGCACCCGGTGCAACACGGCCGGTGTCCAGTCGGCGCCGAACGGCGCCCGTCCGCAGGAGGCGAAGATCATCGTGCCGGCCCAGGAGAACATGTCGGCCGCGGGGCTCAGGCCGTGTCCCATGATCTGTTCGGGCGCCATGTAGGCCGGTGTCCCGATCTGGGTGCTGCTGGTCATGGTGGCCGGGCCGAGCGTGCGGGCGATGCCGAAGTCGATCACGCGCGGGCCGCCGACGCCCATGATGACGTTGCCCGGCTTGAAGTCCCGGTGCACCACGCCGGCCTCGTGGATGGCGGCGAGCGCGGTGGCGGTGCCGATGGCCAGCCGCTCCAGGTCCCCGCCCGTGAGGGGGCCGTCCTCGCCGACGACCCGATCCAGCGAGCGGCCTTCGACGTACTCGCTGACGATGTACGGCCGCCCCTGCTCGACGCCGGTGCTCAGGACGGCCGCGGTGCAGAACGGCGCCACCCGCCGGGCGACCTCCGCCTCCCGCACGAAGCGCTCGACGCTCTCCTCGTCGTCGGGCGGATTGAGCCACTTGACGGCCACGCGAACGTCCATGGGGGTTCTGGCGAGGTAGACCACGCCCTGTCCCCCGTGGCCCAGCCGGCCGAGGAGTTCCAAGCCGCCCATCTGCTCAGGGTCACCGGGGATGAGCGGTCCGAAGTCAGCCATGAGCCATTGTGATCCCATGCGGGAGATCGTTGACAAGCCTGACTTCCACGGTTGACTGCCTCGAAGGCGGGCGGAGAGGATCGGTGACATGGCGGGGACGATGCGCGGGGCCGCGAGCAAGGTCGACCTCCTGCCGGAGGATTCCGCGAACCTCTCCGACGCGCTGCCGGGCACCCTGTACGTCCGGGGCGTCAACGGCGGGATCCGCGTCGCGCCCGATGCCGGGTTCGATGTGGTGTTCGGGCGGTGCGAGCCGGACGTCCACGTCTGCGTCGGCCCCGACGACCCCTACGTCAGCCGGCGGCAAGGGTCCATCACCCGCCAGGATGGGCGGTGGGTGCTGCACAACCTCGGCAACCTGCCCATCCGCCTGCCACGAGGGCGGATGGTGCTCACCCGGCACCACGTGGCGTTGCCCGAGGCGTACACCCCGCTGTTCATCGTCGCACCCCAGCAGGAGCACCTGCTCGAAGTGCGGATCGTCATGAGGCCACCGGCCCCGGTCAGCCGGACCCGGCAGGAGGCCGACACCCGCGAGCCGGCGGGACACCCGCTGAGCCCTGCCGAACGCCTGGTCCTGGTCTGCCTGGGGCAGCGCTACCTCCGGCCCGAGCCGTGGCCGCAGCCGCTGACCTGGGCCCAGGTCGCCGACGAGCTCGGCCGCGTCCGTCCTGCCGAACGGTGGACCGCCAAACGGGCGGCCCACATCGTCACCCGGACACGCCTGCGGCTCAGCGCCCGCGTGCCCGGACTCCTGGAGGAGGAGATCCCGCCGCCGATCGGCAACACGCTCAACCACAACCTGATCATCGCCCTGCTGGCCAGCGCCACCATCAGCCCGGCCGACCTCCGGCTGCTCGACGAGCCCGGTCCCGGCGTGTAGCGCGCCCAGCCGGCGTCGGGGTCGGAACGGTGGTGCGCCGCTAGAAGGTGCACTCCATGTGCTTGATCCCGTTGATGAAGCTGGAGTGCAGCCGGTCGGGGCTGCCGCCCTCGATGCCGGGGACGCGGCGCAGCAGCTCGCGGAACATCACCGTGATCTCGCGGCGGGCCAGGTGGGCGCCGAGGCAGAAGTGCGGCCCGGGCCCGCCGAAGCCGACGTGCGGGTTCGGGTGGCGGGTGATGTCGAACCGCTCGGGGTCCTCGAACACCTCCGGATCGCGGTTGGCCGCCCAGTAGTACAGGACGACCTTCTCGCCCTTGCGGTAGAGGTGGCCGTTCATCACGTGGTCGCGGGTGACCTTGCGGCGCATGAAGTTGACCGGTGCGGCCAGGCGGACGATCTCCTCGACGGCCGTGGCGGTGCGGGCCTCCGGGTCCTCCAGCCACAGCGCGCGCTGGCCGGGGTTCGTGGTGAGCAGGCGCAGGCCGTGCGAGATCGCGTTGCGGGTGGTCTCGTTGCCGGCCACGACGAGCAGGATGAAGAACGAGCCGAGCTCCTGAAGGGTGAGCTGCTCGCCGTCGATGTTGGCGTTGACCAGGGACGAGGTCAGGTCGCCCGTGGGGTGGTCGGCGCGGTGCGCGGCCAGGTCCTGGACGAGCTGCTGGAGCTCCATGCCGGCGGTGAGCAGCCGCTCGGCGAGCTGGTTGAGGTCGGGGCCGGTGTATTCGGGGTCGAAGCCGCCGAGGATGATGTTCGAGCGGTCGAAGACGAACCCGTAGTCGCGCTCCGGGATGCCCATCATGTCGCAGATGATCTTCAGCGGCAGCCGGGCGGCGACCTCGGTGACGAAGTCGCAGCCGGGCCCCTTGGCCAGCAGGTCGTCGACGATCTTCACGGCGGCGGACTCCACGTCGGCCTCGAACTGCTTGATCATCTTCGGCGTGAACGCGCGTGAGACGATCCGGCGCAGGCGGGCGTGCCGGGGGTCGTCCATGTTGATCATCGAGCCGAAGTATTCGGTGAACTCCGCGGGCATGTCCGGGATGTTCGTCGCGCCGCCCTGGCCCGACGAGAACACCTCGGGAGCCCGGCTGGCCTCCAGGATGTCGGCGTGGCGCACCAGCGCGTAGTAGCCGGGGCCCCGGGGGGCGAAGGAGATCTCGGGCTCCTCGAAGAAGGCCGGGCTGTCCAGGCCGCGCAGCCGGTCGAACGCCTCCCTGCGCTCGGCCATGGGCCTGGCCCAGAAGTCGCGGTCGGACAGGTCGAAGTCAACGACGCTCATGGGGCCATCATTCGAGCCTCGGGGCGGGTACGTCAATGCTTTCGACGTACACCGTACGTACGTGGCCGGAAATTGGGTGGCGGGCCGGGCGGCGCGGTGGCTACGGTGGCCGGCATGACGTTCTTCTTCCTCCTCGGGTAGCCACCGCCGGCGGGTCGCGGACGACCCACCGCCGGCGATGCCGGACGGCCTTCCACCGTCCGGGGTCGCTACATGGGAGAAGGACACGTGCACACCCTTGCCGTGGCCAGGGCGGTGCGTGGCATCGAACCCCTGGTCGCAGCTGAGATCCACCGATCCGGGCTCGGCTCCGTCCGCGGGTTGCGCCATCGCGAGGTCTGGTTCGACGCGGCCGACTCCGGGCCCGGGCTGCTGGGGCTGCGGACGGCCGACGACGTGCTGCTGGTGGCGGCCGTGGTGGACGGGGTCGGCCACGGCCGCCCCGCCCTGCGCCGCCTCTCCGCCGCCGCCCGCGCCCTTCCTCACCC
>NZ_LAVL01000158.1 GCF_001083785.1 Nonomuraea sp. SBT364
GGCCAGGGCACCCCACCCCAGGGAACTCCAGCTCAGGGCCCCGGTACCCCGCCCCAGGGCGGCTCAGCGCACGGTGGCCCGGTTCCGGGGGGCCCAGCGCAGAGTGGCCCAGGTCAGGGCGCGCCGGGGCAGGGCGCACCGCGCGGGGGGCCTGCGGGGAGATCGGGGCAGGGTGCGGCCCCGCACGGCGCATCGCCGCAGGGCGCGCCTCCGTACGGCGCACCGCCGCACGTACCCCCTCCCCACGGCACCGGACCTCAGGGGGGTGGGCCCCACGGGGCTGGGCCTCAGGGAGCCGGGCGGCCGGGTGGGGCCGGGATGGGCGGGGACGAGGGGGCGATCGTGACGACGCGCATCCAACTGCCGAGCGCCCCCGGCCTGCAGGTGTATCCACCGACGCCGCACCAGCAGCGCCCGCAAGGACCGGGACCGGGGCCGGGACAGCCCGGTCAGGGCCCGGGGCAGGGGCCGCAACTGCCCGGAGGGCAACGGCCGGAGCGGCCGGATTCGCAGGGCCTGGGCACCGACCTGTTCGCCATCGCGGGCCCCGACCAGCCGGCGAACGGCAACCGCAAGGGCATGCTGATGCTCATGGGCGTGGCCGCCGCCGCGGCAGTGGTGATCGCCATCCTGATCGTGGCCCTGCTTCAGGGCTGATCGCCCGCCCGTGAGCCAGACTGGGAGGCATGAGCGAGTACCGTATCGAACGTGACTCGATGGGCGAGGTGCGCGTCCCGGCGGGCGCCAGGTGGCGCGCGCAGACCCAGCGAGCGGTGGAGAACTTCCCGATCTCGGGCCGGACGCTGGAGCCGTCCCACATCGCCGCGCTCGGCCTGATCAAGGCCGTGGCCGCGGAGGTCAACGGCGAGCTGGGCGTGATCGACAAGGATCTGGCGGAGGCGATCGCGCAGGCGGCCGCCGACGTGGCGGAGAACGAGCACGACGCCCACTTCCCGATCGACGTCTTCCAGACGGGTTCCGGCACTTCGTCCAACATGAACGCCAACGAGGTGATCGCCACCCTGGCGGAGGAGCGGCTGGGCCGCCCGGTGCACCCGAACGACCATGTGAACGCCTCGCAGTCGTCCAACGACGTCTTCCCCACGTCGATCCACGTGGCGGCGGCGACCGAGGTGACCTACCATCTGCTGCCCTCGCTGGAGCATCTGGCGACGGCGTTGCGTACCAAGGAGCTGCAGTTCCAGGACGCGGTGAAGTCGGGCCGCACGCATCTGATGGACGCCACGCCGGTGACGCTCGGCCAGGAGTTCGGCGGTTACGCGACGCAGGTGGAGCACGGCGCGGTCCGGGTGAAGACGGCGCTCGGCCATCTGCTGGAGCTCCCGCTGGGCGGCACGGCCGTCGGCACGGGCATCAACACGCCGCCGGGGTTCGCGGAGCTGGCCATCGCGCGGCTGCGTGAGGCGACGGGCATCGGGTTCCGTGAGGCGATGGACCACTTCGAGGCGCAGAGCGCCCAGGACTCGGTCGTGGAGCTCTCCGGCCAGCTCAAGGTGGTGGCCGTCTCGCTGAACAAGATCGCCAACGACCTGCGCTGGATGGGCTCGGGTCCGCGGGCGGGCCTGGGTGAGATCAATCTGCCCAATCTCCAGCCGGGTTCGTCGATCATGCCGGGCAAGGTCAATCCGGTCATCCCGGAGGCCACGGCCATGGTGGCGGCGCAGGTCATCGGCAACGACGCCGCCATCACGTTCGCGGGGGCGTCGGGCAGCTTCGAGCTGAACGTGCAGCTGCCGCTCATCGCCCGCAACATCCTGGAGTCGATCCGCCTGCTGGCCAACGTCTCCCGGCTGCTGGCCGACCGGTGCGTCATGGGCATCACGGCGAACCACGACAGGCTCCGGGAGTACGCGGAGTCGTCGCCGTCGATCGTGACGCCGCTCAACCGGCACGTCGGTTACGAGGAGGCCGCCAAGATCGCCAAGCAGGCCCTGCTGGAGCGCAAGACGATCCGGGAGGTGGTCATCGAACGCGGCCACGTCGCCGATGGCACGCTGACGGAGGAGCAGCTCGACGCCCTGCTGGACGTGCTGTCGATGACGCGTCCCGGTTGACGGTCCCCGAGGAAGGGCGCGGACGGTCCGGCGTCAGCGGCGGGTGGCCGCCGACCAGCGGGTGAGCAGGTCGGCGGCGGCCCCGGAGTCGACGGCGTCCGCCGCCCGCTTGTACGCGCCGGCCAGGGCCGTGGTGAGCGCCTCCGCCTGGGGTGCGCCGTCGGCGGCAACCAGCGCGGCGGCGGCGTTGAGCAGCACGATGTCGCGCACCGGCCCCTGCTCGCCGGCCAGCATGTCGCGGGCGACGGCGGCGTTGTGCCGGGCGTCGCCCCCGCGCAACGCGTCCGGATCCGCTCGCGGGATGCCGAGGTCCGCGGGGTCGAAGGCGGTCCGGGTGACGGTGCCGCGCCGTACCACCCAGACCGTCGAGGGCCCGGACGTGGTGAGCTCGTCCAGGCCGTCGTCGCCCCGGAAGACCAGCGAGGACCCGCCACGCTCGGCCAGGACGCCCGCGAGCACCGGCGCCATGGTCGCGTGGAACACCCCCACCGCCTGGGCGGCGGGCAGCGCCGGGTTGGTCAGCGGCCCCAGGAAGTTGAACACCGTGGGCACGCCCAGTTCGCGGCGGGCCCGGGAGGCGTGCCGCAGCGCCGGGTGGAAGGTCGCGGCGAAGCAGAACGTGATGCCCACCTCCTCGGCGACCTCCGCCACGGCCGCGGGCGGCAGGTCGACGACGACGCCGAGCGCCTCCAGCACGTCGGCCGCGCCGGTGGTGGAGGACGAGGCCCGGCCGCCGTGCTTGACCACCTTGGCGCCGGCCGAGGCGGCGACGATGGCGGCCATGGTGGAGACGTTCACGGTGTTGGCGCGGTCGCCGCCGGTGCCGACGAGATCCACCGTGTCGCCGGGGATCCTGATCGCGGACGAGCCCGCGAGGAGCCCGTCGGCCAGGCCCGCCACCTCCTCGACGGTCTCGCCCTTGGCGCGGAGCGCGACGGCGAAGGCGGCGATCTGCGCGTCGGTGGCCGTGCCGGACATGATCTGGGTCATCGCCCAGGCGGCCTCGCGCGAGGACAGGGAGCTTCCGCCGAGGAGCGTGGTGAGCAGTGCGGACCAGGTGCCGGTCATGAGGACGCCCTTTCGTGTGTCGGGAGCTCGACAGGGCGTCGCGGGAGCTCCCGGCGGCCGCCTCGTCGAGGCGGCCAGGGATGCGTATGCGCTGGTGGGACCGCCTAGGAGGCGGGCCACCACTGAGACGGATACGCGATCATGCGGCCAGATTACCAGGCGAGCCGGACCACATAGGGAAGCGGCCAGGTATGTCGCCGGAGCCCATGCTGGCCGGGGTGGCGACCGCCTAGGGTCGGGGACATGGAGCTGACGGGGCGCACTGCGCTCGTGACGGGGGCCGGAGGCGGGATCGGGGCGGCGTGCGCCCGGCGGCTGGCCGCCGGCGGGGCCCGGGTGCTGGTCGTCGACCGGCGGGGCGACCTGGCGCGCAAGGTCGCGGCGGAGGTGGGCGGGCTGGCCGTGGAGGCCGACCTGGGCGAGCCGGGGTTCGCCGACGGGCTGCCGGACGAGCCGGTCGACATCGTGGTGAACAACGCGGGGTTCCAGCATGTGGCGCCGATCGAGGAGTTCCCGCCCGACGTGTTCGCCACCATGTTGCGGGTGATGGTGGAGGCGCCGTTCCTGATCGCGCGCCGGGTGCTGCCGGGCATGTACGCGAGAGGCTGGGGGCGGGTGGTCAACATCTCCTCTGTGCATGGATTGCGCGCTTCGCCGTACAAATCGGCTTATACGACGGCAAAGCATGCGCTGGAGGGGTTCAGCAAGACGCTGGCCCTCGAAGGGGCGCCGCACGGGGTGACCTCCACCTGCGTGTGCCCGGCGTACGTGCGGACCGGGCTGGTCGAGGGCCAGATCGCCGACCAGGCACGGGCGCACGGCATCGCGGCGGACGAGGTCGTCGAGGACATCATGCTCAGACCCGCCGCGATCAAGCGGCTGATCGAGCCCGAGGAGGTCGCCGAGCTGGTCGCCTACCTGTGCGGACCGGCCGGGTCGTTCATCACCGGCGTGTCGCTGCCCCTCGACGGCGGCTGGACGGCGCGGTAGTGGTCAGGCGCTTCCTCGAACTGCTGGCCCGGGAGGCGTCGGCGGTCGAGTTCGAGGGACCGGTCATCGAGGCGCGCGCGGCGGGCGCGGACCCGGCGGCCGTCGAGGAGCTCGAACGCGCCAAGGTCGAGGCGCTGCGGGTGCGCGCCCTGCTCAGGCGGCGGGCCCGTCGTGAGGCGGAGCTGTCGGCGCTCTACGACACGGCCGGCGACCTGGCGGCGCTGCGCGACCTCGACGCGGTGCTGGAGGCGATCGTGCACCGGGCCAGACAGCTCCTGGCGACCGACACCGCCTACCTCACGCTGCACGACCCCGACCGGGGCGACACGTACATGCGGGTCACCGACGGGTCGATCTCGGCCAAGTTCCGGGCGCTGCGGCTGGCCATGGGGGCCGGGCTGGGCGGGCTGGTGGCGCAGACGGCGACGCCGTACTCGACCGCCGACTACTTCGCCGACGCCCGCTTCCGGCACAAGGACCACATCGACGAGGCCGTCCAGGAGGAGGGGCTGGTCGCGATCCTGGGCGTGCCGCTGCGGCTGGGGCAGCGGGTGATCGGCGTGCTGATGGCGGCCAACCGCAGCGCCAGGCCGTTCCACCAGGAGGAGGTGTCGCTGCTGGCCAGCCTGGCCGCGCACGCCGCCGTCGCGATCGACAACGCCAGGCTGCTGCAGGAGACCAGGAACGCGCTGGAGGAGCTCTCCCAGGCGCACCGCACGGCCCGCGCGCACGCGGAGGCGGTGGAGCGGGCCGCCACGGCGCACGACCGGATGACGTCGCTGGTGCTGCGCGGCGGCGGCATCGAGGACGTCGCCGCCGTCGTCACCGACGTGCTCGGCGGCTCGCTGGCCGTCCTGGACGACCTGGGCAGGCCCCTCACCGGCCACGTCACCGGCCTGACCGACCTCGTACGCCCGCCCGCCGGAAGCGCCGGAAGCGCCGGGAGCGCCGGGAGCGCCGGGAGCGCCGGGCGGGCCGGAGCGCCGGACGATCCCGGGTGGGACGCCGGGGCGGTGGACGCGGGGGTGCTGGAGGCCGCGCAGGCGTCGCGGGCGCTGGGCCGCACGGTGCGCCGGGGCGACCTGCGCATCGCGTCGGTGGACGTCGGCGGGGAGCCGCTGTGCACGCTGGTCCTGCGCAGCGACGACGCCGACGAGCGCATCCTGGAGCGCGCGGCGCTGGTGTGCGCGCTGCTGCTGCTGTTCCGGCGGAGCGTGGCCGAGGCCGAGGGGCGGGTGCGCGGCGAACTGCTCGACGACCTGATCTCGCGGCCGGGCTCCCCCGGGCTGGCCGACCGGGCCAGACGGCTCGGCATCGACCTGACGGCCCCGCACGTCGTCGTGGTCGCCCGGCACGACGGGCAGCGGGAGCGGGCCGCCTTCTGGGCCTCCTCGCAGGCGGCCCAGCGGCACGGGCTGGCCGCCGCCCGGCCCGGCGAGGTGGTGCTCCTGCTGCCCGGCCGCGACCCGGGCGCCCTCGCCCAGCGCACCGCCGCCGACCTGTCGGCCTCGCTCGGCACCCCCGCGACCGCGGGCGCCGCCGCCCCGGGCACGTGCGCCCCCGGCACGGGCGGTCCGCTGGACTCCGCCGGGGTGGCGCAGGCGTACCGGGAGGCGCGGCGGTGCGCGGACGCGCTGGTGGCGCTCGGCCGGGCGGGTGACGGGGCGGGCGCCGGCGAGCTGGGGTTCGTCGGGCTGCTCATCGGCGAGGGCCGGGACGTCCCCGGCTTCGTGGGCGCGGCGCTCGGGCCGGTCATCGAGTACGACGCCCGCAGGGGCGCGGCGCTGGCCGCGACCCTGGCGGCGTACTTCGGCACCGGCATGTCCCCCTCACGCACGGCCGAGAGCATGCACATCCACGTGAACACCGTGACGCAGCGCCTGGACCGGATCGGCAAGCTGCTCGGCGACGGCTGGCAGGAGCCGGAGCGGGCCCTGGAGATCCAGCTGGCCCTCCGCCTGCACCGGCTCGGCCACACACCCTCCCCGTAGAGTGTGGGGCCGGCAGCCATATGAGTGACGCGGGTCACTCCCTAGCGTGACGGCATGGCCACTTCCATCAAGAAGATCGTCGGCGCGAGCCTGATCGGCACCACCATCGAGTGGTACGACTTCTTCCTGTACGGCTCGGCAGCCGCACTCGTGTTCAACCAGCTCTTCTTCCCCGAGTCCGATCCGCTCACCGGGACGCTGCTGGCGTTCCTCACCTACGCCGTCGGCTTCATCGCCCGCCCGCTCGGCGGGCTGGTGTTCGGCCACTTCGGCGACCGCGTCGGCCGCAAGACGCTGCTCGTGGTCAGCCTGCTGATGATGGGCGCCGCCACGTTCCTGATCGGCTGCCTGCCGACGCACGCGGGCATCGGCTCGGCGGCGCCACTGCTGCTCACGGCGCTCCGGCTGGTGCAGGGGTTCGCGCTGGGCGGCGAGTGGGGCGGCGCGGTGCTGATCGTCTCCGAGCACGGCGACGCGGCCCGGCGGGGCTTCTGGGCGTCCTGGCCGCAGGCGGGCGCGCCCGGCGGCAACCTGCTGGCCACCGGCGTGCTGGAGGCGCTGGCGGCGTTCCAGTCCGAGGAGGCGTTCCTGGCGTGGGGCTGGCGGGTGCCGTTCCTGCTGTCGGGGGTGCTGGTGCTGATCGGGCTGTGGATCCGGCTGACGATCACCGAGTCGCCGGTGTTCCAGCAGGCCGAACCGGAGCGGACGGCGCCGATCGTGGGCGTGCTGCGGCACCACTGGCGTGACGTGGTCATCGCGATCGGCGCCCGGCTGGCGGAGAACATCTCCTTCTACCTGATCACGGTCTTCGTCATCACGTACGCGAAGACCACCGGGATCGACAACTCCACGGTGCTCGGCGCGGTGCTGATCGCCTCGGCGATCCACTTCGTGACGATCCCGGTGTGGGGCGCGCTGTCGGACCGGCTCGGCCGCCGCCCGATCTACCTGGCCGGGGCCGCCGGCATCGGGTTGTGGATCTTCGCGTTCTTCCCACTGATCGACACCGGCAACTTCCTGGCCATCACGCTGGCGGTGACGGTGGGACTGCTGTTCCACGGCATGATGTACGGCCCGCAGGCGGCCTTCTTCTCGGAGCTGTTCGGGACGAGGATGAGGTACACCGGGGTGTCGATCGGCGCGCAGCTGTCGGCGATCGTGGCCGGCGCGCTGGCCCCGATCATCGCGGTCCAGCTGCTGAGGGAGTTCGGCAGCAGCCTGCCGATCTCCGCCTACCTGGCGCTGGCGGCGGTGCTCACCCTGGCCGCGGTCTACGCCGCCAAGGAGACCCAGGGCCGCGACCTGGCCGAAAGGATCCGCGCGTGAAGGTCACCACGCCGAGGCTCACCCAGCACGTCAGGACCGTCGAGGGCAGGACCGGCGAGCCGGTGCTGTTCGTGCACGGCAACGTCTCGTCAGGCGCGTTCTGGCGCGACAGCATGGCCGCGCTGCCCGACGGCTTCCGCCCGCTCGCGGTGGACCTGCGCGGCTTCGGCGAGACCGACCCGGAGCCGGTCGACGCCACGCGGGGCGCCCGCGACTTCGCCGACGACCTGGCGGAGCTGGCCGACGCCCTCGGCCTGGCCCCGCTCCACCTGGTCGGCTGGAGCATGGGCGGGGGCGTCGTGCTGCAGTTCCTGCTCGACCGTCCGGCCCTGGTCAGGAGCGTCACCCTGGTGAACCCGGTGTCCCCGTACGGCTGGGGCGGCACGCAGGGCGCCGACGGCACGCTCACGCACCCCGACGGCGCGGGTGCCGGAGCCGGCGCCGCGAGCCCCGACTTCGTGGCCAGGCTCCGCGCCGGCGACCTGTCGGCCGAGACGCCCGCCTCGCCGCGCTCGGTCTTCCGCGCCACCTACGTCAAGCACCCGGTGCCCGACGAGGACTTCTACGTACGGTCGATGCTCACCACCCGCGTCGGCGAGGCCAACTACCCGGGCGACACGGCCGCCTCGGCGGCCTGGCCGCACGTGGCGCCCGGCAAGCACGGCGTGCTCAACGCCATGGCCCCCACCCACTTCCGGCTGGACGGCCTGCCGGAGATCGAGCCGAAGCCGCCGATCCTGTGGATCAGGGGCGCCGACGACCAGATCGTCTCCGACACCTCGCTGTACGACCTGGCCCACCTCGGGGCGCTGGGCGTGGTGCCCGGCTCCCCCGGCACGCCCGCCCAGCCGATGGTCGCCCAGACCCGGGCCGTGCTGGAGCGCTACGGCCGCTATCGGGAGGCCGTGCTGGACGACTGCGGCCACAGCCCGCACCTCGAACGGCCCGGCGACTTCGACAGCCTGCTGGCCGGGCACCTCCGGGAGGCACGATGATCGTCGCCATGACCCTCGTGGCGAGCCTGCTCGTGCCCGGCCCGGAGGGGCTGACCGTGCCCGGCGCCGAACACGCCGTGACCGCCAGGCTCGACGACCTCACCACCGCCGGCACGGTCGCCGGCGGGCACACCGACCCGGCCGACTGGGCCGGGCTGCACCCGGCCGGCACGGTCAACCCCACGGGCGTGCCCGGCGTCCAGATCGACGGCTACTTCCCCGACACCTCCACCACCAACGCCACGCACGGCTGGAACCACGACTCCCAGTTCGTCATCCGGCTGCCCGACGACTGGAACGGCGGCCTGGTCGTCAGCGGCACCCCCGGCAACCGTGAGCAGTACGCCAACGATTTCACCATCTCCGACTGGGTCCTGGCCAAGGGCTACGCGTTCGCCTCGACGGACAAGGGCAACACCGGCCTGGACTTCCACACCGACGGCCGCCGCCCCGGCGACGCCATCGCCGAGTGGAACGACCGCGTCACCCAGCTCACGATCGCCGCGAAGGCCGTCGTGAAGCAGCGCTACGGCAGGAAGCCGGCCCGCACGTTCATGGCCGGCATCTCCAACGGCGGCTACCTGGTCAGGTGGCAGCTGGAGAACCGCGGCCACCTGTACGACGGCGGCCTCGACTGGGAGGGCACGCTCTGGCGGCTCAAGGGCGACAACCTGCTCAGCTACCTGCCGGAGGCGCTGAAGGCGTACCCGGACCCGGAGGGCGTGCGGCGGGCCGGGTTCGCGGCGGGCTCGGAGTTCCTGTGGCCGTTCCACCGGGAGCACTACTGGGAGCTCACCCAGCAGCTCTACCAGCGCGAGCTGGACCCGTCCTACCGGGGCGCCCCGGCCGACTACGACTACGCCGCGCGCAAACCGTACGCGGCGATGGCCAGGATCGCGCTGACCGGCAGGATCACCAAGCCGCTGATCACCATCCACGGCACGCTAGACACGCTCCTGCCGATCTCCCGCTCCTCCGACGTGTACGCCGAGATGGTCGGCCCGCACCGTCCCTTCCGCTATCACCGGGTCGAGGGCGGCAACCACCTGGACGGCCTGGTCGACGCCCACCCCGGGAAGCTGACGCCGATGCTGCCGGTGTTCCGGGAGTCCTTCGCCGAGCTGGAGGCGTGGGTCAGTCCCTGAGGTAGCGGTGCCTGCCCGCGCGCGCCAGGCGCACCATGTGCCGAGCGCCGGGCAGCCGGCGGCCCAGCCGGTGCAGGCGGGTGTCGCGGCCCATCGGGGAGCGGCGCTTCGGCTCGGCGGCGGTCGACGGGTGCACGGTGACCCGGCCCCCGCGCACCTCCAGCGCGAACCGGAGGCCGACCTCCTCCTCGGGGCCGCGCAACGTCGGCAGCCACACGCCGGGCCCCAGGTTGTCGTGGCCGGGCATCCGGCGTTTGATCGGCAGCTTGGCCACGAGCTGACCGGCGATCCGGCCGGGTACCCCGGCCTCCGCCAGCGCGGGCGCCGACACCTCGCGCGGCCTGCGCCCGCTGCCGCGCAGCACCAGCTCCAGCGGCGGCCCGCCGCTCGGCGGCAGGTAGGGCACGGGCAGCACCACGAACAGGCTCTCCCCGACCAGCTTGGTCTCCACGCCCGGCGACACCAGCGCGATCGACTCGGTGAACGTACGCGGCTCCACGGCCAGGCCGAACTCGCCCGCGTCGGTCCAGCAGGGCACGACGAGCCGCATCCTGGGCCGCTGGGCCAGCACGCCGAGGCAGTTGAGCGGCCCCTCCGGCCGCCCCACCCGGCTCCTGGCCTGGTGCGCGCCGCCGAACATGCGCACGTGCACCTCCCACTGGCCGGGCCTGAGCGGCTCGCCCTGCGCGGCCGCGGTCACGTCTACCCTGGCCTCACCCAGGATGCGCACCCGCGCGTGCTTGCGGCCGTCGGGCACCCGCTCGATCTGGTAGGCCACCGGCAGGAAGTGCACGTCCCCGGACTCGGCGTGCCGCAGGTAGACCTCGATGCGGGCGCGTTCGACGGAATCGGTGACGTCGGTGACGCCCTCCGGCAGCAGCTTGGCGTCGATGGCACGGGGCGGCCGCCAGTGCAGGCGGTCGCCGTCGACGCGGAACCGCTCCGGTTTGCCGTCGCCGCTCAGCACCTCGACGTCCAGCCCGAGCACCAGCACCTGCGCGTCCCAGCGCACCTCGGTCAGCCCGGCGCTCAGCCCGGCCCGCCTGGAGGAGTTGGCCAGCATGACGAGGTGGTCCAGCCGGCCGGCGCGGATCAGCGCGGCCACGGCCCTGAGCTGGACGGGCAGGTAGCGGTCGAGCCGGTCGGGGAAGCGCTCGGCCACCAGGTCCTGGATCATGCGGAAGTAGGTGCCGCGATCGGTTGACGACCCGGCGAACGCGGCCGACAGGAACGGCCGCAGCACCGCCGAGCGGAACCAGAACGCGTACATGCGGTCCCGCTGCCTGCCTTCGCCCACGTACGCGTCGATGTCGCGCAGCAGGGCGCGCAGCTCTCGGACGGCGGCGCGCGGCTCCTCGTGGGCGGTCGGGCGTTCCCCCAGGTGGCAGCAGACCTGGTCGGCGAGGACCGCGATGACCTTGGCCTGCAGGTAGCAGCGGACGGCGAACGCCTGCTCGGCGATGGCGCCGCCGGGGACGGCGAAGCCGAGCTCGTGCTCCTCCAGGAAGGCGCGGCGGTAGAGCTTGTGCGGGGTGAGCAGGGTGAGCAGCCGGTCGCGCAGGATGTCGGCGCGGGCCTTGTTGCGCCCGAAGGCGGTCATCGGCGGCCCGCCGTCGCGTACCAGGCGGCCCACCAGCACGTCAGCGTCGCTCTCCACGGCCCGCTCGTGCATCCGCTGCAGCGCCTCCCGCTCCAGCCGGTCGTGCTGGTCGAGCAGGTAGACGTAGTCGCCCCGGGCCGAGGCGATGCCGACGTTGCGCCCGCGCATGGGCGAACCCGTGTGCGGCAGGTGCAGCACGCGGACGTTGCGGCGCACGGCGGCCACGGTGTCGAGCCGTTCGGCGATGCCGTCCGTGGACCCGTCGTCCACGAAGATCACTTCATACGCGTCCGGTGGCAGCGTCTGCTCCAGCGTGGAGCGGATGCACGCGTCGGCCGAATCCCCCGGGTTGTGGACATTGACGATCACACTGACCTTCACACCCATGCCGCCAGCGTGCGCGGTCATACCGGGAGAGGCCCAGCGGCTTGCCGATTACAGGAGGAAAGCTGACCAGCTAATACCAGCCCTTGGCCTGCGAATGCCCCCAGGCGCCACAGGGCGTGCCGTAGCGGCCCTTGATGTAGCCCAAGCCCCACTTGATCTGGGTGGCGGCATTGGTCTGCCAGTCGGAGCCGGCGCTGGCCATCTTGCTGCCGGGCAGGGACTGGGGGATGCCGTAGGCGCCGGAGTAGCGGTTCATCGCCCGCTCGTTCCAGCCGCTCTCCTTGTGCCAGAGGCTCTCCAGGCAGCCCCACTGGTCGGCGCCGAAGCCGAAGGAGGAGAGCATGGCCTTGGCGGTGGCCTTGTTGCTGCCGGGCGACGGGTCGCTGCCGGGCGGGAAGTTGGCCGGGGGGAAGCCGTCGCCGCCGGGCGCCTGCTTCTTGATCTCGATCACGTCGAGCGGGTCGTCGTTGGCGGCCCGCCCCTCCTTGAGCTTGTCGGCCTTGTACGCCTGGAGCGCGGCCTCCTTGAGCGCGTCGGCCTCCGGGTCGGGCGCGCCGAAGTCGCCGCCGGCCAACCGGCCGAGGTCTTCCAGCGAGAGCGGGTCCGGCGGCGGTGCGCTCGCGTTCTCGATCGCGCGGTAGGCGACGAAGCCGCCCCCGCCGAAGACGATCACAGCCGACAGGCCGATGATCACGACTCTCTTGGGGGTCACCCGCGAGCGCCGCCGTGCCGAGCGGGGGGCACTGCGCGACGGGCGCTCACTCAACCTGGGACCTGGGCTCACGATCCATGAGCTTGCCGTGACTTGGGGGGTGCCGCGCAACCGGAACGCTGGATTCGCTTGGTCTTTCCTTGGCCAACCAGCAGGTTATCGGCAACTGTGATTTTGGTCACACTGTACGGCCCGCCCCTCGGGCACCCGTTACCGAGGGGAGGGCCGATTCTTACGCTGATGCAGGGATTTAAGGATCAGGCGCAGGGCGCGTCACAGTTTTATGACACAACCCGGATATAGGTGACATGCCGGAATAATGTGCGAGTGGCAGGCATCCTTCTCGTCGAAGACGACCCCTCGGTCCGCACAGCCCTGGAGCTGGCGCTGGCCAGGCAGGGGCACTCCGTCACCTCCTATGCGACGGGTGAGGAGGCTCTGGACCACATCAGGTCGCGCCGCCCCGAGATCGCCATACTCGACGTCATGCTCCCCGGCATCGACGGCGTCGAGGTGTGCCGCCGCATCCGCAAACTCGACCAGCTCCCGGTGATCCTCCTCACAGCGCGCGGCGACGACCTGGACGTCGTGGTCGGCCTGGAGGCCGGCGCCGACGACTACGTGGTCAAGCCCGTCGAGCCGCGCGTGCTGGACGCCCGCATCCGCGCCGTCCTGCGCCGGGCCGAGTCCGCGGCCTCCGACCGCATCACGTTCGGCGAGCTCATGATCGACCGGGGCGCGCTCAAGGTCGCGCTGGCCGGCAAGGAGATCCACCTGACGCCCACCGAGCTGCGGCTGCTGCTGGAGCTGGTGCGCCATCCCGGCCAGGTGCTCAACCGGCGCTACCTGCTGCGCGCGGTCTGGGACCACACGCACGTGGCCGACTCGCGGCTCGTCGACGCCTGCGTGCAGCGGGTCCGGGCGAAGATCGAGCCGAGGCCCGCCGAGCCGGTGTTCATCCACACCGTGCGCGGGTTCGGCTACCGGTTCAGCCCTCCGTGATGCGACCGCCCACCGGGTTCCGGGCGCGCCTGGTCATCACCTTCACCCTGGTCGCCGTCACCGCGTCGGTCCTGGTCGCCACCATCGGCTTCGAACTGGCCAAGTCCGCGCTGGTCAAGCGGGCCGAGAACTCGGCGGTCGACCTCGTCTCCCGGGAGCTCAGCCGCATCACCTTCCCCATCGGCCGGCTGCGGCCCGGCGAGGCGACGCCGAGCACCCGCGAGCTCGCCAGCCTGACCCAGGCGCTCGACGGGCCCGGCCGCAGCGTGGTGATCGAGTACGGCAACCTGACGAACGCCGACGGCCCGATGACCATGAGCGACGTGCCGAACGAGCTGCACGGCCGGGCCAAGCAGATGGTCGTCTCCCAGCGGCACATCCTGCACAACGAGCTGTGGCTGATCGTCGGCGCCGAGGTCTACCGCGACCACGGCGCCGGCCCCGAGGCCACCGGGCTGCGCGCGTTCGTCTTCTTCGCGATGCGCGACGAGCAGAGCCAGCTCGCCACGCTGCGCGCCAAGCTCGCCCAGGGCGGCTCCGCCGTCGTGGGGATCGCGCTGATCGTGGCGCTGCTGTCGGCCAGGCAGGTGCTGCTGCCCGTACGCAGGCTCAGCGCGGCCGCCCAGGCGCTCGGTGAGGGCCGCCTGGACACCCGCCTGCCGGTGCGCGGGCAGGACGAGCTGGCCGAGCTCACGGCCCGTTTCAACGACGCGGCGGCGGCCCTGGAGCTGAGCGTGTCGGAGCTGCGCTCACTGGAGGCGATGTCGCGCCGGTTCGTCGCCGACGTGTCGCACGAGCTGCGCACCCCGCTGACCGCGATGACGGCCGTGGCCGACATGCTCTCGGAGGAGGCCAACCGGCTGCCGCAGGCGCCCGCCGAGGCGGTGCGGCTGGTGCTGAGCGAGATCGAACGGCTGCGCGAGCTGGTCGAGCACCTCATCGAGGTCAGCCGATTCGACGCGGGCACGGCCACGCTCAACGTGGAGGAGGTGAACGTCGCCGACGCGATCCAGGACTGCCTGGAGGTGCGGGGCTGGAGCGAGAAGGTCCGGGTGAACTCCTCACGCAGCCTGCTCGCCACCGTCGACCCGAGACGGTTCGACGTCATCGTCGCCAATCTCGTCGGCAACGCGCTCAAGCACGGCGAACCGCCGGTGATGGTCAGCGCGAGAGGCACCGACAACGGCCTGGAGGTGAAGGTGCGGGACCACGGCAAGGGCATCCCCCCGGAGGCGATGCCGCACGTCTTCGACCGCTTCTTCAAGGCGGGCTCGGGCCGCGCCCGCAGTCAGGGCAGCGGGCTGGGGCTGGCGATCGCCCGTGCCAACGCGCACCTGCACGGCGGCACGATCTCGGTACGCGCCCAGAACCCCGGCACGCTCTTCACGGTCTGGCTCCCGCACTCATGAGACGGGCACGAGCGCGGGCACTCAAGCGGACGTTCACGGCGGCCGCGCTGCTGGTGACGGCGGCGTGCGGCATCTCCCCCACGGGCGTGGTGAACCGGGCCGCCGCCCCCGTCGTGGACATCCCGCCCCCGTCGAAGACCATCTACCTGCTCAAGGACGGCGAGCTGTCGCTGGAGCCGGCCGACGTCCAGTCGGACTCCGTGGGCAGCCTGCTGACCGCCCTGTTCGCGGCCTCCACGAAGCCGCTCGGCGAGCTGGACACGGCGCTGCGCGGCTTCACCTTCGAGCGCATCGAGGACTCGCTGAACCCCGTCCTGCGCGACGAGGTCAAGCTGCCCAGGACCTCGACCCTGACCATCTACATCAAGGGCGAGGGGACGCTGAGCAAGCCCGGCAAGGCGCAGATCGTCTGCACGGCCCTGCAGGACGCGGCGGTCGAGGAGGTCAGGATCGTGGTGAGGTACGGAGACCGCCGCCCGGACCTGCGCGAGAGCGGTCTCCAGTGCCCCAAGCTCAGGTGAGCTAGATGGTGATGTCCTCCAGCATCTCCGTCACGAGCGCGGCGATCGGCGAGCGCTCCGACCTGGTGAGCGTGACGTGCGCGAACAGCGGATGGCCCTTGAGCTTCTCCACCACCGCGACCACGCCGTCGTGCCGCCCGACCCGCAGGTTGTCACGCTGGGCGATGTCGTGCGTGAGCACCACGCGGGAGTTGGCGCCGACGCGGCTGAGCACGGTCAGCAGCACCCCGCGCTCCAGCGACTGCGCCTCGTCCACGATCACGAACGCGTCGTGCAGCGACCGGCCGCGGATGTGGGTGAGCGGGAGCACCTCCAGCATGCCGCGGTCGAGCACCTCGTCGATCACCTCCGGCGTGGTGACCGCGCTCAGCGTGTCGTAGACCGCCTGCGCCCACGGGCCCATCTTCTCGCCCTCGGTGCCGGGCAGGTAGCCGAGCTCCTGGCCGCCCACCGCGTACAGCGGGCGGAACACCACCACCTTCCGGTGCTGGCGGCGCTCCAGGACGGCCTCCAGGCCCGCGCAGAGCGCCAGCGCCGACTTGCCGGTGCCGGCCCGGCCGCCCAGCGACACGATGCCGATCTCCGGGTCCATCAGCAGCTCCAGCGCGATGCGCTGCTCGGCCGAGCGGCCGTGCAGGCCGAACACCTCGCGGTCGCCGCGCACCAGCTTGACCGACTTGTCGGGCTGGACCCGGCCGAGCGCCGACCCCTTGGCCGACAGCAGCCGCAGACCGGTGTGCGCCGGCAGGTCCCTGGCCTCCTCAAGATCCGCCGTGCCGCTGTCGAACAGCGTCTCGACGTCCTCGGCGGTCACCTGGACCTCGGCCATCCCCGTCCAGCCTGACTCGATCACCAGCCCGGCGCGGTACTCCTCCGCGGACAGGCCGATCGAGGCCGCCTTGACCCGCATCGGCAGGTCCTTGGAGACGAGCACGACGTCGCAGCCCTCGGCGGCCAGCGAACGGGCCACGGTGAGGATGCGGGTGTCGTTGTCGCCGAGGCGGAAGCCCACGGGCAGGATGGACGGATCGCTGTGGTTGAGCTCAACCCTGATCGTGCCTTCGCCGGTCGGCATCGGCTCGTCCAGCCGGCCGTACTGAACCCGCAGGTCGTCAAGGTAGCGCAGGGCCTTTCTGGCGAAGTAGCCCAGCTCGGGATGGTGCCGCTTCCCTTCCAGCTCGGTGATGACGACGATCGGCAGGACGACGTCGTGCTCCGCGAAGCGGGTCATGGCCGCCGGATCGGCGAGCAGGACCGAAGTGTCGAGCACGTACGTGCGCTTGGCCGAGTTGGTCGAAGGGTTGCTCGAGGACACTGCCACACGTTCTCCCCCGGGCGCCCATGGGGTCGGGCGCCCTGCAGACGAGGCGGGAATCGGACCGGGCCCGTGTCCCCGACCGCGACATGCCACCGGGGACGCCGGACTCCGGCCCCCCTCGGCAGTGTTGGCGCAAAGGCGGGCCCTTTCCGGAGCGTCCGGCCTGCGGCCGGACACTTCCAACGTTACGTACTGGATACCCAGATGTCCCGTCAGGAACCGTAACGCCGGTGTCTCGCAGCGTAGTCTCGCAGCGCCCGCAGGAAATCGACCCTGCGGAAGTCGGGCCAGTATGCCTCGTGGAAGTAGAACTCGGAATGAGCGCTCTGCCACAGCATGAAGCCCGACAGACGCTGCTCGCCCGACGTCCGGATGAGGAGATCCGGGTCGGGTTGGCCGCGGGTGTAGAGATGCTCCGCGATATGTTCGACATCGAGAACCTCGAAGAGGTCCTCGATGCTCGCGCCCTTGCTCGCATGCTCCTGCAGGAGTGAGCGCACCGCATCGGCAATCTCACGCCTTCCTCCATACCCAACTGCAACGTTCACAATCAGGCCGGGACGGTGCGATGTTGCTTCTTTCGCAGTTTTTAGGACATTCGCCGTGCGGTCCGGCAGCAGATCGAGCGCTCCCACGGGGCTGATCCGCCAGCCCTGGTCCACCAGCTCCTGCGTGACGTCCTCGATGATGCGCAGCAGCGGCTCCAGCTCCTCGCTGGGCCGGTTGAGGTTGTCGTTGGACAGCATCCACACCGTGACGACCTCGACGCCGGTCTCACGGCACCAGCCGAGCAGCTCGGAGATCTTGTCGGCGCCCTTGCGGTGCCCCTTGGCCACGTCGCTCATGCCCATGGCACGCGCCCAGCGGCGATTGCCGTCGATGATGACCCCGACGTGCCGGGGAATGCTGTCCTTCGACAGCTTGGCCTCCAACCGGCGCTCGTACAGCCGGTAGACCAGATCGCGCAGGCCCACGGAGTCCCTCCAGCGCTGGCGTGCCTCAGGTCGGATGACCTAACAGGTCATTATCACCGCGTTTCGCCCGTGCCCGTGCCTGAACGCGATAGTTCTTCACTACAAACGATCTCCGCCTCGTCGACGAGGCCACGCACGAAGCCCGACAACTCGGCCGACGTGAGAACCGCGCGGGCCCCCTGCCCGCCCGTCCCCCACGCCTCCACGAACGCGCGGCGGGTCAGCCGCCACGAGCCGCGCCCGCCCTGCCGCGGCTCCCATACCGGAATGGTACGCAGCCAGCAGCCCAGTTCGCCGCCCGTCGTCCCGCCGCGCCCCGCGCGGTAGCGGAACGAGAACAGCTCCCGGCCCTCCGGGAACCGGTCGTCGGGGTCCGGCCAGCGCCCCGCCTCCCCCCGGCCGCGCCGCGCCTCCTCCACGCCTCCGGCCAGCCGCGCCAGCTGCCAGCCGCACCGCTCCCCGACCGTCCCGTACGGCAGCCCGTCACGCGACAGCTCCAGCGTGACCTCGTACGGCCGGCCCGTTCTGTCGACGCACGCGACCGGCGTAACGGTCAGCACCGCCCCGTCCACACACCGCAGTCCCCCCACCCGGGTGAGTGTTCCCCCGCAGGCCCGCGCGACTCGACGCCGCAAAGGCTGCAATCTTTTACGGCCGGCCAGGTTTGGGCCACCCGCCGCACGGGGCCGGGGACCTCCAGGGGAACGGCCGCTGACCGGATGACGGCGGGCCGCCGTGACGCGAGCCCTCCCTTCACCGTCCGGGGTGTCTCTTCCTGCGCAGGCGGGTCCACCAGGAGTCCTCCGGCGGCGGGGACAGCTTGCCCCGGGCGACGAGCCAGGCGGCGAAGTCGTCGGCGTCGGCCCGGTAGCCGGGCGGTGGCGTGGCGCGGGAGCGGGCGTAGGCGGCGAAGTCGGCCGCCAGGTCCGGGCCCGAGGCCACGGCCGCGTCGGGCCGGAGCCTGGCCACGACGCTGCGGCGTTTGGCGACCAGACTCGCCGCCTGGACGCGCAGGCGCTCCGGGTCGAAGCCGTCAGGCGGCGGCGCTCCGGTGACCAGGGTGGCGATCACGCGTCGCTGGGCGGCGGCCAGGCGCCGCCTGGCCTCGTCGGCGCTCATGCCATGGCCGCCCTGATCCGGGTGAGCTCACCGGCCAGGACCTCGTCACCGGGATAGCGCTCGTCCCACTCCAGCAGCACACC
This sequence comes from Nonomuraea sp. SBT364, assembly GCF_001083785.1. Lineage (GTDB taxonomy): Bacteria > Actinomycetota > Actinomycetes > Streptosporangiales > Streptosporangiaceae > Nonomuraea. The sequence goes on from NZ_LAVL01000158.1 coordinate 18,716, forward strand.
CGGCGGGCCGGTGCGGGCGCACAGCTCGGCGAGCACGTCGAGCACCTGCTCGGGGACCGAGGTCGAGTGCGTGTCGTGCCAGACGCCGTCCTTCTCGTAGCCGCCGGCGACGTGCACGTACGCCAGCCGTTCCAGCGGGAGCGCGTCCAGGGCGTCGGTGGCGCGCAGGCCGAGGTTGACCTGGTTGTTGTAGAGGTTGGCGACGTCGATCAGCAGGTGGACGCCGGTCCGCTCGACCAGCTCGGCGAGGAACTCGGCTTCGGTGAGCTCGTCCTCCGGCCAGCCGAAGATGGCGGCCACGTTCTCCAGGGCCAGCGGGACCGGGAGCTCGTCCTGGGCCCGGCGCACGTTCTCGGTGACGACGTCGAGCGCGTCGCGGGTGCGGGGCACGGGAAGCAGGTGGCCCGCCTCGACGCCGCCCGCCCGCACGAACGCCAGGTGCTCGCTCACCAGCGGGGACTCGAGCGCCTGCGCGCACGCTGCCAGATGTGCCAGCGTCGCCGTCGAGGGCGGCTCCGCGCCGCCCACCCCGAGGCTCACGCCGTGCGGGATCACCGGCAGGCCGCGCCCGCGCAGCAGCCGCAGCGACTCCGGCAGCCGGGCCGGGCGGATGTTCTCGGCGATGACCTCGGCGAACTCCACGCCCGCCATCCGCTCCACGGTCAGGTCGATCTCCGGCCGCCAGCCGATGCCCACTCCGAGCCGTTCCACGCTTCCTCCTCCGTCCCCCTGATGCGCCGCACACGCGGTGGCCGGTCGGGTCCGCGCCGCTTGCCGCTATCCCCCGCCGCAGCCACCGCAGCCGCCACAGCCCGCGCC
>NZ_LAVL01000159.1 GCF_001083785.1 Nonomuraea sp. SBT364
CGCCAGCAGCGCCCGATCGGGCCGCCGACCGCTGGGGGCCCGATCGGGCGCTGCTGGCGGGGATCGGCGGGTTCACGGCGGTGATGGCGGTGTTCGTCGGCTGCTGGTTCCTGCGGCCGGTGGCACTGCTGTGGCTGCTGCCGGTGCTGCTGGTGTGGGCGGGCGTGTCGTGGTGGATCCCGCCGCCCGCGCAGACCCGCCTGCTGGCCCTCGCCGGCCCGGCCGGCCCGCAGGCGCTGGCGCTCAACAGCAGCGCGGTCTACGTCGGCGTGTCGGCCGGTGGCGCACTCGGCGGCCGGGTCCTGCAGACGTACGGCAGCGGCGTGCTCCCGGCCGTGGCCGCGGTCGTCGAGCTGGCGGCCCTTGCGCTGTTCTGGACGGCGAGCAGGCTGGGCCGCTGAGAGGGGACGTCAGTCCCAGGCGGCGGGGTCGGAGGCGAGCTGGCGGACGCGGTCGGGCAGGGCGCCGGTGGCGACCTGCTCCAGGGTGACCTCCTCCAGGATGGCCCGCTCGGTGGCGCGCAGGGCGATCCAGACCTGCTGGAGCGACTCGGCCGGCCCCCGGTAGCCGACGTGCTCGGGACGCTCGCCGCGGACGTTGGCGAGGGGGCCGTCGACCGCCCTGATGACGTCGGCCAGGGAGATGTCGGCGGCCGGGCGGGCGAGCACGTAGCCGCCCTCGGGACCGCGCTGACCTCGGACGAGACCGGCGCGGCGCATCTGCAGCAGGATGTTTTCCAGGTATTTGGGCGGCATGTCCTGCTCCTTGGCGAGCTCGCCCACGGTGGTCGGGCCGGTACCGGCTGCGGCGAGTTCGGCGGCGGCGCGGAGGGCGTAGTCGACACGAGCGGAAAGGCGCATGTTCTCGATTATCCCTCCTGGTCAACACTGGTTAGCCGCAAGGCCGCCAAAATCCGGCACCCGGGGGCTCCTGGCCACTGGAGAGGAGTGGTGGGAGCGCTAAACTTCCAGCAACCCTTTTCTATGTGACGGTGGGATTCAGCGTGGAGCGACGCCCTGGTGTGCCCAGACTTCTCCGGGAGATCAACGATCGGGCCGCGCTGGAGCTTTTGCTGGCCACCGGTCCGATGACCCGTGGCCAGATCGGCGAGCTGACCGGGCTGTCGAAGGTGACCGCGTCCCAGACGCTGGCCAGGCTGGAAGAGCGCGGGCTGGTCGAGGTGGTCGGCACGCAGGGAGGCGGGCGCGGCCCCAACGCGGCCCTCTACTCGGTGATCCCCTCCAGCGCGTACGTGGCCGGGCTGGAGATCGGCCCCGGCCTGATCTCCACGGCGGTCGCCGACATCAACGGCCGTACGGTCGCGCAGGTCACCGTCGACCCCAACGGGCACGACGACCCGGTGGCGGCCGTGCACGACGCGGTCATGAAGGCGTGCCGGAGCGCCAAGGTGGGCGTCGGCAAGCTGCGCGGCGTGGTGATCGGCACGCCCGGCGTGGTCGACCCGCGCAGCGGCGACGTGCGCTTCTCCTTCGACCTGCCGGGCTGGCACGAGGGCATCCACGAGGCTCTCGCGGGCGACCTCAAGCGCGAGGTGACGATCGAGAACGACGTCAACCTGGCCGCCATCGCCGAGCGTTCCGACGGGGCGGCCAAGGGGCTCGACGACTTCGTGCTGCTCTGGTCCGACCGGGGGCTGGGCATGGCGGTCATGCTCGGCGGCAAGCTGTACCGGGGGCGTTCGGGCAGCGCGGGCGAGATCGGCTACCTGCCGGTGCCCGGCGTGCCGCTCCCGGAGGACATCCGCACCTCGCCCGGGCGGCTGCCGTCGCTGGCCGGCGGCCTGCAGTCGCTGGTCAGCGCCGAGGCGGTGACGGAGCTGGCCCGCAGTCACGGGTTCGAGGCCGAGAGCGCGGGGACGTGCGTGGAGGTCGCCGTCGCGGCCGGCGCCGCGGGCGAGCCGCTGCTCGACGAGATCGCGCACCGGCTCGCGCTCGGGGTGGCGGCCGTGTGCGTGATCCTCGACCCGGGCCTGGTCGTCCTCGGCGGCGAGGTCGGGCACGCCGGCGGCCGCTCGCTCACCTCCCGGGTGGAGGAGGCGGTGGCGAAGATCTGCCCGGTGCGGCCGCAGGTGGCCACCAGCACGGTCGAGGGCAACCAGGTGTTGCGTGGCGCCGTCCTGGCGGCGCTGGACCAGGCCCGCGAGGAGCTCTTCACGTCCTGATCAGGTGGGCGATGGCGGTGGCGGCGGCTTCGCAGCACGGGTTGGTGGCGCCGTGGGTGGCGATGTGGACGGCGCCGGGGCGTTCGGGGCCTGGGGTGCCCAGCTCGACCACGACGCTGCCCGGCCGGTGGGCGAGTGCCGCGTCCACGGCGGCGGTCACCCAGGTGTGGCGGTAGGCGGTGCGGACGACGAGCACCAGCAGGCGGTCCTCGGCCGCGGCCACCGCCTTGGCCAGATCCTCCGGCTCGGGCTCCGCCAGGCGGGCGCCGGTCGTGCCGGGGAAGAGCCGGGTCAGCGGGGTGACCAGGCCCCACGGGGTGGCGCGGTCCACGGCGAGGTTGACGGGGGAGTCCAGCTCGACCACGTGCGGCGGGCCGTCCCCGGTGGGCCGCTCGCGTACGGTCACGCGCAGGGCGCGGCGCGCGGCCAGCAGCGCGGCGTTCCTCGGGGCGGACTCGGGGTAGCGCCCGGCGGCTCCTGAGGCGGCGGCCGCCGGGGTGTGGGTGGCGGCCCAGTGAGCCAGGGCGCGGACGCGGGCGGCGGCCTCGGCCAGGCGTTCCTCGGGCAGGGTGCCGTCGGCGACGGCGGTCATGATGGCGTTGCGCAGCAGCCCGACGACGCCGGGCGTGGCGTTCTCGCCGCCCACGCAGACGGCGTCCGCCCCGGCGGCGAGCGCGCGGACGGCAGCCCCGCCGAGGCCGTACGCGGCCGAGACGGCCGGCATCTCGATGCCGTCGGTGACGATCAGCCCGTCGAAGCCCAGCTCCTCGCGCAGCAGCTCCACCATGAGCCGGCGGCTGGTGGTGGCGGGCTCGGCCGCGTCGTACGCCGGGACGAGTAGATGCCCGGTCATGACGGCGCGCACCCCGGCGGCGATGGCGGCGTGGTAGGGCAGCAGGGCCGTGGCGGCGAGCTCCTCGCGGGAGAGGCGGACGACGGGCAGCGCGTCGTGGGAGTCCACGGACGTCGCGCCGTGCCCGGGGAAGTGCTTGGCGCAGGCGGCCACCCCCGCCGACTGCAGCCCGGTCACCCACGCGGTGGTGTGGCGGGCCACGAGCTCGGGGTCGGCGCCGAAGGCGCGGGTGCCGACGACGGGGTTGTCCTCGGCGTCGATGTCGACGACGGGCGCGTAGTTGAGGCTGATGCCCGCCGCGGCGAGGTCGTGGCCGATGCCCTCGGCGACCGCGCGGGTGAGCGCCGGGTCGCCGGACGCCCCGAGCGCCAGGTTGCCCGGGCGCGAGCTGCCGGTGAACGCCTCCAGCCGGGTGACGTCGCCGCCCTCCTCGTCCAGGGCGATGACCACTTCCGGATTCTCCGCCCGAATTGCGGCGGTTAGGTCACTTATTTGACTACTTGTCACGAGATTGCGCGAATACAGGGCGAGGCCGCCGAGACCCGTCGCGAGGCGTTTGCGCACCCAGTCGGGCAGCGTCGTGCCTTTGAAGCCGGGCTGCAGCACGGTGTCGGCGAGCCCGGCCAGTGCGGGACTCCTGACGATCGACGCGCCCATCGTGCCTCCCCTTGCGCCCGGCTCGGTTCTGCCGGGTGGTCCTTGTCTGCGGTCGCCCCATGTGTATAGCATCAACACCGGCCAATAAATAGGAAACTTTCCTAAGAGTTACTCTGTCAAACCTCCCAGTCAGACATCCGCGGTTAGAGGGAGTCGTCACCATGCAGCTGGCAGGCCGGACCGCGGTCATGTCGAGGGGCCAGGAACGCCTGTGGTTCCTCGACCGGCTCTCCGGCGGCGACGCGTCGTACAACATCGCCGTCGCCGAGCGGCTCACCGGGGAGCTGGACGTGCCCGCGCTGGAGCGGGCGCTCACCGAGCTGACCGCCAGGCACGAGGCGCTGCGCACGGTGTTCCCCGAGGTGGACGGCGTGCCGTCGGCCGTCGTCCGGCCGTGCGGCCCGGTCGTCGCCGAGCGCGTCGACGCGGCGGGGGAGAGCCTTCCCGGGCTGCTCGCCGACCGCTCCAACCGGCCCTTCGACCTGACGGCCGGGCCGCTGTTCCGGGTGAGCCTGCTGCGCGCCGGGCCGCGTGAGCACGTCCTGCTGATGGTGCTGCACCACATCGTCAGCGACGCCTGGTCGCTGGAGCGGGTGCTGTACCCGGAGCTGTCGGCGCTCTACGCCGCGTTCGCCGCGGGCCTGCCCGCGCCGCCGCTGGAGCCGGCCGTGCCCTACTCGGAGTACGCCCGCCGCCAGCGCGAGCAGGACCACGGCGCCCACCTGGAGTTCTGGCGCGCCGAGCTGGCCGGGGCGCCGGCGCTGGAACTGCCCGCCGACCGGCCCAGGCCCGCGACCCCGAGCGGCCACGGCGACCTGGTCATCCAGCGGATGCCGGTCGAGCTGTGGACCCGGGTACGGGAGCTGGCCAGGGCGGAGCGGTGCACGCCGTTCATCGTGCTGATGGCCGCCTACCAGACGATGCTGTCGCGGCACGCGGGCCAGGACGACTTCTGCGTGGCCACGCCGGTCGCCGGGCGCGAGGACGAGGAGTTCGAGCGGGTCTTCGGGCTGTTCATCAACACGCTGGCGGTCCGGGCCGACCTCGGCGGCGATCCGACGGTACGGGAGCTGATCAAGCGGACCCGCCGCCGCCTGCTGCGCTCGTTCACCCACAGCGCGGTGCCGTTCGACGAGGTGGTGGCCGAGCTGCGGCCGACCCGGGGACAGGCGCCGCTCGTCCAGACGCTGCTCAACCTGGACAACCCCGGCGAAGGGCTGAAGGAGGGGCCGGACCCCCTGCATCTGGCCGGGCTGGAGCGGACGCCGGTCGTGTCGGGGCTGGCTCCGGCCAAGTTCGACCTGGCCGTGGACGTCGTGGTGTTCGAGGAGCACCTGCAGTTCATGCTCACCTTCAGCACGGACCTGTTCGAGCGCGCGAGCGTGGAGCGGATGGGCGGGCATCTGCGGCGGCTGCTGGAGGAGATGACGGCGCGGCCCGACGCCCGGCTGTCCGAGCTGCGCATGCTGCCTCCGGAGGAGCTGGCGCTGGTGCTGCCCGACCGGCTGGACGGGCTGATCGCCCGGCAGGTCGGCAGGACGCCCGGCGCGCCCGCCGTCGTCACGCCCGGCGGCGTCCTCACCTACGGCGAGCTGGCCGAACGGGCCCGCGTGCTGGCGGGCGAGCTGCGCGAGGCCGGGGTGCGGCCGGGCAACCTGGTGGCGGTCCGGCTGAAGGCCGGGCCCGAGGCCATGGTGGCCGTGCTCGGCGTGCTGATGTGCGAGGCCGCGTACGTGCCCGTCGACCCCGGCCAGCCGGAGGCCAGGACGCGCGCCATGCTGGCCGGCTGCGCCGCCGTCATCGGCGAGGACGGCGTGGCGCCGCTCCTGGGCGAGACCGGGAACGACGCCGGGAACGACGCCGGAGCCGCCGCGCCCGCCGAGGCCGGCGGGGGCGGGCTGGTGTCCGGGCGGGTGAGCGTGGACGGCGCCGCGTACGTGATCTACACCTCCGGGTCGACCGGGACGCCCAAGGGGGTCGTGGTCAGCCATCGCAGTGCCGCCCGGCTGGCCGTCTCGTTCCGCGACGCGCACGGCTTCGGGCCGGGACAGCGGGTGCTGATGGTGCCGCCGCTGAGCTTCGACGCCTCGGTGGGCGACATCTTCCCGGCGCTCATCAGCGGGGCGGCGCTGGTGCTGCACCCCGACCCGGTCTCGCTCAGCGGCCCCGAGCTGCTGCGCCTCTGCGCCGAGCTGGGCATCACGATGGTGGACACGGCCTCCGCGCTGTGGCAGCAGTGGGTCGAGGACCTGGCGCAGCTCGGGACGGCCGACACCGGGCCGCTCACGACGATGATGGTCGGCGGCGAGAGCGTCCCGCTCGAACGGCTGCGCACCTGGGCGCGGCTCACCGGCGGCAAGGTCACCTTCTACAACCACTACGGCCCCACCGAGGCCACGGTGTGCGCGACCGTCTGCCGCACCGTCGACGGCGGCGAGCTGGGGGAGCGGACCCACCTGCCGATCGGCGTCCCGCTGCCGCACGTGCGCGCCTACGTCCTGGACCGGTACGGCAGGCCGGCGCCCGCCGGCGTGCCCGGGGAGCTGCATCTGGGCGGCGAGTGCGTGGCCGAGGGCTACCTGGGACGGCCGGACCTGACGGCCGAGCGGTTCCGCGACGACCCGTTCCTGCCGGGCGGCCGGGTGTACGCGACCGGGGACCTGGTGCGGATGCGCGCCGACGGGAGCCTGGACTTCCTCGGCCGCACCGACAGGCAGCTCAAGGTCAACGGGGTGCGGATCGAGCCCGGCGAGGTGGAGGCCGCCTGCCTGGCCCATCCGGGCGTCAGGGAGGCGGTGGTCACCGCCGTGGGCGGGCGGCTGGTCGCCTACCTCACGGGTGAGGAGGTGGGCGTGGCCGCGCTGCGCGCGTTCCTGGCGGGCCGGCTGCCGTCGGCGATGATCCCGGCGGCCGTGGTCACGCTGGACGAGCTGCCGCTGACGCCGCACGGGAAGGTCGACTTCCGGGCGCTGCCCGAGCCCGAGGCCGCGGCGACGCCGTACGAGAGCCCGCGCACCGGCACCGAGCGGGTGGTGGCGGCGGTGTGGGAGGAGATCCTGGGGGTGCGGGCCGGCCGCCGGGACGGCTTCTTCGAGCTGGGCGGGCACTCGCTGCTCACGCCCCGGGCGGTGGCGCGGCTGGCGGAGGAGACCGGCGTCCGGGTGCCGCTGCCGGTGTTCTTCGCCTGCGCGGACCTGGCCGAGCTGGCGGCCGCCGTCGACGGCCGGGCCCCCGAAGGGCCGCCCGACCTGCACGCCGAGGCGACGCTGCCGGCGGACTTCGCGGTGGCGCCGGGGGGTTCGCGGCGGGAGCCGGGGCGGGTGCTGCTCACCGGGGCGACCGGGTTCCTCGGCGCGCACCTGCTCGCCGACCTGCTCACGCACACCGACGCCACCGTGCACTGCCTGGTCAGGGGCCAGGCGCCGGAGGAGCGGGTGCGGCGCAACCTCGCCGGGCACGGGCTGTGGCGGGACGGCTTCGCCGCCCGGATCGCCTGCGTGCCGGGAGACCTCGCCGGGGCGCTGCCCGACGTGGCGTGCGATCTGATCGTGCACGGCGGCGGGCAGGTCGACTTCACCCGCCCGTACCGCACGCTGAAGGCCGCCAACGTGGACGGCACGCTCGCCGTGCTCCGCCTCGCCGCCCGCGCGGGCACGCCGGTGCACCTGATCTCGACCCTCGGCGTCTACCTGACGCCGGGCGAGCGGGTGGTGCGCGAGGGCGACCCGCTGCCCGACCCGGCCGGACTGCACCTCGGCTACGACCAGAGCAAGTGGGTGAGCGACCGCCTCGCCACGGCGGCCCGCGAGGCCGGGCTGGCCGTGACCGTCCACCGCCCGGCGCGGATCTCCGGCGACAGCCGCACCGGCGCCGGCGCCCCCGACGACTTCCTGCGCCGTCTGGTCGCCACCTGCGCGCTGCTCGGGGCCGTCCCCGACGGCGAGGAGCTCGACCTGGCCCCCGTGGACCACGTCGCCGCCGCCATCGGGCACCTGGCCAGGACCGGCGCGATCGGCGACTACCACTACCGCAACCCGCGCACGCTCAGCTCTGTGGACCTGGCGGCGGGCCTGGACGCGCACGGCGTCCCGGTCCGGCTGACGCCCGCCGCCGAGTGGCGGGCCGAGGTGCGGCGCAGGCTCGACGCGGGCGAGAGCCTGCCGCTCGCGCCCTTCCCCGCGTTCTTCGCCGAGTACGGCGACAGCACCGGCCCCACGTTCGACTGCTCGGCGACCGAGCGGGTGCTGGCCGGGGCGGGGCTGGTCTGCCCGCCCGCGGCCGGCCTGCTCGGCGCGTACCTGCCCCATCTGATCGGAGACCTCGATGCCTAGGGCGTTCCTGGCCATCTGGTCGTCCCAGCTCCTGTCGATCATCACCTCCAGCGTCACCGGGTTCGTCCTGGGCGTGTGGGTGTTCCAGAAGACCGGCTCGGCGACCCAGTTCGTCACCATCACGCTCTGCGCGGTGCTGCCCGAGGTGCTGTTCGCGCCGCTCGCCGGCTCGCTGGCCGACCGGTGGGACCGGCGGCGCATGATGCTGGCCGCCGACCTGGGGGCCGCGCTGGCCACCGGCGCGCTGGCCGTGCTGCTGGCCGTGGGCGAGCCGCAGGTGTGGCACATCTACGTGATCACCGCGGTCGGCGCGGTGTTCGGCACCGCCCAGATGGCCGCCTACCACTCGATGCTGCCCAAGCTGGTGCCCAAGGAGCAGCTCGGCCGTGCCAACGGCCTCATGCAGGTGGCAGACGCCGTCCGCGTCGCCGCGCCGCTGCTCGCCGGGGCGCTGCTGGTCGGCGTCGGGCTCACCGGGGTCGTGGTGATCGACCTGGTGACGTTCCTGGCCTCGCGGGTGGTGCTGCACCTGGTGCCGTTGCCGCGCGAGGCGACCCGGCCGGGCGAGGGGCGGGCCGCCGAGCCGTGGCTGCGCGACCTGGCGTTCGGGCTGCGGCACCTGCGGGCCCGGCGGGGGCTGGCCTGGCTGGTCGCGCTGCTGGCCGCCTACAACCTGTTCTTCGGCATGGCCGGGGTGCTGGTGCAGCCGCTCATCCTGTCGTTCGGGTCGGCGGCGCTGCTCGGCGTGCTCATGGCCGCCGGCGGCGCGGGACTGTTCGCCGGCGGGCTGGTGCTGAGCGCCTGGGGCGGGCCCCGGCGGCGGGTGCGCGGGCTCGTCGCCTTCGTCGCCGCCGGCGGGGTGCTGCTGATGCTGCACAGCCTGAGCCCGTCGGCGGCGCTCATCGCCGTGGTGGCGCCCGCGTTCCTGTTCACGATCCCGTTCGTGCAGGGCACCGGGATCACCGTGATCCAGCTCAAGACCGATCCGGCCGAGCTGGGCCGGGTGCTCGGCGCCGTGCGGATGCTCACCCAGGCCGCGACCGTGCTCACCTACCTGGCGGCCGGGCCGCTCGCCGACCGCGTGTTCGAACCGATGCTCGCGCCCGGCGGCGCGCTGGCCGGGAGCCTGGGCCAGGTCATCGGCACCGGGCCCGGCCGCGGCATCGCCACGATCTTCCTACTCACCGGGGCCGCGCTGGTCGTGCTGGCGCCCCTGGCCTTCCTCCAGCCGCGCCTGCGCCGGGTGGAGACGGAACTGCCCGACGCCGAGGAGTCAACCGATGCCGCTCTATCTCGATCCTGAGGAACTACGCGTCTTCCGCGACCTGAACCAGGGGCCCGGCGGGCTCCTCGACCTGATCGGCGCGATGGCGTTCCGGGCGGCCGGGACCGCGCAGCGGCTCGGCGTCTTCGACGCCCTCGCCTCCGGCGCGCGCACCCCGGCGGAGCTCGCCGCGAAGCTGGACGTCGCCGAAGGGCCGCTCACCGTGCTGCTCGACGCGCTCACCGGCTTCGGGTACGTGATCCGCGACGACGGCTACGGCCTGGGCCCGGCCGCCGACCCCTGGCTGGGCAGCGGCCCCGACGAGTGGTTCGCGCCGACGCTGGCGCTGTGGCACGAGCTGATCGGCGAGCTGTGGACGGGGCTGGAGGAGGCGGTGCGCGCCGGTCGCCCGCCCGAGCCGTACTACCCGTGGCTGGAGCGGCGGCCGGGCACGTCGCGCACCTTCCAGCGGATGCTGGCCGGGATGGCGCGGGCCGCCGCCCCGGCCGTCGTCGCCGCCGTGCCCGGCCCGTACGGGAGGCTGCTGGACGTCGGCGGCGGGCACGCGATCTACAGCGCCGCCTTCTGCGAGGCCGCGCCCGGGACGACGGCGACCGTCGTCGACCTGCCCGGGGCGCTGGAGGAGGGGCGGGCGCGCGCCGGGGAGGCGGGGCTGGCCGGGCGGATCACGTTCGTCCCCGGCGACCTGACCGCGCCTGCCGCCGACGGGGCCTTCGACGCCCGCCACGACACGGTCCTGCTGTTCAACGTGGTGCACGGGCTCGACCCGGACGGCGCCGCGGAGCTGGTCGCCAGGGCGGCGCGGGCGCTGCGGCCGGGCGGGCGGCTGCTCGTGCTGGAGCCGTACGCCGACCCGCCCGCCGGCACCCGCGGCCACACGACCGCCTTCCTCGGCGGCTTCAGCCTCAACCTGGCCGCCACCCAGGGCGGACGCCTCTACACCTTCGCCGAGGTGGCCGGCTGGGCCGGGGCGGCCGGGCTGGGAGCCGTCGAGCGGATCCCGCTCGACGTCCCCGGCTCCGACGAACTGCTCGTGGCAAGACAGGAGACGGTGTGAAGATCCTCATCGCGGGCGCCGGCCCGGCCGGCAGCCTGCTGGCCTGCTACCTGGCCCGGCGCGGGCACCACGTCGCCGTCCACGAACGCCGCGCCGACCCTCGGCTGGGCGACGACGAGGAGGGCCGCTCGATCAACCTGGGCCTGTCCGCCCGGGGCGTGCGGGCGCTCACCGACGTCGGTCTCATGCACGAGATCTGGCCGAGCACCGTGCCCATGCGCGGCCGCGCCGTGCACGCCCCCGACGGGAACGTGACCTTCCACCCGTACGGCAGGCGCGAGGAGGAGATCCTGCACTCCGTCCGCCGCCGGGACCTCGTCGTCAGCCTCATCGCACACGCCGAGGCGCAGGGCGTCGCCTTCCACTTCGGCCACCGGGTCGTCGACCTCGACAAGGACGCGCCCGCGCTGACCGTCGAGCACGACGGCCGCCGGACCACCGTCGCGGCCGACGCCGTGGTGGGCGCGGACGGCGCGTTCTCGGCCGTGCGCGCGCTGATGCACCGCGGCCTGCGCGCCGACCTGCACCAGGAGTTCCTGCCCTGGGGTTACAAGGAGCTGACGATCCCCAAGGTGCCCGCCCACCACGAGGCGCTGCACGTGTGGCCCGGCGGTGACGACGGGCTCATCGTCACCCATCCCAACCTCGACGGCTCCATGACCGCCACGCTGTTCCTGCCGTTCGAGCGGTTCGCGGAGATCGACGACCCGGAGGCGTTCTTCGCCGAGCGCTTCCCCGACGCCCTCCCGCTCATGCCCGACCTGGTCAAGGAGTACGCCGACCGGCCCGTCGGACACCTGGTCTCGATCCGCACCACGCCCTGGCACGACGGCGGCAAGGTCGTCCTCATCGGCGACGCCGCGCACGCCGTCTACCCCTTCTACGGGCAGGGCATGAACTCCGCGCTCGAGGACTGCACGGTCCTCGACCGATGCCTCGGACTCGGCGAACCGGGTGCGGCCTTCGCCGAGTTCGAGCGGGCCCGCCGGCCGCACACCGACGTCCTGGACGAGCTGTCCAGGCAGAACTTCGTCGAGCTGCGCGACCGGGTCCGCTCGCCGCTGCACCACGCCCGCAGGCGCGCCGACCTGGTGCTCTCGGGCCTCTTCCCGGACCGCTGGGTCCCGCTCTACACGATGATCTCCCACACCACCACCCCGTACGCCGACGCGCTCGCCCGCGCCAGACGGCAGGACGCCCTGCTGCGCTGGTCCGCGCTGGGGGCCGCCGGGCTCGCCGCGCTCGTGCTCGCCAGGAAGGTTCGCTGATGCTCACGGATCCCACCGATCCCTCCCGCGTGCTCATCGAGGTGAGCGACCTCGACGGCGGCCACCAGAGCCACCAGAGCCACCAGGGCGACCAGGGCCACCAGCCGGCCCGGCGCTACGCGGAGCCGCTCGGCCGCGTCGTGACGTGGGCGCGCGAGTACCTGTGCCGGCCCCATCCGTCGCTCGGCAGGAAGGGGCCGGTCTGCCCGTACGCGCAGACGTCGCTCGACCGGGGGACGTTCTACCTGGCGGTCTGCCCGGGCGAGCCGGACGCGGCGCAGGTGGCCGGCGTGCTGGACGGCTACCGGGCGTGGTTCCGGCGGCTGGTCGCGCCGCAGGGGGTGTCGCCGCAGTTCCGCACCATCCTGGTGCTGCTGCCCGACCTGCCCGTCGATCGCGCCCCCGAGGTGATCGACGCCGCGCAGGCCGCGCTCAAGTCCCGTTACGTGGAGGACGGGCTGATGATCGGCGAGTTCTACCCCGGCCCGCCGCCCAAGCACGGCCTGTGGAACCCGGAATTCCTGCCGCTCGGCAGCCCGGTGCCGCTGCTGGCCGTCCGGCACATGGTGGCCAGCGACTTCCCGTTCCTCAAGGACGACCCCCGGCACGCGGCGGCCTACCTCGAACGGTTCGGCGAGCGGCCGCCCGCTCCTCTGCGGGAGGCCGTGGCGGCCGCCCGCCAGGGCTGATCAGGCGGTCAGCAGCTCCATCGCGGCCTGGGCGTTGGCCCGGGCCGCGCCGTAGGTGGCGATGTAGGCGGCGCTGCCGGGCCGCCACACGGGCAGCCCCATCTCGATCACGATCGCGTCCGGCCGGCCCGTGACCAGCGCGGAGACCAGCTCCCGGCTGTCGGCGTAGCGGTGCGCGTCCTTGACGACGACGACCAGCGAACGCCCGGTGGCGCGTTCCAGGAGATCGTCCGGGCGTGCCTCGGCGGGCTTGACCCGGACGACCTCCCCGCGCGGCAGCCACGGCGACACCCCCCACGGCACGTCGCCCACGGCGATCGTCGGCGGCGTGTCCACCTCGACGACCAGCGGGTCCTCCGACAGCGGCGCGGGCGCCCCGTCGAGCCGGACCGCGCGCCGGGCGGCGTCCAGGCCGACGCGCGTCAGCTCGGGCACCGCGTCCGGGCGGGACCCGGCCCAGGCGCGGAGCGCGGCCACGCGGGCGGCGGACTCCTCCAGCCGGGCCTCGGACAGCACCCCGTCGGTGACGGCGTCCACGATCGCCGCGATGATCTTCTGGATCTCGTCGTAGCCCGGCTTGGGGCCCAGGCAGAGCAGGTCCGTCCCGGCCACCAGCGACGCGACCGCGCCGCCGGCCAGCCCGACGCTGTCGGTGATCGCCTGCATGTCGAGCGCGTCGGTGACGACGACGCCGTCGTAGCCGAGCTCGCCGCGCAGCAGCCCGGTCAGCGCGGCCGGCGACATGGTGGCGGGCGTGTCGCCGGTCAGCGCCGGGACAGCCACGTGCGCCGTCATGATCGACTTGGTGCCCGCCTCGACGGCCGCCAGGAACGGCGCCAGCTCCCTGGCGCGCAGCACGTCGAGCGGGACGTCCACGACGGGGATCGCCAGGTGCGAGTCGACGGTGGTGGCGCCGTGGCCGGGGAAGTGCTTGACGCAGGCGGCCACGCCCATCGACTGCAGGCCCCGGACCGCGGCCACCGTGTGCCGGGCCACCAGGGCAGGGTCCGCGCCGAACGCCCGGGTGCCGATCACCGGGTTGTCCTCGGCGGTGTTCACGTCGGCGTCCGGCGCCATGTCGAGGTTGATGCCCGCGGCGGCCAGCTCCGAGCCGATCGCCCGGTAGACCTGGGCGGTCAGGTCCACGTCGTCCACCGCGCCGAGGGCCGCGTTGCCGGGGTACGGGCTGCCGACGTGGTAGGCGAGCCTGGTGACGTCGCCGCCCTCCTCGTCGAGGGAGATGACCGGGTCGCCGGCGGCCCGCAGCGCGGCGGTCAGTTCGCCGAGCTGCGCAGGGTCGCCGACGTTGAAACCGAAGAGTGTGACGCCGCCGAGGCCGCCCTCAAGCTCCCTCAGCACCCAGCCGGGCGCGCTCAGCCCGTCGAAGGCGACGAGCAGCGTGCCCGCCGCGAGGCGGCGTAGCCCCCGATCACTCTGGCTCATGAATCCTCATCGTTGTCAGGGCAGGACATGGGTACGGCCAGCGCACGGTGGAGCGCGCTGGCCGTACCGGAACCCGCGGGAAGGGAGGTCAGCCCTTGACGGCCCCGGCCACCAGGCCGGAGACCATGCGGCGCTGGACCAGCAGGAAGAAGGCGATGACCGGAAGGGTCATCAACGTGGAGGTGGCCATGATGGCTCCCCAGTCGGTGCCGCGCTCCCCGAAGAAGAACTGCAGCGCCACCGGCATCGTGTAGCCGGTGCTGTCGTTCATCAGGATCAGCGCGAAGATCAGATCGTTCCACGCGGTGATGAACGAGAAGATGCTCGTCGCGACCAGGCCGGGAGCCACGAGCGGGAACAGCACCCGCCAGAACGTGGTGAACCGGCTGGCGCCGTCGATCCACGCCGCTTCCTCCAGCGACTTGGGCACCGCGGCGACGAACGTCCGCAGCATCCAGATGCCGAACGGCAGCGTGAGACCCACCTGGATCACGATCAGCCCGAGCAGCTGGTCGTACAGGCCGAGCCGGCGGACGTTCAGGAACAGCGGGATGAGCAGCGCCTCCGACGGGATCATCTGCACGACCAGCAGCGTGATCAGGAAGCTGGTGCGGCCCTTGAACCGGAAGCGGGCCACCGCGGTGGCCGCGAGCAGGGCGAACACCGAGCCGATGAGCACGGTGCCGAGCGCCACGATCGCGCTGTTGCGCATGTAGAGCCAGATGGAGTTGCCCGCCACGCCCTCGGTGAGCACCTTCTCCACGTGCTCGAAGGTGAAGTGCGTGGGGAACGGGATGAAGTCCGTGGTGAAGATCTGGTCGTTCGCCTTGAACGACGTCGACACCATCCAGTAGACGGGGAAGACCGCGAACAGGAAGACCAGGACCCCGGCGGTGTTCAGCGCGATCTTGGTGAAGCGCTTGCGCGCCAGCGGGGTCATTGGACCTCCTCCGACTTGACCATCTGCCGGGTGTAGAACGCGGTGACGATGAGCAGGATGACGGTCAGCACCACCGCGATCGCGGCGCCCGTGCCCATTTTGGGCGGCGCCTTGAACGCCTCGGCGAACGAGAAGAGCGACAGGTTGTACGCCTCACGGTTCGTCGGCCCGTTCAGCAGCACGTAGAGCTGGCTGAACACCTTGAAGTCCCAGATGATCGACAGGATCGTCAGGACGGCGAAGACGGGCTTGAGCAGCGGGAAGGTGATCTTCCTGAACGTGCGCCACGGCGTCGACCCGTCCACCCTGGCCGCCTCGTACAGCTCGGCCGGGATGCCGCGCAGGCCGGCCAGCACCGACACCGCCACGAACGGGAACGAGGACCACAGGACGGTGAGGATGAGCACCAGGTAGACCGACCAGGCGTCGTTGAGCCACGGCTGCCCGGTCCAGTCGGCCCGGCCGAAGAGCAGGCTCGACAGCCAGTCGGGGAGCAGGTTGAGCGCCCAGTTGATGACGCCCCTCTCGGCGTCGAACAGCCAGCGCCAGATGGTGCCCTGGGCGACCGGCGGGACGGCCCACGCCGACATGATGCCGATGATCACGAAGCTCGACATCCGCTTGCTGAGCCGGTTGAGCAGGACGCCGACCGCGGTGCCGAGCACCAGGGTGAGCGTGACGGTGATGGCGGCGAAGGCGACCGTGTTGCGCAGCGACGACCAGAAGACCGAGTTGCCGAAGATGGCCTCGAAGTTGCCGAACCCCACGTACTCGGGTTCGGCGGCCCCGCGGATCACCCGCAGGGTGACCTTCTGGAAGGACATGATGACCATCTGGACCGTGGGATACAGCAGCAGTCCCACGATGACCAGCGTGCCCGGGATGAGCAGGACGTAGGGGACGAGCTTGGGGTTCATCCCGCTGGCCCGGCCCGGCTTGCCGGAGCTACGGCGGCGCCGCCCAGGGGCGGAGGAACCTCCTCCGCCCCTGGAGAGCGTTGACGTGTTCGTCATCGTTACTGCGCGTTCAGGATCTCTTCGAGTTCCGTGTTGGCCTTGGCGAGCGCCTCGTCGGCCGTGGCCTTGCCCTCGATGACCGAGCGGGCCGCGTTCTGCAGGACGGCCTTGGTCTCGTTGGCCTCGGTCCAGTTCGGGTCGGCCGGGAACGCCTTGGCCTTGGCGAAGGCGGCGGCGAAGGGCGCCTGAGCGGGGTCGCTGGCCAGCGAGCTCAGGGTGTCCGGGTAGATGGGCAGCAGGCCGCCGTCCATCGCGTACCGGTCCGCCCACTTCTTGCTGGTGGCGGTCTTCACGAACTCGGTGGCGAGTTCCTTGTTCTTGGCGTCGTTCCAGACGGCGATGTCGTTGCCGCCGAAGAACGCCGGGGCCTCACCGCCGGCCCTGGAGGGCAGCGGGAAGAAGGCCATCTGGTCCTCCTTCAGCTTGCCCTTGCTCTCCTCCTTGATCGTGGCGATGTCCCACGACGCGGTGAGGTACATGCCGACCTTGCCGTTGGAGAAACGGGTCCGGATGTCGGTGGTGTTCTGCGTGAGGCGCGACTTGCCGGACACGCCCGAGGTCACGATGCCCGTGTACGCCTCGAAGCCGGCCTTGAAGGTGGGGTCGGTGAGCTTGCCGACCCACTTGTCGCCCTCCTTCGTCGCGTACTCGCCGCCCTCGGACCAGGCCAGCGCGCCGAGCAGGTGGTTGGCGTCGGAGCCGCCGTTGAAGGCGAAGCCGTCGACGTCCTTGCCCTTCTCCTTCTGGATCTTCTGGCCGGCCGCGATGACCTCGTCCCAGGTCTTCGGCACCTCGATCTTGAGGTCCTCGAACCAGTCCTTGCGGTACATCACCGCGCGGGTGCCCGCGCCCCACGGCATGGCGTAGACCTCGCCGTCGATGGTCTCCAGGCCGAACAGGTTCTTGGGGATCTGGGCGTGCTCGCCGCCGGTGGTGACCGGGGTGATCGGGGCGAGGGCGTCCTGGCTCTGCCAGAGCGGCACCTGGTCGTTGCCGATCTCGGTCACGTCCGGGCCCTCACCGCCGGCGGCGGCGGCGGTGAACTTGTCGTTCACCTGCGGCCACGGGATCCACTCGACCTTCACCTCGGCGCCCGTCGTGGTCTTGAACTCGGCGACCAGGTCGTCCATGTACTTCTGGGACGGGTCGTTCGGCGTGCCGAGGCGCCACACGGTGAGGGTCTGGCCCGCGTACTTCGGGCCGGAGGCGCTGGCGGAGGCCGCCGGTTCGTTGGCGGCCGGCTCGGCGCCGCCGCCGCAAGCGGCCAGGCCCAGGGCCAGGGCGGCCGTGGTGACCGTAGTGGCCGTGATCTTAGAGATCCTCACTGGGATGCTCCCTTCCCGGCTAAATCGCATCGGGTCTCTGCGCTCATCGGGTGCTGGGCCTGTGGTCCGCACCTGGCTGATCGTCAGTCTTGAATGGTGATAAACTAACAAGAAACTTTCTTAAAAGAAACTGGCGTTAGCGGATCGTGACGAGAGGGGAGAGTGCCCGTGACACGGAACCCGGGGGTCCCACGGCTGCTACGCCGGTTGAACGATCGATCGGCCCTGGAGCTGCTGCTCTCAGAAGGTCCGCTCACCCGTTCCGAACTGGGCGAACGCACCGGACTGTCCAAGGTGACCGCAGGTCAGCTCCTCGCCAGACTGGAGGACCGGGGCCTGGTCGAAGTCACCGGCCGCAGGGCCAGCGGGCGCGGCCCCAACGCCGCCCTGTACGGCGTGGTGCCCACCAGCGCGCACGTCGCGGGCCTCGAAGTGCTGCCCGACGCCATCACCGTCGGTGTGGCGGACATCACCGGCAAGGTCGTCGTCGAGGTCGTCGTCGACCCCGCCGACGGCCGCGACCCCGTCGCCACCGTGCACGCCGCCGTGCAGCGCGCCTGCGCCTCCGCCAGGATCACGCTGCCGCAGCTCAAGGCGTTCGTCATCGGCACCCGCGGCGTCGTCGACCCCGCCAACGGCGAGGTGCGCTTCTCCTACGACCTGCCCACCTGGCACGTCGGCGTGCTGGCCAGCCTCCGCCGCGCCCTGGGCGCCTCGGTGATCATAGAGAACGACGTCAACCTGGTCGCCCTCGCCGAGCACCGCTACGGCGCCGCTGCCGGGCAGGACGACTTCGTCGTCGTGTGGACCGGCGTCGGCCAGGGCCTCGGCGTCATGCTCGGCGGCCGGCTGCACCGCGGCATCACCGGCGGCGCGGGCGAGATCGGCTGGCTGCCCGTGCCCGGCGAGCCGCTGCCCGCCGACGTCACCCGCCCCCAGTCGGGCTCCTACCAGCGGCTCGTCGGCCTTGAGGCGCTCACCGGACTGGCCCGGGAGCACGGGCTGACCGCGCGGCCCGGCGCCACCGGCCCCGAACTGGTCAGAGCCGCCGTGGCCGGCGGGCGCACCGGCTTCCTCGACGCGGTCGCCGCCCGGCTCGCCGTCGGCGTGGCCGCCGTCACCGTCGTGCTCGACCCCGGGCTCATCGTGCTCGCCGGCGACGTCGGCCGGGCCGGCGGGGCCGAACTGGCAGCCATGGTCGAGGACGCCGTGGCCAAGGTCTGCCCCAGCCGCCCCCGGGTCGTCACCACCGGGATCACCGGGAACCCGGTGCTGCGCGGAGCCCTGGTCGCCGCCCTTGAGCAGGCCCGCGAGCAGGTCTTCTCCGACACTGTGTGAGAATTCTTGCCCATGTGGCTTCCTCCCGGTGACACCGTGCTGATCTCCGATCCGCGGGTGGCCGCCATTCCCGTGAGCGACATCGGCGAGCCGCTGGCGGAGGTACGGGGGCGGTTGCGGCTCGACGAGCGGATGGCCGACCCCGAGGGCGCCTACGGCCGGCTCCGGGCCGGCCTGCTCGACCGGCTGGCGGACGCCGAGCGGCGCCTGCCCGGCGGCTTCCACCTGCTGATCGTCGAGGGCTACCGGCCCGTCGCCGTGCAGCGGCGGATCTTCGAGGGCTACCGCGACGGGCTCGCCACCCGCTTCCCCGGTCTCACGCCCGGCGAGCTGCACGCCGCCGCCAGCCGTTACGTCTCACCCGTCGAGGTCGCGCCGCACACCGCCGGCGCCGCCGTCGACCTTACCCTCTGCGATGCCGGGGGGATCGAGTACGACATGGGCACGGCGGTCAACGACACGCCCGAGACCAGCGGCGGGGCCTGCTACACCGCCTCGCCGGACATCTCCGAGGACGCCCGGCGGCACCGCAAGATCCTCGCCGCCGCGCTGGAGCCCGCCGGGCTGGTCAACTACCCCACCGAGTGGTGGCACTGGTCGTACGGGGACCGCTACTGGGCGCTGGTCACCGGGGCGGACCGGGCGTTGTACGGTCCCATCTGAGCAGGCGCAGCGGCAGGTCCCGGCCGGCCGCCACCAGCGTCCCCGCGTGCGCGGCGAACGCCGTGCCGGGCACCGTGACCTCCAGGCGCTCCCACGTCCCCCCGGGCACCGCGCTCCACAACCGCCGCCCTCCGTCGAGAGCGAACAACCGCCCGTTCATCGCCCCGATCCCCACCACTTCACCCACGCCCCCCTCGGCAGCGGTCGGGGCGATGAACGGGCGGTTGTTCGCTCTCGACGGAGGGCGGCGGTTGTGGAGCGCGGTGCCCGGGGGGACGTGGGAG
>NZ_LAVL01000015.1 GCF_001083785.1 Nonomuraea sp. SBT364
GTGCCGGTCGTCCGGCCGGGGCGGGCGGTCCGGGGCGCCTGGGGCCACCTCGATCACCTCGAGCTCGGACAGCAGGAAGTTGGGCAGCAGGAGGCGGTCCAGGAAGGCCAGCGCCGCGGGGTGGTCGAGCAGGCGGTCGACGGCGCGGGTGTTGTGCAGGACGCCGAAGACCTGCCTGACGTGGCGTGCGCGGAAGGGGTCTCGGCCGGCGGGGCCGAGCAGCGGGGTGAGCTCGGCGCGGATGCGCCGGCAGGCGGCCGGGGTGAGCACGCCGGGCAGCACGAGGAAGCCGTCCCGGTGCAGCGCGGACAGGGCGCCGCCGGCCATCAGGCGTCCCTGCCGGGACGGGCGCCGAGCGCGGCGGTGCTGAACTCCCAGAGCTCACGCAGCACCACCTCCCGGCCGGGCCGGGGGTCCTGGTCGAGGACGACGGTGAAGACGGCGCGCATGCCGCCCACCACCGCCGTGGCCAGCAGCTCCGGATCGCGGTCCGCGACGACGGCGCCCTCTGCCTGGCCGGCGGCGACGTGTTTGGCGCCGAGCGTGATGACCAGTTTGAAGCAGCTCGCCTCCATGGCCGCCACCTGCGCGTCGCCGACCATGCGGCCGAGGACGACGGGGGCCAGCGGGTCGTCGTAGACGCGGTCGACCCAGGTGGTCAGCTGGGCGCGCCAGCGGTCCAGCCAGGTGTCGCCGTCGAAGCTGACGAGGACGGTGTCGGCCACCAGCCGCTCGTAGAAGTCTTCGAGGAGCGCGCTCATGAGGCCGCTGCGGGTGCCGAAGTAGCGATACGGCAGGCCGACGCTGAGGCCGGCACGCCGGGCGACGGCCGCGACCTCGACGTCACCGGTCGCGATGAGCTCGTCGGCGGCCGCTTCCAGCAGGCGGCGGCGGCTGGCGGCGGCGCGTTCGGACAGCTTCTCCACGCCCTCCATGTTGGTTGAGCTCAACTCAACTTGCAAGCGAGTTCGCCGTCACCTCTTCCCGAAGCGGGCGATGGCGTGTTAAACGATTAATCACTATGACGAAGCACACGCCTGCTGCCCTCCCGAAGCGTCACGTCGTTCCACGAAGGAGCCGTATAAAAACCTACTTTACATGCAGGAAATACTATGTTATTCGTATAACATGAGACCCACCGCCAAGCAGGTGGCCGAGCTCGCCGGAGTGTCGATCGCCACCGTGTCGTACGTGCTGAGCGGCCGGGACAGGCGGGTCGGCGCCGAGACCAGGCAGCGCGTGCTCGACGCCGCCGCCCGGCTCGGCTACATCCCCAACCAGGCCGCCCGGAGCCTGCGGCGCCGCCGTACTCAGCGGGTGTGCCTGGTGCAGGGGTCGTTCGGCGGGGTGCCGACCGACGAGCGGCTGGCCCGCGACCTGCACGAGATGGCCGACGGCCACGGCTACTCGGTCGTCACGCTCACCGTCTACTCCGAGGCGCGCGCCATCGCGGCGGTCGACGTGCTGCGCGGCGGCATCGCCGACGGCGTGCTGATCCACTCCGTCGGCGACCACCTCACCAAGGAGCTGCTGGCCTCGGTCGTCGCGACCCGCATGCCGACCGTGGTCCTGGGCGAGGAGAGCGTGCCTCCCGGCTGCGACGTCGTACGGACGCCCGAGGCGGAGGCGTGCGCCGAGGCGGTCGAGCACCTCGTCGGCCAGGGCCGGCGGCGCATCGCGTTCCTGGCTCGGCGCTACGAGCTCTACCGCGAGCGGCCCACCGGCCGGCTGCTCGGCTACACCACCGCGCTGGACCGGCACGGCGTCGACCCGGCGCGCCGGATCGTGGTGCCGGGCGCCGACGACCGAGTCGGCGCCTACCAGGCCGCCACCGCGCTGCTACGCGGCCCGGAGCCGCCCGACGCGATCTTCGCGGCCAGCGACCGGGCCGCGATCAGCACGATCTGGGCCGCCAGGGACGCCGGGCTGCGCGTGCCCGACGACGTCGCCGTGGTCGGCGTCGGCAACATCGACGAAGGACTCATCGCCAACCCGCCGCTCAGCACCGTTGGCCCGCTCAGGCACGACTACACCGACGTCGTGCGCCTGCTCTTCGACCGCCTCCAGGCCGAGGAGCCACTGCCCGACCGCGAGATCGTCCGATCCTGGGCGTTCCTGCGCAGGGGCTCTTCCTAGAAGGGAACCGATGAGATGTCCCCCGATCTCTCCCGTCGCGATCTGCTCCGCCTGGCGTCGGCCGCCGCCGCCGTGCCGCTGCTGAACGCCTGCGCCGGAGCCCCGCCCGCGCAGACCGCCGAGCCCGGCACCTTCACCGTCTACTGGAACGCCGGTCACGACTACCAGGCCTATCGCAAGGTGATCGCCGAGTTCGAGCAGGCCAACAAGGTCAAGGTCAACTTCCAGAAGTACCAGTGGCCCGACCTGCGCACCCGGCTGCTGGCCGACTTCGCCTCCGGCAGCGTGCCGGACGTGGTCGAGGAGCCCGGCGGCTGGGTCCAGGACTTCGCGATCTCCGGCAACGCCCTCTCGCTGCAGGAGTACGTGGACCGCGACGGCCGGGCGATGGGCTTCCCGGCCGACTGGCGTCCCGTCACCGTCGAGCGGAACTCGTACCAGGGCAAGGTGTACGGCGTGCAGTTGCACCTGACGTGCACCCTCCTGCTCTACAACAAGGGCATGCTGGACGCGGCCGGCGTCGAGCCGCCCACCACCTGGGAGGAGCTGCTGGAGGCGGCCAGGAAGCTCACCAAGGACGACGTCCACGGCATCGCGCTCAACCAGGACCACGGCTACGCCGGGCCGTGGATGATGCAGAACGGCGTGCGCTACTACGACCCGGCGACCAAGGACGTGCTGGTGCCGCACGAGGCGGCCGTGGAGGCGATGCGGTTCCAGGCGGACCTGGTGCACAAGCACAAGGTGGCGCCGGTGCCGGTGTCGGGCACCGACTACTCGGGGCCGCAGAAGCTGTTCTCCGCCAAGCGGGCCGCGATGATCATTACCGGGCCGTGGGACCTCGGGCCGATCAAGCAGACCAGCCCCGACATCGAGATCGGCTACGCCGCCCCGCTCAAGGGTCAGGAGCAGGCCACGAACGCGGCGGGGACCAGCGTGTTCGTCCCGGCCAAGGCGCGCAGGCCCGACCTGTCGTGGGACTTCGTCAAGCGCATCACCGCGCTGGAGGTCGAGCAGGCGGCCACCAAGGAGGTCGGCATGCTGATGCCGCGCCTGTCCTGGGCGGAGCTGCCCGAGGTGCAGTCCGACCCGGCGACCAAGGCGTTCGCCGACGCGCTCGGCATGGCCCGCGACGCCAGCCAGGAGATCCGGCTGACCGGGCAGTTCGGCAGGTTCGACGACGACCTGAAGAAGATGTACCAGTCGGTGCTCATCCAGAACGAGCCCGCCGACGCGGCGATCGAGAAGTTCGCCGAGGCGGCGCGGAGCTACCTCACATGAGCGTGCTCCGCCCGCGCACGCTCTCCGCCCGGTATGCCCGTACTGCCTATCTGTTTCTGCTTCCGGCGATCCTGTTCTTCGCCGCCTTCTTCTACGTGCCGATCGGGAACGTGGTCTCCACGAGCCTGATGTCGGGGCCGTCGGCCGATCGGTTCACCGGGCTGGGCAACTACGCGCAGGCGCTGTCCGATCCGGCGGTGCGGCACTCGTTCCTGGTCACGGCCGGGTTCGCGCTGATCGTGGTGGCGGGGTCGATCGTGCTCGGGCTCGGCCTGGCGATGGCGCTGGACCAGCCGCTCCGGGGGCGGGTGGCGTTCCGGGTGATGCTGCTCGTGCCCTACCTGACGTCGGTGGCGATCGTCGGGCTGCTCTGGCGCAACATCCTCGACCCCGAGCTCGGCGTGCTCAACCGGACGCTGGTCGCTCTCGGGCTGCCCGAGCAGCAGTGGCTCAACACCAGCCCGCTGCTCACCATCGCCGCCGTCACGCTGTGGCAGAACGTCGGCTACACGATGGTGCTGTTCCTGGCCGGGCTGCAGGGCATCCCCGAGACGTTCCACGAGGCCGCGAAGATCGACGGGGCCGACGCCTGGCACCGGTTCTGGCGCATCACGCTGCCGTTGCTGGCGCCGACGACGCTGTTCGTGTCGGTGATGGCGGTGATCTCCGGGCTGCAGGCGTTCGGGCAGGCGTACATCATCACCAACGGCGGGCCCGGCGACGCCACCGACCTGTCCGTCTTCCACATCTTCAACGTCGCCTTCCGGGCCAGGGACTTCGGCTACGCCTCGGCGCAGTCGGTGCTGCTGCTGATCGTGATCGTCGCCTTCACGCTCATCCAGCTCAGGGCCGGGCGGCGCGGGGAGGTGCAGTACTGATGCGGCGCGCGCTGCTCTACACGCTGCTGGCCGTCGCCTCGCTGGTGATGGTGCTGCCGCTGCTCTACATGCTCTCGCTGTCGCTGCAGACCGAGGCCGAGACCCTGTCGGCCGAGGCCGTGGTGTGGCCGGAGTCGCCGCAGTGGGGCAACTACGCCGAGCTGTTCACCCGGGCGCCGTTCGGCAACTTCATCGTCAACAGCCTGGTCGTGGCCGGCGGCATCACGCTGGCGCACCTGCTGTTCGACCCGCTCGTCGGGTACGTGTTCGCCAAGTTCCGCTTCCCGCTGCGCAACACGCTGTTCGTGGCGTTGCTGGCGACGCTGATGGTGCCGTTCTTCGTGCGGATGATCCCGCTCTACGTGCTGATGGCGCATCTCGGGTGGATCAACACCTACCAAGGGCTGATCACGCCGTTCCTGATGGACGCCTTCGGCATCTTCCTCATGCGGCAGTTCATCCAGCCGATCCCGGACGACCTGATCCACGCCGCCCGCATCGACGGGGCGTCGGAGTTCGCCATCTACCGGCGGATCATCCTGCCGCAGACGCGGCCGGCGCTGGCCGTGCTCGGGCTGTTCACGTTCGTCTTCCAGTGGAACGAGTTCCTGTGGCCGCTGGTGGCGACCACCACGCCCGAGATGCGGACGATCCCCGTCGGGCTCACGCTGTTCAACCAGGAGTACTTCACGCTCTGGCACCTCACCGCCGCGGGCTCGGTGATCCTCTTCGTGCCCACCGCGGTCCTGTTCATCGTCACCCAGCGATACTTCGTCCGCGGCATCGCGCTGACCGGCCTTCGTTAGGAGCTTCTTCTTGGCACGCCCGAACGTGATCGTGATCCTCACCGATCAGCAGCGGTGGGACACCGTCGGCCCCTTCACCCCCAACCTCGACAGGATGGCCAGGCACGGCACCCAGGCCACGGTGGCGCTCACGCCGCAGCCGGTGTGCGCGCCCGCCCGCGCCGCGCTTCAGACCGGGCGCTACCCGACGACGACCGGGGTGCACCGCAACGGGCTCACCCTGCCGGCGGAGGAGCGGACGCTGGCCCACCACTTCGGCGAGGCCGGGTACGCCACCGGCTACATCGGCAAATGGCATCTGGCGCGGCGCGACCCGGTGCCCGAGGAGGAGCGCGGCGGCTACCGGAGCTGGCTGGCGGCGAACACGCTGGAGTTCACCTCCGACGCCTACCGGACGATCGTCTACGACGAGGGCGAGGATCCGGTCTTCCTGCCCGGCTACCGCTCCGACGCGCTGGTCGACGCCGCCGTGCGGTTCGTCGCCGACCATCACGAGGAGCCGTTCTTCCTGTTCCTGTCGTTCCTGGAGCCGCACCACCAGAACGAGGTGGACAACTACCCGGCGCCCGACGGCTACGAGGAGCGCTACCAGGGGCGGTGGCTGCCGCCCGACCTGGCGGCGCTCGGCGGCACCGCGCACCGGCACCTCGGCGGCTACCTCGGCCAGGTCAAGCGGCTGGACGAGGGGCTGGGGCGGCTGCTCGACGCGCTGCGCAGCATGGACCTGCTCGACGACACGATCGTGGCCTACACCTCCGACCACGGCAGCCACTTCAAGACGCGCAACGACGAGTACAAGCGCTCCTGTCACGACGCCTCCCTGCGGGTGCCGCTGGCCGTACGGGGTCCCGGGTTCGACGGTGGCGGCGCCATCGCGCGGCCGGTCAGCACCATCGACCTGCCGCCCACGCTGCTGGACGCGGCCGGGCTGCCGGTGCCGCCGGACATGCAGGGGCGCTCGTTCCTGCCGCTGCTGCGCGACTCCCGGGCCGAGTGGCCGGACGAGGTGTTCTTCCAGGTCAGCGAGTCGGAGATGGGACGCGGCATCCGCACGCCCCGGTGGAAGTACTACGCGGTGGCCGAAGGCGCGGACCCGTGGCACGAGGCGGCCTCGCCGCGCTACCGCGAGCAGGCCCTGTACGACCTCGACAGCGACCCGCACGAGCTGGTCAACCTGGCCGGGCTGCGCTCCCACCTGAAGGAGTCGGCGGAGCTGCGCGAACGGCTGCTGCGCCGGATCGCCGAGGCGGGTGAGGCCGAGCCGGTCGTCGACCCCGCCCCGGAACGCGACTCCGACGTCCTCGCCGACCCGGTCGTCCGCCAGGGCGGCCTCACCCCGACCCGATTCGGCCACCAGCCTCGCTAGATTGGGGGACGTCCGTCTCGGGTTCGTGGAAAGGTGAGCCGTTTGTCCATCTCTGTGCCCGCTGCCCGAGAGACGTCCCTGCATTTTCCCGCCGGATCGCTGGTGATCCTGACCGGCCTGCCCGGCGCGGGCAAGACCACGCTGCTACGACGCCTGTACGGCCTGACCGGCACGGAGAGCGGGCCGGTGGCGTCAGGCGGGGCGGCGGTGATCGACTCGATGCAGTCGCGCCTGCACTGGGCCGGCGGGCTGCGCTGGGCCCCGAAACCGGTGCGGACGTTCGTGGTGTTCTGCACCCACCTGTGGCGGATCCGCACGGCGTTGCGGGCCGGCCGGTCGGTGGTCGCCCACAACCGGGGGTGCAGCGCGGTCGTGCTGCGCGCCTTCGCCTGGATGGGCCGGCGCTCCGGGTTTCACCTGGTGCTGCTGGACGTCACGCCGGCGGTGGCCAAGGCCGGGCAGCAGGCCAGGGGCCGGGTGGTGCCGGAACGGACGTTCGCCCGGCACCGGCGCCGCTGCCACGCCCTGCTGGCGCGCGCCCGGGCCGGCCGCCCGGCGCCCGCCGACAGCGCCCGGGTGCTGGACCGGGCGGAGGCCGACCGGCTGGAGAGCATCCGCTTCGGAACGTGACTCAGTGGCGGCGGGAGCGGAACCGGTCCAGGAAGCGGCGGGCCTTGTGCTGGTTGCGGGGGTCACGGGCCATCCGTTTGGCCTTCTCGATCGTCTGCTTGCCCTGGGGGGTGCGGAGGTAGGCACGCACGCGGTCTATGAGGGTCATGCGCTCCCCCTACCCAGGATGGCCGCTCACACGCGGGTGATTCTGACGGCGTCGGCGATGACGTAGCCGGTCGTGGAGGTCCAGCGGCTCACGCCGACCACGTTGTAGGTGCCCGCGGCCAGGGAGAAGGTGCCGAGCGAGCGCCAGGCGCCGCCGCCCGTGCGCTGGTCGACCGCGATGGTCTGGTTGCCGCCTGCGGCCGTCACGATGTGCGGCGCGGCGCTGTTGTAGCCGGCGTTGGCCGGGTGCCACACCTCCACGCGGTAGCTGCCCGCGGCCGGGATCGTGGCGCGGTACCAGGCAGGGTCGCTGGCGGAGACCGGGTCGGCGAAACGGTAGTCGGTGCCGTGCAGTTGCGGGGAGAAGGTGGAGGTGCCCCAGTTGGCGCTCGCGGTGAAGGCCGCGTCGGTGTTGTCGACCGTCACGCTGAAGGTCTCGCCCGAGCCGGTGACGGGCTTGCCCGCGCTGGGTGCGCTCTCCTGGTGGGTGCGGTTGAGCGCCGTCACGTAATAGGTGTACGCGGTGCCGGGCGCCGCCGTGGTGTCGGTGTGGGCGGTCCGGGTCGTGGTGGCGACCAGGTTGCGGGCGTCGGCGAAGGCGCACTCGCCGGCGGCGCCGGTGGTGCGGTAGATCGCGTAGGAGCGGGCGCCGGAGCCCTGGAAGGCCAGCGAGACGCCGTTGGACACGCGGGTGGCCGAAGTGATCGCCGGTGCGGCGGGGGCGGCGGCGGTGCCGCGCGCGGGCAGCAGCGCCGGCTTGGTGTAGTGGGCGGCGGCCAGGGTGGAGAAGGCGTCGATGCGGTCGGCCCTGACGTCCTTGGCGCTGAAGTAGATGTCGCCGGCGACCTCCGGGTGCTGCCGGTTGACGTGCAGGTGGTCGCTCAGCTCGGTGCGGTCCTGCCAGGCGGCGTCCTGGCCGGAGGCGCCGGCCCGGTAGGCGGCCTGGCCGATGACGAGCTGGGTGCCGGTGCCCCGGACGGTCTCGGCCCACCAGGCCGTCAGCACCTCGTACGCCGCCGTGCCGAAGCCGATGTGCCAGTAGATCTGCGGCGAGATGTAGTCGACCCAGCCCTGCTTGACCCAGCGTCGGCTGTCGGCGTAGATCGCGTCGTACGACTGGAGGCCGGAGGTGCGCGAGCCGAGCGGGTCGGTGGAGGCGTTGCGCCAGATGCCGAACGGGCTGATGCCGAACGTCACGTGCGGCTTGGCGGCGTGGATGCGCTGGTCGAGCTCGCGTACCAGGAGGTTGACGTTCTCGCGGCGCCAGTCGTGCACGTTCATCCCGCCGCCGTGCGCGGCGTAGGCGGCGGAGTCGGGGATGGCCTGGCCGCTGACCGGATAGGGGTAGAAGTAGTCGTCGAGGTGCACGCCGTCGATGTCGTAGCGGCTGACGGCATCCATGATCACGTCTTCGATGAAGTCGCGGACCTGGGGCAGGCCGGGGTTGTAGTACAGCTTGCCGTCGTAGGCGAAGCGCCAGCCCGGGTTGCGGCGTGCCGGGTGGCTGGAGATCAGGCGGCTGGGGTCGTCGTGGTTGGCCACCCGGTAGGGGTTGAACCAGGCGTGCAGCTCCAGGTTGCGGGCGTGCGCCTCGGCGACCATGAAGGCGAGCGGGTCGTAGCCGGGGGCGCCGCCCTGGGTGCCGGTGAGCCACTGCGACCACGGCTCCAGGGTGGACGGCCAGAACGTGTCGGCCGTCGGCCGGACCTGGACGACCACGGCGTTCATCCGCCGCTGCACGGCCAGGTCGAGCCAGGAGCGGAACTCGGCCTGCTGCGCCGAGACGCTGAGGCCGGTGCGGCTGGGCCAGTCGATGTTGGCGACGCTGGAGATCCACATGGCTCTGAGCTGGCGCTTGGGCGTGGCGGGGTCGACGGTGCAGGCCGACGCGACCGACGAGGCCGAGGAGGCCGACGCGGGTGCGGTCGCGGGCGCCACGGCGCCGGCTAAGACGGCGAGCAGGACCGTCAGGACGAGACGCAGAAGCGTGGTCACGAAGGGAAGTTTCAGCGCACTTCCCTCACAGCGCAATAGTTTTCACAACATTCGCGGGGGCCCAAACCTGACGCGCCACCCCTTCGCGCGGGCGGAAAGTTTCCTTTAATACCTAAGTAATGTCAATTATCGACATCTGTCATGGAACAGCCTTACTGTGCGACCGATACCCCCCAACGAGGAGCGCCCATGACTCTCGCCCGAACGCGATTAGTGGCCCTCACGGCCGCGGTCATCACCTCCCTCATGGTTCTCGCAGGTCAGCCGGCCCTGGCCCATCAGGCAGCCAACCCCCTGTCCGACGCCTTCGACCGGGCCGCCGCCGCCCACGACGTCCCCCGGGACCTGCTGGTCGCGCTCGGGTACGCCGAAACCCACCTGGACGGCCACAACGGCGAGCCCAGCGCCAGCGGCGGGTACGGCGTGATGCACCTGGTCAGCAACCCCACCACCAAGTCCCTCGAACAGGCCGCCGAGCTGACCGGCGAGCCGGTCGCCAAGCTGCGCAAGGACGACGCGGCCAACATCCTCGGCGGCGCCGCCGTGCTGCGCGCGCACGCCGACAAGCTCGGCCTCGACGAGGCCGCCCGGGACGACCTCGGCCGCTGGTACCAGGCCGTGGCCGCGTACGGCAACGCCACCTCGCCCGAACTGTCCCGCCTGTACGCCGACGCCGTGTACGAGAGCCTCGGCCTCGGCCTCCAGGCGCGCGGCGTGAGCGTCGCGCCGCAGGAGGTCACCGCCGACCGGGGCGCGCTGGCCGACGCCCGTGACCTGAACGCGCGGGCCGCCGTGGCCAGCGCCGACTACCCGCCCGCGGCCTGGGTCGCGGCCAACTCCGGCAACTACACCGCCTCCAGCCGCGAGTCCAGCTACAACATCGACCGGGTGATCATCCACGTCACCCAGGGCTCGTACGCGGGCACGATCTCGTGGTTCCAGAACCCGAGCGCGAACGTCTCGGCGCACTACGTGATCAAGTCCTCCAACGGCGCCGTCACCCAGATGGTGCGGGACAAGGACGTCGCCTGGCACGCGGGCAACTGGTCCTACAACACCCGGTCCATCGGCATCGAGCACGAGGGCTGGGTCGACGACGCCTCGTGGTTCACCGACGCCATGTACCGCGCCTCGGCCGCGCTGACCAAGCACCTGTGCGACAAGTACGGCATCCCGAAGACCCGCACCGGCATCATCGGCCACAACGAGGTCCCCGGCGCCACCCACACCGACCCGGGCCGGCACTGGAACTGGACCACGTTCATGAACTACGTCACCGGTGGCGGCGGCACCCCGTCGTGGACCACCACCGTGGACAACTCCAGCTCCGGCTTCACCGCCAGCGCCAACTGGGGCACCTCGGCGTACTCCAGCCAGCGGCACGGCACCGACTACCGCTTCGCCGACCCGGTCGCCTCCAGCGACCCGGCCTGGTACTCGGCCGCCATCCCCAGCGCCGGCAACTACCGGGTGGAGGTCTGGTATCCCAGCGATCCCGGGTACAACAGCTCGGCCCCGTACATCGTGGCCGCGGCGGGCGGCAACCAGACGGTGTACGTCGACCAGAGATCCGGCGGAGGAGCCTGGCGCAGCATCGGCACCTTCTCGCTCAACGCCGGGACCCAGAACGTGGTGGGCGTCAGCAGATGGACGTCCGGCACCGGATTGGTGATCGCGGACGCGGTGCGCATCTCGCGCGTCTGAGTCCTGCGGCAGGAGTCCCCCGGCCCCGCGCGGGCCGGGGGCTTCACCGCTCCCACCTGCGGGTTTGACGTCGGCGGGGGCGGAAAGATCCCCTGAGTGAGCGAGGTGATACTCAGAGCGGAAGGGCTGACCAAGTCCTTCCCCGGCGTGCGCGCGCTGGACGGGGTTGACCTGAGCCTGCGGCCCGGCGAGGTGCACGTGCTGCTCGGCGAGAACGGCGCCGGCAAGAGCACGCTGATCAAGATCCTGTCCGGCGCGTACCGGCCGGACGACGGCCGCGTGCTGATGGACGGGCGGCCGGTGGAGATCCGCGACGCGGGCGACGCGCGGCGGCTCGGCATCTCGACCATCTACCAGGAGTTCAACCTGGTGCCCGAGCTGTCGGTGGCGGAGAACCTGTCGCTGGGCAGGCCGCCGCGCCGGTTCGGGCTCATCGACAGCGCCGCCATGATGCGCCGGGGCGGGGAGCTGCTGGACCGGGTGGGGGTGCGGGTCGATCCGCGCACGCCGGTCCGCAGGCTGGGCATCGCCCGCATGCAGATGGTGGAGATCGCCAAGGCGCTGGCGCTGGACGCCCGCGTGCTCATCATGGACGAGCCGACGGCCGTGCTCACCACCGGCGAGGTCGGCAAGCTCTTCGAGATCGTCCGCCGGCTGCGCGACGACGGCGTGGCGATCGTGTTCATCACCCACCACCTTGAGGAGATCGCCGAGATCGGCGACCGGGTGACGGTGCTGCGCGACGGCCGCTCGGTGGCCGAGGTGCCCGCCGGCACGTCGCAGGACGAGCTCGTCAGGCTCATGGTGGGCCGGCCGATCGACCAGCAGTTCCCGCGCCGCCCGGCCGAGCTGGGCGAGCCGCTGCTCAGCGTCCGCGGCCTGACCCGTACGGGCGCGTTCGACGACATCTCGTTCGAGGTGCGGGCGGGCGAGGTGGTGGGGCTCGCCGGGCTGGTGGGCGCGGGACGCACCGAGGTCGCCAGGGCGGTGTTCGGCGCGGACCGCTACGACGCCGGCGAGGTGTTCGTGCGCGGGCGGCGGCTGCCGCCCGCCGACGTGCACGCCGCGATGGAGGCCGGGCTCGGGCTGGTGCCCGAGGACCGCAAGGGCCAGGGCCTGGTGCTGGGCGCGGACATCGGCGAGAACCTGGGGCTGGTCACCCTGCGCGACGCCACCAGGGCCGGGTTCGTGGACCTGAAGGGCCAGCGCGCTGCGGCCGCCCGGGTCGCCGGGCAGCTCGGCATCCGGATGACGGGCCTGGACCAGGAGGTACGCACGCTGTCCGGCGGCAACCAGCAGAAGGTCGTCATCGGCAAGTGGCTGGTCGCCGAGGCGGGCGTGCTCATCCTGGACGAGCCGACGCGCGGCGTCGACGTGGCCGCCAAGGTCGAGATCTACCAGCTCGTCAACGCGCTCACCGATTCCGGCCACGCGGTGCTGATGATCTCCAGCGACCTGCCCGAGGTGCTCGGGATGAGCGATCGGATCCTCGTCATGGCGCGCGGCCGGCTCGTCGGCGAGCTGCCCGCCGCCGAGGCCACCCAGGACGGCGTGATGGCGCTGGCCGTCACCGACGTGGCGGGGTCCCGTGCCGAGTAAGCGGTCGGCGGCCTGGCTCGCCGAGAACGGCGCGGTCGCCGCGCTGGTCGTGCTCGTGGTGGCACTGTCGCTGCTGTCGTCCGACTTCCTCAGCCTGACGAACCTGCTCAACGTGGGCGTGCAGGCGGCCGTGACCGCCATCCTGGCGTTCGGCTCCACGTTCGTCATCGTGACCGGCGGCATCGACCTGTCGGTCGGCTCGGTCGCGGCGCTGTCGGCGATCACACTGGCGTGGACGGCCACCGAGGGCGGCCTGCCGTGGCCGGCCGCCGTCGTGCTCTCGCTGGCCACCGGCGTCGCGTGCGGGCTGGTCAACGCCGCCCTCATCGCGTACGGCAAGCTGCCCCCGTTCATCGCCACCCTGGCCATGCTCGGCATCGCCCGCGGCCTGGCCCTGGTCATCTCCCAGGGCAGCCCGATCGCCATGCCGGAGGCGGTCTCCCACCTGGGCGACACGGTAGGCCGGTTCCTGCCGATCCCCGTCCTGGTGATGCTCGTCATGGGGGTCGTCGCGGCCGTGATCCTCAACCGGACCTATCCGGGCCGGGCGATGTACGCGATAGGCGGCAACGAGGAGGCCGCCCGGCTGTCCGGGATCAAGGTCAGCCGGATCAAGCTCGTCACCTACGCCCTGTCCGGCGCGTTCGCGGCCGTCGCCGGGGTCGTGCTGGCCAGCCGCCTGGCCTCGGCGCAGCCGCAGGCGGCCGCCGGCTACGAGCTCGACGCGATCGCGGCCGTGGTCATCGGCGGCGCGAGCCTGTCGGGCGGCAAGGGCCGGGCGCTCGGCACGCTCGTCGGCGCCCTCATCCTGGCCGTGCTGCGCAACGGCCTCAACCTGCTGTCGGTGTCGGCGTTCTGGCAGCAGGTGGTGATCGGCGTGGTCATCGCGCTGGCCGTCCTCGTCGACACCCTGCGCCGCCGGGGAACGAACTAGAAAGGCACGATCATGCGGATTCCCGCGATTGTCATGGCGCTCGCGCTCGGCCTCACCGCGTGCGGGGGCGGAGGGGACGGGCTCGAGATCGGGATGTCCGTCTCGACGCTGAACAACCCGTACTTCGTCCAGCTCCGTGACGGGGCCCAGGCGCAGGCCGACAAGCTCGGCGCCACGCTCACCGTCACCGACGCCCAGAACGACGCCTCCCAGCAGGTGAACCAGGTCCAGAACTTCACCAGCCAGAACATGAAGGCGATCATCCTGAACCCCGTCGACTCCGACGCCGCGGCGCCCGCCGTGACCGCCGCCGAACGGGTCGACGTGCCGGTGATCGCCGTGGACCGCGGCGTCAACGGCGTCGAGGTGGCGCAGACCGTCGCGTCCGACAACGTGGCCGGCGGCAAGCTGGCCGCCCAGGAACTGGCCAGGCAGATGGGTGAGCAGGGGCAGGCGGTCGTCCTTCAGGGCACGCCGGGCACCTCCGCCTCCCGCGACCGCGGCCGGGGCTTCGAGGAGGGCATCAAGGCCTTCCCCAACATCCAGGTGGTGGCCAGGCAGCCGGCGGACTTCGACCGGGCCAAGGGCCTGGACGTGATGACCAACCTGCTGCAGTCCCACCCGGACGTCACCGGCGTCTTCGCCGAGAACGACGAGATGGCGCTGGGCGCGATCAGGGCGCTCGGCAGCCGGGCCGGCAAGGAGGTCAAGGTCGTCGGCTTCGACGGCACCCCGCACGGCCTGACGGCGGTCAAGGACGGCACGCTCGCCGCCACCATCGCCCAGCAGCCGAAGCTGCTCGGCCAGCGGGCGGTGGAGGCGGCGGTCAAGGTCGCCAGAGGTGAGACCGTGGAGAAGTCGGTGGCCGTGCCGGTGAAGGTGGCGACCCAGCAGAACGTCGCGGAGTTCGAGACGTCCTGACCGTCAGGTCCGGCGCCAGCGCGACTCGCCGAAGCAGTATCCGGCGAACAGCATCAGCCCCACCGCCACCAGCACGAGCAGCCACGGCCCCACGGGGGTGTCGGCGAACGCGCGGAGCGTCGCGTCGATGCCGCCCGCCTTGTCCGGGTCGTGGGTCACGGCCGCCTGGACGACGAAGATCCCGGCCAGCCCGGCGATGGCGCCGCGCGCCAGGTAGCCGGCCAGGCCGAGCTTCTCCATGACCGAGCGGGTGCGCGGCGACATGCGGCCCAGTTCGAGCTCCTCCTTGAACTTCTTGGTCACGCCCTGCCGGGCCCAGTAGACGCCCAGCGCGACGATGCCGAGGCCGATCGCGCCGACGAGCCACGGCCCGGCCGGCAGGTCGAGCAGCTTGCCGGTGACGTCCTGGGACTTCTGGTCCTCGGAGGCGGCGCGCCCGACCGTCAGCACGCTCCACAGCGTGAAGACGATCAGCGCGTACACGGCGGTCCGGCCGCCCGCCTCGGCGCGGTCCAGGGGGCGCAGGTGGCCGGCCAGCGCCTCGGACGCCTGCCAAATCGCCAGGGCGACGAACCCGGCCACCATCACCCACAGCACCACGGATCCGAACGGCAGCTCCGCCACCGTGGTGATGGCGCCGCCCTTGTCGGCCTGCTCGCCGCCGCCGTCGAACGCGATCTGGAGGGCGAGCACGCCGATCAGCGCGTACAGCACGCCCCGGCAGGCGAGCCCGACGCGGGCGAGCCGGTCGAGCGCGGGGGTGTCCGCGGCCCTCCTGGCCGCGGCCCTGGCGTTCTGCGCGGTAGTCAAGGGTCCTCCTCGGGGTCGGGGGAAGCCCTGCACCTGCCCTCGTTCGGGTCATCTAGGCGTGAGCACCCACTGCCAGCCCTCCTCCTCGGTCCGCGAGTCGCGGTTCCCGGTGAGCTGGACCACCTCCTTGCCGTCCACGCTGACCAGGACCAGGGCGTTGCGGAACTCGTTGCCGCAGGTGCCGGCGCAGCCGAGCGCGAGAACGTGCTCGTTGTCGGCCCAGGCCAGGAGCTGGAGCACTTCCTGACTGCCGACGACGGCGCCGGTGTCCCTGTCGGTGATCGAGGTCGGCAGGCCCGGTTCGCCGAGCAGCAGCCTGCCGTCCGGCGACACCCTCGACAGGCCGCCGTGGCTCACGAGGTCGGGCGGCGGGTCCTGCCGCTGCCCGCCCGGGCTGTAGTAGATCCTGCCGGGCTTGGTGTCGAGCGGTTCCCAGATCAGCGAGCCGTCGAGGCTCCAGCCGAGATCCTGGCGGCTGTTGTGGTTGCCGGGCTGCGGATCGTCCGGGGCGCCCGTCAGGGCCGGCTTGGCGTGATATTCGACCGTGCGCGCGGGCACGTCGGCGATGACGTAGCCGAGCCGGGTGCTGTCGAAGAGCAGCCGGCTGTTCGGCCCGTTCTCCTCCCAGGTGTCGGGGTATTCGGCGTAGCTGGTGGCGAGCAGCTTGGTGCCGTCGGGCGACCACGTGAGCGACGCGACGTCATGGCCGAGGTCGATCCAGGTGAGGAACTGGCGGGTGTTCATGTCGAGGATGCCCGCCCGCCGGCCCAGCCCGTCGCCTTCGAGCACCGCCGCCACCTGCATGCCCGGCGCCACGTCCACCCAGGCGTACGGCGTCCGCTCGTAGGTGTCGGTACGCGGGTCGTACAGCCACCAGGTGCGCCGCAGCCGGACCCGGTCTCCGCCGAGGCTCTCCTGCCCGTGCGTGTAGTACGCGGACACCGCCACGTTCCCGGCGGCCACCAGCTTCGTCGGCCGGTTGTGGTCCGGGTCGCCGCGCACGTCCGTGGGTGCGGGTGAGGGCCTGGGCGGAAGCATGATCCCATCGGCGGGCCGCACGGTCGTCGGCCCGCCCGTCAGCACGACGGCGAACACCGCGACCGCCACCGCCAGGGCCAGCGCGGCCGCGACGGCCGGCTTCCAGGAACGCCCCCGCAGCGCCCGGTCGGCCAGGTCGTGCGGCACCTCGGCCTGCCCGGCCCACTCCTCCATCGTCTCCCGCAGCAGCCTGGTCATACGGCGGCCTCCAGTTCCCGTGCCAGCTCGGGAGCGATCTCCCGCAGCCGGGCGAGTGAGCGGTGCGCGGTGCTCCTGACCGTGCCGACCGAGCAGCCGAGCAGCCGCGCGACCTCGTGGTCCGGCAGGTCCTCGAAGTAGCGCAGCACCAGGACCGCGCGCTGCCTGGCGGTGAGCCTGGCCAGCGCGCCCCGCAGCACCAGTCGCAGCTCGCTCCGGTGCGTCTGGTCGCGTCCCGGCAGGTCGGGCACCGACTCCCGGACGACCTCGCCGCGCCGCCCGGCCGTACGCCACCAGCTGATGTTCTGGCGGTACATGATCTGCTTGGCGTAGGCCTCCGGCGCGTCCACCCGCCGCCAGCGGCCGGCCAGCTTCGCCAGCGCCGCCTGCACCAGGTCCTCCGCCGCGTGCTGGTCCCCGCCGGTGAGCAGGAACCCGAGCCGCATCAGCGCGGGTGAGCGCGCGGCGACGAACTCGCGGAAGACCCTTTCGTCCTCGGCGTCCACGTCACCTCCTAGGGATCGTCGTCACCCCCCAGACGCTCCCAGGTGCGTCCCACTATGCCTCTTGTGGGAGATTCGTGGGCCTAGCGTGGCATTACCCCGGGTAGTCATGCGCGTACGGCCCGCGTACGAAGGGGAACCAGGTGACGATCCACAAGCCGTCCGGCAGCGAGCCGCTGACCTCGCCGCTCGCCCCGGTCAAGAGCCATCGCGCCGGGGCGGTGCTGGTCAGATGGATGACGTCGACGGACCACAAGGTCATCGGGTACCTCTATCTGATCACCTCGTTCGCGTTCTTCCTGCTGGCCGGGATCATGGCCATGATCATCCGGGCCGAGCTCCTGGAGCCGGATCTGCAGTTCGTCACCACGCTGCAGTACAACCAGCTGTTCACCATGCACGGCGCGATCATGCTGCTGCTGTTCGCCACCCCGCTGTTCGCCGGGTTCGCCAACGTGATCATGCCGTTGCAGATCGGCTCGCCCGACGTCGCCTTTCCCCGGCTCAACATGGTCAGCTACTGGCTGTTCCTGTTCGGCGGGCTGATCGCGGTGGCCGGGTTCTTCACGCCGAGCGGGGCGGCGGACTTCGGCTGGTTCGCCTACACGCCGCTGTCGTCGTCCACCTACACCCCGCAGGTCGGCGGCGACCTGTGGATCATGGGACTGGTGCTCAGCGGACTGGGCACGATCCTCGGGTCGGTCAACTTCTTCACCACCATCGTGTGCATGCGGGCGCCCGGCATGACCATGTTCCGCATGCCGATCTTCACCTGGAACGTGCTGCTGACCAGCATGCTCGTGCTGATGGCGTTCCCGGTGCTGGCGGCGGCCCTGCTGGCGCTGGAGGCCGACCGGCGGTTCGGCACGCACATCTACGACCCGCTGAACGGCGGGCCGATCCTGTGGCAGCACCTGTTCTGGTTCTTCGGGCATCCCGAGGTCTACATCATCGCGCTGCCGTTCTTCGGCATCGTGACCGAGGTGCTGCCGGTGTTCAGCCGTAAGCCGATCTTCGGCTACATCGGGCTGGTGGCCGCCACGATCGCGATCGCCGGGCTGTCGATGACGGTGTGGGCGCACCACATGTTCCCCACCGGGCAGGTGCTGCTGCCGTTCTTCTCGTTCATGACCTTTTTGATCGCGGTGCCGACGGGGGTGAAGTTCTTCAACTGGATCGGCACGATGTGGCGGGGGCATCTGTCGTTCGAGACGCCGATGCTGTTCGCGATCGGGTTCCTGGTGACGTTCCTGCTCGGCGGGCTGACCGGGGTCATCCTGGCGTCGCCGCCGCTCGACTTCCACATCAGCGACACGTACTTCGTGGTGGCGCACTTCCACTACGTGGTGTTCGGCACCGTGGTGTTCGCGATGTTCTCCGGCTTCTACTTCTGGTGGCCGAAGATGACCGGGCGGATGCTCGACGACCGGCTGGGCAAGGTGCACTTCTGGATGCTGTTCGTCGGCTTCCACACCACGTTCCTGGTGCAGCACTGGCTCGGCGTGGTCGGGTTCCCGCGCCGGTACGCCGACTACAGCCCGGCCGACGGGTTCACCGCGCTCAACCAGATCTCCTCCGCCGGCGCGTTCCTGCTCGGCCTGTCGACGCTGCCGTTCCTCTACAACGTGTGGAAGACCGCGCGGCGGGCGCCGCTGGTGACCGTGGACGACCCCTGGGGTTACGGCGGCTCGCTGGAGTGGGCGACGTCCTGTCCGCCGCCCCGGCACAACTTCACGTTCATGCCGCCGATCCGCTCCGAGCGGCCCGCCTTCGACCTGCACTATCCGCACACCTCGCGCGGCGGGGACTGACACCTACTTTGGTCACCCCGGCCGATACGGATGACCGATCCCCGGCCGGGTCCCGCCTGCCTAGCGTTTCGGGCATGCGCAAAAGCATCCAGGTCGCGGGGCTCGTCCTGGCGCTCCAGGGCGTCAGCGGGGCCATCGACCACCTCGCCGTACAGCCGTTCTTCGGGATCTTCCTGAACTTCTTCAACCGGGTGATCATCCCGAGGATCGACGTCCTGACCGGTTACGAGCTGTTCGCCAACCTGGCGCTGGCCGCGTTCGGCGCGGTGCTCGTCATCGCGGCCGACCGGGCGCCCGCCTGATCACCGGCACACGGTGCCGGGCGGCGGCAGCGTCAGGTCGGTCAGGTAGCGATCCGCGTGCGCGATCACGCACGCGTTGCCGGTCAGGTAGAGGCCGTGCCCGGGACCGTCGTACCGGACCGTCGAGGAGCCCGGCACCCGCAGCGCCAGATCGGCGGTGTCGGCGTAGTCCGTCCAGGTGCCCGCGCCGAGGAACGGCGGCAGCCCGCTCGACGGCAACGGCGACGGCGGGTTGGCCACCCGGCCGGGCCAGCCGGCGCACCCGAGCCGGTGCCACACCCCCATGTCGGGCAGGTTCGGCGAGAGCCGCCGCCCGATCGCCAGCGCCCCCCGGTAGTCGGCGTAGCCGGCGAAGCGCAGGCCGTCGGCGCAGTGGGTGGCGTTCATGCCCGTGTAGGAAGGCGGCTTCAGGCTGCCCGACGCCTTGACGTAGTCGGCGAATCCGCGCGCGTCCCCCGCCTCCGCCCTGGCCGCGGCGGCCGCGAGCTGCGCCCACCGGGCGTTGCCCGTCCCGGGGTGGACCAGGTTGGGCATCGCGGCGATCTGCATGTCGAAGCCGCTGTACCGGACGCGCTCACCGCTGACCGGAACGGGGTCGCGGTCGGCGCGGGCGACCAGCTTCCGCCAGCGCGCCGCCGGGTCCGGCCCGTGCAGCGCGCAGGACGCGTCGGCGGCGCACCATGCGGCGAACCGGGTGAACTGCTTCTCGTAGGTGGCCGCCCGGTCCCGCATCTCCGCGCGGGTGTCGCGCAGCTGGTTGACCGCGCCGTCCAGGTACATGGCCCGGACCCGCTCGGGGAAGAGCCTGGCGTACGCCACGGCGGGCACGCCGCCGTAGGAGGTGGCGATGAAGCTCAGCCGCCGCTCGCCGAGCGCGGCCCGGACGGCGTCGATGTCGCGGGCGAAGGAGGCCGAGTCCAGATGGTCGAAGAGTTCGGGGTCGTGCCGGCGGCAGCGTTCGGCGCTCGCCCGGTTGGCGACGGCGAGCCGGGCGTAGTCCGCCTTGCCGTCGGGCCGGGTCAGCCACGGGCCCGTGGTGAAGCACTCCACCGGCAGGCCGCCCGCGCTCGCGTGCGTCCGCGGGGTGAGGCTGACCACGTCGAAACGTCCGCGCAGGTTGTCGAAGCTCTTCACACGGTATTTGAGGTCGTCGACCCCGGAACCGCCGGGGCCGCCGGGAACGGCGAACACCGTCCCGGTCCTGGCGCCGGTCGCGGGCAGTTTGGCGATCTGGAGGGTGATCCTGCGGCCGTCCGGCCGCGCCCAGTCGACCGGCACGTCCACCGAGGCGCACACCAGGCCGGCGGGCACGTCGTCCCCCGGGCAGGGCGCCCAGCCGGGGGCGGACGGGACGACGACGAGCGAGCCGAGCAGGAGCGTCGAGGCGAGATACATGCCGCAAGCCTCGCCCGATCCCCGCCCCGCCTCCACCGCGCGGGAACGACACCCCGAGGTAGTGCCAGGACTACCGGGCGGCCGGCGCGCGCTCCTCCAGGACGATGGGCGCCGACAGCAGCGCGTGACGCTCCCCCGCGCGACCGGCCAGCACCGAGACGAACGCGTGCCTGCCGCACTCGGTCGTGTTGGCCACCAGGACCGTGAGCTGGAACAGCCCCTCGCGCAGCAGCTCGGCCCGCACCTCGACCCGACCGTGCAGCGCCTCCCAGCCGCGCAGCACCGCACCCGCCCGGCCGCTGACGTCGATCAGCCACACGGCCTCCTGGTCGGCCGGGACGTCGACCTCCATCACGCTGGGCGCCGTCATCAGCTCACCCAGCGCCACGCCGGACACGGCCACCTCGCGCTCCCGCGACTCCTGCCCCGCCAGGTAGCGGACGCCGTCGACGGTCAGCTCCGGCGCGAGCTCCAGCTCGTCGCCCCGCGCGCGGGCCACCTCACGGGTCACGACCTGCAGGAACCGTACGCGCACGTCCACCGTGTCGGCCGGGCCGGCCTCGATCAGGCACTGGGTCCGCGTCTGCCAGGGATGGTCCATCGTCAGCCCCGTCCGGTTCATCACTGTGTGTAACGGACATACCGCACAACGTCATCCGGCAAACCCGGTCACGTCACGGGGACGATCTTGGCCTCGACGAGCTCGCCGCCCTCGATGCCGAGCACCCCCACGGTCCCGTACGGCTGCCGCCGCCGGTCGGTGGGCGAGCCCGGGTTGAAGATGCGGAAACCGCCCTCCGACTCGTCCAGCGGGATGTGCGAATGCCCGAACACCACCAGGTCGGCAGCCGGGAAGCGGCGGCGCATCCGCCTCAGCCTGCCCTGCGCCGGGCCGCTGTCGTGGATCATCCCGACCCGCAGCCCGGCCAGGTCCAGCTCCAGCGTCTCCGGCGCCACCACGTCCGGGCCGTCGTTGTTGCCCTTCACGGCGTGGACCGGCGCGTACCCGGCCAACTCGGCCAGCACCGACGGCACGCACACATCCCCGGCATGCAGGATCGCCCCGGCCCCGCGCAACTGCTCGGCGACGCGCGGCGGGCAGCCCCGCCACCTGCGCGGCGCATGCGTATCAGCCAGCACCACCACTTTCATCCCCTCCCCCTACCCAACGGCATCTCCCTCGCCGCCGCGCACCGACACTGTGGGGTTTACGCGGAGCTTAGGCTGCGCGATTAGAATCACCGGCATGACCTGGCGACATTGACCTTCGAACGGAAGCCCGTCCCGGCTGGCGGGCACTCTTTACCTTTACTCGTTCCTGGATGAGTTCGTCCTCCTCTATCCGGTCTACACGCTGCTGTTCGCGGAGACCGGGTTGTCGGTGGCCGAGACCACCTCGCTGCTCGTCATCTGGTCGGTCACCGGGCTGCTGCTGGAGGTGCCCTCGGGGGCCCTGGCGGACGTGTTCTCCAGGCGGTTGCTGCTGTGCGTGGGGCCGCTGCTCGCCGCCACGGGCTTCGCGCTGTGGGTGATCTTCCCCTCCTACTGGACGTTCGCCGCCGGGTTCGTGCTGTGGGGCGTGCGCGGCGCGCTCACGTCCGGGTCGCTGGAAGCCCTGGTGTACGAGGAGCTGCAGCGGGTCGGCGAGGCGGGGCGCTATGCCGGGCTGATGGGCCGGGCCTCCTCGGTGGGGCTGGCCGCGACCGCGTCGGCCATCGGGCTGGCCATCCCGGTATTCGCCGTCGGCGGCTATCTCGCGGTGGGCGCGGCCAGCGTCGTGGCCTGCGTGCTGTGCTCGGCCGCCGCCCTGGCCTTCGCCGAGCATCGTGCCCCCGCCGCCGATGACGGCGACGAAGAAGACGACGAGCCCGGCTACTGGACCGTCCTGAGGAACGGGCTCGCCGAGGCGCGCCGGAACCGGCGGGTGTCGAGGTGGCTGCTCCTGTCGGCCGCCACGGGGGCGATCTGGGGGGCGCTGGAGGAGTACGTCCCGTACCTCGGCACCGAGATCGGGATGCCCCTTGCCGGGGTCCCCGTGCTCGTCCTGCTCGTGTGGGCCGCGG
This sequence comes from Nonomuraea sp. SBT364, assembly GCF_001083785.1. GTDB lineage: Bacteria > Actinomycetota > Actinomycetes > Streptosporangiales > Streptosporangiaceae > Nonomuraea. Next base: position 22,518 of record NZ_LAVL01000015.1, read on the forward strand.
CCACGGCAGGCGGGCTGCTCGCCGGGAAGGCCGAGCGCCTGGCGGAGCGCCGGTTGGCGCTGATGTTGCTGGCGGCGGCGCTCGCGCTGGCGGGCGGCGCGCTGAGCGGGCGGCCGGCCGGGTTCGCGCTGATCGCGCTGGCCTTCGGGGCGTTCCAGCTGGCCGACGTGGTGGCCGACGCGCGGCTTCAGGAGAGCATCGACGGGCCGAGCCGCGCCACCGTCACCTCCGTCGCGGGACTCGGCCGGGAGGGGGTCACGCTGCTGGTCTACACCGCGTACGGAACCGCGTCCACGATGGCGGGGCACGGCGTGACGTTCGCCCTGTTCGCGGTGCCGTACGTGATCGTCGCCCTGGCTTGGGGACGCAAGAGCCCGCGCCCCTGATGGAGGGCAGGGGCGCGGGCGGTCAGGAAGGCGGCGTCAGCAGCCGCGGACGGCGAAGGCGAGGAACTGCGTCACCTCGCGCCCGTCGAAGTTGTCGTCGGAGCCGGCGACCAGCGTGCACTCGCCGGTGCGCAGCCGGGGGCCCCAGGCGAGGCCCTCCAGGTTCTGCACCTGGCCGGGCAGGCTGCTGAAGTCGTAGACCAGCCGCTTGCGCACGGGACGGTACGGCCTGCCGTCGGCCAGGCTCCGGCGGGGCAGCACGTCGGTCGCGCCGCGCAGGTCGATCTCGTACAGCTTGACCCGGTAGTTCACACCCTCGATCCAGGAGCGTTCCAGCGCCAGGTAGCGGTGGTCGTCGATGGCCAGGAGCTCGGAGACCCCGCTGTCGGTCGCGCCGGTCGGCGGTACGGGCCTGGCCGGGAGCGGGTCGATCGGGTAGGCGTACTGGCCGAGCAGGCGGCCGCCGCGGTTCCAGACCGTGATCCTGGCCGGGGCGCCGCGCTCGACGGTCGGCGGCCGGCCGTCCTCGTAGCGCGGCCCCTCGGCCACGGCGGCGATCGTGCGCGGGCCGAGGGCCAGGCCCTCGATGCCGAAGTTGCGCCGGGGGCCGCTCTCGGTCGTGGTCAGCCGCAGGTTGCGCGGCATGGGCAGGGAGCCGAGGTGGCGGCCCTGCCGGTCCATGCGGCGGACGAACAGCTGGGAGACGGGGATGTCCGGGTTGCGCTCGTCGGGGCGGTCGCCTTCGTGCCCCCAGATCAGGCGGCGGGTGCGCCGGTCGAACCGGATCGTCTCGGGGTCGGCCGAGCGCGGCTTGCCGTAGCCGGGATAGGGCTCGCCGTCGGGTCCGATGAGCGTCTGGACGCCGGTGACATGGGCGCCGGTGAAGGCGCCGGTGCGCGGGTTGAAGTCCAGCCGGCCGGTGTAGAAGCGGGCCGGGTTGTAGCGCCACCGGTCGTCGGAGATGAAGTACCAGGTGCCGGTGCGGGGGTCGCGGTCCAGGCCGGACAGGCCGCCGACGACCGTGCCGGCGAACTCCATCTTGTGCGGCAACTGCTGCTCGCCGAGGAAGCGGGTGACGCGCACCCGTTCGGCGGCCGCCACCGGCTGCGCGAATCCGATGGCCAGTGCGAAGGCGAGCGTGAACTGCGCTATCCGCCGTGGATACACCATGTGTTCCCCTGTCCGTGTAGGGCCTGCGAACCGGGGGACATGAGATCGCGCGTGGCGGCGGAATTCCAGGTAGCGGGGCATTCGAAAGTGCGCGCGCCGGCGAAGGCCGCGATTCACCGGAAATCGAGGGGTGAAGCGTCAGCGTTGCGGGGTGTGCACCCGGGAACCGCCGCGAGCCTGCCGGTTTCGACGGGTGCTTCCGGGTACGTGCGCGACATGAGATATCACGTGCTCGCCTGCGACTACGACGACACGCTGGCCACGCGCGGACGGGTCCACGAGCACACCGTCCGGGTCCTGGAGCGGGTTTCCCGCTCGGGCAGGAAACTCCTGCTGGTGACCGGCCGGGAGCTCGACGACCTGCTGTCCGTCTTTCCGCACGCCGACCTGTTCGACCTGGTGGTGGCCGAGAACGGCGGGCTGCTCTACGACCCCGGCGAGCGCACCAGGGAGCCGCTGGCGGAGGCGCCGCCGGCCGAGCTGGTCGACCGGCTGCGCGCGGCGGGCGTCACGCCCCTGGGCGTGGGGTCGGTGGTCGTCGCCACGCGCGAGCCGTACGACGCGCAGGTGCACGAGGTCATCCGGGAGCTGGGCCTGGAGCTGCAGGTCATCAGGAACAAGGGCGCGGTGATGGTGCTGCCGCCCGGCGTGAACAAGGCCAGCGGCCTGGCCGCCGCCCTCGACCGGCTCTGCCTGTCGCGGCACAACGTGGTGGCCGTCGGCGACGCGGAGAACGACCACGCCTTCCTGAGCGCGGCCGAGTGCGGCGCGGCCGTGGCCAATGCGGTGCCGGCGCTGCTGCGCCAGTGCGACCTGCCGCTGGGCCGGGAGGCGGGCCACGGCGTCGTCCAGCTCGCCGAGCTGCTGTTGTCGGGCGAACTGGACCAGATCGACGTGCCGCGCCACGACGTGCTGCTCGGCCACGGCGACCAGGGCGAGGCGCGGCTCACGCCGTACGGGACGGGGCTGGTGGTGGCGGGGCCGTCGGGCAGCGGCAAGTCCACGGTCACCACCGCGCTGCTGGAGCGGCTGGTGGAGAGCGACCACCAGTGCGTGGTGATCGATCCGGAGGGCGACTACGCGGAGTTCCCCGGGACCGCGGTGCTGGGCGAGCCGGACCGGGCGCCGGCCGTCGACGAGGTGCTGCGGCTGCTGGAGTCGCCCCGGCACAGCGCGGTGGTGAACATGATCGGGATGCCGCTGCGCGACCGGCCCGCGTTCTTCGCCGAGCTGGTGCCGCGCCTGGTCTCCATGCGGGCCAAGCTCGGCCACCCGCACTGGGTGGTCGTGGACGAGGCGCACCACCTGATGCCGGCCGAGGTGCAGGAGGTGCCGGTCAAGGACGTCCGCGACCTGGGCGCGATGGTGCTGATCACCGTGCATCCCGAGGCGTTGAGCCCGGCGGCGCTGAACCTGGTGGACGGCGTGATCGCGGTGGGCCCCGAGCCTGGTGACACGCTCGGCGCGTTCGCGGACGCGCTCGGCCGGCCCGCGCCCGCCATCGAGGGCGAGGGGGACGACGGGAGCGTCGTCCTGTGGCGCACCGCGCTGGACGCCGCCCAGCGGGTCCAGCCCTCGCCGGCCCGCGCCGAACGCACCCGCCACCGCCGCAAGTACGCCGCGGGCACCATGTCGAAGGACAAGAGCTTCTACTTCACCGGCCCCGAGCAGCGGCTGAACCTGCGGGCGCGCAACCTGCACACGTTCGTGGAGCTCGCCGAGGGCATCGACGGCGACACCTGGGCGTATCACCTGAAGCGGGGCGACTACTCGGCCTGGATCCGCGACCGGCTCGGCGACGACGAGCTGGCCGGCGAGGTCGAGGCGGTGGAACGGGACGAGCCGGACGACAGCCTGAGCCGGGTGGTCGAGCTCATCGACCGGCGCTACACGCTGCCGGCCGAGCCCACCCGGTACGACCCCGACCACGACGACTGACGGCCCGGGGGCGTGAAGGGGGACGGGACGATCGGCTGACGGCCCGGGGCGTGAAGGGGGATGGGACGATCGGCGGAGTAGGGGTGTAAGCGACAGAAGGGACACCCCGAATGACCGCGCCCCCCGAGGTGAGCGACCCCCCGGTCGCGGCCGACGACGCGGCCGTGATCAAGGAGTCCGTACGGGAGCCGGAACGGTTCGCGGTCCTCTACGACCGGTACGTCGAGGAGATCTACCGCTACCTGGCCGCCAGGCTCGGCCCGGAGGCGGCCGACGATTTGGCCGCTGAGACGTTCCTGACGGCCTTCCGCAAGCGGCACACGTTCGACCCGGCGCGCGGCGGCGTCCGGCCCTGGCTGTACGGCATCGCCACCAACCTGGTGGCCCAGCACCGCAGGGGGCTGTCGCGGATGCTCGCGGCCTTCCGCCGTGCCCCGTCGCTCGAGACGTTCGTGGCAGGCCCCGAGGAGCGGGTGCCCACCCGCGTGGACGCCGCGGGCGCGCGAGGGCCGCTCGCGGCGGCGCTGGCCGCCCTGCCCTCAGGTGATCGCGACGTGCTGCTGCTCGTGGCCGTGGCCGGGCTGAGCTACGAGGAGGTGGCCGCCTCTCTCGGCATCCCTTACGGCACGGTCGGCTCCCGGCTGCACCGCGCCCGCAAGAAGGTGCGGGCCGCGCTCGGCGAGGTCAACCCAGTGATCGGAGACTCGAATGGATGACCTGTCCGCGGTGCGGGAGCTGCTCTCCCCGCCGGGGCCCTCCCGGGAGACCGTCGTCCGGGGCCGTGACCGGCTCCTGACGGAGATCGCCCACGAGCGCCCGCCAAGCCGGACGCCGCACGACCGGCCGGGACGGCGGGCGGTGCGGGCGGCACGGTGGGGGACGTTCGGGCTGGCGTCGGCGGCGGCGGCCGCGGCCGTCGTGCTCTCGTCCGCGCCGCCGGCCGAGCCCCCGCCCCCCGACGCCCGGACGGTCCTGCTGGCGGCCGCCACGTCGGCCGCCCGGCAACCCGCCGAGGGCGCGTGGTGGGGCAACAAGCTCGTCAGAGGCGTACGGTTCCGCGACCCGGGTGACCGCTACACCCTGCAGCAGACGGCCACCGAGGAGACCTGGCTGCCCACGGGCAAGATGACCGCCCCGCACTGGATCGTCCTGCGTTACCTGGGCGTCGAGCCGGCCACGCCGGAGGACGAGGCGGCCTGGCGCGCCGACGGCTCCCCCACCCGATGGTCGTACCCGTACGGCAACGGCGGTGGCCTCGGCGGCGACTCCTACGAGGTGGAGGCGGCGCCCGGCGAGGCCCGGTCCATCCGGCAGGAGGACGTGGACTGGCGGCTCCTGGCAGCCGGCAGGCCGCTGACCCGGATGGCCGAGCTGCCGGCCACCCCGGAGGGGCTGCGCGCGCTGCTCGGCCCCGGCACCGGGGAGCTGACGGCCAATCTGGGCAGCTTCGTCCTGGAGATGCCGGTGCCCGCCGAGACCAGGGCCGCCGCGTACCGGCTGATGGCCTCGCTGCCCGGCGTCACCGCGCGGGGCGAGGTGACGGACCAGCTCGGCAGGACCGGGCAGGCGATCGTGTACCGGGACCCGGCCGACGATCGCGACAAGCGCCTCATCTTCAACGTCGCGACGGGAGCCCCGCTCGCGCTGGAGACACTCATGCCCTCGGGCGAGCCGGCGCAGTTCACGGCCGTCGCGGAGAGCGTATGGACCGACCAGCTGCCCGACCTGCCCAACCCCGAACCGGAAGGTGACTGACATGCGTAAGACGATCATGATGGTGGCTGTGCTGGCCCTGGCGGCGACGGCCACCCCGGCCCGGGCCGCCGAGTCCGAAGGCAAGTACTGGCACACCCAGACCCTGTTCACCATGACCCATCCGCGCAAGGTCGGCATCGCGCCGAACACGTACTGGGTGGTGGAGCGGCAGTTGAGCGAGTCGACGTCGGCGTTGAGCGGTGACCGCTGGGTGAGCTTCCGCGAGCTGGGCGCCAACCCGAAGAGCGCGGCCGACCGGGCGGCCTGGAAGCGTGACGGCTCGCCGGCCTCGTGGCGCTACCGGACCGAGGGCATGCTGGTGAAGCTGTCCACGGAGCCGGGCAAGGCCAGGGTGACGAAGAGCAAGCCGAGCGGGTTCATCCTGGGCGGTCGCAAGATGACCTACCAGGAGCTTCAGGCGCTGCCGTCGGAGCCCGCGGCGCTCAAGGAACGGCTCGTCGAGATCGTGCTGGCCGCCCCCGAGCCGCCGCGCCGGGAGGAGATCCGGCTGGGACATGAGTACGAGGGGCTCCTGCACGAGCTTCCGGTCACGGAGAAGGTGCGCGCGGCCGCGTTCACGCTGCTGTCGGCCGAGCCCGGCACGAAGGTGACGGACGCCGGCAAGAACCGCAAGAGGCTCACCACCACCGACGGCAAGGGCGACTGGCGGATGAGGCGCAGCGTGACCGTCGACACCTCGGCCATGCTGCTGGTCGGGGAGAAGCTGGACACCTGGATGGACGGCAAGCTGTTCCCGAACAAGACCTGGACGAAGGTCATCGAGTCGGGCTGGACCGACACGGCGCCCACTGTCACGAAGGGCTGACTCGGCCCGGATCGGCGGCCGGGATCCGGCGGAAGGCGATCGACTCGTACGGGCCGAAGCCGCCGGTCCGGTCGCCGGTCCGGTAGGGCGGGCCCACCGTGGCGGGGCCGAGCGCCGTCGGCCCGGCCTGCGGGCGGAACGGCGGCTCCAGGCTCTGGCCGCCGTCGTGGCGGTCCTCGGTGCCCGCTCGCACCGTCAGCTGAGCTCCGAGAAGCGCTCGATCTGGTCGGTGGTGCCGGACACCAGGATGATGTCGCCGTATGACAGCTCCGTGTCGGCCGTGGCGTAGGTGAACGCCTCGCCCTCCTTCTTGACCGCGACGACCGTGACGCCGTACTTGCGCCGCAGGCCGGACTCGCCCAGCGGGGTGCCCACGTACTCCTTCGGCGGATGGGTCTTGATCAGCGCGAAGTTCTGGTCCACCTCCATGTAGTCCAGCAGCCGGCCGCTCACCAAGTGCGCCACCCGCTCGCCCATGTCGAACTCGGGCAGCACGACGTGGTGCACGCCGACCCGGCTCAGGATGCGGCGGTGCTGCTGGCTGACCGCCTTCGCCCAGATGTCGTCGATCTCCAGCTCCACCAGCAGCGAGGCGGACAGGATGCTGGCCTCCAGGTCGCCGATCGCCACCACGGCACGGTAGAAGTCGGGCACGCCGAGCTGCTGGAGCGCGTCCAGGTCGGTGGCGTCGGCGGTGGCCAGGTGGGTGATGTGGCCCGCCAGCGCCTGCACGATCTTCGGCCGGCTGTCGATGGCCAGCACCTCGGTCCCCCTGCGGGTGAGCTCCAGCGCGAGCGAGCTGCCGAACCGGCCGAGGCCGATCACCACCACGGGGTCATTGCTCTTCTCAGCCAACGATCATCCGCTCCTCAGGTAGTTCGTAGTGCCGGGTCCGTTCCTTCAACGCCAGCGCGGAGCCGATCGTAAGCGGGCCGATCCTGCCCACGAACATCAGCAGGACCATCAGGACCTGACCGGCGGTCGTCACATCAGCGGTGATACCCGTGGACAGCCCTGCCGTGCTGAAGGTGGCCACGACCTCGAACAGGACCCGGTCGAGGCTGTGCGGGGTGAGCACCAGCAGCACGTAGGTGCAGACCGCGACCAGGCCGGCGCTCATCATCGTGATCGTCACGGCCTGGCGCTGGGCCGACTCGGAGATCTGCCGGTGGCCGATGTTCACCTTGGACTCGCCGCGCAGCTCCGCCCACATGACGAAGGCCAGCAGCCCGAGCGTGGTCACCTTGATGCCGCCGGCGGTGCCCGCGCTGCCGCCGCCGATGAACATCATCAGGTCGGTGAACAGCCAGCTCGACGGGTAGAGCTGGCTGATGTCGACGCTGTTGAACCCGGCGGTACGCGCCATGGCCGACAGGAAGAACCCGGCCAGCAGCTTGCCCGAGTCGTCCAGGGCGCCCAGCGTGCCGGGGTTGCGCCATTCGGTGGCCAGGTAGACCAGCGTGCCGAGGATCAGCAGCACCACGGTGGCCACGACGGTGATCCTGGTCAGCACGCTCCACCTGCTCGGATGCCGCCAGGACTTCAGCAGTTCGAACACCACGGGGAAGCCGAGGCCGCCGACGGTGACGGCGGCGGCGATGGTCAGGCAGATCCAGGGGTCGGTGACGAAGCCCATGATGTTGTCCGACCAGAGCGCGAATCCCGCGTTGTTGAAGGCCGAAATTCCATGAAATATGCCCAGATACAACGCATGCCCGAGCGGCTCGTCGTACCCCACCAGGAAGCGCAGCGTGAAGACCACGGCCGCGAGCGCCTCGCACACCAGGCTGAAGACGACGACCTTGCGCACCACCTTGCGCATGTCGGCCATGGTCGGCGTCTTGGTCTCGGCCTGGGCGAACAGCCTCGCGCGCAGCCCCAGGCGGCCCGACACCAGCACGGTGAAGACCGTCGCCAGGGTCATGATCCCGAGTCCGCCGATCTGCACCAGCCCGATGATCACCAGCTCGCCGAACATCGACCAGTGCGTAGGCGTGTCGACAATGACCAGCCCGGTCAGGCAGACGGCCGAGGTGGCCGTGAACACCGCCGTCAGCCAGCCCGCCGACACGCCCTCGGTGGTCGCGAACGGCAGCGCGAGCAGCAACGTGCCGACCAGCGCGGCCGTGCTGAAGCCCGTCGCGATGACTTGCGCGGGGTGACTGTAGCCGCCGAGTACGAAAGAGGCGGCTCGAACACGTCTCATCAGGTGCGAGGCTCCAGCAGGGAAGCAATGAGATGGTCGAGGATATACGGCCCCGTCACGGTTCCGTATCGTCACCCGATTGCCAGGGAACTACCAGGAAGGATGGGTAGTCTCCCTCTGCATGAGCTGGCAGCGTAAGATCAATAAGGCGCTGGTCAGGTTCACCGGATTCCAGGTCAATCGAGTAGGGAACCAGGGGATTACGAAGGCGCCGGCGCCCGCACCCGCGACGCCGGCCGAGGTCGAGATCCGGCCGCCGGCGGACCCCGCGGCAGACCGGTTGCTCTCCGCCCCCGTCTTCATCATCTCGCCGGTACGATCCGGCTCCACCCTGCTACGCGCGATCCTCAACGCCCATTCGGCACTGCACGCCCCGCACGAGCTCCACGTGCGGCGCCTCAGAGTGGAGTTCGGCACGACCCTGGCCACCAAGGCGATGGCGGCGCTCGGCCACAACCAGGCCGACCTGGAGCACCTGCTCTGGGACCGGGTCCTGCACCGCGAGCTGGTGCGCAGCGGCAAGCGCTACATCGTGGACAAGACCCCGGCGAACGCCTTCGCCTTCGAGCGCCTCGCCGCCTGCTGGCCGGACGCGCGATTCGTCTTCCTGCTGCGGCACCCGGCCTCCATCGCGGCCTCCTGGCACGAGGCCAGTCCCGACAAGCGCGGCCCGGAAGAGGCCGCGCTCGACGCGCTGCGCTACATGAAAGCCGTGCAACGGGCCAAGTCGGCGCTCCCCGGCCTGACCGTGCGCTACGAGGACCTCAGCGCCGAGCCGGAGAAGGTCACCCGCGAGATCTGCGAGTTCCTGGGCGTGGAGTGGGAGGCCGGGATGCTCTCCTACGGTGAGCAGACGGTGATCCAGAAGGGCCTCGGCGACTGGCGGGACAAGATCCGCACCGGCACCGTGCAGCCGGGCCGCGAGCTGCCGCCCGAGGAGTCCATCCCCGAATCGCTCAAGCCGATGTGCCGGAGCTGGGGGTACCTGCCGTGAAGATCCGCTACCTGATGCTGCACGCCTACGGCATGGGCGGCACCATCCGCACCGTGATCAACCAGGCCAACGCGATGGCCGGGGCCGGGCACGACGTGGAGATCATCAGCGTGGTGCGGCGCCGGGAGAAGACCCAGTTCGCCATCCACCCGAACGTCCGCGTCAGTGCGCTGGTCGACCAGCGGCAGGGCCGGCAGGCCGACTCGCTGCCGCGCAAGGCGTGGCGGCGGGTGCGCGGCAAGATCGTGCCGCGCGGCGAGTTCGCCGCCGAATACTTCACCGAGCGGGTGGAGAAGGCGGTCATGGACTACGTCGCCGGGCTGGACCACGGCATCCTGGTCACCACCAGGCCCGCGCTCAACCTGATCGCCGCGCGCCGGGCCGGCAAGGGCGTGGTCAAGGTGGCCCAGGAGCACATGAACCTGACCGCCTACCCGGAGACCATCCGCAAGGACATCGCCCGCTACTACGGCCGCTTCGACGCGATCGCCGTGCTCACCAAGACGAACCAGCAGGAATACCAGCGGATGCTGCCCGGCGCCAGGATCGTGCAGATCCCCAACGCCGTGCACAAGGTGGACCAGGAACGTTCCCGCCAGGAGAACCCGGTCGTGGTCGCCGCCGGGCGGCTGGTGCCCCAGAAGGGGTTCGACATGCTCATCCCGGCCTTCGCCGAGGTGGTCAGGGAGCACCCGGAGTGGCGGCTGCGCATCTTCGGCACCGGCCCGCGCAAGCCCCAGCTCACCGCCCGGATCGAGGAGCTCGGCATGACCGGGAACATCTCGCTCATGGGCCGCACCGACCGGCTGGACGAGGAACTGGCCGCCGCCTCGGTCTACGCGCTCAGCTCGCGGTTCGAGGGGCTGCCGATGGTGATGATCGAGGCCATGACCCACGCGCTGCCCATCGTGGCCTTCGACTGCCCGACGGGCCCGCGTGACGTGCTCACCGACGGCGTCGACGGGGTGCTGGTGCCGCCCAGGGACACCGAGGCGCTCGCGGCCGCGCTCAAGGACGTCGTCGCCGACCGCAGGAAGCGGCTGGAGATGGGCGAGGCCGCCGTCGTGACCTCCCGCGCCTACGGCCCCGACGTGGTGATGCCCCAGTGGGCGGACCTGTTCGCCGAGCTGCTGCGCGACGAACGGGTCGACCACCAGCGGTGACGGCGGCTACCAGTCGCCGTCACCCTCCTCCTCGCCCTCGAACGCCTCCTCGATGAGCTCGCCGGCGACCATGCCGCCCACCACACCCATGGCGCCGGCGGCGACCATCCCGCCCAGCCCGCCACCGCCGTGGTGCCCCCCGTGGTGCCCCCCGTGGTGGTCACGGTGATGGTGGTGGCCGCCGCCGTAGCCGCTCAGCCCGGCCAGCCAGCCGCCGATCTCGGCGGCCCAGTCCGTGCTCAGCGCCTCGTCGTGCCCGACGCGGAAGCGGCCGATGGCGTCGCCGTAGCCGCCGGACCGCTTGTCGGCCTCGATGACCACGTGCATCCCCCCGGCGTCGGCGACGAACGTGAGCTCGGCCTCCTTGATCTGCCCGGGCGGCCCGTAGAACTCGATCTCCTGGTAGACCGGCAGCTCCTGGTGCAGGCCGTGGATCCGCCCGACCTCCACGTCCGCCGACTTGAACGCGAACCCGAGCTGCAGGAACGCCTCCATCACCCGCTGCTGCGACGGCAGCGGCTCGACGCTCAGCGGGTCGAGGTCGCCCTTGTCGACGGCCTTGGCGATGGCCAGCTCGGTGCGGATGCCGAGCGCCATCCCGGTCAGCGGCTGCCCGCCCACCTCGCTCACCGGCGTCTCCCACGGCATGGCGACCTCGAACGGGATCGTCCGCTCGGCCCCCTTGGCGAGCTTGAACGGCCCCGACACCGGCATCCGGTGCAGCTCGGCGAGCCCCTGGGCCTCACCCTCGCCGAGCTCCGCCTCCGCCCGCGCCACCAGGCCCAGCGTGACGTGCTCGATGTCGGCGTCGAACTCGCCGCCCTTCAGCCGCACCTCCCCCGCCAGGATCCCGCCGGGCCGCACCCGCGGCGTGGTGAGGACGGTGTCGACCGAGGGGGCTCCGACGCCGAAGGCGCCCAGCATCCGCTTGAAAACCACGTGACTACTCTCCGTTCGGGTACGGCTGGCGTACCGCAGAACGATCACCGGATCGGCACGGTTCCCGGCGTCACTCCCGGGCGGTCCTGAGCATCAGCTCGGCGACCGCTACGTCGACGCTCCGGCTCAGCGACACGTAGCCGAGCAGGTCGGTCTGCCGCAGCACGTTGACCAGATGCGCGTCGGGACGGGCCAGGATGATCTCGCCGCTGCCGGTGGCCCGCATGCGCTGCAGCGCCATCGCCAGCACGCCGATGACGGAGGAGTCGTAGAAGATCAGGTCGGCCAGGTCGAACACGAGGACGGGGCCGGGCGACCAGTCCCACACGGCGTCGATGTGGGCGCTGAACCGGGCACGGCCGGCGTGGTCCAGCTCGCCGGCCGCCACCAGGACCGTGCACCTACGGTGCCGGACCGTCTCGATGCGCAAAGCGGCCACGTGGTACGCCTTCCCAGGCCCCCTCCTGTTAGTCCGCCAACCGGTGGGTAGAACGAAGGCCGTGCCCCCGCACGGATCCCCCGGACCCTCAGGCGCCCCCGAGGTCGCCCTTGAGGTCACGCAGCATCGAACGCAGGACCCGGTCGAGCGCGCCCGCCTCGCCGGGCGGCACCAGGGCGGCCAGCCGGTGCAGGTTGGCCGCGTGGTCGGCGAGCGTGGCGTCGATCACCCGGCGGCCCTCGGCGGTGAGCGCGATGCGGAAGCTGCGCCGGTCGGCCGGGTCGAGGCTGCGCTCGACGAACCCGGCCGCCTCCAGCCGGTCCAGCCGGTTGGTCATCCCGGCCCGCGACAGCCGCAGCACGGCGGACAGCTCCGACGGGATCATCGTGTACGGGCTCCCGGCGCGACGCAGGGCGGCCAGCACGTCGAACTCGCCCTGTCGCAGCCCGTGCCGCGCGAAGACCCGCTCGACGGCCTCCTCCAGCAGCTTGGTGACCTGGACGAGCCGGGCGAACAGGCCGAGCGGCGCCAGGTCGAGGTCGGGCCGCTCCCGGCGCCACTGCTCCATGACGGCGTCCATGGAGTCGGGTTCCGAGGTCATGGTCCCCGATTCTACGTAGGTGAGACCACGATCACATCGATCCGGATACGGGGCATTCGCCGGACCTATATGGTTTGAGACGGGGTTGAATTGGCTATAGGGGAGGGTTCCAGCACCATGAGCCGTGGTACGAGCATCCTGCGCCTGACCGGAGCGGCCGCGGCCGCCGGCGTGCTGGCCGCAGCCGTCGCCCTGCCCGCCATCGGCGGCGCCGGCGCGATGTTCGTCAGCGCCTCAGAAGACCTCAACCTCAAGCCCGAGGACCTCAAAGAGCCGCCGCTGGCGGAGAAGACCACGGTGCAGGACGCCAAGGGCAACGAGATCGCCACCTTCTACGAGGAGTACCGCGAGGTCATCCCGCTCTCCCAGGTGGCCGACGTGATGAAGACCGCGATCATCTCGATCGAGGACTTCCGCTTCTACGAGCACGGCGCCATCGACATCGAGGGCACCATTCGCGCCCTGGCCAAGAACTTCACCTCGGGCGGCATCGCCCAGGGCGGCTCCAGCATCACCCAGCAGTACGTCAAGCAGGTGCTGGTCAACTCCGCGGTCACCGACGAGGAGAAGGCCGCGGCCACCGAGGCCAGCTACGCCCGCAAGCTCAACGAGCTGCGCTACGCGATGGCGATCGAGGAGAAGTACTCCAAGGACCAGATCCTGGAGAAGTACCTCAACATCGCCTACTTCGGCGCGAGTGCCAACGGCGTGGAGGCGGCGGCCAAGCGCTTCTTCGGCGTCTCGGCCTCCGAGCTCGACCTGGCCCAGGCCGCCACGCTGGCCGGCGCCGTGCAGAACCCCAACAGGACCGACCCCAACCTCGGCAGGAAGCAGCGCGCCGCCCTGCTGGAGCGGCGCAACATCGTGCTCAGCCGGATGGCCGAACTCGGCAAGATCACGCCGCAGCAGGCCGAGGAGGCCAAGGCCAAGAAGCTCGGCTGGAAGGGCACCGCCCTGCCCGGCGGCTGCGAGACCAGCGACTACCCGTACTACTGCATGTACGTGCGCGCCGAGATGCTCAACAACCCGATCTTCGGCAAGACCAAGAAGGAGCGCGCCCAGCTCCTCAGCCGGGGCGGCCTGACGATCAGGACCACGCTCGACCCCAAGATGCAGCGGGCCGCCGAGGCCGCGATCAAGAAGCACGTGCACGCCTCCGACCGCCCGGTGGCCTCCGAGGCACTGGTCCAGCCGGGCACCGGCGCGATCAAGGCGATGGCGGCCAGCCGCAAGTACGGCAACGACAAGCGCAAGAACGAGATGTCGTACAACGTGGTCGCGAACGCGGCGCACGGCGGCGGCGTCGGCTTCCAGCCGGGGTCCACGTTCAAGACGTTCACCCTGATCACCGCCCTCAAGGAGGGCATGAAGGTCAACGACGGGCTGTCCGTGGGCTCCGGCTACCGGGCGTCCGGCTACTCGACGTTCAAGAACTGCAAGGGCGAGAGCATCGGCGACCCGTCCCACACCGTCACCAACGACGAGGGCTCGGGCGGCTTCCTGACGCTGCAGTCCGGCACCTGGGGCTCGGTCAACACGTTCTTCATGAAGCTGGAGGAGAAGGTCGGCCTCTGCGACACGATCAAGACGGCGAAGTCGCTGGGCATCGAGCGGGCCGACGGGCTGCCGCTGCTGGAGTTCTCCACGTTCACGCTCGGCACCAACGAGATGGACCCGGTCACCGTGGCCAACGCCTACGCGGCCATCGCGGCCCGGGGCAAGTACTGCGAGCCCATGGTCATCACCCAGATCACCGACCGCTACGGCAAGGTCAAGAAGTACCAGCCGAAGTGCGAGCAGGTGCTGGACCCCGAGGTCGCCGACGCCGCGGCGAACGTGCTGACCGGGGTGTTCACCAAGGGCACGATGCGCGGCGTCGGCGGCATCGGCCGCCCGGCGGCGGGCAAGACCGGCACCTCCGACGCGCAGGCCACCGCCTGGTTCGCCGGGTTCACGCCTGACCTGGCGGGCGCGGTGAGCATCGGCGACCCGCGCGGGGCGCAGAAGTACAAGCTGAACGGCGTCACCATCGGCGGCCGCTACTACGGCGCGGTCTTCGGCGCCAGCGTGCCTGGCCCCATCTGGAAGGACACCATGATGGCGGCGCTCAAGGGCACCAAGGCGACGGCGTTCCACCCGATCAACACGTCCCGGTTCGGCGGCTGCGGCTCCAGCTGCGCCCCGGTCCAGCGCCACCGCGACGAGCCGGGGCAGCGGGACGACATCGAACTGGGCGACGGCACGGTGCGCCTTGAGGACGGAATCGGCCGCTGAGCTCACCGTCTTCCTTACTCGCTGCCAACGCCCCAGTACAGAGGCTCTGTTAACGGCGGCGAAACATTGATAACGTGGGAGCGCTCCCAGGGATCTTCGGCGCGAGGTGCTGAGCATGTCCGAGCAGCCCACTTTGGCAGAGGTCGCGGCGGCCGCTGGGGTTTCCCCGGCAACCGCCTCCCGAGTTCTCACCGGCTCCGTGCGGGTCAGTACGTCGACCCGCAGGCAGGTCTACGAAGCTGTGTCCCGGATGGGTTACGTGCGCCAACGCGCCCCCAGGGGATCGGTGTCGAGAGCAGCCGCGACCGGCATGACCGCAGTGGTTTGCGATCATCTGCCGCGATTATTCTCCGAACCGTACTACGCACGGCTCCTGTCGGCCACCGGCGCCGTCGTCGCCGAGCACGGCACCCATCTCATGGTGACGACCGTCAACCCGACGTCGTCCACGCTGCCCACGCTGTCCGGCGCGGTGCTGCTCATCGGCGCCCGTGAGCGCCATCCCCTGGCCATCAAGCTGTGCACGTCCGGCATCGCGGTGCGCAACATCGGCCGGCCGCCGCACGATCTCAAGCTCCCGTTCGCCGACGTCGACAACCACGACGGCGGCCGGCAGGCGGCCGAGCACCTGCTGCTGACCGGCCGCCGCGCCGTGGCCGCCATCGGCGGCCCGCCGTCCCTGCCCGCCGCGCGCGACCGGCTCGACGGGCTCGTACGGACCCTGCGCGAAGCCGGCATGGCCGAGGTGCCCGTCGCCTACGGAGACTTCACCGCGGCCTCCGGCACCCACGCGATGCAGTGGCTGCTGCGCCACGCCCCCGGGCTGGACGCGGTCTTCGCCGCCTCCGACCTGATGGCCGCGGGCGCGATCCAGGCCCTGCGCCGCGCCGGCCGCCGGGTGCCCTCGGACGTCGCGGTGATCGGGTTCGACGACGCGCCCGTCGCCAGGCACACCAATCCGACGCTGACCACGGTCCGCCAGCCCGTTGAGGAGGTCGCCACCATCGCCACCCGGCTCCTGCTGTCAGGAACGACGGGCATCGACCCGATCCTCCCCACGGAACTGGTCATCCGTGACTCGGCATGAGCCCGGAGACCTCCTGGCCCGCAGGTACCTGCTGCTGGACCCGCTGGCCAACGGTGGCATGTCCGTCATCTGGCGGGCCTTCGACCAGTCGTTGCAGCGCGTCGTAGCCGTCAAGGTGCTGACCTCGTCCCTGCAGACCGGTCTGGTCGACCGGATGCGCGCGCGGAGCGAGGCCAGGGCCGCCGCCCGGTTCATCCATCCGGACGCGATCGAGATCTACGACTACGGGGAGGCCGTGACCGCCAACGGGGAGGTCGCGGCCTACGTCGTGATGCCGCTGCTCGACGGCACGCCGGTGGCCGAGCGGGTGGCCGGCGGACCGCTGCCGTGGCCGCAGGCGGCGGCCATCGGCGTGCGGCTGGCCCGGGTGCTGGCCGCCGGGCACGCCCGCGGGCTCGTTCACCGGGACGTCACCGGCGAGAACGTGCTGCTGACCGCCGACGGGCCGAAGCTGCTCGACTTCGGCATCGCGGCCTGGGCCGGCGACCCGGACGACGACCGCGGCACCCCGCCGTACGTCGCCCCGGAGCGGCTCGACGGCGCGCCCACGCATCCGGCCGTGGACGTGTACGCGCTGGGCGTGCTGCTGTTCACCATGATCGCCGGGCGGACCCCGTACCCGGAGACCACGTGGGAGGAGATCGAGACGGCCCGCCGCACCTCGCCGCCGCCCCGTCCGGTGGGCGCGCCGCAGGCGGTCGCCTCGCTGTGCCAGCGCTGCCTGGATCCTGACCCGTCGCGCAGGCCCGCGGCCTCGGAGGTGGCCTCGGCCCTGGCCGCCGCGCTCACCCTGCCGAGGCGGCTGCGCAAGGGCCTGGCGATCGCGGGCGTGGCCGCGGCCATGTCGGTGGCCGCCTCGGCGCTCGTGTGGTTCGAACCGCCGCCCGAGCAGGCCGGGCCGGTGGTCAGCGCCTCGCCCACGGCCGCCGCGTCCTTCCCCGCCGTCGAGAGCTCACCGGTCGAGGCGCGGACGATGCGCCAGGCGGTGGACGGGTTCCACGACACGCTGGACACCGACGCGTGCGTGGCCACCGACGGCGACGTGGCGCTCGACCTGAAGCAGGTGCTGCGGGGCGTGCTGGTGACGCCGGGCCAGGAGGAGACGGGCCTGGCCTCCCTTCGCCGCAAGCTCACCGACCGCGAGCGCGAAGGGAGGCTGGCCCCGGGATGCCGGTCGGCGCTGGAGGTGTCTCTCAACGAGATCACGGCCGCCCGGCGGGTCCCCTAGAAGGTGCAGGCGTAGCCCGAGGGCAGCTGGGTGCTCGACCCCGGGCGGTTGGCCTGGAAGCCGAACGTGGTGGTGGCGCCGGGAGCCAGGGCGCCGTTGTAGGGCAGGCTGGTGGCCGTCACCGTCTGGCCGCTCGTGGTGAGCGACGCGCCCCAGGAGCCGGCGAGCGTGTGGCCCGAGGGCAGGGTGAAGGTCACCGACCAGCGGCTCGCGCTGGAGGAGCTCTCGTTGGTGACCCTCACAGGCTGGATGACGTAACCGGTCGACCAGCTGGTCTGGGTGGTGGGCGTGACCTCGCAGTCGCCGCCGCCGGAGCCCGGGAGGGTGGTGGTCGTGGCCGCCGACGACTCGGGCGAGGTGTTGCCGGCCCCGTCCCTGGCGCGGACGCGGTAGCTGTAGGACGTGGCGGGGCTCAGGCCGGTGTTCGTGAACGACGTGCTGGTGCTGGTGCCGACCTGGGTGTAGGAGCCGCCGCCGGTCGAGCGGAGGATGTCGTAGCCCGCCAGGCCGCTGCCGCCCGAGTCCGTGGCGGCGTTCCACGACAGGGTGGTGGCCGTGGAGGTGGTGTTGGACGTCGTCAGGCCCGACGGGGTGGTCGGCGGCGTGGTGTCGGTGCCGCCGCCCGAGGTGGTGAAGGAGAAGTCGGTCACGGCCAGGCCCGCGCCGCCGATCCAGGGCTCGAAACCGGCCTGGACGCTCGTCAGGTACCAGGAGCGCTGGCCGTAGCCTCGGCTGACCACGTCCGCGTAGAAGGTGTCGATCGCGAAGTTGAGCGAGGTGGCCGGGGAGGTGCGCACGTAGGAGATGACGTTCCAGCCGATGTTGCCGAACCAGACCTCCCAGGAGGACCCGGCCAGGTTCACGGTGCCGACGCGGTTGCCGATCGGCTGGATGGAGCCCTGCCGGTTGAGCCAGATCATCAGCTCGGCGCCGGTGTTCTGGCCGTCGGTGCGCGGCGTCGGGTCGAACCACAGGTCGTAGGAGGCGTTGTAGGTGGCGCTGCCCGGATACGTCATGCTGACGCTGGACCGCAGGTTGCCGAAGCCGCTCGCGTCCGCCCGCATCGGCAGGCCGCTGCCGCTCGTGCAGTTGGCGTAGTGGCATCCCGCGTAGATCGACGGGTAGCCGGCCGGGGCTCCGCTGGTGGAGTTGTTGTGCGCGGCCTGGGTGACGGTGAAGCCGCCGCCCTGGTTCACGTCGATGCACTGGGCCGTGTCGGCGCCCCAGACGTTGTTCTGGACGATGTAGCGCCCGCTCTGGACGCTCGTGGAACCGTACTTCTCGCAGATCACCGGCGCGGCCTCGGCCGGGACCGCGACGACGAAGGTGGCCAGAAGGAAGCCGACGATCAGGTGGTGAATACGCCTCATGGCATGTGCTCCACTCGGGGGGCTGGTTGGTCGCAGGATCGCCACCGGCCGGGGCACCCGGCAACCGGGCGCCGGCGGCGGGCCGGTCCGTCACAGCGCGCACCAGGGGAAACCGGTGGCGTGATCGGCTGAAAGTTTCACGCCACGTTGTCGAACGAAGTGAAGACGTGTTGTAATGCGGCCACGCGAGTGCTGCCGGGCGGGCGGGTCGTGGCGGGTTCCTTCGTCATGCGAGCAAAGGAATCACCCATGAGAGTCTTCCGATCGGCGGTCGTGGCGGTCGCCGCGGCCCTGGCCCTGATCACCGCCGCCCTGGTCGTCCCGGCCCAGGCGCACGGCGTCACCATGTTCCCCGGCAGCCGCACGTTCCTGTGCTGGCAGGACGGCCTGCGGGAGAACGGCGCCATCCAGCCCTACAACCCGGCCTGCGCGGCCGCCGTCTCGCAGAGCGGCACCACCCCGCTCTACAACTGGTTCGCGGTGCTGCGCTCCGACGCCGGCGGCCGGACCAGCGGGTTCATCCCCGACGGCCAGATCTGCAGCGCCGGCACGGGCGGCCCGTACGACTTCTCCGCCTACAACGCCGTCCGCTCCGACTGGCCCCTGACGCACCTGACGTCGGGCGCCAACATCACCATGCGGCACAGCAACTGGGCCGCGCACCCCGGCTCGTTCGTCTACTACGTCACCAAGAACGGCTGGAACCCGAACGCGCCGCTGAAGTGGTCGGACCTGGAGCAGTTCGGCAGCGTCAGCAATCCGCCGCAGTCGGGCGGCCCCGGCGGGCTCAGCTACTACTACTGGAACGTCCAGTTGCCCACCGGCAAGAGCGGCCGGCACATGATCTTCGTCCACTGGATCAGGTCCGACAGCAACGAGAACTTCTACAGCTGCTCCGACGTCACCTTCGACGGCGGCAACGGTGAGGTCACCGGGGTCGGCCCCGGCGGCAGCTCGCCCAGCCCGGACCCGGACCCGACCATCACCCCGACCGTCACGCCGCCTCCCGGTGGCTGCACGGCCACGCTGCGCGCCACCGACACCGGCTGGGCCGGGCACTTCCAGGGTGAGGTGACCGTCCGCAACACCGGCACGGCCCCGATCAACGGCTGGAAGGTCAAGTGGACCTTCAGCGGCGGTCAGGGCTTCGAGGGCACGCCCTGGAACGGCGTGGTGAGCAGCCAGCCGCCGGCCGTCGAGGTGAAGAACGCCTCCTACAACGGGCAGATCGCAGCCAACGGATCCACCACGTTCGGCTTCAACGGCACGGGAAGCGTGCCCAGTCCGGTGCCCGCGCTGACCTGTACGCCCGCGTAGGTCATCGGGATGCTGGAAGAGGTGCGGAGGCCGCGGGCGCGGCGGGGGCGGGTCATCGCCGTCACCGCCGTGGTCGTGGCCTCCGTCGCCGGGGCGGCGGTGGCGGCGAGCGTGTGGCGGCAGGGGCTGCCGTCTGAGCTCGCGGAGCCGCTCGCCGCCCGGGTGACGGAGATCCTGGAGAAGTCGTCCCCGGCCGAGCACCACGAGCACGGCCACGAGTTCGGCGAGGACGCGGGGAAGGTCGTATGCGCCGTCGAGCCGTTCGGCGTCGCGCCCGAGAACGCGTCCAGCGTGTCCGAGGTGCGGTGGGTCTACGCCCGCCACATGTGCGCGATCACCGGCGCGGGCGCGGACTGGGCGATGTCGGTGCGTGTGTCCGGCCCGCTCGCCGTGCGCCTGAAGGACCCGGTCGAGGTACGGGTGCCGGAGCCCGGAGCCGGTTACCCGGACCGGGTCAGACTGGTCATCCCGCCGCGCTACCACGAGGAGGCGTTCGCCGAGTTCGCCGATGACGAGGTGATCGAGGCGGCACGCCGGCGGTTCACCGAGGCGCGCTAGCGGGCATGTCGAACGCGGCCGGCGAGAGGGGGAGGACTCTCCGGGCCGGCCGCGTTCACGCCATCCGGGCGGGATGGTGTCGTAGGGGCGGTTCACAGCTGGGGGAAGGGCCTCACCTCCTCAGGGTGCGGATCGGGGGTCAGCCGGCGCAGGCGTAGCCGGACGGGACGCTGGTCGAGCCGTTGGGACGGCTGACCTGGAAGCCGAAGGAGGCCGGCAGCGGGGCGTTGTAGCTCAGGTTCTTCGCCGTCACCGTCTGCCCGCTGACCGTCACGGCGGCGTTCCAGGAGCCGGCGATCGAGTGCCCGGCGGGCAGCGTGAACGTGACGGTCCAGCCGGAGCCCGAGCCGGTCACGGACACGGGCTGGACCACGTACCCGTTGCCCCACTGGCTGCCGACGGTCGCGGTGACCGAGCAGTCGCCCTCGCCGCCGCCGGGCAGCGTGCTGAACGGGGTGGTGGGCGAGGAGCCCGACTGGTTGCCCGCCGCGTCCCTGGCCCGCACGTACACCAGGTAGCCGGTGTCCGGGGTGAGCCCGGTCAGGTTGACCGAGTTGGTGGCCGAGCTGCCGAGCAGGGTGCCGCCGGAGCCGTAGACGTCGTAGCGGGTGACGCCCACGTTGTCGGTGGAGGCCGTCCAGGTCAGCGTGGCGCCGGTGGAGGTGATGGCGGAGGCCGCCGGGGCGCCCGGGGTGGAGGGCGGGCTGGTGTCGTCGGGGTCGCCGCCGCCGTAGATCGCGGCTTCGCGGGCGGTCGCGGCGATGCCGTTGGCGCCGTTGAACAGCCGCTGGCCCCACGAGGTGAGCTGGTCGACGTCGAAGTTGGTGACCTGGTCGAGGTACTCGACGCCGCCGCCGTTGCCGCTCCACGACCAGCCGAGGTAGCCGAGGCCGCGGCTCACGGCCTGAGCCATGATCGTGTCCTCGTCGGGGTTGCCGTCGGAGTGGTTGTGCCCGAACTCGCCCACGACCAGCGGCAGCCCGGCGGTCCTGAACGCGTCCAGGTACGAGGTGACCTCGGCGGCCGTGTCGAAGACGCCGTACATGTGGACGGAGAAGATGGTGTTCTTGTCGGGGTCGCTGTCGAAGACGGTCCTGGCGTTGTCACGCATGGTGAACTGCCAGTCCTGGCCCCAGTTGGGCGCGTCGACCATGAGCGCGTGGTCGAAGCCGTTGGCGCGCAGCTTCTGGATCGCGGCCGTGGTGGCGGCGGCCCAGCCCGGGGTGACGGCGTTGTTGCCGACGGGCTCGTTGCCGATGTTGACGATGACGTAGTCTTCCTGGCCGACCAGGGCGCTCTTGACGCTGATCCAGTAGTTCGCGGCGGCGTCCAGGGTGACGGCGCCGCTCTGCTCGCCGTACCCGGTCGTGTCGTGATTTTCCAGGATGCAGATGAGCTTGTTCTGCTTGCACAGGGACACGACGTTGGCCACGTCGGCGACACCGTTGGCGGTCCAGCGACCGCCGCTGAGCACCACCCGGACGGCGTTGGCGCCCAGCGACTTGATGTCGGCGAACGACTGGGTCTGGGAGGCGTACCAGGTGTGGGCGTGGCTGGTGCCACGGATGACGAAGTCCTGTCCGCCCTTCTCGACGATCTTCGTGCCGCTGACGTGCAGGCCGGTCGCGGCGTGGGCGGGAGAGGCGACCAGGACGACGGGGAGGAGCAGGAGTGCCGCCAGGGCGGCGAGCCGGGATCTCATAGGTGCCTTTCGCTGGGAGGTCCCGCCCCTCGGGAGGGCGGGACCCGTTTCTCAGGCGGTGGTGCAGGCGATCGGGTCGGGGACGGTGCCGCTGCCCGTCGCGATGAAGCCGAAGGAGGCGGCGCCGCCGGGAGCCAGCGCGCCGTTCCAGGCCTCGTTGCCGACGGTGAGTGTGCCGCCGGACTGGCTGTGCTTGCCGCCCCAGAGCTGGCTGACGGTGCCGGAGTGTGCCCAGGAGACCTTCCAGCCGCTGATCGCCGACGTGCCGGCGTTCTTCACCGTCACCTCGGCCTGGTAGCCGCCGCTCCAGGAGTTGACCAGCTTGTACGTCGCCGTGCAGCCGCCGGGAGGCGGCGGCGTGTCCGTGGTGGCGAACGAGGTGCTCGCCGACGGCCCGGAGCTGTTGCCGGCGGCGTCCCTGGCCACGACGTGCACCGTGTACTCGGTGTCGGCGCTGAGCCCGGTCAGCTCGAAGGTCGTGCCCGGGGCGGTGCCCGCCTTCTCGCCGTCCAGGTAGACGTCGTAGCCGCTGACGCCCACGTTGTCGGTGGCCGCGGTCCACGACACCTTGGCCGTGGAGCCGGTGATCGCGGAGACCGCCGGCTTGCCCGGGGTGCCGGGCGGGGTGTCGTCCTCCTCCTCGGGCCCCGGCGGTTCGCCCCAGATCTTGGTGGCGCCGCTGTAGAGCGTGATGTTGGAGGTACGAACCGGCGTGGCGCCCGGCGTGGTCGGGATGCCCCGGTACGACCAGTCGTTGGCAGGGTCCCAGGTGCCCGCACTGGCGATGCGGAACTGGACCTCCCTGCGGTGCTGCGACTGCCCGGCCGGCGCGATGTCCTGCCCGGAGCAGTCGATGGCCGCGTAGTACGTGCTCCCGCCGGCCGCGTGCAGGGTCGGCGCCGCGCACTGGGTGTACGCGGACGACACGGTGATCTGCGAGGCCGTGGTCGAGCCGTCGAGCGTGAAGTAGTAGCGGAACGACCCGTCGGACAGCACCCGGGCGGGCCAGCCCGACTGGTTGCGCACGATGGCCTTGATCTCGGTGAAGGTGGTGCCGGAGGCGTTCACGCCGGCCTCCACGAAGATCTCCGGCCCGTCGGGCGTCTCGGCGACCGGGAAGTTCGCCGCCGGCGCCCCGCCGTACTCCTTGTAGAGCCGGGCGAGCGCGCTGGTGAAGCCCGCGTTGTAGTCGGTGGCGACCTCGTTCATCACGTAGTCGTCACGCTTGTCGGTGTAGGCGTCGTCCGGGTCCGGGGGCCCGCCGACGAGCGCGCCGTACAGCGTGTGACGGCTTTCCACAGGTGTGGATATCTGGTCCGTCCACGAGCCGTGCGCGGTGCGGTGGTGCGGGGCCTTCGGCGGATTGGCGCCGAACCCGATCACATAGGAGGAGTTGCGGGGGTTGTCGCCGAGCGCGTAGTTGATCTGCCGCACCGCGAAGTCGTGGTAGCGGGCCTTGCGCGTGGCGTCGGTGATCGAGTCGCTGTGCACGAGCGCCGCGAACGACGTGTTGGCCGCGTAACGCAGCGACCCCCACCGGTCCAGCACCGCCTGGCCGCCCGGCGAGTAGCGCACCTTCGCGCCGTTGACGCCGACCGTCCACCAGTCGAGCCAGCGGTTGGCGTCGTCGAGGTACTTCTGCTTGCCGGTCAGCTTGTGCAGCAGCACGTAGGCGCCGTAGGACTTGTCGTCCCAGGCGATGGTCCACTTGTAGGACTTGATGGAGGTCTGGGGCTCGGTGCCGAGGCTGTCGTAGGTCGACTCGGCCTTGGTCAGGAAAGCCGGGTCGTCGGTGGCCCTGTACAGCCAGATCGCGCCCCAGACCAGCTCATCGGTGAACCCGCTCCAGGAGTTGTAGTAACCCTGGGCGTCGGTGATGCACTCGCTGTACTTCTTCCTGACGGTGTCGGCGAAGGAGTACAGCTGCTTGGCATGCGTCACCAGCTTGTCCGCGTACGCGGGGTCGGTCGGCCGGAAGACGATGGACGAGGCGGCCATCGCCGCCGCCGTCTCGCCCGCCAGGTCCGACCCGCCGCACGACGCGTCGATCTTGTACGCCGGCCGGTCCATCGCCATGGCCTCGGCCGGGCCCCACCAGGCGTGGTCCCTGCCGCCGTGGCCGACCTGGCCGTAGAGGGTGTTCGGCGACGGGTGGGCCTTGACGAAGTAGTCGTTGACGTACCGCAGGTTGTTGAGCAGGTGGGTGAGCTGGCCGGAGCTCGCGTAGGCGTCGCGGTACTCGACCGCGCCCCAGGCCAGCATGGTGGCGGAGAACGCCATCGGGAAGCCGAACTTCACGTGGTCGCCGGCGTCGTACCAGCCACCGGTGAGGTCCAGGCCGACGTCGTCGCCGTCGTCCAGCCCCGAGTCGCCTCGCCAGCCGACACGGTTCCAGTCGGGCAGCTCGCCCGACTGCTGGGCCTCGTAGAACCAGAGCGACTTCTGCAGCGCCTCGCCGTAGGCGAACGCGGGGGCGGCCGCCCGGGCGGCCGGGGCAGCCACGATCATGGGCACGGCGAGGGCCGCCGCCGCGACGGCGGCGACCCTCTTCACGAACGGGTTGTTCACGGGAAGAGCCGTCCGAACTCCGCCAGGGCCACGGCCACGTCGACCTGCGCCCAGAAGCGGTGGTAGTTGAACGTCGGTACCGGCCCGGTGCCGTCGAGGTACGCCTTGACCTCGGGCCAGTCGGGGTCGTCCTCGTAGAAGGACCTGATCGACAGGAACGTCGAGTCCGAGTTGATCGGGTCGCCGTTCGGCATCGTGCCGGTCCAGCCGTCGGGCACGTAGACCGGGTCGTTGATGCGCTGGTAGTCGGCCTTGGTCTCCTCGACCGAGACGCCCTTGTCGTCGCGGTTCTCCCACACGGCGTCGAGCAGCGCCTTGGCCGTGTCACGGGCCTCGGCGTGGTTCGCCCTGGCCGCGTAGTACATCAGCACCTTGGCGTAGGAGCCGGCCACGCCCACGTCCTGGGTGTGGTTGACGACCTCGACGTGCAGGTTCGGGTTGGCCGGCGGCATGCCGGTGGTGGCGTTGAAGTTGCCCGCGGGCTGGCCGGTCCAGCGCAGCGTGGACGGGATCTGGTAGGTGCCGTCGGCGCCGACCGTGGTGTTGTCGAGCGCCCAGGTGACCCACTTGTCGAGCAGCGCCTTGGCCGCGGCGTTGCCGGTGACGTTGTACAGCTCGGCGACCCGCTCCATGGTCCACGCCTGGAAGCCGAACCACTGGTTCGACGGCGGGTCGTGGTAGACGGGCTGCCAGTCGTAGGCCATGCCGTGGAACTTGGGCAGGTTCGCCGGAGGCGTGGCGTAGTGGCCGTCCCAGCTGTTGGTCGCGCCGCCGGCGATGGCGCCCTCGGCCGACTGCAGCCAGGTGTAGAACTGGAGCTGCCGGGTGAGGCTGGTGCTCCAGTCGGAGGCGCCGGTCGTGCTCTCCGGCCGCAGCTCGGCCACGTTCGACAGCGCCCAGGCCGCGAACGGGTTCTGGTAACCGGAGTGGTTGTGGCTGGAGCCGATCCGCCAGGCCCAGCCGGCGTTGGAGTCGGTCGCGCCGCCCCAGGCGTAGTACCAGGACAGCAGGTAGCTGGCGGAGTTCTTGCCGCTGCCGGCCGGGCACGACGGGCTGGTGCAGTTCGGCTGCTTGAAGTACTTGTCGTACATCGCGTAGCGCAGGTAGTCGCCCATCTTGGCGGCCTTCTCCACGGTCGCGGAGATCTGCGACTCCTTGCCCTGCGCCTTGGCCCAGGTCAGCGCCCAGTAAGCGACCTGCACCGCGCGGGCGTCGGCGTCCGGCGCGTTGGTGTACTTCCACTGCTTGGCGTACGAGGCGTCCTTGATGAACAGGTCGAGGAAGCCGTTCGTGCCGCCGTGCTCGAAGGTGTCGCAGGACGGCTGCGGGATCGTCTCGAAGACCGACTCCTCCGGGCCGCGCTGGTAGGTGTTGATGTAGGCGGGCTTGGTGGTGCCGTCGCCGCAGCGGCCGAAGCCGTAGGTGTTGTCCACGTCGAGCAGCCAGTGCATGCCGTAGACGTCACGGGTGCCGTACGCGCTCTGCAGCTCGTTGGCGATGGGGTCGGAGCCCACGCTGACGCCCTGCTCGATCTGCGTCGGGTAGTTCTCGATCTCCAGGTGCTCGGCCGCGTACGTGGCCGGCTTGGACGGGTCGTAGAAGGAGTTCGTCGGCTGGTCCTGGGTGCTGGGGATGATGTAGGTCTCCATCGACTCCCAGGCGTCGTTGAACTTCGTCCAGTCGCCGGTCACCTGCCCGTAGACCGCCTCCAGCCACAGGTAGTAGCTGTAGGCCTCGGACGTGGTCTCGTGCCCGTGGTCGGGCGCCTCGACCATGAACGTCTCCACCGAGTGGTACGGCACGCCCTCGGGCGAGAAGTAGCCGTTGGCGGGGTCGTGCAGGTCGTTGTACATCTCGGTGAAGCGCTGGATGTACTCGTTGTCGCCGCCGGGCAGGTCGTCGTCCGCCTCGGTGGCGGTGACGTCGACCGGGCTGTAGCCGGTGGCGCTCACCCGGAACACCGCCGTGCCGGCGGAGGTGTCGGCATCGTCGGCGGCCGACAGGGTGACGTTCTGGGCGGTGGCCCAGTTGGCCGTCGTGAACGTGCGGCTGGCGCCGGCGTTGACGGTCAGGTCGGTGTCACCGCTGGCCCGTGCCGTGCTCACGGTCACGCTGGCGGCCGGCTGACGCGACAGCTTGACCGAGAACGTGGCGGTGCCCGTCTCCGGCACGGCGACGGACAGCGGGCTCACCACGAGCGCCGGCGTGCTGTCGGTGCCGACGGTGATTCCCACCGGCGCCGAGGTCGTGGTCGCGCCGTCGTTGTCGGTGGCCCGCGCGGTGATCGAGTAGTTGCCGGCGGCCACGTTCTGCCAGTTGTAGGTGTACGGCGAGCTCGTGTCGCTGCCCAGCAGCGTGGAGCCCTGGTAGAAGTCGACCTTGGAAACCGTGCCGTCGGAGTCGGCCGCCGTCGCCGCGATCGGCACGGTGGCCGGGGCGGTGAACGTCTGGCCGGCCGTCGGGGAGGTCAGCGAGACCGTGGGGTCCTCGTTCTCGTCCTCGCCGCCGCAGGTCGTGCCGTTGATGGCGAACGACGTGGGGGCCGGGTTGCTGCCGGACCAGGTGCCGTTGAAGCCGATGGAGGTGCTGGCTCCGGTGCCCAGGTTGCCGTTCCACGGCATGTTCTGCGCGGTCACCCGGGTGCCCGACTGGCTCCAGGTGGCGCTCCAGCCCTGGCCGTACTTCTGGCCGGTGGTAGGGAAGTCGAAGGTCAGCGTCCAGTTCGAGAGCGGGTCGCCGAGGTTCTTGATGGCCACGCTGGCGGTGAAACCACCCTGGTTCGAGCCGCTGTTCCACTGGTTGGCGGTGTAGGTCACCTCGCAGGCGACGGCCGCGCTGGCGGGGGTCTGGGCGAGCACCGTGGTGGTGCTCGCTACCAGGACCAGCGTCGCGGCCGCGGCTAACCGCCTGGCCAGACGCGTGAGGAAGGGGCGGGGTCTGTGACTCACGGTTTCTCCATGGGAGTAGGGGGTGGGAGCGCTCCCATGCGGCATTGTGCGCTCCGGCGAGGAGGAGATGTCAACGAAATGGCGTCCGGGTGACCGTCTGATTTCCTCTCACCTGCCTGCGTGGCATGAAAGTTTCACGTGGCTTGTCTGGCATTCAGCGAGCGTGTGGCCCGCCGGAGCCCCACCGCCGCACCGGCCGCTGTACACAGATGTGAATGGCCGCCCACTATGGGAGCGCTCCCACTCACTTCAGGAGATGATGATCCGTGAAACTCCTACGCGGCCTTCGGAGATGGGCCGTCACCGCGACAGCTACCTGTGTCGCGGCCGCCGGCCTCATCGCCGGGCAGACGACCGCTGCTCACGCCGCGGTCTCCTGCGACGTCGTGTACACCCCCAGCTCGTGGACATCCAGCCCTGGTCAGGGAGGTTTCACCGCGAACCTCACCCTGAAGAACCTGGGCGACCCGCTCACCAACTGGACCCTGGCCTTCGACTTCCCCACCACCACCCAGAAGTTCACCCCCAGCGGCTGGGGCGCGGAGATCAGCCAGTCGGGCACCCGCGTCACCGCGCGGAACATGCCGTGGAACGGCAACCTGGGCACCGGGGCCAGCACCACCATCGGCTTCAACGGCACCTGGTCCGGCACCAACCCCAACCCGACCTCGTTCACCGTGAACGGCACCACCTGCGGCGGCCCCGGCGGTGAGACCCCCGCGGTCGTCACCTCCGCCAGCTCCGTCGCCGTCAACGAGGGCGGCACCGCCACCTTCACCGCCAGGCTGTCGGCGGCCCCGACCTCGAACGTGACCGTCAGCACCTCGCGGACCAGCGGCGACGCCGACCTGAGCGTCAGCTCCGGCGCCTCCCTGACCTTCACCCCGTCCAACTGGAACACCGCGCAGACGGTCACGCTGGCCGCCGCGCAGGACTCCGACACGGCGGCGGGCACGGCCGCCTTCACCGTCGGCGGCACCGGCGTCACCTCGGCCACGGTCAACGCCACCGAGGTCGACGACGACAGTACCCAGGAACAGTCGCTGATCGTCACCCCGACGTCCGTGACCGTCCCCGAGGGCGCCACCGGCACCTACACCGTCCGCCTGGCCACCCAGCCCTCCGCCGGCGTCACCGTCACCACGACGGCCGGCAGCGGCGACGCCAACCTCACCGTGAGCTCCGGCGCCTCCCTGTCGTTCAGCACGTCGAACTGGAACACGCCGCAGACCGTGACGCTGGCCGCGGCCCAGGACTCCGACGACACCAACGGCACCCGTACGTTCACCGTCGCCGCCACCGGCCTGACCTCGCGCACGGTCACCGCCACCGAGGCGGACGACGACGGCGACAACAACCCCGTCCACGTCGAGAACCCGTACGCCGGAGCCACCGGCTACGTCAACCCGAGCTGGTCGGACCGGGCCGCCGCGGAGCCCGGCGGCGCCGCCATCGCCAACACCTCGACCGCCGTGTGGATGGACCGCATCGCCGCCCTGGAGGGCCCGGGCGACGCCCTGAGCCTGCGTGAGCACATGGACGAGGCGTTGCGGCAGGACGCCGCCAACGGCGCCGCGCCGCTGACCATCCAGATCGTCGTCTACAACCTGCCCAACCGCGACTGCTCGGCCCTGGCCTCCAACGGCGAGCTGCGCATCGCCGAGAACGGGTTCAACCGCTACAAGGCCGAGTACATCGACCCGATCGCGGACGTCTTCGACGACCCGCAGTACGCCAACCTGCGCATCGTCGCGATCGTCGAGCCCGACTCGCTGCCCAACCTCGTGACCAACATCGACAGCTTCGCCGACTGCCGTGAGGCGAACGGCCCCGGCGGCTACGTCGACGGCATCCGCTACGCGCTCGACAAGCTGCACGCGATCACCAACGTCTACACCTACGTCGACGCCGCCCACCACGCCTGGCTCGGCTGGGACTCGAACTTCCAGCCGTCGGTCAACCTGTTCCACTCCATGGCCGCCGGCACCGCCGCGGGCGTGGACAGCGTGGACGGCTTCATCGTCAACACCGCCAACTACTCCGCGCTCAAGGAGCCGCACTTCACCATCAACACCTCGGTGAACGGCACCACGGTCCGCCAGTCCAAGTGGGTCGACTGGAACTACTACATCGACGAGCACACCTTCGCCGTCGCCCTGCGCAACGCCCTGATCGCCAAGGGCTTCCGCTCCGGGCTGGGCATGCTCGTCGACACCTCGCGCAACGGCTGGGGCGGCAGCGCCCGCCCGTCCGGGCCGAGCAGCTCGCTCAACGTGGACACCTTCGTCAACGACTCGCGCGTCGACCGGCGCATCCACGCCGGCAACTGGTGCAACCAGAGCGGCGCGGGACTCGGGGTCAGGCCGACGGCCAGCCCCGAGGCGGGCTTCGACGCCTACGTGTGGATCAAGCCTCCGGGCGAGTCCGACGGCGCCAGCCGGGACATCCCGAACGAGGAGGGCAAGAGGTTCGACCGGATGTGCGACCCGACCTACACCGGCAACGACCTCAACGGCAACAACATGTCCGGCGCGCTGGCTGACTCGCCGATCTCGGGCCAGTGGTTCTCGGCCCAGTTCCGCCAGCTCGTGCAGAACGCCTACCCGCCGCTGTCCTAACCCCTGATCACAGGGCCCAGGCCGCCGGATCTGCCCCGGCCTGGGCCCTGTAACCATTTCAGCGTCCGCGCCACTCCGAGACGATCCGCTCGACGTCGTAAGGGACCAGGTTGAGCGGCGGGCCCGGCAGCCCGGTCCTGATGGCCTCCCGGATCCGGTCGTTGATCTCGTTCATGATCAGCCGGATCTCGCCCTCGGACCTGGCCTGAGCGGCCGCGGCCAGCGCCTGCTCGGCGTCCTTGCGCAGCTGCAGACTCGGCGGGAGCGGCATCGACAGCCCCTCGCTCTCCAGCTTCTGCTTGACCCACCAGTGCTCGTCGTACGGCTTGTCGGCGCCGGGGATCGGCTTGCCCGCACCCGGCAGGTCGTCGAACTCGCCGCGTTCCTGCGCTTCCCTGATCTGCCGGTCCACCCAGCTCTCGAACTGCATCCCGCCCGGTTTGCGATCGGTCACCCGTGATTCCCCTTCCCTACGCGAGGTTGTGCCGCGGCGCGGCGGGCGGCCGCCAGCCCAGCATGGCCTCGGTCATCCGCACGGCCGCAACCGTGGCCGGCACGTCGTGCACCCGGACGATCCGCGCCCCGCGCAGGATCGCCATCACGTTGGCGGCGATGGTGCCCTCGGTCCGCTCCCCCTGCGGGCGGGCGATGCTCTCCCCGATGAAGTCCTTGTTGGACAGCGCCACCAGCAGCGGGTATCCGACGGCGGCGACCTCGTCCAGCCGCCGCATCAGCTCCAGGGAGTGATAGGTGTTCTTGTTGAGGTCATGGCCGGGGTCGATGACGATCCGGTCCGGGGCGATGCCCGCCGCCAGCGCGGCCTCCACCCGCTCCCGCAGATAACTGGTGACCTCGGTGACGATGTCGGCGTAGTCGGGCCGGAACACCCGGCGCCCCGGCCCGCCGAGGCTGTGGGTGACGACCACGGTGGCGCCCGTGCGGGCGGCCACCTCGGCGATGCCCGGCTCACGCAGCCCGTTGGTGTCGTTGATCACGTCGGCGCCGGCCGCCATGGCCGCCTCGGCGACGGCCGCGCGGTGGGTGTCGACGCTGATCACCGCGTCGGTGACGCGCCGCACCTCGGAGATCACCGGGATCACGCGCTCGATCTCCTCGGCCACGCCGATCTCGGCCTGGGCGGCGCTGAAGGCGAACCCGCCGATGTCGATCCAGTCGGCGCCCTCGTCGACGGCCCGCCTGGCCGCCTCGACGGCCCGATCGAGGGCGAAGGTCCGGCCCTGGTCGTGGAAGGAGTTGGGGGTCCGGTTGACGATCGCCATGATCGCCACCTGCCGCCGGAAGTCGAACTCGCGCCGCCCGATCCGCCGCACGGGGTGCGACATCTCGGCTGGGGCAGTGCCCACTCCACCGGTCACGACACCATCCCCTTACAGCTCGGCCACCTGCTTGGCAGCCTACCCGCCGGGGGTGCCGGGGTCCCGGCCGTGTCAGGCGGTGAAGCGCACGCGGCAGTGGCCGGCGGCGACGCGGATCCGCTTCATCGGCGACCCGGGCCGGCACGGCCGTCCGGGCAGGCGCATGGCCAGCTCGACGGTGGTGCCGGCGGGGCCGGTGTGGAAGTCGACGTCGTCGCAGAGACGCTTGATCAGGAAGATGCCGCGGCCGGTGGACGCCGTCTCGGGCGGCTTGCGGCCCTCGGTGTAGCGGTGCGGGATGCCCGAACCGTGGTCGGCGGTCTCGGCGCGCAGGACGCCGTCGGCCGTCCACAGCCTGAGCGTGCCGTGTCCTCCCGCGTGCGTCACGACGTTGATGACGCTCTCGTGGACGGCGAGGACGAAGTCCTCCAGTCTCGGACCGGCCAGGCCGCACCCTGACGCGTGCCGGGCGACCGCTTGCCGGATACCGGTGACCTCCCGGCGGGTGATGGGCTGAGTCATGAGCGTGCGCATGGCAGCTTTCCTCGCGATGTTCCTCGTCATCGGCGGGCCGCTTTCCGGACCTCACGGACTCCCCCACTGCCCTGACTGGCGGCCTTCACACCCGAGACCGGCCGCCCATCCCGGTGGCGAACTCGCGCAGCCGGCGCGTCCCGCTGTCGGGGGCGAGCGGCGGGGTGTCCATGCCCGCGCCGTCGTGCACGCCTTCCAGCAGCGCCTTGATCGCGTCGGGCGCCGAATGCCGGGGCGTCCAGCCGAGCACGTGCCGGGCGCGGTCCACGTTCATGAGCGGGATCCGCAACGCCAGCTCCAGCAGGCCGGGCGCGGCCGGGATGAGCCGCAGGTGCCAGCCGGCGGCGACGGCGGCCCGCGCGACCCCGGTCGGCACCGGCACGGTCCTGGTGCCGAGCAGCTCGGCAAGCGCGCCGGGGTCGAGCACCGGTTCCGCGGCGAGGTTGAAGGGGCCGGTGACGGGCTTGGTGACGGCCAGGCGGTAGGCCTCGGCGGCGTCCTCGGCGTGCAGGATCTGGAGCTTGAGCCCGGGGATGTCGGGCACGAACGGGATCCGGCCCGGCTTGACGAGCCTGCGCGGCAGCAGCGGCCCGGCGAACAGCCTGCGCTGCTCGGTGGCCGCAGGCCGCTGGAAGATGAAGCCCGGCCGCATCCGCACCACCCGAACGCCCGGGTTGTCATGCTCGAACACGTCGAGCATCCGCTCCACGTAGGCCTTCTCGCGCCCGTACGCCGCCCCCGGGTAGCCGTGCGTGGGCCACGTCTCGTCGACCGGCACCTCCTTCGGGCCGGGCGAGTACGCGCCCACGGAGGAGGCGTGCACCAGCGCGGGCACGCCCGCCTGGGCGACCGCCTGGAAGACCCGCACGCTGCCGAGCACGTTGGCCCGCCAGGTGACCGTGGCGTCGCGGGTCGGCTGGAAGAGCCAGGCCAGGTGCACGACCGCCGCGGCGCCGTCGAAGATCTGCGCGAGATCGCTGGTGACGACGTCAGCCTTGACCCACTCGGTGCGGCCGGGCCGCCAGCCGGGCAGCCTGCGGGCGACGCCGACGATGGACGTCACGCTCTCGTCGGCTTCCAGGGCCCGGATCACGCTCGTGCCGACGTTGCCCGTCGCACCAACCACGACCACTCTCATGGCGCACCCGCTGCCCCGGCCGACCGGCACGAAACCAGCAGGTCAGGGTTCGATCAGGATCTTGATCGCGCCGTCCCGCTTCTTCTGGAACGTCTCGTACGCCTCCGGGGCCCGCTCCAGCGGCACCCGGTGCGTGGCCAGGTCCATCACGCCGAGCGGATCGGCGTCGTCGGTGACCAGCGGCATCAGCGCGCCGACCCACCGCCTGACGTGCGCCTGGCCCATCCGCAGCGAGATGCCCTTGTCGAACATGCGCAGCATCGGCATCGGGTCGGCCATGCCGCCGTAGACGCCGATCACGGAGATGACGCCGCCGCGCCGCACGGTGTCGATGGCCTGGTTGAGCGCGGCCAGGCGGTCCACGCCGGCGTGGCTCATGAGCTGCGCGGCCAGCGCGTCGGGCAGCGCGCCCGTCATGGTCTGGGCCAGCTTGGCGGCGGGCGAGCCGTGCGCCTCCATGCCGACCGCGTCGATCACGGAGTCGGTGCCACGCCCGGAGGTGAGCTCCCTGACCGCCTCCGGCACGTCCGTGGTCTCGCTCGCGTCGACGACCTCGACGCCGTGGCGGCGGGCCATCGCCAGCCGCTCCGGCACGCCGTCGACGCCGATCACGCGGTGGCCGAGATGGCGGGCGATGCGGGCGCACATCTGGCCGATCGGGCCGAGCCCGAAGACCGTGAGGCTGCCCCGCTCGGGCAGGTGCGCGTACCGGACCGCCTGCCAGGCGGTGGGCAGCACGTCCGACAGGTAGACGAACCGCTCGTCGGGCGGCCCCTTCGGCACCTTGATCGGGCCGAACTGGGCCTGCGGCACCCGCAGGTACTCGGCCTGGCCGCCCGGCACCTGGCCGTACAGCTTGGTGTAGCCGAACAGCGCGGCGCCCATGCCGTGCTCGCGGACCTGGGTGGTCTCGCACTGGGCGTACAGCTCCAGGTCGCACATCCGGCAGTGGCCGCAGGCGATGTTGAACGGCACCACCACCCGGTCGCCCGGTTTGAGCGTGGTGACCTGCGGGCCGACCGCCTCGACGATCCCCATCGGCTCGTGCCCGAGGATGTCGCCCGCGCTCATGAACGGCCCGAGGACCTCGTACAGGTGCAGGTCAGAGCCGCACAGGCCGGTCGTGGTGACCTTGATGACGGCGTCGTTCGGCTCCTTGATCTGCGGGTCGGGGACTTCCTCGACCCGCACGTCGCGCTTGCCGTGCCAGGTGACGGCCTTCATGGCAACTCCTTCACGATGGTGGCGGCCGCCCCCCGGCCACCTGGGCTGCCGCATACCCTCACATCTCCCCCCTAGACCGCACCGCGCGAATCGGCCCCGGGTGTCATGACAAACCCACGGACCAGGCGTTCTTCGTTCGGAAAAAACTCGGTCGGGTCAACCGGCTTTACACCCTCCGTATTCGGTGAGTAACTACTGGTAGTGAACGGTGGACAGAAGGAGCCCGGCTGATGACGGTGAGCTTCACCCCCAACCTGCTGGGGCCGCGGATCGACGACCGCCTGATCGGTTTCCTCGACGAGTGGCGAGCGCCCGTCTCGGATCCGGACGTGGTCGCGGCCTACAGGTTGCTCGTCGAGTTCATCCTGGGCGGTGGCAAGCGCATCCGGCCGCAGTTGTGCTACTGGGGGTGGCGAGGAGCGGGCGGCCCCGACTGCGCGGAGATCATCAGCGCGGCGGCCGCCCTTGAGCTGTGCCACGCCGGCCTGCTCATCCACGACGACATCATGGACGGCAGCGATCTGCGCCGCGGCCAGGCCACCGTGCACCGCAGCCTGGCCCGGCTGCACTCCGGGCCGGGCGCCGAGGCGTTCGGGCGGGCGGGCGGCATCCTGCTCGGCACGCTGAGCCTGGCCTGGTCCGACACGCTGCTGTCGTCCTGCGGGGTCGACCCGGCGCGACTGCGGGCGGCCCACCATGTGTTCGACGCGATGCGCACCGAGGTCATCAGCGGCCAATACCTGGACATCCTCGCCCAGCTCCGGGCCGGCGTCAGCGTCGAGCAGGCGCTGACCACGATCCGCTACAAGACGGCCAAGTACACTGTGGAGCGCCCGCTGCAGATCGGCGGCGCGCTGGCCGGGGCGGACCCCGAGTTGCTGCAGGCATACTCGGCGTTCGGGCTGCCGCTGGGCGAGGCGTTCCAGCTGCGCGACGACGTGCTCGGCATGTTCGGCTCGTCGGATGACACCGGTAAGTCCGCGCTCGACGACCTGCGCGAGGGCAAGCAGACCGTGCTGTTCGCGCACGCGGTGCAGCGCGCCACGCCCGCGCAGCTCGCCTATCTGCGCGCCTGGCACGGCAATCCCGACCTGACCGAGGAGCACGCCGAAGAGGTGCGCCAGATCCTGACGGACACCGGCGCGCTCGCCGAGGTCGAGTCGATGATCGACGAGCGCGTCCGGACGGCGGTTCGCGTGCTCGACGCCACGCCGATCGGGTCCGAGGCCCGCGTCGCGCTCACCGTCCTGGCCGCCGAGCTGGCGCATCGCGACAGCTGACCGGCGCTCCGGGCACGGCGGGCGCTTCTTGCTGCCCGGCCACGGTTACTCACCGTAACTGAACTTTCCTCTCCGTAAGGTCCGACATTCTCCTGATTGGTGGTGCACGATGACAGAAACGACAGAATCGACCGCTCCCGGCAACGGGCATCAGCTCAGCCTCAGCACCGACGCCGCACGCAATCTGGCCACGACCACCAAGACCGCCCCGCAGATGCAGGAGATCACCTCCCGCTGGCTGCTCAAGCTGCTGCCATGGGTGCAGACCTCGGGTGGCGTCTACCGGGTCAACCGGCGGCTGACCTACACGCTGGGCGACGGCCGGATCACCTTCAGCACCACCGGCTCCGAGGTCCGGGTCGTGCCCGCCGAGCTGTGCGAACTGCCCATGCTGCGCGGCTACGGCGACATCGAGGTCCTCGAAGCCCTCGCCTACCGCTTCGCCCAGCGCGAGGTGGAGCCCGGCGAGGAGATCGTGCGCGAGGACGAGCCGATCGACCAGCTCGTGCTGATCGCGCACGGCCGGGTCGGCAAGGAGGGCCAGGGCGCCTACGGCGACACGCAGAACCTGGGCGTGCTCGCCGACGGCGACTACCTCGGCGAGCAGTTGCTGGCGGGCGGCGGGCAGTGGGAGTTCACGGCGAAGGCGAAGACCGCCACCACCCTGCTGACGCTCTCCCGCGAGGACTTCCAGCAGCTCCTGGACCGCTCGCCGAGCCTGCGCGAGCACCTTGAGGCGAGGCAGGCGGCCAACGACCGGGCCAGCAACGACTATGGTGAGGCCGCGATCGACATGTCGTCCGGGCACAGCGGCGAGCCCGTGCTGCCGGGCACGTTCGTCGACTACGAGCTGAGCCCGCGCGAATACGAGCTGAGCGTCGCCCAGACGGTCCTGCGCGTGCACAGCCGGGTCTCCGACCTCTACAACCAGCCGATGAACCAGCTCGACCAGCAGCTCAGGCTCACCGTCGAGGCGCTGCGCGAGCGCCAGGAGGACGAGCTGGTCAACAACCGCGACTTCGGCCTGCTGCACAACGCCGACTTCAGCCAGCGGGTGCGCACCCGCACCGGCCCGCCCACCCCTGACGACATGGACGACCTGCTGTCGAAGGTGTGGAAGGACCCGGCGTTCTTCCTGGCCCACCCGCAGACCATCGCCGCCTTCGGCAGGGAGTGCAGCAAGCGCGGCCTCTACCCGCAGTCGAGCGAGGTCAGCGGGCACCGGGTGCCGGCCTGGCGGGGCGTGCCGATCTTCCCGTGCAACAAGATCCCGGTGTCGGGCCGGCGCACCAGTTCCGTGCTGCTCATGCGGACCGGTCAGGAGAGCCAGGGCGTGGTCGGCCTGCACCAGACCGGCATCCCGGACGAGTACCAGCCGAGCCTGTCGGTCAGGTTCATGAACATCAATGAGAAGGCCGTCGTGTCCTACCTGGTCAGCGCCTACTACTCGGCCGCCGTCCTGGTGCCCGACGCGCTGGCCGTGCTGGAGGACGTCGAGATCGGGCGCGAGGACTAACAGAACGTTTCCGGCCAGGGATTGGTGGTGTTTCGGTTGACGGAGTTGGACGCCCGGCTGAGCCTGGACACGGCGGCGGCGCGCAAGCTCGCCACGACGTCCAAGACGGCTCCGCACATGCGGGAGATCTCCCCGCGCTGGCTGCTACGCGCGCTCCCCTGGGTGGAGCTCGCGGCCGGCGCGTACCGGGTGAACCGCCGCCTCACCTACGAGGCGGGCGGCGGCCGGGTGGCCTTCTCCCATACGGGGACGCGGCTGCGGGTGGTGCCGCCGAGCCTGACCGAGCTGCCCTTCCTGCACGCGTACGAGGACCGTGCCGTGCTGGAGTCCCTGGCCGGGATGTTCGAGCAGCGCGAGTACGAGCGCGGCGAGGTGATCGCGCGGGAGGGATCGCCGCAGAACGAGCTGATCCTGCTCGCGCACGGCAAGATCGCCAAGCTGTGCATGAGCACGTACGGCAACAGCGTCGCGCGGGGCATGCTGTCGACCGGTGACCACGCCGGCAGCCGTGCGGGCAGCAGAACGACGCCGTGGGAGGTCACGCTGGCGGCTCGCACCGCCTGCACCGTGCTGGCCCTGCCCTGGCAGGCGCTGGACGACCTGGCCGGGCGCCGGCCGTCGCTGGGCGAGCACCTCGCGCGGCGACCGGCCGGGCCGGCCAACAAGTACGGCGAGGCCGCGATCGACGTGCTGTCCGGGCATCGCGGCGAGCCCGTGCTGCCGGGCACGTTCGTCGACTACGACCCGGGCCCCCGGGAGTACGAGCTGAGCGCCTCCCAGGCCGTGCTCCGGGTCCACAGCCGGGTCGCGGACCTGTTCAGCGACCCGATGGACCAGACCGAGGAGCAGCTCAGGCTGACGATCGAGGCGGTGCGCGAGGCGCAGGAGCGCGAGCTGGTCAACAACCCGGAGTTCGGGCTGCTGCACGCCGCCGCCCCGGGGCAGCGGCTGACCACCCGGACCGGCCCGCCCACTCCCGCCGACCTGGACGACCTGCTCTGCCGCAGGCGCAAGACCCGCTACTTCCTGGCCAACCCGCTGGCCATCGCCGCGTTCGGCAGGCAGTGCAGCGCCGCCGGCGTCTACATGGACAGCATCGTGCTCGACGGCAGCACGCTGGCCGCCTGGCGGGGGGTGCCGATCCTGCCCTGCGACAAGATCCCGGTCAGCCGGGCGGGCACCAGCTCGATCCTGGCCTTCCGGACGGGCGAGGACGAGCAGGGGGTCGTCGGGCTGCACCAGACCGGCGTCCCCGACGAGTACCGGCCGGGCCTCAGCGTGAAGGTGATGGGCATCGACGAGCACGGGATCACCACCTACCTCGTCAGCGCCTACTACTCGGCCGCGGTGCTCGTGCCGGACGCGCTGGGCCTGCTCGGCGACGTCGAGGTACACAGTTGATCCTCATGACCGATCGGAGTGACGATGACGCAGCCCTTCGACCTGCCGGACTTCTACGTGCCGTACCCGGCCCGGCTCAACCCGCATCTTGAGGAGGCCCGGACGCACTCCAAGCAGTGGGCCAGGAAGATGGGCATGCTGGAGGGCTCGGGGATCTGGGAGGAGGCCGACCTCGACGCGCACGACTACGCGCTGCTGTGCGCGTACACCCATCCCGACTGCGACGCGGTCGAGCTCAGCCTGATCACCGACTGGTACGTGTGGGTGTTCTTCTTCGACGACCACTTCCTCGAGGTGTTCAAACGGCCGGGAGATCGCGAGGGCGGCAAGGCGTACCTGGACCGGATGCCCGCCTTCATGAGCACGGACGGCCCCGAGCCCGTCAACCCGGTCGAGGCGGGGCTGGCCGATCTGTGGGCGCGCACGGTGCCCGGCACGTCGGCCGACTGGCGGGCGCGCTTCACCGAGAGCACCCGCAACCTGCTGAACGAGTCGCTGTGGGAGCTGTCCAACATCAACGCGGGCCGGGTGCCCAACCCCGTCGAGTACATCGAGATGCGCCGCAAGGTCGGCGGGGCGCCCTGGTCGGCCGGGCTGATCGAGCACGCGGCGGGCGCCGAGGTGCCGGCCGCGATCGCCGGGACGCGGCCGATGCGGGTGCTGCGCGACGCCTTCGCCGACGCGGTGCACCTGCGCAACGACATCTTCTCCTACCAGCGCGAGACGCAGGAGGAGGGCGAGCTGAGCAACGGCATCCTGGTGCTGGAGACGTTCCTCGGCTGCTCCACGCAGGAGGCCGCCGACTCCGTCAACGACCTGCTCACCTCGCGGCTGCAGCAGTTCGAGCACACCGTGGCCGTCGAGCTGGGGCCGCTGTTCGCCGAGTACGGGCTCGACCCGCTCAGCTGCGTGGGCGTGCTGGCCTACGTCAAGGGGCTGCAGGACTGGCAGTCCGGCGGTCACGCGTGGCATCTGCGCTCCAGCCGCTACATGAACCAGAACGCCTCGGCCCCGGCGCTCGGCATGAAGTCGGTCGTCGACCTGCTGGGGCTCAAGCGGGTGCGGTCCCACGCGCACGTGCCGTACGAGAAGGTCGGGCACCTGCCGGTGCCGGACCTGTACCAGCCGTTCACGCCGCAACTGTCACCGCACCTGGACGCGTCCCGGCGCAACGTGGTCGAGTGGGCGCACCGGATGGGCCTGCTGGAGGCGCAGCCGGGCATCACCGGCTCGGCCGTGTGGGACGAGGACAAGCTGGTCGACTACGACCTGCCGCTCTGCGCGGCGGGGCTGGACCCCGACGCCACGGTGGCCGAGCTCGACCTGTCCTCGTGCTGGCTGGCCTGGGGGACCTACGGCGACGACTACTTCCCCGTCGTGTTCGGCCACGGGCGCAGTCTGGCGGCCGCGCGGGCCACCGTGGACCGGCTGTCGCTGTTCATGCCGCTCGACGGCGCCACCTTCCCGGCGCCGGTCAGCCCGCTGGAGCTCAGCCTGGCCGACCTGTGGGCGCGCTCGGCGGCGCCGATGAGCCCGGCCGGGAGGCGTACGTTCCGGGCGGCCATCGAGAAGATGGCCGCGAGCTGGCTGTGGGAGCTGGCCAACCAGGCGGAGAACCGGGTGCCCGACCCCGTCGACTACGTCGAGATGCGGCGGCTGACCTTCGGCTCCG
Organism: Nonomuraea sp. SBT364; assembly: GCF_001083785.1. Classification (GTDB taxonomy): domain Bacteria; phylum Actinomycetota; class Actinomycetes; order Streptosporangiales; family Streptosporangiaceae; genus Nonomuraea. Next base: position 62,746 of record NZ_LAVL01000015.1, read on the forward strand.
ACCTCACGATGAGCCTGTGCCGGCTGGCGCGCGCCGACCGGATCCCGCAGGAGGTCTACGACAGCGGGCCGATGCGCTCGCTGGAGAACTCGGCCCAGGACTACGCGACCCTGCTCAACGACGTGTACTCCTACCAGAAGGAGATCGAGTTCGAGGGCGAGCTGCACAACGGGGTGCTGGTGACGCAGTGCTTCTTCGGCTGCGACCGCGACACGGCGCTGCGGATCGTGGTCGATCTGCTGGAGTCGCGGATGCGGCAGTTCCAGCACGTGGCCGGGCATGAGCTGCCCGTCGTGTTCGACGATCTCGGCCTGGACGACGACGGCAGGCAGGCGGTCGCCGAGTACGTCACGGAGCTGGAGAACTGGATGTCGGGCATCTACGTGTGGCACCGCGACTGCCGCCGCTACGACGAGGCGTCGCTGCGCCGGCACCACCGGCCGCCCCGGCCGAAGCTGGCCGGTCCGACGGGGCTGGGCACGTCGGCGGCGTTGATCATCTAGTGCCTCTCCGACGCCTGTCCACACCGATGAAACCGATATTCCGACTCGGTGGAGGTTGACCTCACGTTTGGTTGAGGTCGCAGACTGCTCTGCGAGGGCGCCGCGATGGTCGGCGCAGGAGGAGTGATGGTCATGCGACAGGTATCGGTCAACCGATTCGGCGGTCCCGAGGCGCTGGAGGTGAACGAGGCACCGGATCCCTTCGCGGGTCCAGGGCAGGTCGTGGTGGGCATCTCCGTTGCCGACATCATCTTCCTCGACACACTGCTGCGCAGCGGCGCGGGCAAGGACTATTTCCCGCTCCGTCCGCCGTACGTGCCCGGACACGGGGGCACCGGGCACGTGATCGCGGTGGGCGAGGGCGTGGACCCCGGCTGGATGGGACGCCGCGTCGCCGTCGGAACGTCCGAGGGCGGCTATGCGGAGCAGATCGCGGTTGCCGCAGAGGAGCTGACAGCGGTGCCCGACGATCTGGGGCTTCCGGAGGCGGCGGCGCTCCTGCACGACGGCCCTACGGCGGTGAACATCATCGACGTCGCCTCGATCAACGAAGGAGACCAGGTTCTGGTCACCGCCGCCGCGGGCGGTACGGGCGCGCTGGTGGTGCAACTCGCGCGCGCGGCCGGAGCCCGCGTCGTCGCCGCGGCCCGCGGCGAGCGCAAGTTGAAGTTGGCCCGGGAGGTGGGCGCCGAGGAGGCGTTCGACTACACCGAGGCCGGTTGGATGGACAAAGTGCGGGCCGCGACCGGCGGCGACGGGGCGGACGTGGTCCTCGACGGCGCCGGCGGCCCGCTCGGCACCGAGGCGTTCGAGGCGGTGGCCCGCGGCGGCAGGTTCGTGAGCTACGGAACGTCCAACGGTTTCGCCCAGGTCGATCCGCACACGGCACAGGAGCGCGGGATACGGACGTTCAGCCTCATGGACCTGAACAGCCTGGCCGCGGGGAAGACGAAAGAGCTCGTCGAGAGGGCGCTGGCGCTCGCGGCCGAAGGGCGGATCCGGCCGGTCATCGGCCAGACCTTCCCGCTGGAGCAGGCCGCGGACGCCCACGCCGCCATCGCCGCGCGCAGCGCGCTCGGGAAGACGCTGCTGGTGGTCTGACCGCGGACCGCGAGAGCCTGCCGGCGCACGTTCCGGTCACAGCATCAGGTGTGGGGGACGGCGACCGGGTGCGCGTCCTGGAACCAACCCATCAGCTCCAGCATCCTGCGCTGGCACGGCGTGATGTTGCGCAGGCGGATCCACCGCTCGGTGGGCGGCAGGGCGGGCATGACCAGCACCCGGATGCCCGACAGGTCGATGAAGCTGAGTGCGCCGGTGTCGACGATGAGACGCGGGCAGCCCTCGCGCGACAGGGCCAGCGCGCGGGCGAGCGCGGGGCTGTTGGTGACGTCGATCTCACCGCAGAGGCGCACGGCCGGGTCCGGCGGCGCGGCCAGCACGGTGATTCGTAGCTGCTGGTCCTCGTAGAGCAGTCGCTCCATCTGGTGCACACCCCCCATCGCTCGGAGTCCGGGGGTCGGCCACCGCGGCAGCGGCAACCGAGAACCAGGTTACACGAAATATGTTTCTCTTTGTAATGTTCGCGAGAAAATGACCGTATTACAATAGTTTCATGGACGTCTCGGCCCGATGGACGTTTCTTACCAATCACGCCAGGGTTCTGCTGATTCTGGCCCACCATCCACGGCACCGGCTGCGTGACGTGGCGGGCCTGGCGGGGATCACCGAGCGCGCCGCCCAGAGCATCGTGGCGGACCTGGAAAAGGCCGGCTACCTGACCCATGTGCGGGTGGGGCGGCGCAACCACTACAGCCTCGGGCCCGCCCGATGGCTACGGCACCCGGCAGAGGAGGGCGTGCCCGTCGCCCGGCTTCTGGCCCTGGTCGAGCCCGCCGACTGAGCCCGCCGACCGGGCCCGGCTGCTGGGCCCGGCTGCTGGGCGGGCACGCGAAAGCCCCGGCACTGGCCGTGCCGGGGCTGATCAGGATGCCCGTGCGCCTGTCACGCGCTGGTGCCACGACCCGTCACGCCTTGACTCCCCGCGTCCGGGGAGGTGGGCCGCCGGGCCGTGCGCGCTGTAGGCGCGGCCGGGTCAGTCCTCGACGTTGCTCAGGATGTTGCCCTCGACGTCCTGGAAGTGCAGGAAGGTCAGGACGTCGATGTACTTGACCGAGTCGTTCAGGACGTCGTTGGCCAGCGCCACGTCGTCGACGATGGAGAACTGGCTGAGAATCTGCTGACCGGTGTTGCTGATGTTCGGGCCGACGTCGGCCGAGGCCACGCCGGCGGAGAAGCCGAGCGCGAGACCCGCGATGGCGGCACCGGCGAGAATGCGACGCATCATTTCGTAGAACTCCTTGGTTGGAATCGGCGCGGAAGCGCGTCATCGCGATTGTGTTCACTGTGCTTCGAGATGCCGCGGATAACGATCCCGTATCGCGGCTTCGACCGGCAAGGCAGAGCGCCTAAACAGAGGTCAAAACCGATTCACGAGTTTCGTACCGAGGCACTGCGCCACCATATGTCCGGATTTATTAGGACTCGTCTGGTGGCTGTGACGGACCTTCTTTCACGTTATGGCCATATGCGCCTCTCGCCTCCCCAAAAGGGTGTTTTGTCCTCATAGGTGGCGAGGAAAGCTCTGGGACAGCAGCGCCGGCATCGAGAGCCGGTGAAACGAGTCGCAGAAGCGGTGGATCGACCATGGAGGCAAGACGCACATTTATCGTGATGGCCCTGGCGTGTGTGTTCACCGGCACGCTGGTTTGCGCGCCGGCAGTGGCTCGCGACTGCGGCCCGGAATGCGGGCCGCACTATTCCCACGCCTTTCACGCGGGCCGTTCGGCCGCGGGCGCCATCGCCGTGCGGGCCGCGATCGAGATGATCGGCGTCCCGTACTCGTGGGGCGGCGGCGGAACGGACGGACCCGGATTCGGCATCGGAAAGGGCGCGAAGACCAAAGGATTCGACTGCTCGGGCCTCACGCAATACGCGTGGGCCACGGCCGGGGCACTGATCGGCCGCACCACGAAGGAGCAGTGGCGATCAGGTGCCCGCGTGCCGAAGGAGCAGGTGCAGCCCGGGGACCTCGTCTTCTACGACAGCGATCCGCGGCGCCCCGGCCCCGAGCACGTCGGTCTGGCCGTCGATCGCGAGCGCATGATCAACGCCCCTTATACCGGCGCGTTCGTCCGGCTCGACCCGCTGGACCGGCCGACGTTCATGGGTGCCGTCCGGCCCACCGCGGGTGGAACGGACGCCGACCTGTGATTCGCGGCGCCGGATGGCCTGCTCGATGAAGCAGTCCATCCGGGCCGCCCGGCACCCAGCCGGTCGGTGCGCACCAAGCGTCCGTGGCCTCGAGTATCCACGGCCGCTTTCCGGGAAATCGTCCCGGCATTTCGTCCGGGACGCGGCTGGGGTGACGGTTCACCGGCTTTTGCCGGCGAGCTGTTCAGGTCGAGCGCGGATTTCCGTCGCGCCTAGTCGTCGACGTTGGCCAGCAGGTTCAGCTCGACGTCCTGCAGGTGGCCGACGGTGCCGAGGTCGATGTACTTGACCGAGTCGTTGAGGACGTCGTTCAGCCCGGTGACGTCGTCGATGACGCTGAACTGCCCGAAGATGCTCTGACCCGTGTTGCTCACGTCCGGGCCGACGTCGGCCGAGGCGGCGCCGGCACAGAAGCCCAGCGCGGCGCCCACAATGGCTGCACCGGCAAGAATGCGACGGATCATGATTCGTTCCTCCATTGATCGGCGCCGAGAATTCCAGCGCCTTAGTCGTTTCTGCAGGGCTGTGAGGTGCCGCGCATAACAATTGCGGCACGGCGGTGCAACCGCAACCGGATCTTCCCTGACCGAGGTCAAGGAGCGGCCTCGGTTTCTTGGCGATCGACTGCGCCGGTGAACACAAATGCCGCAGCCGCTCGGGCGCAATCGAAAAGGCATTTCTTTTGGTCCCGCCCGGCGATGACGTAGCCGTTCACGCACCGCCCGATAACCGAGGATCACCCGGCGCTTGGGAATCGCGCGCGGCCGCAATACGCCGTGCGGTGTAGCGGCGGTGCCGACTCTGGTCCGATGCGCGCGGCGGGCCACGCCGGTCACGATGGCCTGGAGTTCCATCGGGAACCGGAGGTAAAGATGGCTGCGATACGACCGCGTACCCGCAAGTCCCTGCTGGTCATCCACATTGTCGCGTCGGTCGCGCTGCTGGGTGAGGTATGGGGACTCGTGGTGCTCAATACTGCGGCGACACTCACGAATGACCTCGCTTTGGCGCACGCCGCCTACCGGTTGATGCCGGCGCTGATTTTCGCGGGCGGGATACCGCTCAGCATGCTGTCGCTGATCACCGGAGTGCTGCTCGGGGTGACAAGCCACTGGGGGCTGCTGCGCCATGTCTGGGTGGCGGCCAAGCTGGCGCTGCTGCTGGCGACGATCTGCGCGGGGATGTTCCTGTTCGACCCCGAGGGCATGGCCGCGGCCACCGAGGGCGCGGCGCGGGTGGCCCCCTCACGCCAGTGGGGCCAGGTCGCCGCGCTGGGCGGCCAGCTCGCGATGCTCCTGGTCGCGAGCGGCCTCTCGGTCTTCAAGCCGAAAACCCGCCTGCCCAGGCTCCGCCCCGCGCGGTAGAGCCCGCCCCGGGCACCGGCCGGCGCGGGGGGATCCCGGTCAGTCCGACAGGCGGTCCAGGGCGTCGGAGAGGCGCTGGAGGGCCGCGAGGCAGTCACGCGCGGTCTGGAGACCCAGCTCGGCCACGAGGCGGTCCGCGAGCTCCTGGTGGGCGGGGTCGATGCGGGCGACGGCGGCCCGCCCCGCCGGGGTGGGGCTGAGCAGCTTGGCCCGCCGGTGCGCCGGGTTGGGCAGGTATTCGGCCAGCCCCTTCTCCACCAGCAGATCGGCGATGCGCTGCACCCCCTGGCGGGTCATCCCCATCACCCTGGACGCCCCGGCCACGGTCAGCGGCTCGTACAGGATCGCCCCCAGCACCTGCCACCAGGCCGCGGTCAGCCCGGCCGGCTTGGCCATCTTCTCGGCCACGTCGAGGAACTGGCCGTTGAGCCGGAAGGCCGTCAGCGCAGTGCCCGACAACAGCTCGCCCGATTCGCTCACGCCGCCATCAGCACCTCGTACGCCGACGCGTCGCTCCTGGCGAAGAGCCGGTACCAGGCGTCGAGCACCTCGGGGGTGTAGACGTCGAGCCGGCGGAAGATCTCGCGGGCGAAGGCGACGGGCTCGGTGGGCCCGGCCGTGATCAGGTCGCCGTCGAGCACCGCGTCGCGGTCCAGGTAGTGCTTGGCTCCGTCGTACCCCTCCTGGGCCTCCAGATACTGCACCACGGCGCTCGTATGGGCGCGGTCGTCGAGCAGCCCCTCGCGGGCCAGCCCGGCGGTGGCGCCGCAGATGGCCGCGACCGGCACCCCCGCGTCGAGGAACACCCGCGCCTCGCGGGCGAACGCGGCCAGGCCGTCACCGGCGTCCCACAGGTCGGCCCCGGGCAGGATCAGCATCGCGCTCTCCTGCGGCGTGAGCGCGTCCAGCGCCAGATCGGGGACGATGCGCACGCCGCCCGCGGTGGTGACGACCTCGCCGGTGAGCCCGACCGTGACGATCTCATAACTGCCGGGCTCCTTGTGGAAGCGGCCGCTGCGCAGGTGGGCGATGGCATGCCCGACCTCCCAGTCGGCCAGAGTGTCGTAAACGGCTACATGCACGGGCTTTGTCTTCAGCGTCATGACAACATACTGTCATTACGACAACATATTGTCAACTCGATCCCGTGCAAGGATAGGGCGCATGGCAGAGATCGTCGGCGGGGGACGTCCGGTCAACGACGCCGAGCGGCGGGTGATCACCTACCTCCGGGATCACGCGCCGGCCGACTGGCTGCTGCTGCACAACGTCGAGGTCCCGCGCGGCGACGACGTCTTCGAGGTCGACCTGCTGGTGCTGACCGGCCACTCCCTCGTGGTCGTCGACGTCAAGGGCACCCGCGGCCGCATCGAGGTGTCGGGGTCGCGCTGGTTCCCGCCGCGCCGCGAGGCGTTCGGCTCGCCGGTGGCCAAGCTGCGCGGCACCGCCAAGGCGCTCAAGGGCCTGCTCGTCTCCAGGGCCACGCAGCTCGAACGCGTCTACGTCGACAGCCTCGTGGTGCTCACCTCGCCCGACGCCCAGCTGATCGACCCGGCCGGGCGCGACGCCGTCAACGTCACCGACCTGTCGAGGCTGATCGCCACGCTGAGCGACGTCTCCCGGGTCAGGCGCGGGTGCAGCCCCGACGCCAAGCCCTACTTCGCCGCGATCCTCGACGCGCTCAACCAGACCGTACGACGCAGCACCGCGCCCCCGCGCTACGGCAACTGGGAGGTCGAGGAGCAGCTCGGCGGCGACGCCAGGATCACCGAATACCGGGCCTTCAACGCGACCCTGCCGGGCAGCGAGACCGTGCTGCTGCGCGTCTACCAGGCCGACCCGCTGGCCGACCAGGAGTCGCGGGCCGCCGAACGGCAGCGCATCGCCAACGCCTACCAGTCGCTGGCGCGCATCCCGCCGCACCCCTGCCTGGTGCGCCCGCGCGACTTCTTCGCCATCGACGACGAGAGCAGGTTCGTCCTGGTGCTCGACGACGTCCACGGCCAGGCTCTCCACCTGCGCCTGGGCCAGGGCGTCCGGCTGACCGTGATCCAGGACATGCTGAGCGGCCTGGCCCACGCGCACGCGCACGGCGTCATCCACCGGGCGCTCACCCCGGCCAGCGTCCTGGTGACCGACGACGGGCACGCGGTGCTCACCGGGTTCGACTACGCCAAGCCGGGGCCGCGCAACTACACCGTGGCGCACGAGCTGCACAACGTGCTCGACGCCCACTACGTCGCCCCCGAGTGCCACGAGCGGCCCGACCGGATGACGGCCGCCTCCGACGTCTACGCGGCCGGGGTGATCGCCTACCAGCTCCTCACGGGCGACCTGCCGGCCGGGCCCGACGCGCACGGGCCCGACGTCCCCGACGTGGTGCGCCGCATGCTCGACCACACTCCCGCCAAGCGCCCCACGGCCGCCGAATCGCTAGACATCCTCCGGCGCCCGCCCGCCCAGGTTCCGGAATCCCGCCTGAAGCGCCTGGTCCGCCGGTTCGTCCCGGGGTCCTGACCTGGCTTTATGCGGTCCCGGATATCCGTACGTTGGCGATATCGCTATTAGACATGACCTGAGCAGGTCTGATTTGCTCCTGCCCTCTGACAGCGAACCGTGAAGGATTCGACGTGCTGCGTTCCCGGCAGGCCCTGCGATCGGCCGTCCTGGCGCTTTCCCTCCTGGCCGCCGGCGCCGCCACCGCGGCCCCCGCCACAGCCGCGTCCGCCGTACACCTCGCCCCCGGCGCCTCGGCCAAGAAGGAGCTGCGCGCGCTGGAGGCGTCCTTCCGGGGGCGCATCGGCGCGTACGCCGTCGACACGGCCACCGGCAAGACGGTCGCCTACCGCTCGGGTGAGCGCTTCCCCCTGCTGTCCACGTTCAAGGCGATCCTGTGCGGCGCCGTGCTGCACAAGGCCCGCACCTCCGAGCCGGGCCTGATGGACAAGGTGCTCCGCTGGACGTCCGACGACCTGGTGGCGCACTCCCCCGTCACCGAGAAGCACGTCAAGGACGGCCTGACCGTGGCCGCCCTGTGCGAGGCGACCATCACCACCAGCGACAACACCGCCGCGAACGTGCTCCTCAAGGAGATCGGCGGCCCCGGCGCCGTGACGCGCTACTTCCGCACGCTCAAGGACCCGATCTCGCGCCTCGACCGTACGGAGCCCACGCTCAACGACTGGGCGCCCAAGGAGAAGCGCGACACCACCACGCCCGCCGCAGCGGCCCGGGACCTGCGCGCCCTCACCGCCGGCTCCGCCCTGCACGCCAAGGACCGCGAACGCCTCAACGCCTGGCTGATCGCCAACCAGACCGGCGACGCCCGCATCCGCGCCGGCCTCCCCAGGACGTGGCGCATCGGCGACAAGACGGGCACTAACGGCTCCCGGGGGCTCGCCAACGACATCGCCGTCGTCTGGCCCGCCAAGGCTTCCGCACCGATCATCATGGCCATCTACACCAACCGCGCCGACCCGGCCGACGCCGTCGACGACAAAATCATCGCCGGCACGGCCACCATCCTCGCCCGCGCCCTCGGCAAGCTCTGACGGCCCCGGCGGTCACGCGGGGAGGGTGCGGCGGAGGGCGGTCGCGTGGGCCTGGTAGTCGAGGGCGAGGCCGGTGCGGCCGGCGGAGTGGTGGAGTTCGGCCAGGAGCTGGGTGGTCGAGGCTTCGCCGCTGCGGTCACCGAGTTCGCGGAAGACCAGGAGGGAGCGTTCGAGGCCGGCCGAGGCGGGGGCGAGGTCGCCGCGGGCCACCTGGAGGCCGGCCAGGCTCTGCAGGGCGTACGCGCCGCAGTGGCGGTCGCCGAGGGATTCGAAGATCTCCAGCGCGTGCCGGTGGAACGACATGGCCTGGTGCAGGTGACCCATCTGGAGGCAGACGCAGCCTTCGCGGTGGGCGTCGCCGAGCTCCTGGGCCAGGCGCATGGCCTGGGTGAGCGACTCCGACGCCTGGGCGAGGTCGCCGGAGCGGAGGCAGGCCCGGCCGATGGCCTGCCGGGCGAACGCCTCGCCGTGCTGGTCCCCGGCCGCCAGGAACATCGCCAGCGCCCGCCGGAAGTGGCCGAGCGAGCGGGCGTGCCGGCCGCGGAACTGGTTGACGGCGCCGAGTCCGCAGACGGAGGTGGCCTCCGCCCGGACGTCGCCCAGCTCGTGGAAGAGCCGGCGGGAGCGGGTGAAGCCGTCGGCCGCCTCCTCGTACCGGTCCCGGTAGAGGGCGACCTGGGCGAGGCCGCGCAGCATGGCGGCCTCGCCGTACGTGTCGCCGGCCGCGCGGGCGGCGGCCAGGGCGACGGTGTGGGTGCGGTGCCAGGTGTCGAGGTGGCAGCGCAGGTCCAGGTACGGCACCATGGCGGCGGCCAGGCCCCAGGCGGAGGCGGCCAGACCGGCGCGGGCGGCGACGGTGACGGCGGCGTCGAGCGCGTCGTGCTCGGCCTCGAACCAGGAGAGCGGGTCGGAGGTTAGCCGGTCGAGCACCGGTTCCGGCAGCCGCCAGCGGGGAGCGCAGGCGGCGGTGAGGCCGAAGACGGTGGTGGGCAGGCGGGCCCTGGCGTGCTCGGTGGTGGCGGTCCAGGCGGCCAGCACCCTGGCGAGGCCGTCGTGGCCGGGGCGGCGTTCGAGGGCGTGCTGACGGATCAGTTCGGGCAGGCGGTAGCGAGGCTGGCCGACGGGATCGGTGCCGACGAGCTCCAGCAGGTTCACGTCCACGAGCAGGTCGGTGACGTCGTCGGCGCGGTGCCGGTCGAGGACGGCGCCGACGACCCAGCCGGGCTGGGCGGCGGTGCCGAGCAGGCCGAGGGTGGCCAGGGTACGGGCGGCTTCGTCGGACAGGTGCTCGTAGCTGCGGTCCAGGCAGGCGCGTACCTCCTTGAGCGCGCCGAGCCGGTCGTCCTGGAGCCGCTGCCGCAGGACCGACAGCGACCAACCGGGCCGTCCGGCCAGGCGCGCACCGGCGCTGCGCAGGGCGAGCGGCAGGCGTCCGCAGGCGGTGACGATGGCCAGCGCGTCGGCGCGCTCGCGGGCCACCCGGTCCTGGCCGGCGATGCTGCCGAGGAGCCGCAGGGCGTCGTCCTCGGGCAGTTCGGCGAGGTCGACGTGGCGGGCGCCGGGCAGCTCGGTGATCCTGCGCCTGCTGGTGACGATGACGGCGCAGTCGTTGCCGGGGAGCAGGGGACGTACCTGGGCGGCGTCGAGCGCGTCGTCGAGCAGGATCAGCATGGGGCGGTCGGCGAGCAGGGAGCGGAGCAGGGCGGAGCGCTCGTGCAGGGTGGGCGGCGGCCGGTCGGCGCCGAGCGCGCGCAGCGCCTCGGCCAGCAGGTCGGCCGGCTCCCTGCCGTCGAGGTCGAGGTGGAGCTGCCCGTAGGGGAAGCGCGGCCGGAGCAGGTGCGCGGCCCGGACGGCGAGGGCGCTCTTCCCGGCCCCGGGCGGCCCGGAGATCACCGCGACGGCGGCGGGCCCGCTCGCGTGGCCGGTGAGTGCGGCCAGTTCGGTCTCGCGGCCGGTGAAGTCGGGGATGTCCGGAGGAAGCTGGTGCGGGGCGGTGGGCGGGGCGTCGTCGGCGAGGATCGTCTCGTGGGCCCGGCGCAGCTCGATGCCCGGCTCGACGCCGAGCTCGTCCACGAGGCGGGCGCGGATGCCGGCGTAGGCGCGTAACGCCTCGGCCTTGCGGCCGCCGCCGTGCAGGGCGAGCACGAGGCGGCCCCACAGGTCCTCGCGGTAGGGGTGCTCGGCCAGCAGGGCGCGCAGTTCCCGGACGGCGCCGGCGTGGTCGCCCCGGTCGAGGCGCTGGGCGATCAGCTGCTCGGCGGCGCGGACCCGTACCTCGTGGAGGGGGTCGAGGCGGCGCTCCCAGAGCGGGCTGCCGGGCAGGTCGGCGAGCGGCGAGCCGCGCCAGAGGGCGAGCGCGTCGGCGTAACGGCCGTGCTCGACGAGCTCCTCGAAGACGAGCAGGTCGAGCGTGCCGGCGGGCACCTCGATGGCGTAGCCGGACCCGTCGCCGCGCAGCGCCCCGTCGAGCCGGTCGGCGCGGGACAGGTCGGCGCGGGACAGGTCGGCGCGGAGGGAGCTGACGTAGGTGCGGAGGTTGGCCTGGGCGGAGCGGGGCGGGCGCTGCGGCCAGAGGACCTCGGCGAGCTGGTCGGCGCCCACCACCCGGCCCGCGTCCAGCAGCAGGGTGGCGAGCAGCAGCCGTGGCTTCCTGCCGGAGATCCGGACGGGATGCCCCGCTGACCGGACTTCCAGCGGCCCGAGCACGTGAAAAGTGACCGTCATGACCGCATCAGCTCCTCTTTGGAGGCCTGACAGCTTTTTGTATCGGTTCTGGACGTTCTTTGTGCGGTGAATCCCGACCCTGGGTTCAGAGCCCTTCCCGGAAAGGATCACCCGATGAGGTTCAGCGGAGCAATGGTCGCGGGTGTCGCACTCTTACTCAGCCTCGGTACGGCCGCCACGGCCTGGGCCGACCCGTCGCTCGACCCGGCGCCGTCCGACGACGTCCAGGTCCTGGCCACCAACTTCCAGCTGCCGTTCCCCTGCGGGCAGGCATGGAACGGCAACTCCAGCGCGAGCAGCGCCCACCAGTCATGGGAGATCGACTTCAACCGGGGCAGCTCGGCCGGCGCCGACCTCGGCGACACGGTGGTGGCGGCCGCGTCGGGCACCGTGGGCATCTCGGCCCACCAGGGCTCGCAGAACGGTTACGGCAACCTGGTCAGGATCGACCACGGCAGCGGCTGGTCCACCTACTACGCGCATCTCAACGTGAGGTCGGTCAGCGCCGGCCAGACGGTCTCGCAGGGCCAGAAGATCGGCACGGTCGGCAACACCAGCAAGCCGGGCAACAACATCAGCCCGCACCTGCACTACGAGGTGCGGCAGGGTACCGGCTACCCGAGCAACATCCGCAAGGCCGTCTTCAACGGCGTCACGTTCGGCTACCCGGCGCAGACGCTGACCTCGCGCAACTGCGGCGGCTCCAGCAACCCGTACACGCCGCAGGAGGCGTGCGGCTCGGGCTACGACGTGGTCGACTCGGCGGGGCTGGGCACGTCCGGCACGGTCTACCTGCTGTACAACAACGGCAACGGCAACAACTGCGTCGTCACGATGAAGCGCACCTCGCTGGGCACGCCCACGGCCACCACCGCCTACCTGGAGGTGCAGGGCAGCTCACGGAAGACCGATTCGGGCAACTACTCCTACTATGCGGGCCCGGTGTACGCCTACGCGCCGGGCAAGTGCGTCAAGTGGGGCGGCAAGGCGGGCTCGTCCGTCTACGACAGCCCGTTCGAGCACTGCGGCTCCTAGATCGCGTCCAGGATGTCGATGACGTAGAGCATCGGCTCGCCGCGTGAGCTGGTGGGCGAGCCGATGGCGACCCGGCCGCCCACCCGCTGGCCGCGCAGGCCGTCCACCCAGCCGGGCGGCACCGCGTCGGGGGCCAGCCGGTAGGCGCTCGGGCCGCCGCGCTTGTAGGAGGAGTCCACCACTTCGCGCGTGGGCCACGAGGCCGCGACGTACTGGACGACGATCTTGGCTCCGGCCCGCACCTCGGCCCCGGACCCGCCTATCAGGGTGCGGGCCGGGGCCGCGGGCGTGAGGTCGGTGGGCATGGTGGGCAGCGGCCGGCCGACCAGGCGGGCGTCGGGCGGGTAGCCGCCGATGACGTCGAAGACCACGACCAGCGTCTCCCCCGGCGGCACCCCGCCGAGCCGCATGTCCGGGCCGAGCACCTGGACGGCGGGGCCGACCAGCAGCACCCGGCTGCCCGCCGCCCGCCCGATGAGCGCCTCCTGCCAGGTGCGGGGCACGGCCCGCCCGTCGAAGACGACCGCGACGGGCTGGTTGGTCTCGTACGTGCTCAGGTGCGGCTGGTTGCCCGACCAGCGGCGGACCTCGACGTCGGCGAGCACCACGTCCCCCGGCACGGTGCGCCGCCCGCTCCCGTGGACGAGCGTGCTCACCCGGGGGGTACGCCCGGGTTTGCCAGCAGGGATGGTGATGTCCGGCGGGACGCCGAAGGGACCGGTGACGACGGGCAGCGTGCCGTTCTCGGCCACGCCACAGGAGGTGGCGAGCACGAGTACGGCGGGCCAGAGCAGGCGCACGATTCCTCCCGGAGCGAGATCCGCCCGCTTCCTAGCCGGGATCGCCACAAGACATGCCCACCCGCTGACAAAGGCGCGGCACACTAAGGGACGTGAGCAAGCCGAACCTGGCCCGCAGGGTCGCCGAAGCCGCCGAGCTCGCGCTGACCCGCAACAAGTACGTGACGTTCCTCGACGTGGTGACGGGCCTGCGCTGGCTGCACTCGCGCCACGTCGACACCTGGCGGCAGGGCCGGGCCGCGACACTGGCGGAGTTGGCCGCCGTCGACGAGGATCGTCTGGTGACCACGGCCGCGCTGCTCGGCGACTGGGCGCGCGGCAAGGGGCTGCGCCCGGTCGAGACGCCGTACGTGTCGGGCGGCCGCGACCGGCGTCCGCTGCGCTTCACGGGCGGGGGCGGGCAGGAGGCGTTCCGGGTGCACTGGCTGTCGCCCGACCTGAGCGAGGCGCGCGCCCGCCAGCTCACCGAGCGGCAGAGCAAGGCGCCCGACCTGGTGGTGGTGGCCCCGCTGGAGGCGTGGACGTGCGCCTCCTGCCGCGACACCGGCCCCTACCTGATCATGGAGGACGACAGGCCGTACTGCCTGACGTGCGCCGACCTGGACCACCTGGCGTTCCTGCCGTCGGGCGACGCGGCGCTGAGCCGCCGGGCCAAGCAGGAGAGCCGGCTGTCGGCGGTGGTCGTCCGCTACAACCGGCGGCGCAAGGTCTACCAGCGGGCCGGCCTGCTGGTGGAGGACGACGCGCTGGCGCGGGCGGAGGAGCGCTGCCTGGCCGACGAGGAGGTGCGCCTGCGCCGCCGGGAGCGCGACGCGGTGCGCCGGGCCGAGCAGGACGTCGACTTCCAGGCGCGGATGGCGACCGAGATCGCCCGGCTGTTCCCCGGCTGCCCGCCCGCCAGGGCGCGGGAGATCGCCGAGCACGCGGGGCTGCGCGGCAGCGGCAGGGTGGGCCGCACGGCGGCGGCCAAGGTGCTGGACGAGAACGCGATCACGCTGGCGGTGATCGCCTCGGTCCGGCATCGCGACACCGACTACGACGAGCTGCTCATGTCCGGCGTCCCCCGCATGGAGGCACGTGACCGGATCAGAGCCGCGATCGACCGCAAACTTGAGGAGTTCCGGACATGACCGACTGGCATGACGTCCGCGAGGAGCTGCGCGCGTACGCGCTCGGGCTGCCCGAGGCCCACGAGGACCACCCGTGGGGCGAGACCGTGATCAAGGTGAACAAGAAGGTGTTCCTGTTCCTCGGCATCGACGAGCAGACCGAGAAGTGGGACCCGACCTTCGGCGTCAAGCTGCTGTCGGAGACGCACGGGCACGCGCTGACGGTGCCGGGGGCGGCGCCGAGCGGCTACGGGCTCGGCAAGGCGGGCTGGGTGACGGTCCCGTTCCTGGTCGAGCTGCCGGAGACCGAGGTGCTGCTCGACTGGGTCGAGGAGAGCTACCGGGCCATCGCCCCCAAACGGGCGGTCAAGCTACTGGACGGCCAGCCGTAGCGCGAAGCCGACCAGCAGCACGCCGGTCACCCGCTCCACCCGGGCGCGCACCCGGGGCGTGCGCAGCAGCGCGCCGACCCGGTCGACGATCAGGTTGTAGAGGCTGAACCAGAGCGCGTACAGCACGGCGATGATGCCCGACAGCAGCAGCGCGCTGCTCAGCGTGTCGCCGTGCGAGGGCAGGAACTGCGGCAGCCACGTCACGAACAGCAGCAGCACCTTGGGGTTGAGCAGGTTGGACAGCAGCCCTCTGCGCACGTGCGCGAGCGGCGGCCCGCCGGGCGCGGCCACGGCGGTCTCGGCGGCCCTGCCGCGGCTCGACAGCAGCGCGTGCACGCCCAGCCAGAGCAGGTAGCAGATGCCCAGCCCGCGCACCACGGTGAACGCGGTGGGCGAGGCCACGAGCAGCGCCGACAGGCCGATCGCCGCGGCGGCGGCGTGCACGGACAGGCCCAGCAGGCCGCCGAACATGGTCAGCAGCCCGGCCATCCGGCCGTGGGCGAGCGAACTACGCATGATCAGGGCCGCGTCGGGCCCGGGGATCATGATCATGACAAGCGTGGTGACCACGAAGGTCAGCAGCATGGCGGGGGTCTCCCGGAGCTGAAGGCGCGCTCCGGTCGACCCGCTCGTGCGCAGGCCGCACGGTGACGCGGGCGAACATCGGTGGAGTGCCTTGTGGGCAGCCTTATGGGCACCGCCGATGTTACCCGGTCAGGTGACCGCGAGCCGCCGCGCGTACCGGTCGTCGCGCCAGAGCTCCTTCTCCAGCACCTCCAGCAGCGCGGTGGCCGCGTCGTACACGTCGGTGTAGCGCGTGTAGAGCGGCGCGAGGCCGAAGCGGAGGATGTCGGGGGCGCGGAAGTCGCCCTGCACCCCGCGGTCGATGAGCGCCCGCATGACCGGGTAGCCGTCGGGGTGACGGAAGCTGACGTGGCTGCCGCGCCGCTCGGGGTCGGCGGGCGAGGCGAGCTCCAGCGCGTCGCCGACGAGCTCGACGAACAGCTCGCCGAGCGCCACGCTCTTGGCCCGCAGCAGGTCGAGAGGCACCCGGTCCCAGATGTCCAGGGCCGCGTCGAGCGCCGCGAACGACAGCACGTGCGGCGTGCTGATCGCGAACCGCCTGATGCCCTCGGCCGGCCGGTACCCGGCCTCGAACGCGAACGGCTCGGCGTGCCCGTGCCACCCGGACAGCGTGTTCACGGCCGTCGCGTGGTGGCGCGGGTTCACGTACAGGAACGCGGGGGCGCCCGGCCCGCCGTTCAGGTACTTGTACGTGCACCCGACGGCGAAGTCGGCGGCCGAGACGTCCACCCGGAGCGCGCCGACGCTGTGGCACACGTCCCAGACCATGAGCGCGCCGGCCTCCTGGACCCGCGCGGTCACCTCGGCCACGTCGTGCCGCTCGGCCGTGCGGTAGTCGACCTCCGACAGCAGCACCACGGCCGCGTCGTCGAACCGGCCCTCGGCGAAGTCGCGGATCTCGTAGCCGCCGGCCAGCCCTTCGATCATGTAGTGGTCGGTGGGGAAGTTGTTGACGTCGGAGACGATCACCCGGCGGTCCGGGCGCAGCCGCAGAGCCGCCGACACGGCCTGGTGGACCGCGATGGACGTGGTGTTGCCGGCCACGACCTGGCCGGGGCCCGCGCCGATGAGCGGCGCGATCCGGTCGCCCACGCGCAGCGGCTGGTCGTACCAGCCGGCGCTGTTCCAGCCGCCGACGAGCTGGTCGCCCCACTCGTCCGTCACGGCCCGGCGCACCCGTTCCTGGGTACGGCGCGGCAGCGCGCCCAGCGAGTTGCCCACGAGGTAGATGACGCCTTCGGGCAGCACGAACTCGTCCCTGAAGTCGCGCAACGGGTCGTCGGCGTCCAGGGCGAGGCAGAGGTCACGGTCCGGCAACGCGTCACTCCTTCGGAGGGATGGTGGCTATCACCCGGTTGATGCCATTTTCGTACTGTCTGGCATACCAGTTCTGGACCGGGTTGTGCGAGGCGGCGTCCAGTCTGAGACTGCCGCGCGGGCTCTCCAGCTCCTCCACCCCGGCCAGCGCCTTCCCCAGGTCGCCGCCGTCCGCCGCCGCCCGGTCGATGAGCCGCATGGCGTCCCAGCTCTGCAGCGCCACCACCGACGGGTTCTTTCCGGTACGCGCCCGCCAGGTGGCGACGAACGCGGTGTTGGCCGGGTTGTCCAGCGCCGGCGAATAGGACCCGACGCTGGTGATGCCCTCGGCGTCCGGGCCGATCGCCGCCAGCACGTCCTCGTCCACCAGTTGCTGACCGGCCAGCAACTGGATCCTGGTGTCGTAGCCGAGCTGCCTGAACGCCTTGACGAAGGTGACCGCCTCGCCGCCCGCGTAGAACGCGTACAGCAGCTCCGCCTCGGGCGGGATCTCGGCCAGGTACGGCTGGAGGTCCCCGACCTTCCCGTACGGCGTCAGGATGCGCTTGAGCGGGCCCGCGCCGTACCCCTCCTCGAAGCCGTCGAGCGTCTCCACGCCCGCCGAGTAGTCGGAGGCCATCAGCACCGCCCCGGCCCCGCCGTAGCGCTCGGCGGCGTAACGGCCGGCCGCGTGGCCGTGCTCGTGGTTGGTGTAGGAGACGCGGAAGACGCCGGGGCCGCCCAGCTCGTCGGCGCCCGCGTTGGCGATCACCACCGGGGTGCCCGCCGCCGCCTCGGCCACCGACACGGCGACCGGCGAGGCCAGCAGGCCGGTGATCACGTCCACGCGCTCCTGCCGCACCAGCCGCCCGGCCTCGTGCCGCCCGCGCCCGGCCGCGCCCGCGTCGTCGGCCACCACCAGCCGGGCCGGCCTGCCGCCCAGCCTGCCGCCGTGCTCCTCCAGGTAGAGGCGCATGGCGGTCTCCATCTCGTCGCCGAGCATCGCGTACACGCCGGTCTGCGAGATGATCGCGCCCACCGTGAGCTCGCCGTCGTCCTGGCCGGCGGTGGGGGCCGGCCCGCCGCAACCGGCGGCCATCAGCACCAGCAGCCCGACCACGCGTAGCCGCATCCGGTGCTCCCTTCTCAGCCCAGGAACGCCCCGGCGTTGCCGCCGAGCAGCTTGGCGCGCGCCGCTTCGGACAGGAAGCCCGCCTTGCGGACCAGCGCCCCGACGGGCGACTCGCCGAGCGGGTAGGGGTAGTCGGAGCCCAGCATCACGTGGTCCTCGCCGATCGTGTCGACGAGCAGCCGCAGCGCCCGCTCGTCGAAGACGACGGTGTCGACGCCGAACCTGCCGAGATAGGCCGACGGCGGCCGCTCCGAGACGCCGATCAGGTCGTTCCTGCGGTGCCAGGCGTTCTCGAACCGGCCCAGCCAGAACGCGAACGACCCGCCGCCGTGCGCGAAGCAGATCCGCAGCGTCTCCGGTACGCGGTCGAAGACGCCGCCGAGGATCATCGCCAGGATCGACAGGTGCGTCTCGGCGGGCATGCCCACCAGCCACTGCGCCATCCACCGCTCGACCCTCGCGCCGCCGGGCATGTCCCACGGGTGTACGAAGACCGGCACGCCGCGTTCGGCGCAGTGCTGGAGGAACTGCACGATCCCGGCGTCGTCGAGGTCGCGGTCGCCGACGTGGTTGCCGATCTCCACGCCCCGGTGCCCAGCCGCGATGCTCCGGTCGAGTTCCGCGCAGGCCAGGTCCGGGTCCTGCAACGGCACCTGGCAGAACGGGATCAGCCGGTCGCCGTCGCAGATCTCCAGCGCCAGGTCGTTGAAGATCTTCGCGACCCGTACGGCCTCGGCGGCGGGCCTGTCGTAGGCGAAGAACACCGGCGTCGGCGAGACGACCTGCCGGTCCACGCCGTCGCGGTCCATGGCGGCCAGGCGGACGCCGGCATTCCAGCAGTCATCCTGAATTTTCCGGAAACTTCGGTCGTTGACGAGGATCGTCGCCTCGCGCTCCGACTCGATCCGCAACCGGGGCGCGCCCGGCCAGCCCAGCTCGGGCCAGCCCCTGGGCACGTGGTGCGTGTGAACGTCGACGATCATTCAGCCCTTGCCAGGATGGAGTGTGCCGCAGGCGTCACAGGTGCGCGCCTTCTCGTCGGTGTAGAACGCGTTGAACACCGGCGGCAGGTCCTTGACGATGTCACGCACCTGCAGCTCGACCTGGTGCACCAGCGCGGCGCACCCCGGGCAGTACCACTGGAACCGCTCCAGGACGCCCTCCGGCCGCACGCGCTCCACCACCAGCCCGACCGACCCCTCCTCGGGCCGCTGCGGCGAGTGCGGCATCCCGGGCGGCAGCAGCCACATCTGCCCCTCCCGGATGTGCACGGTGTCGGGCCCGTCGTCGGTCATCACGTTCACGTGCATGTTGCCGCGGACCTGGTAGAACAGCTCCTCGTACGGGTCGATGTGGAAGTCGGTGCGGGCGTTGGGCCCGCCGACGACCATCACGATGAAGTCCTCGGCCCCCTCGAACACCACCTTGTTGCCCACCGGGGGCTTGAGCAGATGGGCGTGCTCGTCGATCCACTTGGTGAAGTCGATGGGCGGGATCATGATGGCTCCTGGGGGTGGTAGGCGACGGCTTGCATCTCGATCAGCAGGTGGGGGTGCGGCAGCTGGTGCACCGCGACCGTGGTCCGCGTCGGTCCCTCCTCGTCGAAGAACTCGGCGTAGACCTCGTTGTAGCCCCTGAAGTCGTTCATGTTGACCAGGTACGTGGTGATCTGTACGAGGTCGGCCAGCGAGCCTCCGGCGGCCTTGAGGATGTCGCCGATGTTCTCGATCACCGCCCTGGTCTGCTCGCGGATGTTCAGCTCGGCCGCGCCGTGCTTGTCGACGCGCACGCCGACGAAGGAGTTGTCGGGCCGGCGCGAGCTCGTGCCCGACACGTACAGGAAGTCGCCCGCCCGCTTCACGTGCGGGAACCGGCCGAGCGGCGTCGCCTTTCCGCGCACCTGCAGTGCCTCGCCCCGATCACGGCTCACTGAGAGAACACCGCCCGCACCGAGCCCAGCCCGTCGATGTGCGCCTCGAAGGCGTCGCCGGGCTCCACCGGCACGACCGGGCCGAGCGCGCCGGTCAGCACCACGTCACCGGCCCGCAGCGGGTGCGCCGTGCGGCCCAGCGCCCCGGCCAGCCAGACGGCGGCGTTGAGCGGGTGGCCCATGCACGCGGCCCCGGAGCCCGCCGACACCTCCTGCCCGGCCCGCGTCATCGTCATGCCGGCCAGCCGCAGGTCCGTCCCCATCAGCGGGACGGGCGTGCTGCCCAGCACGAACGCGCCGGCGGAGGCGTTGTCGGCGACGGTGTCGGCCAGCGTGATGTCCCAGTCGGTGACGCGCGAGTCGGCGATCTCGATGGCGGGCAGCACGAAGTCGACCGCCCGCATCACCTCCGCCACGGTGAACGGCCCGCCCTCCAGGTCGGCGCCCATCACCAGGGCGATCTCCGCCTCGGCCCGAGGCTGCAGGAGCCTGTCCAGCGGCACCGGAAGCCCGTCGAGATATGCCACGTCAGCGAAAAGCATGCCGTAGGTGGGCTCGTCGATCCCGAGCTGCTTCTGCACCAGCGGGTTCGTCACGCCGATCTTCCTGCCGACCAGCCGCCGTCCCTCGCCGAGCGCCCGCGTCGTGTTGATCTCCTGTACGGCGTAGCCGTCGGCCACGGTGCTGACCAGGTCCCGGATGGGCGCGCACGGCTTACCCGACCGGGCCGCCTCCAGCAGTCGGTCGGCGGCCTGACCACGCGCATCGACTGCCTGCGACCATTCATCGTGCATCGGGGTGCTCCAGCTTGATCGTGATCGTGGTGGGTTCGGAATAGAAGTCGAGCGACCGTGTCCCACCTTCCCTGCCTATGCCCGACAGCTTGACGCCGCCGAACGGGGTGCGCAGGTCGCGCAGATACCAGGTGTTGACCCAGACGAGCCCGGCCTCGATCCGCTGCGCCACCCGGTGCGCCCGGTCGAGGTTCGTGGTCCACACGGTGGCCGCCAGTCCGTAGTCGCTGTCGTTGGCCAGCGCCACGGCCTCGTCCTCGCCGTCGAACGGCGCGACATGGCAGACCGGCCCGAAGATCTCTTCCCTGTTGAACGCCGACGACTCCGGCAGCCCGGTCACCACGGTGGGTTCCACGAAATACCCCCCGTCGCGCGCGTCGCCGAACTCCGGCACGCCGCCGCCCGTCAGGAACTTGGCCCCTTCGGCCCGGGCCAGCCCGTAGGCCCCGAGCACCTTGTCCCGGTGCTCGGCCGAGATCATCGGCTGCGGCTCCACCTCCCGCGCCCGGGCCGCGAGCCGCGCGCAGAACTCCTCGAACACCGGCCGCTCGACGTAGAGCCGCTCGGTGCACAGGCACACCTGACCGCCGTTGGTGAACACCGAGCGGACGCAGCCCTCGACCGCCCTGCCGAGATCGGAGTCGGCGAACACCAGACCCGCGTTCTTGCCGCCGAGCTCGAACGAGACGGGCCTGACCCGCTCCGACACCGAGCGCATGATCGCCGTGCCGGTGCTGGTGGAGCCGGTGAACGTCACCCCGCCGATGCCCGGGTGCTCGACCAGCAGCCGGCCGCTGGCGCCGTACCCGAAGATCACGTTGACCACGCCGCCGGGCAGGCCGGCGTCGGCGCAGATCTCCGCGAACAGCGAAGCCGAGCGGGGAGTGTTCTCCGACGGCTTGACCACGACCGTGTTGCCCGCCATCAGCGCGGGCGCGAGCTTCCAGGTCATGAGCAGGAACGGCAGGTTCCACGGCACGACCACCGCGACCACGCCGAGCGGCCTGCGCACGGTGTAGCTGAGCACGCCGGGCAGGTGGAAGGCCTCCTCGGGGCGCTGGGCGGCGATCTCGGCGAACGCCCGGAAGTTCGCCGCGCCGCGCGGGACGTCGAGCGTGCGGGTCTGCTCCAGCGGCTTGCCGGTGTCGGCGATCTCCGCCGCGACCAGGTCGTCGAAGCGGGCCTCGATGCCGTCGGCCAGCCTGCGCATCCAGCCGGCCCGCTCCGCGGCGGGCAGCGCCGCCCAGCCGGGGGCCGCCTGCCCGGCGGCCGCCACGGCCTGCCGGACGACCTCCTCGTCCGCCTCGCGCGCCTGCCCGGTCTCCGCGCCGGTCACCGGGTCATGGACGCCGAACGCCGGCCCCAGGGCCACTCGCCGGCCGCCGATGAAGTGGTTCAGCACCCAGATCTCCTCCTCCGCTCTGCATCGTCTCTCGCCGGCGGGCGCCGCGCCATGCCGCTCGGCCATGATCGCGGAGACCTGTCCTGGGAGTCATCTTCTCGTAGCCACAAATCGGCCGACATCATGGTCCGGTGAGACAGACGTGGGTTTTGTGGGGAAACGTCATTATTGCTGGTACCTTTGCGCTGTTTTTCGGGGTGCTCGCAATCATGCTCCTGGCCCGCCGGCGGGCCCGCCGGGGCCACCCGGCACCCCTGCGCACCGCCCTCGCCGACGTCGGCGTCGTGGTCGGCACCGCCCCCTGGATCTGGATGGTCCTCACCCCGGCCACCGGTCAGGAAGGTGTCAGCCTCGTCCCGTTCAGAGATCTCACCTGGATCGCCGGCGCGCCGTGGGAGACCGTGTTCGTGCAGGTCGGGGGCAATCTGCTGGTGTTCGCGGCGCTGGGCGCGCTCCTGCCGGTGCGCACCGCGCGGATGGCCTCGACCGCCCGCGTGGCCGCCGTCGCGGCGGGCGCCTCCGCCCTCGTGGAGGTCCTCCAGTACGTCCTGCGGCTCGGCCGGTTCTCCTCCGTGGACGACGTGCTGATCAACACGCTGGGCGCGGTGGCCGCCGCGTTGGTTACTCGCCGCTGGTGGGCGTCTCATGTTTCGGCCACGTCATATTCCCGGTAATGGGCCGCTGAAAACCCGCACTAATCGACACAGAGGCATACAACGCTCAAAAGAATGCTCGGTACCAACCTCCGTATCTGTGCGATCGTGGACAAGACGGGGCAAGTTCTCTGGAGACGCCAAACCCGCTTGGTGACAGAGGGTGATCGAACAGTGTCTGAATCCCCGGTACCCCACGAGCCCCCTATCTATCGACGCATCGCCGACGGCCTCCGCTCCCGGATCCTGTCCGGCGAATTGCGTGACGGGGACCGGCTGCCGGGCGAGAACGCGCTCATGGCCGACCACGCAATCGCACGGGCCACCGCCAGGCAGGCGCTTGCGGTACTGATCAACGAAGGGCTGGCGGTGCCGAAGCGAGGCTCGGGGGTCTACGTGAGACTGTTCAAACCGATCCGCCGGCACGGCTCCCGCCGTCTGGCGCGCGAGCAGTGGGGCCAGGGACGATCCATCTGGGAGGCCGACACGCGCGGCCGCCCCTTCACCGTCGACGAGGTCGAGGTGGCCCGCGAAGAGGCCCCCGAAGAGATCGCCGGCGTGCTGGAGAGCCGCGAGGTCTGGGTGCGCAGGCGGCGCTACTCCGTCGACTCCCGGCCCGTGCAGCTCGCCACCTCCTACTTCCCGGCGCGGCTCGTCGAGGGCAGCGCCATCACCGCCGCCGAGATCGGGCCCGGCGGCGTCTACGCCAGGCTGAGCGACCTCGGCCTGCCCCCCGCCCACTTCACCGAGGAGGTGCGCGCCCGCATGCCCCGCCCCCGCGAGAGCGTCATGCTCGGCCTGCCCGGCGGCACCCCGGTGATCGTCATCGACCGCACCGCCTACACCGCGGGCGGCCTGCCCGTCGAGCTCAACGAGATGGTCCTGGACTCAGCCGCTTACGTACTCCAGTACGACTTCGACGCCTGAGTCAAGAAGGCTAGGTTGACCTGTCCTCCACGATCATTGACGTCTCTAGAGATGTGCCGCACCTTCGAAGGAGATGGAACCTCGCACAGGGGCCCCTGGAAGGTTGACCAGATGACCTTTGACCGGCATCTAGCAGAGATCGCCCGGGAGTTCCCGAAGTGGACCATCTGGCGAAGCGACGCAGGCCGCTGGTGGGCCACCCGTCACCACCCGCTGGACGCGGCCCAGCGCGACGCCGGATGCGCGATGACCATCGACGCGGACGACCCGGAGCAACTGCGCGAGCAGCTCCGGGACCAGGAGCGGCGCGCCGGCGAGGAGGAGGGGCGCGCCCCTCCCTGAGGCGTGGGCCGTGCTCGCCGGCCCACGCCCGCAAGCCGCCCGGTGCCGGGTCCTGCGTCTCGGCGGCCCCGGCACCGGGCCACCAACGGGGCCACCTGACGTGGAAGCCTCCGACCCGATCGGGGGCGGAGGCTTCCACTTCGCCGCGGTGCGCGGCTCCTGACTACTTGCGCAGCTCCGAGAGACGGCCGAGGTTCACGTCCGTGTCGTCGGAGCTCTCCTCCACCGGTTCCTGCACGTCCTCCCGCTCGACGACGATCCGCACGTCGTCCTGCGGGGCCGGGCCGACCGCGGGCTGGGTGGCGTCGGCGACGAGGGCGCCGGCGGCGGACTCGTTGCGCATGAGGTCGCTCAGCACGGTGCTGACCTCGTTGAGCCGCCGCACCACCTCGGTGTGGGTGTTGGTCAGGTATTCCACCCGCCGGCCGGCGTGCTCGTCCAGCGCGGTGACCCGCTGCTGCGCCGTCGCGAGCGCCGCCTCGGCCTCCGCGTGCGCGGCGGCGACCGTCTGCTCGGCCTCCGCCCGCGCGCCCGTCACCGTCTTCTCGGCCTCGGCCTGAGCGGTGGTGACGAGCCGCTCCGCCTCGGCGCGCGCACCGCCGACCAGCTGTTCGGCCTCCGCCTGGGCGGACGTCACCATGCGCTCCGCCTCGGCGTGCGCCTCGCGCAGGCGGCTCTCGGCCTCGGCGCGGGCGCTGCCGCGCGTCTCCTCGGCGTCGGCGCCCGCCTGGGCCAGCATCCGCTCGGCGGCCTCGGTGGCCTCACCCACCCGCCGCTCGGCCTCGGCCTGCGCGGAGGTGAGGATCTTGTCGGCCGTCTCGCGGGCCGTGCTCGTCACCCGCTCGGACTCCGACCTGGCGGCCTCGCGCAGCGCCGTGGCCTCGGCCTCGGCATCCTCGCGCAGCGCCGTCGCCTCTTCCTGGCCCAGCTTGAGTATCTGCTCCAGCCGGGTGCTGGGATTGAAGTTCTGCGGCACCTCGGCGATCTGCCGCCTGGCCTCCGCGAGCTCGACCCGGCCCTGCTCGGCCTGGTCGATCGCGCGCGCCAGCCGCTCTTCGAGATCCCTGACTTGGTTACGGGTGCGGATCATGTAGTCGTGAACCTGGCGGCGGTTGTAGCCGCGCATCACGACCTCGAAGGTGTCCTCTTGCATCAGATCGGGAATGCTCTCGTGCCGGTTTGTCATGCTCTACCTAAGGGGTTGCGTGAGGCGGGGAAAACTGCGGGTTGTGAGGGTCTGACGACGAGACGTTAAGAGTCGACTTTCCTGCCATCTGCCCACCTCCGCAACCGGAACGCCTGAGGAGAGATGGGAATTACGATGTGGCAGATGTACATCGCGGCATTGGACGACGGGGCTGTTCCTGACATCCATCCTCAGGCCTACATCGCCCCCGGTGCGGTCGTGGTCGGCAGGGTGTCGATCGGCAGGGCGTCCAACATCTGGTACGGCTCCGTTCTGCGAGGGGACGATGAGCGGATAGAGATCGACGAGGAGTGCAACGTGCAGGACCTGTGCTGCCTGCACTCCGATCCGGGTGAGCCCGCGATCCTGGAGTCGCGGGTCAGCCTGGGGCACAAGGCCATGGTGCACGGCGCCCACGTGGAGTCGGGCGCGCTGATCGGCATCGGGGCCATCGTGCTGGGCGGCGCCCGCGTCGGCGCGGGCACGCTGGTGGCCGCCGGAGCCCTGGTGGGCCCCGGCAAGAAGATCCCGTCCGGGGTGCTGGTCGCCGGTGTGCCGGGAAAGATCGTGCGCGAGCTCACCGACGACGACCGGGCGTCCTTCGCCCGCACGCCGGACACCTACATGGCCAAGGCGCTCAGGCACCGGCAGGCGTCAACAGTTTGATCAGGACCTCGTCCGACACCGAGGCGGTGTTGAGCGGGTCGGCGTACTCGGGCATCTCCGGCCGCAGGAACCGGACGTAGTCGACGGTCAGCTTCAGGTCGGGCACGCCCCTGACCTGTTTGGCGTTGCCCTTGGTCGCGTCCTTCTTGAGCGTGCTGTAGCTGTCCCAGTCGGTGTAGGCGGTCACGCCCCACTGCAGCACCTCGGGCAGCTCCGACGGCCAGCGGCTGCCGACCTTCCACGCGCCGCCCTCGTCCTTGTAGAGGGCGACCGCGACCCGGCCCACCCGGGCCAGCACCAGCTCCACCCAGGTGCCCTCGACGGCCAGCTCCTGCGGCTTGGAGCTGCCGTCCCTGGTGAACTTCACCTCGACCCGGCCGCTCCTGTCGCCGGTGCCGGTGGTGACGGACATCCAGTTCGGGTTCGCGTACGAGCCCGGGACCCTGGCCATCAGGCCGCCGAGCGAGAACTTGCGCTTGGGCTTGCCGCCCTTCTTGCCCTCGACCTTGACCCGGGCGTGCATGACGATGTCGCCGGCCAGTTCCTGATAGACGAACGGGCCGCGGAAGCCGTCGAACCAGGCTGACGTCTTCGGCTCCAGATAGAGGGCGCCCTTGGCGGTCTTGTCCACGTCGAGGGCGGCGATCCGGTCGATGTCCTTCTCGGTCTCGCTCAGCTTGGTCCACATCGACAGGTCGGTGGCGGTGTCGAACTCGGTCGACCCCCCGCCCACCTCGCCGCCGGGCGCCGGTGGCGAGGCCTTGGCGAGTGTGAGCACGCCGGGGACGGTCGTCGGCGGCTGCGCCGTCGTCGCCGTGCCGCACCCCGCGACCACGCACAAAGCCATCACACTCCCCGCCATCTTTGCCCTCATAGCGGCCATTCTGCCGTGTTCCGGCCGCGGGTGATTCGAGTTCGCCCAGTACGATGGCCGCCGTGCGCCCGTGGAATGCGTTCACCGCCGTCGAGGCGGAGGTCCGCGCGGTGGTCGCCGGCCCGCGCTGGGCGGAGCTGCCGGAGCCCGCGCGCGCCTACCGGATCGCCTCTCACGCGCTGGTCACCGCCGACGGCGACCGGTGGCTGTTCGCCGCGCACGCCCGCTGGCACCTGCACGACCCGGCCGGGGGCCGCTGGCACCCCGCGCCGCCGCCCCGCGACCTGCCGGCCCGCCGCGCCGGGCACGCCGCCGCCGCGCTGCCCTCCGACCTGATCCCGCGCGGCCCCGACTTCGCCGCCGAACCCGGCTCGACGCAGGCGTTCGTCGGCCCGGACGTGCCCGACCGGCTCTGCGCGGGGATCAGGGAGCTGCTGCGGGCCAACTGCGGCAAGGCCGAGCCCGAATACCCGCTCACCGCCTTCGACGAGATCTTCGCCGCCGACGTGCCGGGCACCGTGGCCGCCGTCTGGGGGACGATCATGTGGTGCGCCTACGCGCCCGCGTTCGACGGCAACGAGCGGCTGCTCACCGCCTTCGGCGAGTTCCTGCGGCGGCCGCTGCCCGGGGACGAGTGGGTGCGCTGGCTGCCCGCGCCGCCGCTGACCGACCTCGTCCGCCTCGTCGCCGAACGGCAGCGCGCCGGCCATCCGCGCGCCGCGCTCCGCCTGACCGCGCTCATCGCCGACACGGCCCAGATCCTGCTCTCGGACGCCCGCTTCCGTCCGCGCGCGCTCGCGCTCCTCACCATGACCGAGCCCACGCTGCAGCGGCCCGGCCTCGACGACCACCTCCTCGACGACCAGGCGGTCCTGCGCGCCTGGCTGGCCCGCTGCCCGCCCCGCCTGGCCCGGGCCCTCCTCCCCGACACCGACCCCGACGCGCACCTCGCCCACACCGTCTACGACCTGCTGGAGGCCCTGGCGTTCACGCCCGACCCGCCGCGGGCCGCCGCCGCCCACCTGGCCGACCTCTCCGACTCCCGCGGCCTGCTCCCCGCCCGCCTCGACCACCGCCTCCGCCGCGCCTACGACGACCTCCACCGAGCCGGCCTCACCAGCACCTCGGCCGCCGAACACACCCAGCCCGACGGCTTCCCCGTCCGTCCGGGGCCGCTGCCCGGCGCCGGGCCCGACCGCCCCCGGGCCGGGGAGCCGCCGTCCGGGGATGACGCGTACGAGGGGAGTGCGGACAGGGGGCGGGTGGCGGCGGTGCTGGGGGCGGCCTACGCCGTCGGGCTGGCCTGGAGCAGGGTGTCCGGGGCGCGGGTGCCGGAGCGGGGGTTCGCGGGGGCGGCGGCGCTGGTGCGCAGGCTCATCCACGAGCGGGACGACAAGCCACCCATAAACCACTAATGCCAATATTTCACTCCAGCCCCGCCCTTATCCCTCTAACACTCCACCCAACCGGCAATTCGCTGAATTGTGATCTCGGTATCAGGAAATGATCCTCCTGTGGCCCGGGTGACGGCGGAAGGAATGACCCCGATGGGCCATGTCGCCGGAAGGGGCCGCGCCGTAACCTCGAAGAGGGTGTGGGCTGCGGAAGGAAGGACGACGCGGTGGGGCACGATGACCTGGACTCTCGGGTCCATGACCGTGTCGCGTTGGACGAGATTGCGCTCTACGCCGAGGTGCTCACCGCCGTCGCAGTAAGCGAGCGGCGGCTTACCTTGGACGAGCTCGACGACGCGCTCGGATTGCGGACTTCGGCGAGCCGCTGAAGAAGATGACATGACCTGGTCCCGGACTCCTCAGGGGTCCGGGACACTGCTTATCTGGAATGGCTCATCCTGACTAGTTCTTTTCAGGACCGGACGAGCCGCGCGATGGCCGCCGACGCTTCCTTGACCTTGGCGTCGGCCTCCGGCCCGCCGGTGGCGATCGCGTCGGCCACGCAGTGGGAGATGTGCTCCTCCAGCAGCCCGAGCGCCACCGCCTGCAGCGCCCGCGTGGCGGCGGAGACCTGGGTGAGAACGTCGATGCAGTAGGCGTCGTCGTCGACCATCCGCTGCAGGCCCCTGATCTGGCCCTCGATCCGCCTGAGCCGGGTGAGATAAGCCTGCTTGTCTCCGCTGTACCCATGCATGGTCCTACGGTACCCGTTACCCGTATGGGTCAGCGGAGATCGGCGATCAGCTTCTCCCACTGCTCGCCCACCTCGTCGGCGGCGTGCCTGATCGCCGTGTCGAGCGCCCCGGCCGCCAGCGAGCGCCGCCTGCGCTCGTCGTCGATGAGCGACAGCAGCGCGGCGGCCAGCATCTCGGCCTCACCGGCGGCCTCCGGGACGAGCACGCCGTTGTAGCCGGTCGCCACGAACTCGGCCGGCCCCCTGGCCCCCTCGAACGCCACCACCGGCACCCCGCAGCCCATCGCCTCCAGCACGGTCATGCCCAGGTCGGCGCTGCGCGAGCTGTTGGCCACGATGGACGCCTTGGCGAACTCCCCGGCCAGGTCGGGCGTGGTGCCCATGAAGTAGACGTGGTTGTGCAGGCCCAGGTCGCTGACGAGCGCGCGCAGCCTGCGTTCCTCGGGACCGCCCCCGTACAGTCTGAGCCGCCAGTCGGGGCGTTTGTCGGCCACGATGGCGAAGGCGTTGATCAGCCGGTCGTAGGCCTTGGCGGGCACCCAGCGGCCGCCGGCCGCCACGATGCGGTTGTCCATCCGCGAGCGCGGCCAGGGCGCGCTGGGCAGCGCGTCCGGCACGGTGTGCACGGACGGGCCGCCGTCGAGCAGCCTGCGCCATTCCTCCTGCGACGACTCGGTGGCGGTGACGACGGCGTCGAGGCGCGGGTAGTGCTTCCTGACCGGGCCGGGCACGGCGGGGCGGGCCCACTCGCGGGCGATGCGCAGGGTCTCGCGCGGCGCGTGCCTGGCGGCCTGGACACTCAACCCGGGCCTGGTGGTGATGAGAACGTCACTCCTGAGGCTGCGCAACATGCGCCACAGCGCCACCTCCGTGCGCACCTGCCCGCGCGGCAGCAGATGGCGAACGCCGGGCCTGGCGTCGATGACCGAGCGCATGGTCACGTTCGGGCCGACGGGGAAGAACGGCTTCTCCTTCTGCCGCCTGAGGCTGATCACCTCGACCTCGTGCCGCTGGGCCAGCGCGGTGGCCAGGTTGAGCGTGGACCGGACGTCGCCACGCATCCCGTACGCGGAGGAGAGGACCAGGCTGACCTTCACCCACCCACCTCGATGCGCAGCTCGTCGTCGGCCGTGTAGGAGGGCCGGATGGGCACGCCGTCGACCCGCGCCGACGGGTAGTGCAGGCGGCGGCGCTTGCCGTCGACGTCGTCGAGCCAGGCGCCCAGCCGCAGGGGCTCCGGCACGCCGTCGACCTCCAGCGACGGCTCCCAGGTGCCGACCGCCTCGGGGTCGGCCGCGAGCACGTCGACCAGCGAGAACGCGGCGTGGAAGCGCACCCCCTGCACGGTGGCTGCGGCGCACACGCGCGCGCCCGTCTGCCTGCGCTGCAGGGCCAGCATGGCCTCGTGGCGGGAGTCGTCGTCCTCCAGGCCGGTGTAGGCCAGCAGGCCGGTGACCTCGAAGCGGCCTTCCCTGAACCACACCGCGCGGACCTCCGCCACCGGCTCGGCGTCGTCGATCTTCAGGGCGAGATAGCCGTTGCGGGTGCGGTAGGAGCGGTAGGCCAGCGTGCGTTTGCACAGCGCGTACGCGTCGAGGTGGTCGAGCGAGAAGCCCGGGTCGATGCTGCGCAGCCGCGTCCGCTTGCCGTCGTGGCGCAGGTAGGCGTCCCACCGGCCGGCGCTGAGCAGCAGCGGCGCCAGCGACACGGCCAGCGTGGCCTCGCGGGCGGTGGCCCCCGGAGTGCCGAGCAGCACGTCACGCTCGACGCCGGTGGTGCGGTGCCTGAGCACCAGCTCGGTGCCGGACCGCAGCGGCTCGGGCATGGCCAGTCGCAGGGAGAGCACGTCGGCCAGGGTGACTTCCGCATCGGTCACGACGACGCTCACGCGTGCCCCCCTCCCCGTCGAATAGAGCCATGCGACGTTGAGGTTACCGTGATTTTCCCGTTATGTGGATGGCAGATTTCCGGGGATCGCCCCTTCTGACGTGCGAAACTCCTCCACAACCAGGTGTGGAGGAGTCCGACTTTCCGCGTCAGGAAGGGCTCTTGACCGATTTGATCAAGAGCTGGGCCACGTCCACGACCTCCAGCGACTCCTTGGCCTCACCGTTGTTCTTCTTCTCGTTGATGGCGTCGCCGAGCATCACCATGCAGAACGGGCAAGCGGTGGAAACCGTGTCGGGATTGGTGGTCAGCGCCTCGTCCACCCGCTCGGTGTTGATGCGCTTGCCGATGCGCTCCTCCATCCACATCCGGGCGCCGCCGGCGCCGCAGCAGAAGCCGCGGTCCTTGTGCCGGTGCATTTCCTGGGTCTGCACGCCGGGCACCTTGGACATGATGTCGCGGGGCTGCGAATAGACCTTGTTGTGGCGGCCGAGGAAGCACGGGTCGTGGTAGGTGATCTTCTCCTCGATCGGCGTGATCGGGGTGAGCAGGCCCTCGTCCACCAGCTTCGACAGCAGCTGCGTGTGGTGCACGACCTCGTACGTGCCGCCGAGCTGCGGGTATTCGTTGGCCAGCGTGTTGAAGCAGTGCGGGCAGGTGGCGACGATCTTCTTGACGCCCGCCTCGTTGAGCGTCTCGATGTTCTGCTGGGCGAGCATGTTGAACAGGTATTCCATGCCCAGGCGGCGGGCCGGGTCGCCGGTGCACGCCTCCATCGGGCCGAGCACCGCGAACTTGACGCCCGCGATGTGCAGCAGCTCGGCCACGGCCTTGGTGGTCTTCTTGGCCCGGTCCTCCAAGGCGCCCGCGCAACCGACCCAGAACAGGTATTCGGTGCCCTCGGGCATCTTGTCCTCGACCAGCTCGACCTCGAAGTCCAGCTCCTCGATCCAGTCGGCCCGCTTCATCTCGGACATGCCCCACGGGTTGCCCTTGTTCTCCAGGTTCTTCACCATCACTCCCGCCTCGGACGGGAACGACGACTCCACCATCACCTGGTAGCGGCGCATGTCGAGGATGTGGTCGATGTGCTCGATGTCGACGGGGCACTGCTCCACGCAGGCGCCGCAGTTGGTGCACGACCAGAGCACGTCGGGGTGGATGACGCCGTCCTCGCCGACGAGCGGCTTCTCCAGCAGCGCCAGCACGTCCTGCCCGGCGTGCTCGTTGCTCGCCGCCATCAGGTACGGGGCCACCGCGAAGGCGTGGTCACGCTGGTCGAGGATGAGCATCTTCGGCGACAGCGGCTTGTCGGTGTTCCACGCCGGGCACTGCGACTGGCATCGGCCGCACTCGGTGCAGGAGTAGAAGTCGAGGAAGCCCTTCCACGTGGTGTCGCCGATCTTGCCCCGGCCGAGCCGCTCGGGGTCCAGGTCCTCGTCCTCGAAGTCCACGGTCTTGCCGTCGACCCGCAGCTCGGGGGCCGCGCCCATGGCGTCGGGGCGGCGGGAGAACAGCACGTTGAGCGGCGCGGTGAAGATGTGCAGGTGCTTGGAGTTCACCACGATGACCAGGAACACCAGCATGAAGCCGATGTGCAGGAGCAGCGCGATCTCCTCCAGCAGCGCGCTCTGCGGCAGCGCGTCGCCGAGGGGCAGCGAGACGAACGCGCCCGAGGAGTAGGGGAAGTTGCCGTTGGCCGCCGCCGCGCCCCTGGCCAGGAAGAGCGTCCAGATGATGTTGAAGATCATGAACAGCACGAGCCAGGCGCCGCCCAGGTGCGACCCGGAGAAGCGGGAGCCCCTGCCGAGCGTCTTCGGCGAGTTCTTCACCCGGATGACGGCGAAGGCGACCAGGCCGAGCAGACAGGCGACCGCGATGAAGTCCTGCAGGAAGCCGAGGACCCCCCACGTCCCGATGAGCGGGATGTGGAAGTTCGGCCTGCCGGTGATCGCGCCCTGGATGATCGCGCCGTACGCCTCGATGTAGACGGTCAGCAGGATGAAGAACGCCCACATGACGAAGAAGTGCGCGACGCCGGACGCCGTCCACTTCAGCAGCTTCTTCTGTCCGAACACCTCAACGAGCTGGGCCTTCACCTCGGCGCCCACGTTCGCCTTGGCGTAGGCGATCCGCTCGGGAGCCGGCGGGCCCACCGTCGCGAGCCTGAACAGGAACAGCGCCCGGCGGCCCGCCATGGCGACCGCCACGACGGTCATCACGAGCCCGATGATGGCTACCCAGAGCACGGGTCCTCCCACAGACGACGATGGCTGTCAGCGTACTGACCTGGCCTCCCCGGAATCCTACCCGCCGGTAACATTCACGAGGTAACCCGCCACTCACCTTACGGTCAGGACCGCCTCTAGAACAATGCTCTACCCGGTGAAGTAGCGTTGAATCGTCGGCCCCAGCAGTTCGGCCAGTTCCTCGGGATCGGCGCTGGCCATCGGCTCCAGTTTGAGCACGTAGCGGGCCATGATCACGCCGAACATCTGCGAGAAGGCCGCCTCGATCCGGAGGTGCGGCACGTCCAGCTCGTCGGCCACCCGGTAGAGCAGCGCGTTGGTGATGAACTCACGGAACATCGTCACGGCGTGCTCGTTCGTCACGGCCGAGCGCACCAGGGCGATCATCGGCTCGCGCGTCTCCGGCTCGGCCGTCACGGTCAGGATCAGCGTGACCAGCCGCCTGCCCAGCTCCTCCCGCGGCCCCTCCAGCAGCGCCGGGATCACCACGTCCGGAGTGATCGGCAACCGCATCGCCGCCGCGAACATGCCTTCCTTGGTGTCGAAGTAGTGGTGCACGAGAGCCGGATCGACGTGCGCCTCCCTGGCGATGCCGCGCACCGTCGCCTTGTCGAACCCCTTCTCCGCGAACACCTTCCTGGCGGCGCTGAGGATCTCGCCGCGCGTGTCGGCCGACCCGGGCCTGCGCCCCGGCCGTCGCTTGACCGTCACCGGCCCACCGCCAGGTAGACGCGCATCGGCACCGACAGCACGCCCGCCGGGAACTCCCTCGTCAGCTCCGCCCGCTGCCGCCCGACCAGCTCGTCGGCCTCCCCGGCGGACAGCGCCGCCATGTAGGAGTGCGAGCGCAGGTCGAGCAGGAAGTCCTCGATGCCCACCAGCCTCGTCCAGGGGATCCACCGCTCCGCGACCACCTCGAACGCGGCGGCGATCGGCGGCACCGACCACTCCTCCAGCGCCGGGCCCCAGTAGGTGGGGCACGCCCCGGCCAGCCGCTCCTCGTAGGCCGCCAGCCAGCCGGCCTGCGCGGCGTGCGCCAGGTTCCAGCAGCCGGCGATCGCGCCGCCGGGCCGCAGCACCCGCCTGGCCTCGGCGATCGAGGCCACCGGGTCGAGCCAGTGCCAGGACTGGGCGTAGGTCACCAGGTCGGCCACGCCGTCGGCCAGCGGCAGCGCGTTGCCGTCGGCCAGCACGGCGGCCGTACCGCCCGCCCCTGCCCGCGACCGCAGGCGGGCCAGCATCTCCGCGCCCGGGTCGACGGCCACGACCCGGGAGCCGCGGGCCCGCAGGGCGCGCGTCAGGATGCCCGTGCCCGCGCCGACGTCGACCGCCGTCGCGCCGTCGAGGTCGACGCCCGACACCTCCGACATCACCTGGTAGAGCTCGTCGGGATAGGTAGGGCGGGCCGCGTCGTAGGCGTCGGCGACCCGGTCGAACACCTTGCCGAGCTTCCGCATCGGCCCCACGCTCATCGCGAGGCCGCCAGGTGCAGGCGGGCGAAGGCCAGCCCTTCGGCGAGGTCGTCGATCCGCTCGGTGCGGCTGGCGGCCTTACGGGTGTTGATCTCCAGCACGACGAGACCGCCGTAGCCGGAGCCCGCCAGCCGCTCCAGCAGCGGCGCGCACGGCTGGTTGCCCCTGCCGGGGACCAGGTGCTCGTCCTTGTTGGTGACGCCGAGGCCGTCGGCCAGGTGCACGTGGGCCAGCCGCTCGCCGAGCTTGGTGGCCATCTCCATGGCGTCGCTGCCGGACACCGCCGTGTGCGACAGGTCCAGCGTGACGTGCGGGAAGTCGTAGTCGGTCGGGTTCCAGTCGGGCGAGTAGGGGACCACGTCGTTGCCCCTGGCGCGCAGCGGGAACATGTTCTCGACCGCGAAGGTCACCTCGGTCTCGTCACGCATGCGCGCCAGGCCGGTCTCGAAGTCGCGCGCGTAGTCGCGCTGCCAGCGGAACGGCGGGTGCACCACGACCGTCGAGGCGCCCAGCCGCTCGGCCGCCTTCTGCGCCTTGACCAGCTTGGCCCACGGGTCGCGCCCCCACACGCGCTGCGTGACGAGCAGGCAGGGCGCGTGGATCGCCAGGACCGGGATCTCGTAGTGCTCGGACAGCCGTTCGATCACGTCGATGTCCTGGCTCACCGGGTCGGCGCCGACCATGATCTCGACGCCGTCGTAGCCCAGGCGGGCCGCCAGCTCGAACGCATCGGGAGTGCGTTCCGGATATACCGAAGCGGTCGACAATGCGATCTTCGCATTGGGCACGCGGATGACATCAGCCACGCTGCCAGCCTAAGCCGGTTGACGGGATATGGCGCGCCAGCCCCTACGGTTGGGCCATGCCCAGGATCGCGAAAGGCGCCATTCCCAGCCCCAACATCTGGAACACCCCGCAGGTGTACGAGCTGGAAAATCGCGCCGTCGATCCCGATGGCGCCGCCGACGCGGCCATCCGCGCGCTGCGTCCGTGGGACGGCGCGACCCTGCTCGACATCGGCTGCGGCACCGGCTTCCACCTGCCGATCTACGCGCGCCACGCCGCCCGGGTGATCGGCGTGGAGCCGCACGGCGACCTGGCAGCGCTGGCCCGCCGCCGCTGCGCCGCGCTCCCCGCCGTCCAGGTGCACGCCGCCACCGCGCAGGACCTGCCGCTCCCCGACGCCTCGGTCGACGTCGCCGTCGCGCGCTGGGCGTACTTCTTCGGGCCGGGCTGCGAGCCGGGCCTGCGCGAGCTGTCACGGGTCGTACGGCGCGGCGGGGCGGCCTTCGTCATCGACCTGGACGCCGCCCGGGGCGCGTTCGGCCGCTGGTTCCAGCGGACGGTGCCGACCTACTCGGCGGGCGCCGTGGAGGACTTCTGGGTCCGGCACGGATGGCAGCGGCAGCCGCTCGACCTGCGGATGGCCTTCGAACGCCGGGCCGACCTGGAGGCGGTGCTGCGCATCGAGTTCGCGCCCGAGGTGGCCGAGCAGGCCATCGCCGAGACACCCGGCCTGGAGCTGCCCTACCCGAACGTGCTGCGCTGGCGTTTCTACTGACGGCTTGACCTTGACGTCGGTGTCAACGTTTACCGTGGGGTCATGCGCATCGGAGAGCTGGCCGAACGGACGGGGGTGAGCACCCGCTCGCTCCGCTACTACGAGCAGCAGGGGCTGCTCAGCGCCAGGCGCGCCGCCAACGGCTACCGCGACTACTCCGAGGACGACGTCAAGCTCGTGTCGGAGATCCGCATGCTGCTGTCGGTCGGGCTGACGCTGGAAGACACCCGCCCGTTCGTCGCGTGCCTGCGCGCCGGGCACAGCAAGGGCGGCTCCTGCCCCGATTCGGTCGCCGTCTACCAGCGCAAGCTGTCGGAGATCGACGACCAGATCCGCGTCCTGCTCACCCGCCGCGCCGAGGTGTCGGCCCAGCTCGCCGGGGCCTGCCCGTTCTTTGGAGGAAAGCGATGATCGAACTGACCACGGACAACTTCGAGGAGCAGGTGCTCAAGGCCGACAAGCCGGTGCTCGTCGACTTCTGGGCCGAATGGTGCCCACCCTGCCGGATGGTCGCGCCCGTCCTGGCCGAGATCGAGGCCGAGCACGGCCTGACCATCGGCAAGCTCAACACCGACGAGAACCCCGAGATCATGGCCCGCTACGGCGTCATGGGCATCCCCACGCTGCTGCTCTTCGACGGCGGCGAGCCGGTCAAGCAGGTCGTCGGGGCCCGCCCCAAGCGCCTGCTCGTCAACGACCTCGGCCTCGCGTAATCCCTTGGATCTACGCGGCGAATCGTCCCCTGGGCTGATTCGCCGCACCACCCCCGCGACCTAACGTGGCCGCATGTTCCGCTCCGCCCTGATCGGCCTGCTCACGCTGGCCACCCTGCTCGCGCTCACCGTCACGGGCCTCGCGCCCCCGGCCCCGCGAGCCTCCGGCGACGGCTTCCAGGCCGTCAGGGCGCACGAGCACGTCAAGGCCATCGCCCGCGCCCCGCACCCGACCGGCTCCGCCGAGCACACCCGCGTCCGCGAGCATCTCGTCGCCGAGCTGCGCGCCCTCGGCCTGGAGGTGCGCGTCCAGGAGGGCGTCGGCGTCCTGCCGCTCGACATCGACGGCGTCACCCCGATGGGCACGATGCGCAACATCGTCGCCGTCCGTCCCGGCACCGACCCGACCGGCCGCGTCGTCCTGGCCGCCCACTACGACTCCGTCCCGGCCGCTCCCGGCGCCGCCGACGACGGCGCCGGCGTGGCGACCGTCCTGGAGGTCGTCAGGTCGCTGCCGCCGAGCCCGCGCAACGACCTCGTCGTCCTCCTCACCGACGGCGAGGAGCAGGGCCTCCTCGGTGCCGAGGCGTTCGCCCGCGACGACCCGATGGCCAAGGGCACCGTCGTGGTGGTCAACAACGAGGCCCGCGGCGTGCGCGGTGCCGTCCAGATGTTCCGCGCCTCACCGGGCTCGGCGCCCCTCGTCGACCTGTACGGCACGGCCGCCCCGCATCCGTCGGCCGACTCGGCCTTCGCCGCGCTGCTGAGCATCCTGCCCAACAACACCGACTTCCACGTCTTCGACGAGGCGGGGTGGCTGGGCCTCGACTCGGCCTTCGTTGGCGGCGGCGCCTACTACCACTCGCCGCTGGACGACCCCGCCCACCTGAGCCTGAGCAGCCTGCAGCAGATGGGCGACAACACCCTCGGCGTCGCCCGGGCCCTGTCCGTGGCGGACCTGACGAAGCTGCGGACCGGGGAGGAGTCCGTATATTTCACCGTTCCGGGCACGCTGATCCGCTACCCGCTCTGGCTGGAGCTCCCGATCGCCCTGGCGGTCCTGGCCCTGGCGGCGGCCCTGGCCTGGACCCTCCGCCGCCCCGCCCTGGGCAGGGAAGACACCGCCTCGCTGCCGCGGACCCTCGCCGCCTCCCTGCTCGCGCTGGTGCCCGTCCTGTTGTCGGCCGCCGCCGGCTACGGCCTGATGCCGCTGCTCGCCCTCATCAGGCCCGCCTACGCCGACATGTTCACCGGCGACCCCTATCGCCCGTGGCTCTACCAGGCGGCCCTGCTGACCTTCACCGCCGCCGTCGTCCTGGTCTGGCGCGGAGCCCTGCGCCGCCTCGGCACGACCGCGCTCGCCGCCGGGTCCCTGCTGCTGGTGGCCGTCCTGGGGGTCGTGTCGGCCGCGCTCCTCCCGGGCGGCGCGCACACGCCGGCCTGGCCCGCCCTGTTCGCCGCCGCCGGCTGGCTGGTCTCCCGCCGCCTGCCCGGCACCGCCCTGCCCGCCGTGGCCCTCACCGTGGGCCTGGCGCCCGCCGTGCTCCTGCTCGGCGCCGCCGCCCTGACCTCCCTCGACGTGGGCCTGGGCATCGGCGGCATGATCGCCGCCCCGCACTTCGCCCTCTTCACCCTGCTCCTGCTCCCCCTCGTCGACCACCTGCTCCCGGCCGGCGGGCCCAGGGAGCGACGTGGTTTCCTGCCGCCCCTGACGGTCGCGGCCGCCGCCGTCGTCCTCCTGGCCGCCGGTCTGGTCGTCGACCGCTTCGACGCCGCGCACCCCCGGCAGGTGCGGCTCGCGTACGCCATGGACGCCGGCGCCGGGCGGGCCGTCTGGGGCACCCGCTCGGCCACCGCCACCCCCGGCAGCGAACACTTCTTCACGTCCGGCACCTGGACGGCCACTCCGGCAGGCCCCGCGTCCCTCCGCGCCCCCGAGCTCGCGGTGCTCAAGGACGAGACGACCGCCACCCAGCGCACCCTCACGCTGCGGCTGAAACCGACCGGCGGCGCCCCCGTCACCGGTCTCAGCCTCGCCCCCGGCGCCGCGCCCGCCCGGATCACCGTCAACGGCAGGTCCCTGACCAGCACCGGCTTCGCCTACCACGCCCCGCCGGAAGACCTGCGCGTCACCCTCACCCTGCCTCCGGGCCCGGCCCAGGTCCGCGTCTTCGAGCAGAGCCACGACCTGCCGTCCCTGCCCGGCTACCAGGCCGTCCCCGACAGCATTCTCATGAACCCGCTGGCCACGATCTTCCGCGTCCACCCGCTCTGATCCGCGCCCCTGTGGCGGGGGAAGATTGTCGGCCCCGACCGCTACCCTGCTCGACATGGCCAAGACAGCGCAGAAGCCCGGTTATCGCTGTGCCGAGTGCGGGTGGCGCACCACGAAGTGGGTGGGCCGGTGCGGCGAGTGCCAGGCGTGGGGCACGGTCGACGAGGAGGGCGCCCGGGGCGGGGCGCACGTCGTCCAGGCCGGCGCGACCACCGCCCCGGCGATGCCGATCGGCCAGGTCAAGGCCGAGGTCGCGGCCGCGCGCACCACGGGCGTCGGCGAGCTCGACCGGGTTCTCGGCGGCGGCCTGGTGCCGGGCGCCGTGGTGCTGCTGGCCGGCGAGCCGGGCATCGGCAAGTCGACGCTGCTGCTGGAGGCGGCGGCCCGCATCGCCGAGCGCGACACCGTCCTCTACGTGACGGGTGAGGAGTCCGCCGCCCAGGTCCGGCTGCGCGCCGACCGCATCGGCGCCATCCGCGACGACCTCTACCTGGCCGCCGAGACGGAGCTGTCCGCCCTGGTGGCCCACGTGGAAAAGGTCCAGCCGAGGCTGCTCGTGGTCGACTCCGTCCAGACGGTCGGCTCGGCGCAGGCCACCGGCGTGCCGGGCGGCGTGACGCAGGTGCGCGAGGTCGCGGCCAACCTGGTCCGCCTCGCCAAGGAGCGCAACATGGCCACCGTGCTCGTCGGCCACGTCACCAAGGAAGGCTCGATCGCCGGGCCCCGCACGCTGGAGCACCTGGTCGACGTGGTGCTCAACTTCGAGGGCGACCGCCACTCGCGGCTGCGCATGGTGCGCGCGATCAAGAACAGGTTCGGCCCCACGGACGAGGTCGGCTGCTTCGACCTGCACGAACGCGGCATCGAGGGCATCACCGACCCGAGCGGCCTGTTCGTCTCCCGGCGCAGCAGCCCGGTGCCCGGCACCTGCGTGACCGTCACCGTCGAAGGCACCCGGCCCCTCCCGGCCGAGGTCCAGGCCCTGGTCGCCCGCACCGAGGCGCAGCAGCCCCGCCGCACCTCCTCGGGCCTCGACACCTACCGGGTGCAGATGATCCTCGCCGTCCTGGAGCGCAGGCTCAACGCCCGCCTGGGCGGCTGCGACGTGTTCACGGCCACGGTCGGCGGCATCAAACTGGCCGACCCGGCGGTCGACCTGTCGGTCATGCTGGCGGTGGCCAGCGCCGCCGGCGACAAACCCCTCCCCGCCGGCCTCGTGGCCCTGGGCGAAGTGGGCCTGGCGGGCGAGCTGCGGCCCGTCAAGGACGTCCGCCGCCGCCTGTCGGAGGCCGCGCGCATGGGCTTCAAACGCGGGCTGGTCCCGGCGGGCTCCCTCAACGAGGCCACCCGCAAGCCCAACGGGCAGCGCTCCCTCGTTCCCGTCGGGCCTGTTTCCTTCGCGCCGGGCTTTGAGGTGGTCGAGGCCGAAAACGTCTGGGACGCGCTGACGCACGTGACCTGAACCCTTCTTTGTTTTACGGCAGGCCGGGTCTGGCCAGTCGCCGTACTTCGGCTGGGGGCCTCCAGGGGAACGGCCGCTGACCGGATGGTGGTCGCCCGCCGTTACGCGAGCCCATGGTTTGCCCGTCTGGGGGGTCACTCGGCGGGTGCCGCGCCCCCGCCCGCCGGGCCCGGGCTGCCGGTGTCGGGGGTGTCTCTTATTCACATCTGA
>NZ_LAVL01000160.1 GCF_001083785.1 Nonomuraea sp. SBT364
AGAGGTGTAAAAGAGACAGCGGCTACCCGCCGCAGCCGGAGCTGGGGGTGGGGGCGATCGCGGAGGGCGGCGAGCCGGTGTTCGACGGGGCGCTGCTGGATCGGCTCGGGCTCACGCCGGAGGCGCTGGCCGAAGTGGTGGCGGCGGAGCGGCGCGAGCTGGCCCGGCGGGTGGAGGTGTACCGGGGGGAGCGGCCGCTGCCCGCGCTGGAGGGGCGTGAGGTGGTGGTGGCCGACGACGGGCTCGCCACCGGGGCGACGGCGCGCGCGGCGCTGCGGGCGGTGGCCGCGGCCAGGCCGGCCCGGGTGACGCTGGCCGTGCCCGTCGGGGCGCGCGAGACGGTCGAGGCGATGCGGCGGGAGGCGGACGAGGTGGTCGTGCTGTGTGCCCCGCTGGACTTCCGGGCCGTCGGCCAGTGGTACGAGCACTTCGAGCAGCTCTCCGACGCCGACGTGCTGGACGTGCTGGCCAGGAGCGGGCAGGGCTGACGTCAGGGCGCCAGGACGGCCCAGACCAGTTTGCGCGGGCCGCCCGGCACCACCCAGCCCCAGGCGGCGCACAGCGCCTCGACCAGGCGTAGCCCGCGCCCGTACTCGGCGAAGACGTCGGCGCCGGCGGGCGACGGCGGCGCGGGGCTGTAGTCGGTGACCACGCACGCCACCTCGGGCCCGTGGCGCAGGAGCCGGAGCTGGAGCGCCCCGCCGCCGTGCCGCATGGCGTTGGTCACGAGCTCCGAGACGACCAGTGTCGTGTCGAACGCCGCCCGCTCGGCCCCCCACGAGCCGAGCGTGTGGCCGACGAATCGCCTGGCCATGGCCACGCACCCCGGTTCGAACGCGCTGAACTCGTGGAAGGGGAAGATCGCGTCGCCGTCATGGGCGTAGCCGTCCATGAGCGCGGACGACAGCCAGCTCGGCGGCCGGGTTGCGCTGGAGGCTTGCGGCCGGGCGTCGAAAGTCGTCATCCTTGGCCCCCGAGGCACGGTTTGGTGATCCAATCCCCATCTTTACGACCGTGCGGCACGGATGCAAGACTTTTCCGGGTTTACCGATGCAGAATGCATCTGCACGTGCAGATGATCTGGGAGCGAATGACGTGAGCGCAGAGAGTGCCGAGAGCATCGGGAGCACGATCCTGAAGCATTCGACGGGCAGCCCGACGGTGCTGCGGATCCTGCTCGGCACGCAGTTGCGCAGGCTGCGCACCGAGCGCGGCATCTCGCGCGAGGACGCCGGCTACTCCATCCGCGCCTCCCACGCCAAGATCAGCAGGCTGGAGCTGGGCCAGGTCAGCTTCAAGGAGCGCGACGTCGCCGACCTGCTGACGCTGTACGGGGTGATCGATCCGGACGAGCGGGCGCCGCTGCTCGCCCTGGCCAAGCAGGCCAACGCGCCCGGCTGGTGGCACAAGTACGGGGATCTGCTGCCGAGCTGGTTCGAGGTGTACATCGGCCTGGAGGGCGCCGCCTCGGCCATCCGCACCTACGAGAACCAGTTCGTGCCCGGCCTGCTGCAGGCCCCGTCCTACGCCAGGGCGGTGATCGAGCTGGGCAACGAGCGCGCCACCCCCGGTGAGCTGGACCGCCGCGTCCAGTTGCGGGTGGCCCGCCAGCGCCGGCTGACCGGCGACAACCGGCTCAACCTGTGGGCCGTGATCGACGAGGCCGTGGTGCGCCGCGCGCTGGGCGGCCCGGAGGCCATGCGGGAGCAGATCGAGCACCTGCTGGCCATGACGGCTGAGCGCAACGTGACCGTGCAGGTCATGCCGTTCGACCGGGGCGGGCACGCGGCGGCGGGCGGGTCCTTCAGCATCCTGCGTTTCCCGGAGCGCGAGCTGCCCGACGTGGTCTACATGGAGCAGCTCACCAGCGCCCTCTATCTGGACAAAGCGGCCGAGTCCGAGCATTACGTCAAGGTGATGGACCGGCTGAGCGTGCAGGCCCAGGAACCCAAGGAGAGCCGGCGCTTCCTGGAGAGCCTGCTCGACCGGTGAAAACGCGTGTGATCCACGGCATAGCGGATTTTTGGCCATCCCGTATATGGCGCTGGGTCCGTCACCGTATTGTCTGCTCGTAAGCACGGATGCACGTGCATCCGTATGGCCGAGGAGCTGCCCCCATGCTTGAGTTCCGCAACGGAACGCCCGCGCATCGCCTGCCCGTCGTCTGGCGCAAGAGCGCGCGCAGCAATCCCAACGGCAACTGCGTCGAGGTGGCGTCCCTGCCCACGGGCGAGGTGGCGATGCGCAACTCACGCTTCCCGGACGGACCCGCGCTGGTCTACACACAGGCGGAGATCACCGCTTTCGTCCTCGGGGCCAAGGACGGGGAGTTCGACGACCTGCTGGTGTGAACGAGGGCATGCGAAAGCCGCCGTCCGGGATTGGACGGCGGCTTCGTCATGCGCGGGGCGAGCTGCCTGATCAGGCAGTTGTCCCGACCGGGTTCGCCGGAGCCTGAGCGCGGTGTGCCAGGCCCCGGTTCATCGGGACAACTGCGTGATCACGCGATGATCTGCGCGGGGAATGCTGCCGGGTGTCAGGCGGCGGAGATGCCGGCGCTGGCGGCGCGGCGCATGCGACGGCGACGCTCGGAGGCGCGCTCGTCCTCGTTCAGGCCACCCCACGTGCCGTACTTCTCCGGACGGGACAGCGCGTAGTCCAGGCACTCGTTGCGGACCGGGCACTGGGCGCAGATCGCCTTGGCCTTCCGCTCACGTACGTCACGCTCGGGCTGCCGCTCTCCGTCAGGGCCGAAGAAGAGCACGAGGTCCTCACCCCGGCACGCGGCATCATCCTGCCAACCCCAGCTGGGGCGCGGGCGGGCGAGCTGCCGACGTACCTGAGACATGAGAAAACCACCTTCTTGAGAGGTATTTCGGTAATTGAGCCGCATTGGACGCTTTTGGCGTCACTGTTCCAACGCAAAGCGAGACCGTGATGTTCCCTTGGTCAGGTGAGGGCTGGCGTGGCGTACCGCACAGGCGTGAGCCTGTCCAGCGAAACCAGCCGGTAGGTGGTGATCGTCTCGGCGCAAGCCGTGCCACACGGCGCTTGGCACGCCGATGGCTTGACCACAACCTGGAACCGGACGTCGCCGCAGCGCACGATGGCTTCGGTGACGTCGCCGTCCG
Organism: Nonomuraea sp. SBT364; assembly: GCF_001083785.1. GTDB lineage: Bacteria > Actinomycetota > Actinomycetes > Streptosporangiales > Streptosporangiaceae > Nonomuraea. The sequence goes on from NZ_LAVL01000160.1 coordinate 3,132, forward strand.
ACCTTGAGGATTCCACGGCCACCGCGCCGACGGAGCGCTCTCCCGTATGGGCTCGGGCGAAGTGCTCCACGGCTTGCAATGGCTCAGGGATGCCTGCGCGTCCCCGGAGACGGTCGAGAATGACCTCGCCCGACCGGTACGCGTCTGCCGCTGCGATCGCAGCAGCCTGAGACATGCTGCCGTAGAAAATTCCGTGTGGCAAGCACACAAGGTTGGCGGCGTAGCGATCGCCGCCAACGTGTGACGTTTCCCACACTCTGTCCGGCAGGAAATCCGCCAGCGACCGAGCGAGGGGCAATCCAATGCGGGCGCAGCACGCGTTGCGCTTGGCGTGCGTGCACACCAGAAATACCGGCTCGTTCTCAAGTATGCAGGACTCGGGGACCACTCCGGCCACGAGCGCGTCCAGGTCAAGATCGTCAGGACCTGCGACGACGCCTCGGGCCAGCCAGGGCGTGTCGCCGACGCCGTACGCCATTAGCACACGGATGTCCCGGTTCCGTGGGCGGGTGCGCCGTCCGGGACGCCGGATCAGCTGCGGCCTGATACCGCGTTCGAGGGCTCTGGTGACGAGTTTCGCGATGTTCTCAGGAAGCTCGGAGCTTTCCAGGCGTGCCGGCCACGGGCCCTCGTGCTCGATGAGCAGCCATAGCCGGGCCCCCACCGTCGCGCTGGCCAGAGTGGGTATGCCACCGGTGTGGCACCCATCCGCGTGTTCACAGCCCTTCGCCACACCGTCCCCCTTCCGCGAATTAGGTAAGACTAACCTAACGGGATGGCGAGGTGTCAGGCGATCGCCGATTCCGCGGCCTCGGCCGCCGCCTGCCGGTCCCCGGGCACCAGGCCGATCCGGGTCCTGCGGTCGAGCAGGTCGGCGGCGTCGAGCGCACCCTCGTGCCGGACCGACCAGAGCAGGTCGCCCTCGGTCAGGCCCAGCCCGACCGGCTCCGGGTGCTCCCGCACCAGCGGCCACACCGCCCCGGCCTCGCTGCCGTACCGCTCGGTCAGCCGCCGCCACGTCCCCGCCGCCCGCTCCGGGACGGAGGACGGCCGGCGGGGCGCCGGTCCCGCGCCCACCAGCGGCAGCCGGGCCGTGCGGCAGCGGCCCGCGCGCAGATCGGCCAGCTCCGCCGCGCGGTCCACCGCGTCCTGGGCCATCCGCCGGTACGTCGTCAGCTTGCCGCCCACCACGGTCACCACGCCGTCGCCCGCCAGCACCGCGTGCCGGCGAGACAGGTCCGCCGTGCGCCCGTCGGCCGCCAGGAGCGGCCTCAGGCCCGCGTAGGCGCCCGCCACCGCCTCACGGGTCACTTCGGCCTCCAGGACGCCGTTCAGCACCTCCAGAAGCGTCCTGACGTCCTCCTCGGGCGCCTCCGGCACGTCGGGGACCGGTCCGTCGACCGCCACGTCCGTCAGGCCGACGTGCACGCGGCCGTCCGGCTGCGGCAGCACCAGCGCGAAACGGTTGCGCTCGCCCGGGATCGGCACGTGCAGCCCGGCGTACATCCCCGGCAGCGTGCCCGGCCGCAGCACCAGGTGCGTCCCCCGCGAGGGCCGCAGCCGCACCGACGGGTCGAGGCCGCCCGCCCAGACGCCCGCCGCGTTGATCACCACCCGCGCCCGGATCGTGAACTCCTCCCCGGTCAGCTCGTCACGCACCCGGGCGCCCGTCCCGGTCAGCTCCAGCGCCCGGCACCGGGTCAGCACCCGGGCGCCGTGCCCGGCCGCCGTCCTGGCCACGGCCACGACCAGCCGCGCGTCGTCCAGCAGCCGCCCGTCCCACGACAGCAGCCCGCCGCGCAGCCCGCCGCCGTCCAGCGCCGGGACCAGCCGCCGCGTGCGCGCCGCGGTCAGCCGCGACGGGCCGGGCAGCAGCCGGCGCGGCGTGCGCGCCGCCGTGCGCAGCGCGTCGCCCAGCCGGTAGCCCGCCATCACCAGTGCCTGCTGCCTCCGCGAGACCTCCGGCGTCAGCGGGAGCACGTACGGATGCGCGCGCACCAGGTGCGGGGCGGTGCGCGCGAGCAGGACGCCGCGCTCGGCGGCGCTCTCGTACGCCACCCCCACCTGGCCCTTGGCCAGATAGCGCAGGCCGCCGTGGATCAGCTTGGAGCTCCACCTCGACGTGCCGAACGCCAGGTCGTGGGCGTCGATCGCCGCTACGCTGAGTCCCCGGGACGCCGCGTCCAGCGCCGCTCCCGCGCCCGTCGCGCCGAGCCCCACGACGAGCACGTCCACCCGTTCCTCCGCCACGAGCTTCAGCTCGCGGGTCCTCCTGCGGGCGTTCAGCGAACTGTCCAGCGAACTATCCAACGTAGGCCTCCAGCAGTGTGCGCAGCTCGGCGTCCAGTTCGTCGAGCGTCACCGGGCCCGGCGCCATCTCCGGGTCCAGCATCGTCGGCGCCGACAGCAGCCACGCCTGCGCCACCAGCAGCACCGCCCGCGCCTTGCGGGCGTCGCCCAGCGCGGGCTCCAGCGCCGCCAGTACCGCGTCGTGACTGGCTCCCCGGCGCCGCAGCAGGTAGGGGAGCAGCAGCTCCGGGTCCGCCTCCACGATCTTGCGCCACAGCGGGTGCGCGCGCAGCCGGCGCACCCCCGTCACCACCGCCGGCACCGGGTCCGACAGGTCCAGGTCGGCGATGGCCGCCACCCACTCGCGCGTCATCAGGTCGGCGACCAGCGACCGCACGTCCGGCCAGTGACGGTAGATCGTCATCCGCGACACCCCGGCCCGGCGCGCCACGTCGGTCAGCGTCGTGCGCCGCACCCCGTACGCCAGCACGCAGTCGCGGGCCGCGTCCAGCACGCCCTCATTGTGACGAATCGACGTCATGTGTCACAGTGTATGCGTGCCTACCGAACCCATGCTCTGGTCGGGGTGGGGCGACCCGGCCAAGGCCCGCGACCTGCCCGAAGAGATCCACCGGCTGCTGCGCGACCTGCTCGGCGTGCGCGCGCCCGCCGAGCCCGCCGCCACCCTGGAGTCCGTACGGCTCCCGCCCGTCGCGCTGTCCCCCCGGCTGCTGACGGCGCTGTCGGACGTGGTGGGCACCGCGAACGTCGACACCTCCCACGAGGCCCGCGTCCGGCACACGCGCGGCAAGTCCACCCCGGACCTGCTGCGGATGCGCGCCGGCGACGGCACGGCGGCCCCCGACGCGGTCGTCCTGCCGGGCGGCCACGACGAGGTGGCGGCTCTGCTGCGGCTCTGCTCCGCCGAGCGCGTCGCGGTCATCCCGTTCGGCGGCGGCACCTCGGTGGTCGGCGGCCTCACCTCCCCGGCGACCGGGTTCGCCGGCGTGGTCTGCCTGGACCTGGCGCGGATGGACCGGCTCACCGGGGTGGACACCGAGTCGATGATCGCCACGTTCGAGCCCGGGGTGCGGGCGCCCGAGGCCGAGCGACTGCTGGCCGCGCACGGGCTCACCCTCGGCCACTTCCCGCAGTCCTACGAGTACGCGACGCTGGGCGGCTTCGCTGCGGCGCGGTCCAGCGGGCAGGCGTCGGCCGGCTACGGGCGCTTCGACGACATGGTCGCCGGCCTCACCCTCGCCACCCCGGCGGGAACCCTGGACCTGGGCCGGGCGCCCAAATCGGCCGCCGGTCCGGACCTGCGCCAGCTCGTCCTCGGCTCCGAGGGCGCGTTCGGTGTCATCACCTCGCTGCGCCTGCGCGTGCGCCGCCTGCCCGCCGCGCGCGCCCACGAGGGCTGGCGCCTGCCGGACTTCCGCTCCGGCGCCGCCGCGCTGCGCGCCCTCGCCCAGGCCGGCGCCCTCCCGGCCGTCCTGCGCCTCTCCGACGAGACCGAGACGATGATCGGCCTGGCCCGCCCGGACGCCATCGGCGGCGGCGGCACCGGCTGCCTGCTGATCGCCGGCCACGAGACGCCCGCTTCCGGCCCGGCCGCGGCGGACGAGGCGCGCCGGGCGGAGATCGCCTCCGTGCTGACCGGTCTCGGGGCCGTGCCGCTGGGGGAGGAGCCGGGCGAGTCGTGGGCGCGGGGCCGCTTCGACGCGCCCTACCTGCGCGACTCGCTGCTCGCCGCCGGGGCCACCGTCGAGACGCTGGAGACCGCCGGCTTCTGGTCCGGCCTGCCCCGGCTGTACGACGCGGTCCGGCTGGCGCTGCTCGGCGCGCTCGGCACGCCGCTGGTCATGTGCCACATCTCCCACGTGTACGAGACCGGCGCCTCGCTGTACTTCACCGTCGTCATCGCCCAGGACGGCGACCCGGTGGCGCAGTGGGAGCGGGCCAAGCGGGCGGCCAACGAGGCCATCGTGACGGCCGGCGGGACGATCTCCCACCACCACGGCGTGGGCCGCGACCACCGTGACGCGCACGCCGCCGAGGTGGGCCCGCTCGGCACCGCCATCCTGCGCGCGGTCAAGGCCCAGGTGGACCCCGAGGGCATACTCAACCCCGGCGCCCTGGTGCTGCCCTAAGGAGGCGGGATGTGCCCGTCGGCCTCCGACAGGGCGGCCGCGGCGTCGCCGTAGCGCTGGAGCGACTCGTACACCTCGGCCAGGCAGGCCAGCGACATCACCAGCGCCGGCCCGCCGGCCTGGCGGGCCAGCTCGACGGACTCCCGCGCCGGCGGCAGCGCGTCGCCGGGGCGCCGGCGGGCGAGGTGCAGGCGGGCGGCGGTGCGCAGGGCGCGGGCGAGCAGCGGCGTGTGCCCCGGGTTCTCGGCCACGAGCGCGCGGCTCAGCGCGATCGCCCGGTCGGCGCTGCGCAGGCCGGCCCCGCCCCACCTGCGCTGGGTCTGGGCGTGGGCGAGCAGGCCCTCGACGGCTTCCACCCCCGTGGTGCCCCGCCGGAGCGCGTCATCGGAACCGTTCCGGGCCATGGGAGCCCTCCTTGGCGACGACAACCGCTTGCTTGGGGCGATTGAGGTTACACCATGGCGCACCTTCTGTGGCGGGTACGGCACGCTCCGTTTCGGGATGCGCTTCCCGGGCGGCCCGGCGAAGATGTGTTCATGGTGGAAATCGCGGCTGAACGGGGGAGGCAGGCGTCCTCCCGGGTGTCCGAGGAGGGCGCCGGCTGGGCCTGCCAGGAGATCGGCACGTACGCCGGGCTGAGGCCCGACCGCAACGGCTTCAGCTGGCTCAACTTACGCACGCTGTGGCGGTCCAGGAACGAGATCCTCGCCGGTCTGTTCGGCGACCCGTCCGGCGAGGTGCGCCGGCGGTGGGTGGCGGCGCAGCGCGCGCGGGGGGCCGACGGCGACTTCCGGATCACGCCGGAGCTGGGCGGCAGCTTCAGCTTCCTGCTGCTGGGCGACACCGGCGAGGGCGACGCCTCCCAGTACGCAGTCGTCCCCGGGATGCTCAACGTGGCCGCGGACACCGACTTCGCGGTGATCGCCAGTGACGTGATCTACCCGGCCGGGTCCGGCAACGAGTACGGGGACAAGTTCTTCCGCCCCTACCAGCATTACGACGCGCCGATCTACGCCATCCCCGGCAACCACGACTGGTACGACGGGCTGGGCGGCTTCATGCGGGTGTTCTGCGACGCGGCCCCGCTCAAGCCCAAGCCGGACCGGGGGCTGCGCGGGCTGCTGTGGCGCAAGCCCGAGACCATCGACGAGAGCGCCCTGGCCGGGGCGCGCGCCCTGCGCGGCAAGGAGACCCAGCAGGCCACCCAGCCCGGCCCGTACTGGGTCATCGAGAGCCCGTCCCTGCTCGTCGTCGGCGTCGACACCGGCATCAAGGGCGCGATCGACGCCGAGCAGACCGCCTGGCTGCGCCGCGTCTCGCTCGACCCGCGGCCCAAGGTCCTCGTCACCGGCAAGCCGATCTACACGCGCAACGACTACAAGCCGTCAGCGCTGGAGGGCGGCGGCACCATCGACGACATCGTGCGCGACCCGGCGCACCGCTACGTGGCGGCCATCGGCGGCGACGTGCACAACTACCAGCGCTACCCCGTCAAGGTGGGCGACCGGGTGATCCAGTACGTCGTCTCCGGCGGCAGCGGCGCCTTCATGCACGCCACCCACACCATCCGGCGGGTCGACGTGGGCGGCGTGCACGAGGACGACTTCCGGTGCTACCCGCTGCGCGGCGACTCGCTGTCGTTCTACAGCCAGCTCTACGCCAAGCGGCTGCGGATGAAGTGGATCTACCTGACGCCGGACGAGGCCTCCTGCATCATGTCCGAGCAGATCAGGAACACCCCGGTGCGGCCCCTCGGCCAGGTCACGGTGACGCGGCGGATGCGGTGGGCGGCGCGCCTGCTCGGGTCCTGGCCGTGGCCGTTCCGGCTGCCGGTGGGGCAGGTGTTCCACCGCTACCTGTCGGAGTTCTCCGACTGGGACACGCCGCCCTTCTTCAAGCAGTTCCTGCACCTTTCGGTCACGCCCGACCGGCTGACGATCCGCTGCTTCGCCGCCACCGGATGCCGCAAGCAGGAGGAGGAACCGCCGCTGGAGGACGAGGTGAGCATCGCTTTGTCGTAGCCACCTGGCACTCTGGGGGCGTGTACGCGGTGGTGGCGGGAGAGACGGTCCTGCGGGTCGGTGAGGCGCCCCTGCCGGGCCCCCCGGCGCGGGCCGTGCGGGAGCTGGAGGAGGAGCGGCCGCGCTGGGTGTGGGCCGACACCCGCGAGTCCTACCCGCCGCTGATCGAGGCCGGTGTGCGGGTCGCGCGCTGCCACGACCTCGCGCTCACCGAGGGCCTGCTGCTCGCCTACGAGGGCCGTCACGGCGAGTCCCGGTCGGCCAGGGCCGCCCACGCCCGGTCGCGCGGGCTGCCCGCGCCCGACGAGCAGCCCAGCGTGCCCGGCACGCTGTTCGAGCCCGAGCCGCTGCCCGCCGCCGCGGTGGCCGAGGTGCTGGCCGGCCAGCTGCGCCGGATCGACGCGCTGCCCGACCCCGGGCGCTTCCGGCTGCTGGTGGCGGCCGAGTCCGCCGGGGCGCTGATCGCCGCCGAGATGGGCCACGACGGCATGCCGTGGCGGCGCGACGCGCACGACGCCCTGCTCACCGAGCTGCTCGGACCGCGCCCGGTGCACGGCATGCGCCCGGCCAGGCTGCAGGCGCTGGCCGACGAGGTGGCCGCGGCGTTCGGGCACCCGGTCAACCCCGACTCGGTGCAGCAGCTCGTCAAGGCGTTCAAGGGCGCGGGCGTGGCGCTCAAGACCACCCGCTCGTGGGAGCTCAAGCGGATCGACCATCCCGCCGTCGCGCCGCTGCTGGCCTACAAGGAGCTGGCCCGGCTGTTCAGCTTCCACGGCTGGGCGTGGGCCGACCAGTGGGTGCGCGGCGGCCGCTTCCGTCCCGAATACGTGGTGGGCGGCGTCGTGTCGGGCCGGTGGGCCACCAGCGGCGGCGGCGCGCTGCAGATCCCCAAGGTGATGCGGCGCGTGGTGATGGCCGACGACGGCTGGACCCTCGTCGTCGCCGACGCCGCCCAGCTAGAGCCCAGGGTGCTGGCCGCGATGGCCGGCGACGCGGGGCTGGCCAGGGCGGCCGGGGAGATCGACCTCTACGCGGCGCTGGCCCAGGCGTTCGGCGGCGAGCGCGACCACGCCAAGATCGCGATGCTGTCGGCCATGTACGGCGGCACCAGCGGCGACGCCGCCAAGCTGCTGGCCGTGATGCGCCAGCGCTTCCCCAAGGCCTACCAGTTCGTCGAGGACGCCGCCAAGTCCGGCGAGGACGGGCGGCTGGTGCGGTCCTGGCTCGGGCGCACCAGCCCGCCGCCGTCCGGCCGCTGGCGGGAGCTGGTGTCCGGGCCCGAAGGCGGCCGGGCGGCCCGCGACCGGGGGCGCTTCACCCGCAACTTCGTCGTGCAGGCCACCGCCGCCGAATGGGCGCTGGCCCTCATGGCCGTGCTGCGCGGGCTGCTGCCGGACCCGGCCCGGCTGGTGTTCTTCCAGCACGACGAGGTCATCGTGCACTGCCCGCTCGGCCAGGCGGGCGAGGTCATGGCCGCGGTGTCGGCGGCCGCGGCCGAGGCGAGCAGGCTGCTGTTCGGGGCGACCCCGGTCCGCTTCCCGATGGAGACCGTCGCGGTGAGCTGCTACGCCGACGCCAAATAGCCGCGCCGCCGGACGACGATCAGCCACAGCCCCGCCGCCGTCACCATCGCGCCCACCACCAGCCCGAGCACCCCGTACGACAGCTTGCCCACGATCGCGCCGGCGATGATCGTGCCGGTGGCGCCGCAGACGTTCATGAGCAGGTCCGACAGGCCCTGCACGGCGGGCCGCGCCTCGATCGCGACCGACTCGCTGACCAGCGCCGACCCGGCCACCAGGCCGCACGACCAGCCCAGCCCCAGCAGGAACAGCGCCAGCGTCACCTGCCACACCCGGTGCCCGGCGGTGCCCGCCAGCCCGGCCGAGGCCAGCAGCAGCACCATGCCGAGCAGCAGCACCGGCACCCGGCCCGCCTTGTCCGCCAGCCAGCCGACCACCGGCGACATCATGTACATGCCGGCGATGTGCAGGCTGATCACGATGCCGATCACGTCCAGGGACGAGCCGTCGTGGTGCAGCTTCACCGGCGTCATCGACATGATCGAGACCATCGCCGTGTGACTGACGGCGATCATCACCAGCGCGTTGCGGGCCATCGGGGTGGTGCGCAGCGTCCGCCACGCGGTGCGGACCGTGCGCTTGCCGCCGCGGGCCGCCGACTGCTTGCCGTCGAGGCGGCGGGCCAGCTTGAGCGGGTCGGGGCGCAGGCCGCCGAGCACGATCACCAGCGCGATGGCGAACGCCAGCGCGGCGAACGCGAACGGCCCGGCCTTCTCCGCCAGGCCCAGCGTCTCCGTGCCGATCCGGTCGGCGGGCTCGGCCAGGTTCGGTCCCGCGACCGAGCCGAACGTGGCCGCCCAGACGACCAGCGACAGGTGCCTGGCCGCGTGGCCCGGCGGTGACAGGTCCGTGGCCGAGTAGCGGGCGGCCAGGTTGCCGGCGCTGCCGCCGCCCACCAGGACCAGACCGGCCAGCAGCAGCGGCCAGTTGCCCAGGCTGATGGCCGCCACCGAGATCGCGCAGCCGAGCAGCGCCGCCAGGTACGCCAGCGCCAGCCCGGCCCGGCGGCCGCTGCGGCCCGCGGCCTTGGCGGTCGGCAGCGCCAGCAGCGCCGCGCCGAGCACGGTGGCGGTCCCGGCGAAGCCGCTGATCACCGTCGAGCCCGACAGGTCGTCGACGACGACCGAGCTGAGGGCGAGCCCGACGGCGACGCCCACCCCGCCGACGATCTGCGCCGCCGACAGCACGATCAGGATGCGGCGCTGGATACCGCGGATTCGGGCAGAAGACGAAATTTCGGCATTAGGGGGCGCGCTGGTCACTCGTGAAGTCTGGCATATCCCCAGAGATGGCCCCAAAGAGGACAGTTGACCATCCCGATGGGTTCAGAGCACCGTCACGGGGTCGCCCCGCCTGATCGTGCCGGCGCCGTCGGGGATGAGGTTGAGCCCGAACCAGGTCTTGCCGTCCCACTTGCGGTGCCGGGCCAGGGTGCGGATGGGCTCCTTGCCCTTGGTCCACGTGTCGGGGTCGACGGTGGTCAGCACGCAGCGGTCGCACAGCTTGACCCCCCTGAACTCCACCTCGCCGATCCGGATCCGCTTCCACCCGTCCTCGGCGAACGGCTCCGCCCCCTCGACCACCACGCTCGGCCGGAACCGGCGCATCGACAGCGGCGCGGGCTCCGGCTCGCCCAGGTCGGCGGCCGTCCCCGTCACCCAGGTGTTGAGCTGTTCCAGCGACGCCGTGGTGGTCAGCAGCAGCGGGTAGGCGTCGGCCAGGCTCACCCGGTCTTCAGGCCGGCCGTAGGCGGGGTTCACCGGCCGCTGCGTCGGATCGTCCAGCCGGGCGAGCCGCCCCGGCCGGCCGATCAGCGCCGACACCCAGGCCGCCGCGTCGTCGCCGCAGTCGGTCAACTCCACCGGCGCCCGCCACGCGCCGATCGTGACCTTCGCGGCCGTGGGCGTGACGCGCAGGGGAGCGGCGCCCGGCGCCGTCAGCGTGATCGTGTCGCCGTCCGGCCGGGGCACGCACGAAAGCATGGCGGGGGAGTCACGCGCCGTCAGCGGCCGGCCGGCCTCGTCGATCACCACGTAGCGGCGGTCACCGGCCAGCCCCCACGGCTCCACCTCGGCACTGGGCAGCTCATGACCGCTGGTGGACTTGACCGGATAGAAGTAGATGTTCGCCAGCTCCATGCAGCGACCGTACAGCACCAGGTCAGAACGGGATCAGGTGGTTTGTCGGAAGGTGTCCAGGAAGACCTTGCGGGTGTCGGCCTCGTCGTCCCACCTGAGTTCGGGCAGCTCGAACGAGATCGTGAAGGCGGTCCGGTCGTCGATGGTGACGTGCCTGGTCAGGGCGTGCATGGGGACGCCGTTCTCGGTCGTGTAGGTGTACTCCCAGTCGGCGGCCTTCCAGCCGCGGTACTTCACCGCCTGGAGCTGCACCTGGATGTAGGCGTCGACGCCGCCGTCCGCCTCGCGCCGGCCCAGCTCCGACAGGCCGCCGTCGGCCTGCGGCGTCGCCTGCTCCACCACGATCGTCATGCCCGAGTCCTCGGGGCCGGAGAACGTGGCCCGGTCGCCCGACGCCGACAGCTTCCAGCTCGGCGGCAGCGCCACCGTGAAGCCGGGCGGCGTGTGCTCCTTGAAGCCCTCCGGCACGGGTGAGGCGTCCGCCTCCGCCTCGGCGCTCGCGGCGGGGGAGGCGGTGGCGGTGACCGGTCCGGGGGTGCCGCCGGAGGCGAAGAACACCAGCGCCGCCACGACGGCGACCACCGAGCCGACGGCCGTGAGGATCAGCAGCGGCGTCGGCCGGCCGCGCCGCACCCAGGCGTTGCCCGACTCCTCCGGCCTGCGCCTGCTCCTGGTCTGCCGGTGCGCCACGCCGGGCAGCGTGGCCAGGCGGCTGTGCGGCACCTCGTGCGACAGGTCCCTGGACTGGTCGCGCAGGTCGTCGGCCGAGGCCAGCGGCCAGGGCGCGGACCCGCCCGCGGTGCGGCTGTCGCTGGTCAGTGGCAGGATCGGCGGCGCCGACGGCTCGTCGTCGTCCATGCTCGGGAATCCGCCCAGCGGCGGGTTCGACGGGCTGTCGAGCAGCCCGCGCGCCACGAACGGCGCCTCCTGCGGCGGGTCGGGCATCCGATGCGGCCCCGACGGGGCGTCCGGCATCCGGTGCGGCCCCGAGGCGTCCGGCATCCGGTGCGGTCCGGACGCGTCGGGCATCCGGTGCGGTCCGGACGCGTCGGGCATCCGGTGCGGTCCGGACGCGTCGGGCATCCGGTGCGGGCCGGACGGGGTGTCCGGGAGGCGGTGCGGCGCGGAGGCGTCGGGCACGCGGTGGGGGCCCGAGCGGCTGCCGAAGGCGTCGAAGCCGTCCGGGCCGGGCGGCTGCCGCAGGCGGTCGGTCTGGTGGGCGCCGGACGGGCTCGCCACCGCGTACCCGCCGGACGAGCTGCTCAGCGGGTCGTACGGCACCCGTACCGGCCCCGAGGGGGTCTCCACGATCCGCGAGGGCAACGGCCCCGGCGGTGGCCCGGCCGGACCGGAGCCGGGGTCGGGCGGCAGGGGAGGGGGCGGCGGCACGTCGGGAACGCGCGGCCGCGCCGAGCCGTTCGCGCGCAGCACCTGCTCCAGCTGCTCCACCACCTGGTCGGAGGTGAGCCGCTCGGCCGGGTTCTTGCGCAGCAGGCCGTCGATGACCGGCCGCAGCGCGCCCGCCCGCTGCGGCGGGTTCGGCTCCTGGGTGAGCACGGTGCCGAGCACCGCGATCGCGTCCGGGCCCTCGTACGGCGGCCGCCCCTCGACCGCCGCGTACAGCGTCGCCCCGAACGACCACAGGTCGGCCGCCTGGGTGAGCGGCTGGCCGGACAGCCGCTCCGGCGGGATGTAGGCGGGCGAGCCCATGAGCAGGCCGGTCTGCGTGATCGTCACATCGCCCTCGATCGCGGCGATGCCGAAGTCCGTCAGCACCACCCGGTCGGAGGTGAGCAGCACGTTGCCCGGCTTGATGTCACGGTGCAGGATCCCGGCCGAGTGCGCGTGCCGCAGCGCGTCGAGCACCCGGATGCCGATCTCGGTCGCCTGGATCACCGGGAGCGGGCCGCTCTGCCGTACGGCCTGCTCCAGCGACCAGGCGCGGACCAGCTCCATGACGATCCACGGGCGGCCGTCCTCCTCGACGACGTCGTGCACGGTCACGATGCCGGGATGCGTCAGCCGGGCGGCGGAGCGCGCCTCGCGCAGCATCCGCCGGTGCGCCACCTGCTTGCCCGCGTGGTCCAGGCCGAACGGCAGGATCAGCTCCTTGACCGCCACGTCACGGGCCAGCAGGACGTCGTGGGCGTGCCACACCATGCCCATGCCGCCCCGGCCCACCGGCGACATCAGGCGGTACCGCCGGCCGATCAGGCGGCCCTGGCTCTGCGAGGCGCCTCCTTCGGCGCCGGGGCCGCTGAGCACGCGGTCGGCTGCCATGGTCACGCCCCCATCTGCTACCTGCGTCGCGGCGTACGTTCCAGATTAATGAGATTCGCCACGATATAGGCAGGCCATTCCGGGTGTGAAGCCAATCCTTCCTTACAAAGGCCCTGACCTGCTGATATGTCAGCTGGCAAGGGCCGCGAGCGCGCTGGTGAACGCCTCGGCCGGTGGGCTCACCAGCCCCGCTCCCACCTGGCCGGTACCGGCGGCCCGCCCGGCGATCCCGGTGTTGACGACGGGCAGCAGGCCGGTCCTGGCGACCAGCGTCACGTCGATGCCCACCGGCGTCCCCCGGAAGCCCAGCGCCGGGATCTGGTAGGCGGGATGCTCGGCCAGCGTGATCTCGTACATGGACCGGGTCGCCGCCATCGCGTCGGCCACCTCCCCGCCCACGAACCGGACGATCGCCGGCGCCGCCGCCATCGCGAACCCGCCCAGGCCCGACGTCTCGGTGATCGTGGAGTCGCCGATGTCCGGGTTCGCGTCGGCCGGGCCGTACGCCCCCAGGAAGAGCCCGTCGGGCACGCCCGCGGGCCCGGTGAACCACCGCGACCCCAGTCCCGACACCTGCACCCCGAAGTCGGTGCCGTTGCGCGCCATCGCCACCACCAGCGACGAGCCGGGGACGTCACGCGCCGCGTCGGTGCTCACCTTGGCCGCCGCCATGGCCGCGTTGAGGAAGAAATGGTCGTTGCCCGCGATGAACCGCAGCACGTCCGAGGCGTTCGCCGGAGCGGCGTCGACCACCGCCGGGGCCAGCTCGCGCAGCAGCAGCGAGGTGGCGGCCCGGTTGCGGTTGTGCAGCTCGTCGCCCATCTGCAGCGCCTGCGCCATCAGCGCGCGCAGGTCGACCGGGCCGGCCAGCTCCACCGCCGCCGACAGCACCGGGCCGAGCACCATGTCCATCCAGCGCAGCCGCTCCAGCACCTCAGGCCCGTACGCGCCGTAGCGCAGCACCTTGCCCAGGCCCTCGTTGAGCGAGCAGTACGCGACGCCGCCGTGCTCGGCGTCACGCACCTCGAACAGCCACATCGACGGGCTGACGACCCCCGCCATCGGCCCCACCGCGGCATGCCCGTGGCACGGCTCCAGCAGGACGTCACCCGAGGCCAGCGCCTGCTCGGCGGCCCGCTCGTCCGGCGCGTACCCCTCCAGCAGCATCGCGCCGATCAGGGCCCCGCGCATCGGCCCCGACGCCCGCTGCCACGTGATCGGCGGGCCCGCGTGCAGGAACATGTCCCTCGGCAGCCGCAGCAGCTCCGACGCCCGCCGCACTCCCGCCAGGTACGGGCGGGCGCCCGTCAACCGGCCGACCGCGAGCTCGTTGGCCGCCTGCCTGCGCGGATCGGCCAGCACCCGGGCCAGCGCCTGCGCCGTCCCCGCCAGCGGCGGCCGCCACGCCACGGCGCCGGCGTCGGCGGCCTGCTCCCGCAGCGCCTCCGCCAGCAGCCCCGCCCCGACGGTGATCACCCGCGGCGGCAGGCCGAGGCGCCGGCGTCCCGCAGCGCCTCGGCCTGCCGCCGCCGCCCTTGGGGGTCGCCGTCGGTGCCGATGAGCGCGATCACGACGGTGGCCTCGGCGGCCGCGATCGCGGGGGCGAGCGCGGCGGCCGGGTCGGGGTCGGAGCCGTGCCCGAGCACCACGTCCATCAGCACCACCGCCTCCGGCGGCACCCGCCGCAGCGCCTCCAGCCGGAGCGTCGGATCGATCATCGGATGCGCCCGCCCGCGCGTGTAGGCGTCGTCGCCGTAGTCGGTGAACTCGCCCCGCCCCGCGATCATCGCCGCCTCGGCGCACAACGTGCCCCCGGAGTAGACGCCGGCGAGCGTACGCCCCGCGCCGCCGTACGGCCCGCCGGCCTCGGCCGGGTGCCAGGACGGCCAGCGGGGGACCGGTTCGCCGAGGGCGCGCAGGGCGTGCTCCGTGGCCGAGGTCAGGTCCGTGCCCGGTCCGAGCAGGGCCGTCACGACCGGGGTGCGCAGCGTCCCGGCCACCTCCCGTACGGTCCGCGCCACCTCGGGCGACGGCGGCTTGGAGATCAGCACGATGAGCTCGGTGGCCGGGTCGTCGTCCAGCATGCGCAGCGCCCGCGCGGTGGAACGCCCGCCGATCTCCGCCGACAGGTCCCGCCCGCCGACGCCGAGCACGTGGCTGACCCCCACGCCCGCCAGATCCAGCAGGCACGTGACCTGCTGGGCCCCGGTGCCCGACGCGGCGACCACGCCCACGGGGCCCGGCCGCAGCACGTTGGCGAACCCCAGCCCGACCCCGCCGATCACCGCCGTGCCGCAGTCGGGGCCCATGACCAGGACTCCGCGCTCGTCGGCCCGCTCCTTCAGCAGCCGCTCCTGCTCGGCGGCCACCCCGTCGCTGAAGATCATCACCGGCAGCCCCGCCTCGACCGCGTCCAGCGCCTCGGCGAACGCGTGCTCGCCCGGCACCGACACCAGCACCAGGTCCGCCGGCGACCTGGCGGCCGACCGGGTGGTGCGCGGCGGCTGTTCCGCCTCCGCCCCCACCGGCGCCTGCGCGGTGAGCCGCCGGTCCAGCTCCTCGGCGGCCCCCGCCACGTCCTCGCCCCGCAGCGCCACCAGCAGGTCCCCGGGGTCGGCCGCCGGCAGCTCGAACCCCAGGTCGCGCGCCAGGCCCAGGTTGAGCTCCGTGGCCATCGCCACCACCGCCACCTCCGCCCCGGGCAGCCCGGTGCCGGCCCGCATCAGCGTCACCGAGTCGTGGTAGACGCCCCGGCGCACGAACACCACGTCACCCATGCCATCCCCCCTGACCGGCTCCTCCCGCCGGGGCCGGCCCCCTTGGGCAGGCGCGTGCCGGCACCCGGACGCCGGCCGCGTACCGAGGGAACCCGGCGCCCCCGCCCAAGCCGCTCCTCCCGAGAGCAACCCGCCCGTCGCGCGCACCCCTGCACGGCCCCCGCCCTCCCAGGGCCGCTCGCCTGCCGAGAGTGACGCCCCTTCTTTGGACGGCCCCCCTGCCGAAGGTGATGCGCCCTTTGGGGGCTGTCCGCTTGTCGAGGGTGGCGCGCCCTTTGGGGGTGGTCCGCCTGCCGAGGGTGGCGCTCCCCCCGAGGGTGGTTCGCCTGCCGAGAGTGACGCACCCCCTGAGGGCCGCTTGACTGTCGAGGGTGACGCACCCATTGGGGGCCGCTCGCTTGTCGAAGATGACGCACCCACTCAGGGCTGTGCGCCCGTCGATGGCGACGTACCCCCTGAGGGCCGTCCGCTCACTGGCGGGCACCCGCCTGCTGAAGGCCGCCCGCTCGCTGAAGGCGGCCCACCGGCCGATGGGCGCCCGTCCGCTGAAGGCCGACCGCCGGCGGACGGGGGCCCATCCCCGGAGGTTCGCTCGCCCCTGGAGGGCTCTCCCTCCCCCGTGGGGCATTCGTTCCTGGAAGAGGGGCTGTCCCCCGAGGGGCGTCTCTCTCCCGAGGGGCGTCTCCTCACAGAGGGGCGCCTGGTCCTGCAGGGGCGGGTCTCCGGAGAGGGGCGTTCGGTCCTGGGAAGGGG
>NZ_LAVL01000161.1 GCF_001083785.1 Nonomuraea sp. SBT364
GGGGAGGGGCTGGCGCTGGGGAGGCTGGCCGCTCTGGACGTGCGGGCCGGGGAGCCCGCCCGGGCGCGGGAACGGGCGTCGGAGGCGATCGCGCTGCTGCGCGACACCGGGCAGGAGCACGCGCTGGCGCTGGCGTACCAGGACAGGGCGGCCGCCTCGGAGCGGCTCGGCGACCTGGCGGCCGCGCTGGAGGACGCCGAGGAGGCCGGTGAGCTGTCCGAGCGCTCGGGCGGCGCGGCGGCGGCGCTGCGGGACAGGGCCGTCGAGCTGGCTGTCCGGCTGGGGCGGGGGCGGACGGCCTGGGCGCACGCCGAGCGGGCGAAGGCCGGGCTGCCGGCCGCCGGTTCCGCCCGGCCGGGCCCCGCACCGGGGGAGCTCGACGACGTGGTGGCGGCCGGGACGGCGACCGGGGTGCTGGGGTTCTACGTGAGCGGCGGGCGCGTGCTGGTGCTCGCGCACCGGACCGGGTGGGCGCAGCCGAGGGCGTTCGGCACCCGGGTGGGGCCGGAACTGCTGGCGGCGGCAGGCGGCGAGGGCCGGTGGGGCGACGACTGGGCGCTGCTCGGCGACCTGCTGCTGGGCGACGCCCTCGACGCGCTCGGCGACGACCTGGACGTCCTCTACCTCGTCCCGTACGGGGAGCTGGACCGGGTGCCGCTGCACGCGCTCGCTCCCGGCGGGCGGCTGCTGCTCGAACGCTTCCCCGTGGCCTACGCGCCGTCCGTGGCGATGCTGGGCGGCCTCACCCGCCGGCCGAGGCCGGACGGGCGGCGTTCGCTGGTGGTCGGCTACGCGCAGGACGCGGCGGCGCGGGTCGCGTACGAGAACGAGGCGGCGGAGATCGCGCGGGACGGCGGGCAGCGCGCGCGCACCGGGCGGGAGGCCACCGCCGGGCTGCTCGAAGGCGACTGGGAGCGGATCCATCTGGCCTGCCAGGGCGCCTACGACCGGGCGGACCCGTTCGGCTCGGGCGTCAGGCTGGGCGACGGGCTGCTCACCGCGCGCCGGATCGCCGCGATGCGGATCGCGGCCGGGCTCGTCGTGCTGGGCTCGTGCGAGAGCGGCGGCGCGGCGCCGCTGGGGCAGGCGCTGCTGCACGCGGGGGCCGGAGCCGCGGTCATGCCGATGTGGCCGGTCGGCGGGGAGGTCAGGCGGGCGGTCACGCGCAGACTGCACGCCCGCGTCCGCGACGGCGCCGCGCCGGCTCAGGCGCTGCGCGAGGTGACGCTGGCGGCACGCGACAGGCACGGCCCGGCCCGGCCCGACCTGTGGGCCGCGTACGTGCTCGTCGGGCTGGCCGCGTGAGCCCGGCTACGGGCGCGGCCGGGCCGCCGTGACCAGGCCCGCGGCGGCGTCGCGGGAGTCGACCGGGACGGCGTCGTCGGGGGTGCGCTCGCGCACGTCGCGGTCGCGGATGGCGAAGACCGCGGGGGCGACGCCCATGTCGCCGTAGCGGCCGGTCACCGCCGCCGCGACGGCCCGGCGGACGTCGGCGACCACCTGCCGCGGGGTGTGGCCGGAGCCGGAGACCGCGACATGGCCCAGCAGGCCGGCGAAGCGCGACTCCGACCGCGCCGGGGGACGCTGACCGGGCAGCACGGGCCGGTCGAGCCAGAACACCTTGCCCGCCAGGAAGGCGTCATAGCCGGCGCCCTCGTGGCCGGCCGCGCGCGCCGACTCGGCGAGCAGCACGCCGAACTCGGCGAGGTCGGCGTCCGGCGGCAGGTCGGTGGTGACGAACAGCGGCACGATCAGCGAGTCGAGCATGAGCCATCCCTCCTGTGAGGAGCCTCATCGTAGGGGCCGCCACCGACAATTCACCGGCCGCGCGCCGCGTCGGCGAGCCGCTCCGACAACACCCGCAGGTGAGCGGCCAGTTCGGGCGGCTCGTGCACCTCGAACGGGACGCCCAGCGAGACCAGCCAGAAGGCCATCTCGTCCAGCGAGTTGCCGCCGGCGGTCAGCAGGCAGGACTCCGGGCCGAGCGGCTCGACGGAGGCCGCCGAGGGGGACAGCCGCTCGGCGACCGTCCCGGCGGGCGCGTGCACGGTGAACCGGCCCAGGACGGGGTACGGCGCGCCGGCGATCCGCCGGGACGCGTAGCCCGCCAGGTCGGTGTCGGGCGGGCGGCGCGGGGTGAAGCGGGGGCCGTTCGGCGTCCGGGGCCGCAGCCGGTCGACCCGGAAGACGCGCCAGTCGTCGCGGCCGGTGTCGTAGGCGATGAGATACCAGCGGCGGCCGGTCGCCACCAGCCGGTGCGGCTCCGCCGCGCGCGTCGTCACGGTGCCGTCGGCGCCGCGGTAGTCGAACCGCAGGCTCTCATGGTCGCGGCAGGCCGCCGCGATCGCCGCCAGCGTGCCCGGATCGACGGCGGGCGCGCCGCCGGTCAGGGGGACGGTCATCGAGTGCAGGGTGCTGACCCGGTGCCGCAGCCGCGGCGGCAGCACCCGCTCCAGCTTGGCCAGTGCCCGCAGCGACGTCTCCTCGATCCCGGCCACGCCGCCCTGCGCGGCGGTGCGCAGCCCCACGGCCACCGCGACCGCCTCCTCGTCGTCGAGCAGCAGCGGCGGCAGGTCGCTGCCCGCGCCCAGCCGGTAGCCGGGCACCCCGGCGGTGGCGTGCACCAGATAGCCGAGCTCACGCAGCCGCTCCACGTCCCGGCGCACCGTGCGCCCGGTGACGCCGAGCCGCGCGGCCAGCTCGGACCCGGACCACTCACGATGGGTCTGCAGCAGGGACAGCAGCTTCAGCAGTCGCGCCGAGGTCTCCAGCATCCTAGGACCCTACCTGTCCTAGCCGGGGCCTAGCGTGGTCGTCATGAAGCCCTTCCGCATCGACATCCCGCAGTCCGACCTCGACGACCTGCGGGATCGCCTCGCCCGCACCCGCTGGCCCGACGAGCTCGACGGCGCCGGCTGGTCGTACGGGGTGCCGGTCTCCTACGCCAGGCGGCTGGCCGAACACTGGCGCACCGGCTACGACTGGCGTGAGCACGAGGCGGCGCTGAACGCCCACCCGCAGTACGTCACGGAGATCGACGGGCAGGACGTCCACTTCCTGCACGTCCGCTCGCCGGAGCCGGACGCGCTGCCGCTGCTGATCACCCACGGGTGGCCCGGCTCGGTCGTCGAGTTCATGAAGGTCATCGGCCCGCTCACCGACCCGCGCGCCCACGGCGGCGACCCAGCCGACGCCTTCCACCTCGTGGCCCCCTCCATCCCGGGATTCGGCTTCTCCGGCCCCACCCGCGAGCGCGGCTGGGACGTGGCCAGGGTCGCGCGGGCCTGGAAAGAGCTGATGAGCCGCCTCGGCTACGACCGCTACGGCACCCAGGGCGGCGACACGGGCGCGACGATCTCCCCCATGGTGGGCAGGCTCGACCCCGCGCACGTGGTGGGCGTGCACGTCAACGGCGCTCTCGGCTTCCCCTCCGGCGACCCGGCCGAACTGGAGGGCCTCACCGAGCCGGAGCGGTCCCGGCTGAGGCAGTACGACGACCAGGACGGCGCCGGTTACGCGATCCTTCAGGCCACGCGGCCGCAGACGCTCGCCTTCGGCCTGCACGACTCCCCGGCCGGGCAGCTCGCGTGGATCGCCGAGAAGTTCAAGGAGTGGACCGACCCGGCCCACGAGCTGCCCGAGGACGCCGTCGACCGGGACCAGCTGCTCACCAACATCAGCCTCTACTGGCTGACGGGCACGGCCGCCTCCTCCGCCCGGCTCTACAAGGAGAGCGCCGCCTCCTGGTTCGGCCCGGCCGAGCCGTCGCCGCTCCCGCACGGCGTGGCCGTCTTCCCCGGCGACTCCGGCGTCCGCCGCATCGCCGAGCGCGAGCACCACGTCGTGCACTGGTCGGAGTTCGGCAGGGGCGGCCACTTCGCCGCCATGGAGGCGCCCGACCTGCTGGTGGACGACGTCCGTACGTTCTTCAGGCTCGTGCGGTGAGAGCGGTCAGCGCTCGGTCCACTCGTCCTCCAGAGCGGCGTGGATGACCGAGTCGCGCCAGCCCTGCGGCGTCGACACGTGGTGGCGCAGCACGCCCTCCTCCACCATCCCGGCCGTCAGCATCGCCAGCTGCGCGGGCAGGTTCGCGGGGGAGCGGGCACCCCAGATGCGGTGCAGGCCGAGCTGCCGGAAGCCGTACTTCAGCAACAGCCTGACCAGATCGGTGCCCATGCCCCGGCCCCAGTGGTCCGGGCGCAGCCCGAGCCCGATCTCTGCGCTGTGCGGATGGTCGGCGTCGACGCGCAGGCGCGCCACCCCGATCGGGTCACGCTCGCCGGGATCGAGCACCGCCAGCACGTGGAGCAGGCGCGGCTCGCCCGCCGCCGCCCGCACCGCCTCGCCGACGAGATCGGCCACCTGCGGGACGCTGAGCGGCGCGAACGGCATGTGCTGGGTCGCGCCCGGGTCGCCGTAGACGGCGTGGAGGGCGGCGACATCCGCCTCCGTGACCTCACCGAGCCACAGCCGCCCGCCCTTGCACACCACCTGGCGCATGCGGAGAAGGTAACGCGAGCGGGCCGATCTTCACAAGGACGTCAGGTGGCCAGCTGGCTGCCGTAGGCGCGGGCGACCAGTTCGGCGATGGCGCCGTGCGAGCCGAGCGGCTCGGCGTGCCCGGCGTCGATCGCCGCGGCGGCCGACTCGACGAGGTCGGCCGGCGCCTCGTGACCGATCAGGCAAGGCGCGATGGCCAGGCGCTGGGCTCCCGCCGCGCGCAGCCGCTCGGCGGCCACCGGCACGCCGGGCTCGCTGTCGAGGGAGGCGGCGACGACCGGCAGCGTGAGCCTGGAGGCCAGCAGCACCGCCGTGGCCTGCACCGCGTGCACCGCCCGCTCGCCGCCGACGGTGCCCAGGATGACGCCGTCGACCGGGCTGAAGACGTTGAGCAGGCGGACGCGGTCGGCCCTGGCCAGGCCGCGCTCGGCCAGCCGGATGTGCAGCGCCTCGGCGAGCAGCGGGTGCGGGCCCAGCGCCTCGGTCATCACGGCGGGGGCGCCGCTCTTGGCCACGGACTCGGCGATCTCGGTCAGCACGGCCGGGTCGTCCCAGGTCAGCAACGGGACGACGACGGCGTCCCGGTCGGCCGGCAGCGAGGCGGCCAGCTCGTCCACGGCGGTGAGCCGTACCTCGATCTGGGGGTTGTCGACCCGCACGACGGCGGCGATCTCGGCCGGCACGCCCGAGGTGCCGCCCGGTGCCGCGAGCACGAGGACGGGCGCGTCCGGGGGCAGGGACGTGGGGACGAGCCGGCGGTGGCGACCGCCGCCCGGCCTGGGGGAACGTGCACGTACAGGGAGGCTCACAGGCGCGCAGTTTATGCGTAATCGGTGTCCGGCGTTCCGGGAATCGGCGGCGATTCCGTTACAACGCCCGCCCTGTGATCGACATCACATCGCGGCCGGCCCGGCCCCCGCGGCTGTCGGGCCGGCGCGACGGCGGACCGCGGGTCGCCCGGGGCGTGTCGCCCGCGCGGGCGGCGGTGGCAGCCGCCGCCCGCGGCTTCCGCGGCGGAGCGGGAAGCGGTCTCAGGCGCGCTGCGGCTGGCTGTCGTGCTCGCCGGCGAGGTCGAGGTCGCGGGTCTCCGGCGCGATGGCCAGGCCCACGGCGGTGACGGCCAGCGCGGCCACCACGTAGAGCGACACCGCCAGCGTGGTGCCGAACGCGTCGAACAGTTTGATCGCGATGATCGGGGCCAGCGCGCCGCCGACGATCCCGGCCACCTGGTAGCCCATCGAGGCCCCGCTGTAGCGCAGCCGGGTGCTGAACAGCTCGGCGATGAAGGCCGCCTGCGGGCCGTACATGGCGGCGTGCGCGACCAGCGCCAGGACGGCGGCCAGCGCGATCAGCGGGAATGAACGCGTCTCCAGCAGCGGGAAGAACGCGAACACCCACACCGCAGCCGCGACCACGCCCGCGAGGTAGACCGGACGCCTGCCGTAGCGGTCGGACAGGGCGCCGAACAGCGGGATCAGCGCGAGCTGCAACGCCGAGCCGATGAGGACGGCGTTCAGCCCGACGGACCGGTCGAGCCCGAGCGGGCCGGTCAGGTAGACCAGGATGTAGGCGGTGAAGGTGTAGAAGGCCACGTCCACGCCGATGCGCGCGGTGAAGGCCGACAGCAGTGCGCGCGGGTGCGTGCGCAGCACCTCGACCAGTGGCATCCGCGCCTTGGCGCCCTGCTGCTCGACCCGCTCGAACAGCGGCGACTCGGTCACCTTCAGCCGCACCCACAGGCCGACGAACACCAGCACGCCCGACAGCAGGAACGGCACCCGCCACCCCCACGACAGGAACGCGGCGTCCGACAGGGTGAACGACAGGATGGCCAGCGTGCCGGTGGCCAGCACGTAGCCGGCGGGCACGCCGACCTGCGGCCAGCTCGCGTTGAAGCCGCGGCGGCGCGGGTCGCCGTGCTCCAGCGACATGAGCACCGCGCCGCCCCACTCGCCGCCCAGGCCGAGCCCCTGCACGAACCGGAGGAGGGCGAGCATGACCGGCGCGAGCACGCCGACGCTGTCGTAGCCGGGCAGCACGCCGATGAGGAACGTGGAGATCCCCATCAGCAGCAGCGTGACGACCAGGACGGTCTTGCGGCCGGCCCGGTCGCCGAAGTGGCCGAACACGATCCCGCCCAGCGGCCGGGCCACGAACGCGACGGCGTTGGTGGTCAGCGCCAGCAGGGTCGCGTTGAGCGGGTCGAACGTCGGGAAGAACAGCTTGCCGAAGACCAGCGTCGCGGCCGTGGTGTACAGGAAGAAGTCGTACCACTCCAGCGACGTGCCGATCAGGCTGGCGAGGATCACCCGCCGCGTCTGTTGGGGGGAGCCTGACATCAGCTTCGCTCCTTCGTCAGGGGGTTGGTATCAACATAAGAATTGTTGAACGATTCGACAAGAGTTTTGTTTGATGATTTCCTGTTGCGTGTGGACGAAGCTCTCGTTGACGCCCTCGGCGACCTCGTTCGGGACCGGTCACGCCTGGGGCGCAGCAGCACGGCGGAGCGGGTCGCCGACATCCTGCGCGACCGCATCATCGAGGGCATGTTCAAGCCCGGCGACCGGCTGTCGGAGGAGACGATCTGCGAGCGGCTGGAGGTGTCGCGCAACACGCTGCGCGAGGCGTTCCGGCTGCTCAGCCATGAGCGGCTGCTGGAGCACCGGCTCAACCGGGGGGTGTTCGTCCGGATCCTGTCGGCCGCCGACGTGGCCGACCTCTACCAGGTGCGCCGGGTGCTCGAAGGAGCCGCCGTGCGGCGCAAGCCGACCGGCCAGGCCCTCGCCGTCATCAGGGAGGCGGTCGGCGACGCCGAGCGGGCCGCCGCCGACGACGACTGGCAGAGCGTCGGCACCGCCAACATCCGCTTCCACCAGGCCCTCGTGACGCTCAACGACAGCCCGAGGCTGGACGAGGCGATGCGGCAGCTGCTCGCCGAGCTGCGGCTCGTCTTCCACGTCATGGAGAATCCCCGCGCGTTCCACGAGCCGTTCGTCGCGCGCAACCGCGAGCTGCTCGACCTCATCGAGGCCGGCGAGCCCGACCGCGCCGCCGCCTTCCTCGACGCCTACCTCGACGACGCCGAGCAGCTCCTCATCCACGCCTACGAGCCCACCCGATAGCGTTCTGTCATGGACAGGCTCTTCACCCCCGACGAGGCCCGGGCCCTGATGCCGGCGATCCTGCGGGAGAGCGCCACGCTGGTGGCGGCACGCGCCGACCTCGCCGAGATCGCCTTCGACCGCGAGACGGCCGGGTCCTCGCCGCTGGGCGGCCTGCCCGAGCTCAAAGCGGTCGAGGCGCGCCTCGAGGAGATCGTCAGCACCTGGAGCGATCGGGGGCTGGAGGTCAAGGGCATCGCGCCCGTGCTGCTCGACTTCCCCGCCGTGCTCGACGGCGTCTCGGTACGGCTGTGCTGGATCGAGGGCGAGCCGGAGCTGGGCTGGTATCACCGCACCGACCTGGGCTTCGCCGGGCGGCGGCCGCTGCCGTAGAGGCAGTGCGCAGCAAGTGTGCAGGCGTGGCCAACGACTGCCCGGGGTGCCGGCAGGCAACCTGATCTCCGACTGACCCCCGTCTTTCAGGAGAGTCGCATGTCCACGATCAGCACAATCACCAAGATCGCGATGGCCGCCGTGGCGCTGGCCGGCGGCACCGCCCTCATGGCGCCCCCGGCCCAGGCCGCCGGCTGGAGCTGCTACGGCACGTGGGACCACCGGAACATCACCCTGCCGGGCAAGCCGGACATCGACGTGTCCGCGCGGTCCTGCGTGTACAAGGACGGCAATACCCGGCGCGCCAGGATCCAGCTCAAGTGGGAGCCGAACCTGGAGGGCCTCGGCGGCGTCAGGTTCGACAAGTTCTCCGTCCAGGTGCGGCTCGAACAGAACGACAAGGTCATCGCCGGCAACTGGTGTGATCCTCGGGACGCGCTCAACGGCGACGGCGGCTCCGACGACTGCTCGACGAGCTACGTCGGCAGCAGCTACCAGTACGGCTGGACCGGCGACGGCAAGATCGTCTACAACGTCAACAACGACGGGCTGGGCGACTACGTCTGGAACCTGCACGGCTCCAACGAGGTCAAGACCGCCCCCAACGGCCTGGAGGCCGGCGACGAGCCGGAGCCGGAGCCGCTGCCCGACCCCGCCGACACGCCCGAGCCCGAGCCCGCGCAGTGACCGCTCCGTACCGTCCGTGACGTGGCCGACCCGTGACGAACCTTCCGCCCCGGACCCGGATCCAAGGATGAGACGAAAGGATCACCCATGCGACTCACCCAGGGTCCGGCGGCGGTGTCACGGGAGCTCACCGCCACCGTCACGGCCGTCCTGACGGCCGCACTCCTCCTGGCCGCCCCGCCGGCCGCCGCCGGACCGCACCACGCCCACGACGCCGTCCGCTACGCCTCGGTCAAGCGCTGCGGCGACGACCCGTGCGGCCCCTGGCGCCTGATCACCCGCGACGGCGGGCTGCGGGTGCTGCGCGACGCCCGGACCGTCGCCCTCACGCCCGGCGGCAGGCGCAGCGACGCCCTCGCCCCGATCTCGGTCAGCGGCGACGGGCGGAAGGTCGCCTACCTCACCAAGGCCGGCCGCCCGGCCGTCCGCGACCTGCGCGGCGACGTCACGCTGCTCGGCGCGGGCGAGCTGCCGCGCGTGGCCGATCATCACGTCGAGCTGCGCCTGTCGGGCGACGGCGGCAGGCTGGCCGTCGAGATCACCGACCAGCGGCACGCCGGGACGCGCGTCTACGACACCGCGACCGGCGCCCGGCTGGGCACCCTCCCCAAGGCCGCGGCGTTCGTCGGCTTCAGCGGCGACGGCGGCGAGGTGCTGACCGCCGTCGACCGCGGCGCGGGCAAGGAGGACCTGGCCGTCCACGCCGACACCGGCGAGCGGCTCACCGGTGGCACGCCCCCCGCGCCCGTCTCCGAAACCCTCCAGGCGCTCGCCGCCGACGGCAGGACCGTCGCCCTCCTGTCGTCCGGCAAGCCCATGATCACCCTGTACGACCTCGACACGGACCTGGTCGTCGGGCGGCTGCCCGTCAAGCTGCCGGCCGGGGAGCTCCACCTGATCGACTGGACCGGGGACCGGCAGGTGACGATCCACCTGGCGCGCTACGGGGCCCGGAGCACCGCGATGACGGTCGTCCGGGTCGACACCGAGACGGGTGAGGTCACGACGAGGGACCGCTACGCGCTCCGCGACGACACCTTCGCCTTCGCCGCCTGCGGAGGCTGACCCCGGTCAGGCGGAGCTGGTGATGACCGCGAACCGGGCGCCGTGCGGATCGGTGAGGTAGGCCATCCGGCCGACGCCTTCGATGTCCATCGCCGGCTCCGCGAGCGTGCCGCCGAGCTCCTGGCACCTGGCGGCCGCCGCGTCGCAGTCGGGCACCTCGAAGTAGGGCAGCCAGTGCGACCGGCCGCCGCCGGGCAGCTGGACGAGACCGGCCATCGAGGTGTCGGCCTGGTCGCCCTCGGCCGGTGACGCCACCGGGTAGGTGTAGTCGCCCATCGGCACGTCCTCGAACCGCCAGCCGAACACCGTGCGGTAGAAGGTGCGCATGCCCTCGATGTCGGAGGTGTAGAGCTCCACCCAGCCGAGCGAGCCCGGCTCGGTCACCAGGCCGAGCCCCCGCAGGCCACCCGGTTCCCACAGGGCGAACTCCGCCCCGGACGGGTCGGTGAGCTGCGCGAAGCGCCCCTGCCCCTCGATGTCGGCCGGCTGCGCCCGCACCGTGCCGCCCGCCTGCTCGACGGCCTTGGCCGCGGCGTCGCAGTCGGAGGTGGCGAAGTAGAGGATCCAGGCCGGGGTGGCGCCCTCCTCGGTCAGCGACCCGATCGCGGCCACCGGCTTGTCGCCGACCTGGCAGAGGCCGTAGGCCATGTCGGGGCCTAGCGACTGGAACCCCCAGCCGAACAGGCCCGTGTAGAAGGCGGCCGTGGCCTCGAGGTCGGGGCTGCCGTAGTCGATCCAGCAGGGTGTGCCCGGCAGGAACTGGGTGGTGAGCATGACGTGCTCCTTCGCGCGGTCTGATGGGTGGCCCCGTCCCCAAGGCGACGCCGCTTCCGAGCCTCGCACGGCGCACCGGCGATCGCCGCCCACGACACGCAGTCGAATCTTTGTTTGAACAATGCCGTACACTCGACTTCATGAGCGCGGTATTCCAGGCATCTCTGCTGGGCATGGGCGAGGAGCTCGGCGTCGGCCCGCTCGGCGCGACCGTCCGCCGCACCGTCCTGAGCCACGGCGCGTGGCTCGACGTGCGGCCGGGCTGGCTGTCGGGGGCGGACGTGCTGTTCGAGCGGCTGGCCGAGCGGGTGCCGTGGCGGGCCGAGCGGCGCCGGATGTATGACCGGGTGGTCGACGTGCCCCGGCTGCTGAAGTTCTACGACGAGGGCGAGACGCTGCCCGACCCGATCCTCCTCGACGCCATGCGGGCGCTCAACGAGCATTACGCCGCCGACCCGTTCCGCACCGCCGGCCTGTGCTTCTACCGTGACGGGCGCGACAGCGTGGCCTGGCACGGCGACACGATCGGCCGGGGCGCGACCGAGGACACCATGGTGGCGATCGTCTCGGTCGGCAGCCCGCGTCCGCTGCTGCTGCGCCCGCGCGGCGGCGGCCCCTCCATCCGCCATGACCTGGGGCACGGCGACCTCGTCGTGATGGGCGGCAGCTGCCAGCGCACCTGGGAGCACGCCATCCCCAAGACGGCCCGCGCGACGGGCCCCCGGATCAGCGTCCAGTTCCGGCCCCGCGACGTCCGCTGAGCCCCGGGGCGCGGTAGTGGTCGAGCTCCCAGGGGTCGTGCGCGCTGAAGAGCGAGACCTGGTCGCCGTGGCGGCGCACGAGCTCGCGGAGCCGGGCCCGGGTGCCGACCCTCAGGTCGTGGTGGACCTCCGAGCTGGTCTGCACGAGGTCCAGGACCGGGTGCGGGTGGGGGTCCTCGCCGAGTTCGCGGTGATAGTAGTAGGCGTCGCCGCAGTGCAGGAGCCAGCGGTCGCCGTCGCGCACGGCGACGCCGGTGTGCCCTTCGGTGTGCCCGCCGAGCGGGACCAGGCGGATCTCCGGCGGAAGGCCCTCGGCCCGCAGGGAGACGAACCCGAACCAGTCCTCGCCGGCGTCGCCCGCGTAGGTCACCCAGTCCGGTCCGTGCGCCCAGTGCGCCGGGCGGTAGCGGAAGCTGGGCGCCTGGCGGGTCGCCGCGTCGAGCTCGGCGGCCATGACGTGCACCCGGGCCGCCGGGAAGTCCGGCAGGCCGCCGCAGTGGTCCACGTCGAGGTGGGTGACGATCACGTGCCGCACGTCGCCGGGGTCGTACCCCAGCGCGGCGACCTGGCGGACGGCGGTCTCCCGCTCGTCCAGCACGGGTTCGGCCAGCTCGACCCAATCGGCGCCGAGGGTGCCGGCGGGGTCGCGTACGTCGTCCAGGCCGAGACCGGTCTCGACGAGGACCAGTCCCGCCGAGTCGGTCTCGACCAGCAGGCAGTGGTTGACGGCGGGCGCCGCGGCGGGGCCCTCGTAGGTGGGCTCGATCCGCCGTACGGACCCGCAGTTGAGGTGATGGATCTGCATGGCGGCTAGTGTCTGACTTGAAGCGCGGTTCAAGTCAAGGAGACCCGGATGAGTGAGGAACTGCTGGACATCGGCGAGGTGGCGGAGCGCTCCGGGCTGGCGGCGTCGGCGCTGCGGTTCTACGAGAAGCAGGGCCTCATCGACTCGGCGGGGCGCAACGGCCTGCGCCGCAGCTACCGGCCCGGGGTGCTGGACCGCCTCGCGCTCATCGTGTGCGCCCGGGGCGCCGGGTTCACCATCGCGGAGATCGCCGCATTCCTCAGGGCGACCCCCGGCGACCTGGAGCTGCGTG
Source organism: Nonomuraea sp. SBT364 (assembly GCF_001083785.1). Lineage (GTDB taxonomy): Bacteria > Actinomycetota > Actinomycetes > Streptosporangiales > Streptosporangiaceae > Nonomuraea. The sequence continues at coordinate 12,379 of NZ_LAVL01000161.1, forward strand.
CCCGCATGGCCGACAAGGCGACGCGACTGGAGGAGGACATCGCCCGCCTGGAGCGCATGCGCGACGGCCTGCGGCACGCCTCGGCCTGCACGCACGAGCCCCTGGTGGAGTGCCCCGGCTTCAAGCGTCACTTCCCGCCGGACGCCGCTCTCGCGGCGCGGCGGGCCGGCGTCGGCCGGGGATAGACGCTGCCGGCGGGAGCCGGGATGGGCGCTGCCGGCGGGAGCCGGGATGGAGGCTGCCGGCGTCAGTGGTGGCGGAGGGTCAGGCGGGCCAGGCGGCCCTGCTCGCCGGCGGCCCAGCACGACAGGTCGCGGGTGCACGACACCGTGTCGAACGAGCCGGTGTCGAACGTCCGCCACGTCCTGCCGCCCGTGTACGTGATGTCGCTGCCGGTCGGCCCGACCGCGACGGCCGCGAACGGCAGGCGGGGCAGCCACGTCACGCCCGACCGATACTCCGGTGGCGGTGTGGCGGCGGGCCGCCAGGTGTGGCCGCCGTCCCGCGACACCGCGCCCGCGCTGGGCGAGCGCTCCCCGGGACGGTAGTCGCCGCCGACCGCGAGCCCGTGCCGGGAGTCGCGGAAGGCCAGCGCGAACACGCCGCGCGCCGGATCCCCGGCCGGGATCGGCGCGTCCGCCACCGTCCAGGTGCGTCCCCGGTCCCGCGAGTGGAACACCCGCGCCCGCTCCGCACCGCCGCTGGCCAGCCAGACGTCCCGGCCGCCGGCCGTCACCAGGCACTGCCCGCTCGCCGCGAACCCCGCCTCGCCCGGCAGCGCCTCCGGCATCCCGCCGGCGGGCAGCACCTGCCAGCTCCGCCCGCCGTCCCCGGTCGCCAGGATCCGGAACCTGCCGTCGACCGGGTCGCTCATCGCCAGCCCGTGCCGCCGGTCGAAGAACGCCACGCAGTCGTAGAAGGCCCGCGGCTCGTCGTTCCTGAACGTCTCGGTCCAGGTACGCCCGCCGTCCTCGGTCCGGTAGATCCGCGAATCCGCGCCGGCGCCGATCGACAGAACCACGGCCCGGCGCGCGTCGAACGCCTCCACGTCCCGGAACTGCAGGGCCTGGGTGCCGGGCGGCGACACGTTCTCCCAGCTCCGCCCGCCGTCCACGGTCCGCAGCACGGTGCCCTCGGAGCCGGAGGCCCACACCACGTCGCGGCTCACCGGCGCGAGCCCGCGCAGCCGCGCTGTCACCCCGGTCTCCTTCAGCTCCCAGCCCGGTGACAGCTCCCGGTCCGGTGACGGGGTGGCGGCGTGGGCGGGCACGGGCGCGGCGGCGAGCACGCAGGCGGCCGACAGTGCGCTGATCGCGAAACGAAGCCTCATGCCGCGCAAACTAACCCAAAGGATCACAGTCGTCCATGCCCCGAGTCAGGGCGCCCGCTTCCGTCCGGTCGTGCGCCGTCTCAGGGGATCACTGGACATCGCCGCCATCATCCCGGAACGGGATCAGGGCACGGCCGTCACCAAATGCCGCAGGACGCGGCGGGTCTTCGACTCCTGGCCCGGGTCGGACTCGACGCCGTGGCCGCGGACGAGCTCCGCCAGCGACGCCTGCGCCGCGGACGCGCTCTCCGGTGAGACGCGCAGCGACAGCTCCAGGAAGTCCAGCGCGTCGTCGACCACCCAGCGCTCGGCCAGCGCGGTGAGCTTGGTTCCCGATGCGTCGAGCTCCAGCGGTCCCCAGCGGGTCGCGGCGACGGGCGGCAGCAGCCGGAGGGTGCGCAGGTTGACGTGCAGGCCCGCGCACGTCCTCAGGAAGCGTTCCTGCTTGTCGGTGAAGAGCCCCTTGATCGACCGGTTGCCCGCGTGGACGGCCTCGATCCGCTCCGGCGACCGGCGCGCGGTGCACGAGGCGGCGAGCACCTTGCGCGGCCCCGCCCAGTCGGCCTCCAGCTTGAACTCCCACCCGTCGCCGTCCGTCGCGCCGAGCCAGTAGTCGTTGAGCTGCGAGCGCCGGCAGGGGCGCAGCTTGATGGTGGAGTCGCTCCTGCGGTCGCCGGTGTCGCGCACCCGCAGGACCACGCCGGCGTCGAGCAGCGGCGTCCCGGGGGCGAGTCCGTCGGCGGTGTCCTCGCAGAAGTAGATCTTCAGATCCTGGCCGTCGTCCGGCTCCAGCGCGAGTGCCCGCATGGCCGCCGGCACCCGGGGGCCGTCAACCGTTAACTTGATCTCCACTGTGTTGGGTCGCATTATGCAACAATCCCCCGCTGCGGCCCGCTGACACCGCCCTGAGGACACGCCGGGAATCTTGAAACATCGGATGTCTGGTAGCTTGCGGCCACCACCTCTGGACGCTGGAGCCCGTATGACCACCCGCATCGACGCCCACCACCACGTCTGGGACCTCCGCCTCCGGCCCCATGCCTGGCTCGATCCGGACGACCTGGCGCCCATCCGCCGCACATACACGCTGGACGACCTCGCCGGGCCCGCGGCGGCGGCCGGGGTGAGCCGGACGGTGCTGGTGCAGGTGCTGCCCGACCTGGCCGAGACGCGCGAGTTCCTGGCCCTGGCCGCCGGGTCCGACCTGGTGGCGGGCGTGGTGGGCTGGGCCGACCTGACCGCGCCCGACGTCGCCGGCGTGCTCGCCGGGCTGACCGGGCTGCCCGGGCGGCTGGTCGGGGTGCGGCACGGCGTGCAGTCCGAGCCCGACCCCGGGTGGCTCGCCCGGCCCGAGGTGCGGCGCGGGCTCGCCGCAGTGTCCGCCGCCGGGCTGGCCTACGACCTGCTCACACTGCCGCACCAGCTGCCCGCCGCCATCGGCGCGGTGGCCGCCCTGCCTGAGCTGACCTTCGTGCTCGACCACCTGTCCAAGCCGCCGATCGCCCCGGGGGAACTGGAGCCGTGGCGCGGCCTGGTCCGGGAGCTGGCCGCGTACCCGAACGTCTTCTGCAAGCTGTCCGGGATGGTCACCGAGGCCGGCCGGACGTCCTGGCGGGTGGCCGACCTGCGGCCGTACGCGGAGACGGTGCTGGAGGCGTTCGGGCCCGAGCGGGTGATGTTCGGCTCCGACTGGCCGGTGTGCCTGCTCGCGGCCGGCTACGAGCGGGTCGCCGAGGCCGCCGAGGAGCTGTGCGCGGGCCTGTCGGACGGCGAGCGGGCGGACGTCTTCGCCGGGACGGCCCGCCGCGCCTACCGCCTGCCCGGCCCGGCGTGACCCGCCGGCGTCATCGCGTGCCGTCCGTACGGCAAGAAGCCCCAGACTCCCGGTGTGTGCCGTGAGCTGGGGCTTCGATGGTGGACGATACTGGGATTGAACCAGTGACCTCTTCCGTGTCAGGGAAGCGCTCTCCCGCTGAGCTAATCGTCCTTGGAGGTGGAGACGGGATTTGAACCCGTGTGGACGGCTTTGCAGGCCGCTGCCTCGCCTCTCGGCCACTCCACCAGGAGGTTGAACTCCGAGCGGAAGACGGGATTCGAACCCGCGACCCTCACCTTGGCAAGGTGATGCTCTACCACTGAGCCACTTCCGCGTTGCCCGGCCAACTCTAGCGGGTTTTCCGACCGGTTGCTCACCCGTCAGTGCTTGCGGAGCTGACGGGCGACGCTGCGCTCGGTGGCCGGGAGGCTGAGGAAGATCTCCAGGATGCGCGTGAGGCGGTGGACCTCGATCCGGTGGAAGGCCGGGCCCTCGGAGCGGGCCAGCAGGAGAGTGAGGGCCAGCGGCGGCAGCGGGGCGTGGATGACGTGCAGGCCGCCGTCGAGGGTGACGGCCGTCGGGCGGGCCGCCGTGAGCTCCGGGAGCGTGAGCCCCTGCGGGGCGCGCCAGCTGGCGTAGACGACGCCGCGCTCGGCCGTCGTGGCCGCCCAGTCGGCGCTGAACAGCACCGGCAGCGAGTCGACGAGCGTGGTCAGCGCCCGGTCGCCCGCGGTGGTGATGTACTTGAGTATCTCCAGCTCGGGGTAGGTGCCGGGGGCCTCACGGGTGGTCCAGACGCCTTCGACCGTCACGTCCTGGACCGACTCCAGGCTCTTGCGGAGCGCCGGCCTGGAGATGTCTTCGGGGCAGAAGACCGTCAGGTCGTCGACGGCCATCCCCGCGCCCCTGTCGAGAACCGTGACCTGGGTGATGTCCGCCCCGGCGGAGCCCAGGACCGTGGTGATCTGCGCGAGCGAGCCCGGTTTGTCGGGCAGCGCCAGGCGCACTCGAAGAAGCATCCATCACTCCCCACGCGAGATGCCGTGTCACAGACTATCCGCGAATACCGCTCCTGGCCCGACCTGCGCTACAACTGACGGGATGAAGATTGGGCCGATCGGGGTGTGGCCCCCCGTCGTGCTGGCGCCGATGGCGGGCATCACGAACGCGCCGTTCCGGGTGCTCTGCCGCGAGCAGGGCGCCGGGCTGTTCGTGTGCGAGATGATCACGACGCGGGCGCTGGTCGAGCGCAACCCGAAGACGTTCCGGATGATCAGGTTCGCCGAGTCGGAGAAGCCCAGGAGCATCCAGCTCTACGGCGTCGACCCGGCCGTCGTCGGCCGCGCCGCCAGGATGATCGCCGAAGAGGACCTGGCCGACCACGTCGACCTCAACTTCGGCTGCCCGGTGCCCAAGGTGACCAGGCGCGGGGGCGGCTCCGCGCTGCCGTACAAGCGCAACCTGCTGCGGCGCATCCTGCGCGAGGCCGTCGCCGGCGCCGGCCCGCTGCCGGTCACGATGAAGATGCGCAAGGGCATCGACGACGACCACCTCACCTACCTCGACGCCGGCCGGATCGCCGCCGAGGAGGGCGTCGCCGCGATAGCGCTGCACGCCCGCACCGCCCGCCAGCACTACGGCGGGGTGGCCGACTGGGAGGCGATCGCGCGGCTCAAGGAGGCCGTGCCGGAGATCCCCGTCCTCGGCAACGGCGACATCTGGTGCGCCGACGACGCCCTGCGCATGGTGGCGCGCACCGGCTGCGACGGCGTGGTCGTCGGGCGCGGCTGCCTGGGGCGGCCATGGCTGTTCAAGGACCTGGAGAACGCCTTCCGCGGCAGCCCCGAACGGGTCCGGCCCACGCTCGGCGAGGTGGCCGCGGTGATGGCCCGGCACGCCGAAGGGCTCACCGAGTGCTTCGACCTGGAGCGCTACGCGATAGCCGACTTCCGCAAGCACGTCGGGTGGTATCTCAAGGGGTTCACCGTCGGCGCCGAGCTGCGGCGCGAGCTGGCCACGGCGGAGTCGCTCGACGGGCTGCGCGAAGGGCTCGCCAAGCTCGACCACGACCAGCCGTGGCCGCCCAACACCGACACCCCGCGCGGCAAGTCGGGCGAACGCGCCAAGGTGCACCTGCCCGACGGGTGGCTGGACGACCCCTGGGACACCGTCGTCCCCTCGGACGCCGAGTCGGACATCTCCGGCGGCTGACCCCTCGGTCAGTGCCGATCAGTGCCGGTCGGTGCCGGTCAGTGCGGGCCCGTGACCTCGGTGCCGCACGGGCCGCCGCCGGTGGCGGGCTCCAGCGTGACCGGTTCGCCGGACATCGTGAGCGTCGGGTAGTACTCGGCGATGCGTTCCGCCGAGCGGCCGACGTAGTGACAGATGAAGCTGCGGCGGAACCGGTCGGCGGTGCTGTTCGGCTCCGAGCCGTGGACCAGGCTGCCGTTGAAGAACAGCACGTCGCCGGGGTCCATGTCGACGGGGACGCGCTCCAGGCCGGGCGGCGGCGGCACGTACTCCCGGGTGAACGACTGGCCCCGGTCCGCCTCCTCCGGGCAGAACAGGTCCATCAGATGCGTGCCCGGCACCACCTCCAGGCCGCCGTTCGCGCGGTCCACCCGGTCCAGCGCCACCCAGGCCGCGACACAGGTGCCCGGCTCGACGCGCAGGTAGAAGTTGTCCTGGTGCAGCGCCTGGCCCCTGGCGCCGGGCGGCTTGAAGTAGAACATGCTCTGGGCTGCTATCGGCTCCTCGCCCAGCAGTTTCTCCAGGATGGCGCCGATCCGGGCGTCGAGCAGGTAGCGCAGGGCCACGTCGTTCACCTGATGGGGGTGCATGACGCGGGGGTAGTCGCGCAGGATGTCGTACGGCCGGCCGGGCTCCTGCGCGCTGGGCGAGAAATGGCCCGGGATGGGGCCCGCGGCGTGCAGCGCCATGAACTCGTCACGCAGCTCCGCCACCTCCTCGGGGGCCAGCAGCGCGGGGACGATGACGAATCCGCGGTGGTGGAAGTCGTTGAGGCTCATGCCGTTCACGGTAGGCGGCGGGGGCGTGCGAGGGTATGACGGTGACCGCTGACGACATGTCTGTTCCTGCTGCCGAGCTGATCGTCGTGGGGCACTACGACCAGCCGGCGGGCTACGCCACGCGCCGGGCCGCCGGGGCGCCGAGCTGGCTGCTCATGTGGACCCAGGCGGGAGCGGGGCTGGTGGAGCAGGGCGGGGTGTCGCTGCGGGCCGGGCCCGGCGACCTGGTGGTGCTCGGGTCGGGGGAGCCGCATCACTACCGGGTGGCGCCCGGGGCGGGGCGGTGGCGCTTCTGGTGGGTGCACCTCCAGCCGCGTCCCGCGTGGGCCGGCTGGCTGGCGCCCCACGCGCTGGCTCCGGGCTGCCACCTGGTGGCGGGCGTCCCGTACGCGCTGCGCGCCCGCATCGACGGCGCCTTCCGCCGCGCCCTCGCCGACGCCCACTGGCTCCCCCCGGCCCGATACGCCCCCGACC
>NZ_LAVL01000162.1 GCF_001083785.1 Nonomuraea sp. SBT364
GGCATGCCGGGGAAGGCTGTGATGGCCGGGGCGAAGGTGTGGGCGCGGGCCGTCGACTCCTGCATGGCGGCGGCACCGTACTGGCGCAGGGTGTCGTCCGTGGCCGCCGCCAGCTCCAGGTAGGCGGCCGTGACGCCGGACTCCACCTGGCCCGCGAGGCGGGAGGCAGCCGAGGCGCTCGACGGGATCGAGGGGAGCGCGTACGAGGCCTCGGGCTCGACGGGCCGGCCGCCGCGGGCGGTGATGAGGGCGCGCAGTTCGTCGCGCCGCTCGCGGTGGGCGTCGAAGAGCGTGGCGAGGCGGGCCCGCAGGGAGCCGGTCGTGCGCGCGCCGAGCACCCCGTACGCGAAGATCGCGGCGTGCTCGGCCGCCAGGGCCTTGCCGAGCTTGCCGAGGTCGGCGGCGGAGGTGGCGCCGGCGGCCGCCGGCGGCGCTGGGGCCTTGACCGAGGAGCGGGAGTGGAGCGCCTCGCAGGCGCCGATGCTGGCGACGAGCTGGGCGAGCGACGGCGTGACGCCGGCGATCTGGCGGGGACGGGAGGCGGCGGCCTTACGTTCGAGGCCGCGCAGCCGCGAGAGCGTCACCTTCGGCGCGACCGCCGACGGGGAGGCCGCCGGAGGTGAGGCCGCCGATGGCGAGGCCGCGGCGGTCTGCGGCGTGGCGGTCTGCGGCGTGGCGGTCCCGGAGGGGGCGGCGGGGGTGAGGCCGGGGAAGCGCCTGCGGAGCTCGGCCAGGTGGGCCTCGTGCCGCTCACGGTAGGGCGCGAGCGTGCCGGAGCCCTTGGCGATCAACGCCGCGTAGAGGGAGATCGTGTGCTGCTTCTCGGCGATGAGCACGCGGGCGAGCGCCTGGTCGGGGGTGTCGGGGGCCTTCGACGGGGGGCCGGCCTCGCGCGGCGCGCTGCAGCCGGTGAGCGCCAGCACGACCGCTCCGGCCGCCAGCGCGGCTCGCCGGGAGAGGTGAGGCTGGCGCACGAGCAGGGACCTCCAGTGTTACGGACCGCAGAAAGCATCGTACGGGCTCATGCCCCCGGCGGGGGTCAGGCGCGAGCCGTGCCGAGTGACGCTTCCTCCGCCCCTTCCTACAGATAGGGTGTCAACTGTCGTCGCTGGCTGAGCGGCCAGACGGCGGGAGAGCCAGAGGCGAGGTCCGCCCGGCTGTGACATGACAATAGGGGAGGTCGATATGGGCAGCGCATCACCCCGCGACCACCTGATGAAGCTCCTGGAGCCCGTGGTCGCCGCGGAGGGCCTCGATCTTGAGGACGTGACGGTCACGCAGGCCGGGAAGCGGAAGCTGCTGCGCGTGATCGTCGACCGTGACGGCGGCGTGAGCCTCGACGACGTGGCCGACGTGAGCCAGGCCGTCTCGGCGGCCCTCGACGAGGACGACGCGATGGGCCAGGCGGCCTACACGCTGGAGGTGTCCTCGCCGGGCGTCGACCGGCCGCTGACGGAGCCGCGCCACTGGCGGCGGGCGGCGAAGCGGCTGGTGAAGGCCGAGCTGCGGGACGGCACGGTGATCGAGGGCCGGGTGCTCGCCGCCGACGACAGCGGTGTCGACCTCGACGTCGAAGGAGCCGGGCGCAGGCTCGACTATCAGGACCTGACCCTGGGCAGGGTGCAGGTGGAGTTCCGCCGGTTCGACGACGTCGACGGCGACGAAGGCTAAGGGGGAAGCCTCGTGGACATCGACATGAGCGTCCTGCGCAGCCTGGAGCGGGAGAAGGACATCTCCTTCGACCTGGTCGTCAAGGCGATCGAGGACGCGCTGCTGATCGCGTACTTCCGCACGGACGGCGCGGCGCCCAAGGCGCGCGCCGAGCTCGACCGCTCCAGCGGTCACGTGACGATCTGGGCGGCGGAGCTCGACGAGGACGGCGAGATCGTCCGGGAGTTCGACGACACTCCAGGCAATTTCAGCAGGATCGCCGCGACCACCGCCAAGCAGGTCATCCTGCAGCAGCTGCGCGACGCCGAGGACGAGATCAACTTCGGCGAGTTCGCCAGCCGCGAGGGCGAGCTGGTCTCCGGCGTGATCCAGCAGGGCAAGGACCCGCGGGTGGTGCTGGTCGACCTCGGCAAGATCGAGGCCGTGCTGCCGGCGCACGAGCAGGTCCCCGGTGAGGAATACGGGCACGGCGAGCGCATCCGCGCCTACGTGGTGCAGGTGAAGAAGGGCCACAAGGGCCCGTCGGTCACGCTGTCGCGTACCCACCCCGGCCTGGTGAAGAAGCTGTTCGCGCTGGAGGTGCCGGAGATCGCCGACGGCACCGTGGAGATCGCCGCGGTGGCCCGCGAGGCCGGCCACCGCACCAAGATCGCCGTACGGTCCCGCAAGCCGGGGGTCAACGCGAAGGGCGCCTGCATCGGCCCGATGGGCTCGCGCGTCCGCAACGTGATGACCGAGCTGCACGGCGAGAAGATCGACATCATCGACTGGTCGGAGGACCCGGGGGAGTTCGTGGGGAATGCCCTGTCTCCCGCCCGTGTTTCCAACGTCGAGGTTCTCGATCTCGACGGGCGGGTGGCACGGGTGATCGTGCCCGACTACCAGCTCTCGCTGGCCATCGGCAAGGAGGGGCAGAATGCCCGGCTTGCCGCGCGGCTGACGGGCTGGCGGATCGACATCCGTCCCGATACCCAGGCCGAGGATGCCGCCGGTTCCGTAGATGCGTCGACACGGTAAGCTGGAATATGGTTGCCACGCGACCCCACAGCGTACCTGTGTGGGTTGCAGGGTTCGCACGGCAAAGTCCGAGCTGCTCCGTTTGGCGCGGGTCGAGGACCAAGTGGTCCCTGACCTGCGAGGACGGCTTCCCGGCCGGGGCGCATCGCTGCACCCGTCCGTGAGCTGTCTTGAGCTCGCCGAGCGTCGCCGAGCGTTCCCGCGCGCGTTCCGCGTGCCGGGGCCGCTTGACGTCTCGCGAGTGCGGGCGCACCTAGAAGGAGAACCACATGTCATGTAGGACGCCGAGTTGATGGGGCGGAGTCAGATTGCTATGAGCGCCTGATGAGCACGCGGCGATGAAGACGTCAAGGTAGCGACGGTCCGGACGGCACAGCCAGCCTCCCGGGCCGAGTAAGGGAGTGCAGTGGCGAAGGTCCGGGTATACGAGCTCGCTAAGGAGTTCGGCGTAGAGAGCAAGGTCGTGATGGCCAAGCTCCAGGAAATGGGAGAGTTCGTCCGTTCGGCGTCCTCGACCATAGAGGCGCCGGTCGTCCGCAGGCTCACCGAAGCTCTGGGCGCATCGAAGGGTGGGCCCTCCAGAGGCGGCGGTTCGCCGTCCAACAAGCCGCAGCCGCCGAGGGCTGCGCCCCGGCCGGCTGACAGCCAGGCCGGCAACGGCGCCCCGCAGGCGCCCGCTCCAGGTCCGCGTCCGGGTCCGGGTCCCAAGCCCGGCCCCCGTCCGGGTCCCGCGAGCGGCGGCACCACGCAGCGTCCGGCGGTGCCCATGCCTCAGCAGCAGCCGCCGGCAGAGCCGGAGGCCGCGCGCGGCGAGACGTCGGGTGCGCCGCAGGCGCGCTTCGACAGTGGCACCACGGGCGCCACGCGCCCGACTCCGGGTCCGCGTCCGGGCCCTGCCGCCCGTCCGGGTCCCAAGCCCGGTCCGGCGCCCCGTCCGGGCACGCCGGCCGGCGGCGGTGGCGGCGGCGGCGGGCAGGCCCCGCGTCCCGGGGCTCCCGCCGGTGGCGGTCCGCGTCCCGGTCCCGGCCCGAAGCCGGGCCCGCGTGGCCCGCGTCCGGGCAACAACCCGTTCTCGTCGAACGCCAGCGGCATGGGGCAGTCCCGGCCGCCGCGTCCCGGCGGCAACCGTGAGGGCGGCGACCGCGGCCCGCGCGAGCGTCGTGAGGGTCCGCCGCGTGACGGCGCGATGCCCCGTCCGCCGCAGAACCGCGGCGACGGCGGCGCCAGGCCGGCGCCCGGCCCCCGTCCGGGTCCGCCCGGTGCGGCGGGTCCGCGTCCGGGTCCCGGCGCCGGTGGCCCCCGTCCGGGGGGTCCGCGTCCCAACCCGATGATGATGCCGCAGGGTCGTCCTGCCGGCCCCGGTGGCGGCGGCGGTGGCCGTCCGGGTGGCGGCGGTGGCGGCGGCGGTCGTCCCGGTGGCGGCGGTGGCCGTCCCGGTGGCGGCGGCGGTGGCGGTCGTCCCGGTGGCGGCGGCGGTTTCGCCGGTCGCCCGGGTGGCGGCGGCACCGGCCAGCGCACGGGCACCGGCGGTCCCGGTGGCGGCGGCTTCGGCGGTCGTCCTGGCGGCGGTGGCCGTGGTCGTGGCGGCGGCACGGCGGGAGCCTTCGGGCGTCCCGGTGGCCGTCCCGCGCGTGGCCGCAAGTCCAAGCGTCAGAGGCGCCAGGAGTTCGACAACATGTCGGCGCCGGCGATCGGCGGTGTGCAGGTCGCTCGCGGCAACGGCGCGACGATCCGCCTGCCGCGCGGCGCCTCGCTGTCCGACTTCGCCGACCGGATCGGCGCGAACCCCGCCGCCCTCGTGCAGATCATGCTGCACCTGGGCGAGATGGTGACCGCCACCCAGTCGGTCAACGAGGAGACGTTGCAGCTCCTCGGCGCCGAGCTGGACTACAACATCCAGGTCGTCAGCCCGGAGGAGGAGGACCGCGAGCTTCTCGAGGCCTTCGACATCGAGTTCGGCGAGGACGAGGGCGACGAGGCCGACCTGGCCGCGCGTCCGCCGGTCGTGACCGTCATGGGTCACGTCGACCACGGTAAGACCAAGCTGCTCGACGCCATCCGCAAGACCAACATCGTGGCGCGCGAGGCGGGTGGCATCACCCAGCACATCGGTGCCTACCAGGTCGCCGCGGAGCACGAGGGCGAAGAGCGCAAGATCACCTTCATCGACACCCCGGGTCACGAGGCGTTCACCGCCATGCGTGCCCGTGGCGCGAAGTCCACGGACATCGCGGTGCTGGTGGTCGCGGCCGACGACGGCGTGAAGCCGCAGACGATCGAGGCGCTCAACCACGCCCAGGCGGCCGACGTGCCGATCGTGGTCGCGGTCAACAAGGTCGACAAGGAGGGCGCCGACCCCAACAAGGTCAGGGCCCAGCTCACCGAGTACGGCCTGGTGGCGGAGGAGTACGGCGGCTCGACGCTGTTCGTCAACATCTCCGCCCTCAAGGGAGAGGGCATCGAGGACCTCCTCGAGGCCATCGTCCTGACCGCCGACGCCGAGCTCGACCTGCGGGCCAACCCGACGATGGACGCGCAGGGCATCGCGATCGAGGCGCACCTCGACAAGGGGCGCGGCCCGGTGGCGACCGTCCTGGTCCAGCGCGGCACGCTGCGCGTCGGCGACTCGATCGTCTGTGGCGAGGCCTTCGGCCGCGTCCGGGCGATGCTCGACGACACCGGCGAGCCGGTCGACGAGGCCACGCCGTCGCGTCCCGTCCTGGTGATGGGTCTGACGGCCGTGCCGAGCGCCGGTGACAACTTCATCGTGGTCACCGACGACCGGATGGCCCGGCAGATCGCCCAGCAGCGCGCGGCGCGCAAGCGCAGCGCGGACATGGCGAAGTCGAGCCGTCGCCGCACCCTCGAAGAGCTGTTCAGCGACCTTGAGAAGGGTCGTGTCGACGAGCTCAAGCTCATCATCAAGGGTGACGTGTCCGGTTCGGTGGAGGCCCTGGAAGACGCCCTGCTCAAGATCGACGTCGGCGACGAGGTCAGGCTTCGTGTCCTGCACCGCGCGGTCGGCGCGATCACCGAGTACGACGTCAACCTGGCCGTCGCCGACGACAACGCGGTCATCATCGGCTTCAACGTCCGGCCCGAGCCCCGGGCCCGCGACCTGGCCGAGCGCGAGGGCGTCGACATCCGCTACTACTCGGTCATCTACCAGGCGATCGAGGAGATCGAGGCGGCCCTCAAGGGCATGCTCAAGCCCGAGTTCGAAGAGGTCCAGATGGGCACCGCCGAAGTCCGCGAGGTCTTCAAGGTGCCGAAGATCGGCAACGTCGCCGGTTCGCTGGTCCGCTCCGGCACGATCGTGCGCAACAGCAAGGCCAGGATCATCCGCGACGGCGTCGTCATCGCGGACAACCTGACCGTGTCGTCGCTGCGCCGCTTCAAGGATGACGCGACCGAGGTCCGTGAGGGCTTCGAGTGCGGTATCGGGGTCGGCTACAGCGACATCAGGATCGACGACGTCATCGAGACGTTCGAGATGCGGGAGAAGCCGCGGGCCTGACCCGTGGCCGGGCGCCCGGCGGACCATCCGCCGGGCGCCTTCCGCACGCCTGGGCAGGGTCGCCGCCGCACCAGGCCGGGCGTGCACCAGACACCAGCACAAGCGGCGCTAGCCAACGATGTATGTGGGTGCGCTTACCCTGGACATCCTGCTCGGCGACGTGCATTCGCTGAAGCAGAAGCGATCCGTCGTGCGGCCTCTGGTCGCCGAGCTCCAGCGGCGCTTTCCGGGCGTCGCCGTGGCCGAGACCGGCCATCACGACCTGCACCGCAGGGCCGAGGTCGGAATCGCGGTGGTATCCGCCTCAGCGGGTAACTGCAAAGAGGTGATGGACTCCTGCGAACGGCTGGTGGCCTTCCGCCCCGAGATCGAGCTGCTGTCAGCCAGGCAGCGGATCTACAACGACGAAGAGTGAACGACAGCACGACGGCCCCGTCGTGCATGAGGGGGGAGCGAACATGGTGGATGCCGCACGAGCGCGCAAGCTCGCCGATCGCATCCAGCAGATCGTCGCCGAGATGCTGGAGCGCCGGATCAAGGACCCGCGCCTGGGCTTCGTCACCGTGACCGACACGCGGATCACCGCCGACCTGCGCGAGGCGACGGTGTTCTACACGGTGTTCGGCTCCGACGCCGAGCGCGCCGACAGCGCGGCCGCGCTGGAGAGCGCCAAGGGCATCATCCGCTCCGAGGTCGGCCGCCAGACCGGCGTCCGCTTCACCCCGACGCTCACCTTCCGGCACGACCCGCTGCCCGACAACGCCCGCCAGCTCGACGACCTGATCAACGCCGCCAGGGCGAGGGACGCCGAGGTGGCGGCGAAGGCGGCGGGCGCCGCCTACGCCGGCGAGGCCGACCCCTACCGCAAGCCCGACGAGGAGGACGACGAGCAGGCGGGACCCGCGGCGTGACACCCGACGTGCGCGACAGGCTCGACCGCCCGCCCCGCGTCTACGCGGACACGGCGCAGCCGGCGAGCTCGCCGGTGCCCGAGTCGGCGTGGCGGCGTGCCGTCCAGCTCATCTCGCAGACCGACGACATCGCGCTGGCCTGCCACGTGTCGCCGGACGGTGACGCGCTCGGCTCGATGCTGGCCGTCGGCTTCGTGCTGCGGTCGATGGGCAAGCGCGTCGCCGCCTCGTTCGGTGACCAGGACTTCACGGTGCCGCGCCTGCTGAGGTTCGTGCCCGGCCAGGAGATGCTGGTGCCACCGGCGGACTACCCGGCCGAGCCCGACTTGATGATCACCTTCGACTCGCCCTCGATCGGCCGGCTGGGCCTGCTCGGTGAGAGCGTCCGGCAGGCGCACCAGCTCATCGTGATCGACCACCATCCGTCCAACGACGGCTTCGGCACCCTGGACCTCATCGACCCGGGCGCCCCGGCGACGGCCATCCTGGCCGAGCAGCTCATCTACCGGCTCGGCGGCACGCTCGACCGTGACATCGCCACCTGTTTGTACGCGGGGCTGGTGACCGACACCGGGTCGTTCCGGCACTCCTCGACCACGCCCGCCGCGCACGAGATGGCCGCGCGGCTGGTGGCGACCGGGCTGCACCCCGACGAGATCGCCAGGGAGCTGTGGGATCGTTCCCCGTTCGGCTACCTGAAGGTGCTCGCCGCCGCGCTCGACCGGGTGGTGCTCGACGACGGCCTGGTGTGGACGTACGTGACCCGCGTCGACCGGGCCGCCCAGGGCCTGCCGTACTCCGAGCTCGAAGGGCTCATCGACGTGGTGCGCCGCACCGACGAGGCGGAGGTGGCGGCGGTGCTGAAGGAGGACGACCAGGGCGCCTGGCAGGTGTCGACGAGGTCGAAGGGCCGCGTCGACGTGGCGGCGGTCTGTGCCGCGCTGGGCGGCGGCGGCCATCACAACGCGGCAGGGTTCACCTCGCACGACAGTGTCGAGGAGACCGTGGCCAAGTTCCGGGAACTGCTGAGAGAGGCGTGATGGCCGAAAGTGGCCTGATCATCGTTGACAAGCCGGCCGAGTGGACGTCGCACGACGTGGTGGCCAAGCTGCGCCGCCTGGCGGGCACCCGCCGCGTCGGGCACGCGGGCACGCTCGACCCGATGGCGACGGGCGTGCTGGTGGTGGGCGTGGAGAAGGCGACCCGGCTGCTCGGGCACCTGGCGCTGACGGAGAAGGTGTACGAGACCACGATCCGGCTGGGCGTCACCACCAACACCGACGACGCCGAGGGGCTGGTCACGGCCACGGTCTCGGCGTCGGGCGTGTCCCCGGAACGCGTCCACGAGGGCGTCGCGGCGCTCACGGGGGAGATCATGCAGATCCCGCCCCAGGTCAGCGCTATCAAGGTCGACGGGCAGCGGGCCTACAAGCTGGCCCGCGCCGGCGAGGACGTGCAGCTGAAGGCGCGGCCGGTGACGGTGTACGGCTTCGATGTCACCGATGTCCGGAAAAAGGATGACCTGGTGGACGTGGATGCCACCATTCGCTGCTCGTCCGGGACCTACATCCGGGCGCTGGCCCGTGACCTGGGCGCCGGGCTCGGCGTCGGCGGGCACCTCACCGCGCTGCGCCGTACCCGGGTGGGCCCGTACGACCTGAGCAGGGCCAGGACGATCGAGCAGCTCGCGGAGGAGTGCGTGGTGCTGCCGATCGGGGAGGCGGTCGCGGCGGCGTTCCCGCGCCGGGACGTGACGCCCGAGGAGGCGCGCGTGGTCCGGCACGGCGGCAGGCTGCCGGCGGCCGGTCTCGGCAAGGGGCCGATCGGCATGTTCGGGCCCGACGGGGAGCTGCTGGCGCTGGTGGAGGAGCAGGGCCGGCTGGCCAAGCCGCTGGCGGTGTTCGTCTCCTAGGCGGGCTCGCGTGCGATCAGGCGGGTTTGCGCGCGACCATGATGTCGCGCACGATCGCCTGGTCGACCCAGTGCTCGAAGTCGGGATAGCCGACCACGTCGAGGCCGGCGGCGGCGAGGATCCCGGCGAGCTCGTCGCGGGTGCCGCCGTAGGTGTTCCAGGAGATGCCGAGCGCGCCGCCGGGCCGCAGCAGCTCGGCCCAGACGGGCGCGGCCTTCCTGATCAGCTCCAGCGGGCTGCGCGACAGCCCGCCGCCGCCCTTGCTGCCGTGCTGCACGCCGTAGGGGGCGTCGGTGGCGATGAGGTGGAACGTGGCCGGCTTGAAGAACTCGCGCGCGCGCAGGGTGTCGGCGTTGACCATCGAGACGTGCTGCGTGTCGCCGGCCTTGAACGCCTCCTTGGTCAGCCCGAACGTCACCTGCAGCCGCCGCCCGACCAGGGCGCGCTCGCGCCGGACCGGCACGGTGTCGGCCGTGTGCTTGAACCGCTTGTCGCGCAGCCACTTCTTGACGAAGCCCGAGTAGGCCTCGAAGTCCTTGGTGTCCACGTCAACGCCATAGGCGTCATATCCGTACATGAGGGCCTGGTTGAGCGTCGTGCCGCGCCCGCACATCGGGTCGAACACGGACAACCTTGAGTCCATCGGGAAGTCGGTGGCCAGCGCGGTGACGTTGAGCAGCAGCTTGGTGAAGTGCTCGTTGGTCTTGCCGGCGTATTTCTGGATCGTGATCAGGTCGCTGCTCAGCCGGTCGAGCGGGCTCATCGCCAGCGGCCGCAGCAGCTCGCCCGCCAGCTCGAACAGCGCGTAGACCGACGACAGGTTGGACAGCCGCGCGACGTCGGCCCCGTCGAGCGGCCCGGCCGTCTCGAACGTGACGTAGGGCAGGCCGCCGATCAGCCGTTCCTCGATGCCCGACAGGCCGCCCCCCAGCGCCCGGTCGCTGAAGACCGCCAGCTCGGAACGGGTGAGCCGGGCCGCGCTCTCGCCGTAGACGCGATTGAAGGCAGGCAGGATGAGAAAGGCGTATCGAGGCATGGTGGGGACGATCGTACCCGCCCGATTGCGGGGATCGGGGACACGCATGGCAGGCTTGTGGACGGATTGATCCGCCACGAAGCGAATGGGGCCGGGCGTGCGGGATTCGGAGAGGTCTGTCGTCACGATCGGCGTGTTCGACGGGGTGCACCGGGGCCACCAGCGGGTGGCCGCGCGGGCCGTGGAGATCGCCCGCGAGCGGGGGATGCGGTCGGTGGCGCTCACGTTCGAGCCGCATCCGGAGGAGGTCGTGCGGCCCGGCTACCGGCCGCTGCGGCTGACCATGGCGCGCCGCCGGGCCGATCTGCTGACCGGGCTGGGCGTGGAGGAGGTGCGGGTGCTCGGGTTCACGCTGGAGATGTCGGAGCTCAGCCCCGCCGAGTTCGCCCAGGAGGTGCTGGCCGACGACCTGCGCGCGGCCGTGGTCGTGGTGGGCGAGGACTTCGCGTTCGGCCACCGCGCCGCCGGTGACGCCGAGGTGCTGCGCGCGCTGGGCGACAAGTACGACTTCACCGTCGAGGAGGTGCCGCTGCTCGGCGCGATCTCCTCGACGGAGATCCGCCGCCGGGTGGCCGACGGCGACGTCGACGGCGCCGCCGGTGACCTGGGCCGCCCGCACCGGGTGGAGGGCGTCGTGGTGCGCGGCTACCAGCGTGGCCGCCGGCTCGGCTTCCCGACGGCCAACGTCGAGACCCCGCCGCAGACGGCCATCCCCGCCGACGGCGTCTACGCCGGCTGGCTGGAGTGCGTGCCCGTGGCCAACCTGCCCGCCCTCTACGAGGGCGAGCGCTGGCCGGCCGCCATCTCCGTCGGCACCAACCCCACGTTCGAGGGGGTGCCGCGCACCGTCGAGGCGTACGCGCTCGACCGCGACGACCTGGAGCTGTACGGCGTGCACGTGGCGGTGGAGTTCGCGGCACGGCTGCGGGGCAACACCCGCTTCGACTCGATCGAGGATCTCGTCGCGCAGATCCACGCCGACGTCGACGAGGCCAGGCGCCTGACCTCCTAACGCAGCGAGTCCAGCAGCCTCGACAGGGCGGCCAGCGTGTCCTCCAGGTCGCCCGGCCGGGCCGATCTGGCCAGCCAGAGCACCGCCTCGTTCATCGCGCCCGACAGCAGGTGGGTCAGCGGCGCGACGGGCTGGGGCGCGATCGTGCCGTCCTCGATCAGCGCGTTCAGCGCCTCGGCCAGGTGCCGGGCGGAGGCGGCCTCGTCGATCGCCCGCCACTCGCTCCAGCCCAGCACGGCGGGCCCGTCGATCAGCATGATCCGCTGCACCTCGGGGTCGGCGCCGGCCGTCATGAACGCGGCGCAGCCCGCCTTGAGCTGCGCCCACGCGTCGGGCTCGGCGTCGGCGGCGGCCGCCCCCCGGGCCGCGACGTCCTGCTGCACCTCTTCCAGCACGGCCCTGAACAGCTCTGCCTTGCCGTCGAAGTGGTGGTAGAGCGCGCCCTTGGTCACGCCTGACTCGCGCACGATCTCGGCCAGCCCCACCGCCGCGTAGCCGTGCCCGGCGAACAGTCGTCTCGCCACGGCGATCAGTGTCGTCCTGGTGCGCTCGCGCTGCTCGGCCCTGGTCATCTCGCGCCTCCGTTGACATACCGTCGGTATGCCATTTAGCGTACCATCGGTATGCGAAAGGGGATGGGCATGGAGCTCAGCAGTTACTATCCGGTTGTCTGTACCGACAAGGTGGGCGAGTCGCGCGACTTCTACGTCGACCTGTTCGGGTTCGAGGTGACGTTCGAGGCCGACTGGTACGTGAGCCTGCGCCGCGGCCGGCACGAGCTGGCGCTGCTGGACCACACGCACCCGACGCTGCCCGAGGCGTACCGCAAGAAGGTCGCCGGCGTGCTGCTCAACTTCGAGGTCGCCGACGTCGACGCCGAGTGGCGGCGGCTCGTCGTCGACGGCGGCCTGACCCCCGAGCTGGAGCTGCGCAGCGAGGACTTCGGCCAGCGGCACTTCATCGTCGCCGACCCCAGCGGCGTGCTGATCGACGTCATCACCCCGATCGAGCCCGCCGGGGAGTACGCGGCGCAGTATGTGTGAGCAGCACCCGGGGCGCGATGGTAACCTTGCATGTCGGCTCTGTAACGGTGGCGCCGAGCGCTGCCCTGACGGCCTTCGCGCGGCGACTGTAGGCACGCACGGTCGTTCGCAACATCTCTGTTTCATTCACGCGTGCCCGTAGAAGAAGGAGAGCCGTGTCCCTCGACACCGCTGCCAAGAAGACCATCATCGCGGAGTACGCGACCGTCGACGGTGACACCGGGTCGCCCGAGGTTCAGATCGCGCTGCTCAGCAAGCGCATCAGCGAGCTGACCGAGCACCTGAAGACGCACAAGCACGACCACCACAGCCGTCGTGGCCTGCTTCTGCTCGTCGGCCGCCGGCGCCGCCTGCTGAAGTACCTGCAGAAGGTCGACATCGCGCGTTACCGTTCGCTCATCGAGCGGCTCGGCCTGCGCCGATAACATGGAAAGGGAGCGGCGGCCACGCCGCTCCCTTCTCATATGGGTCCGGCGCGTCGAGCGGCACCGCCGCACGCGCCTGACGTACAACTGAATATCCGAGACACTGAGAGCCCCCGCGTCCGCTCAGCACCATGCGACCCGCGACGCCTGCGGGCCGGTCCTCGGTAGTGGCTTCCGGTAACCAAGACCGGGCGCTTCGATCGAAGACCGGCGCTGCACCTACCAAGACGAGGGTGCCGGTGAAAAGGGCGCGGGAGACCGACTGACCAAGGAGGTCCCCCGTGGAGGGTGTCCACACCGCTGAAGCCGTCATCGACAACGGCTCATTCGGCACGCGCACGGTCCGGTTCGAGACCGGCCGGCTCGCGCGTCAGGCGGCCGGCAGTGCCGTCGCCTATCTCGACAACGACACGATGGTCCTGTCCGCGACCACCGCGTCCAAGAACCCCAAGGAAAACCTCGACTTCTTCCCGCTCACGGTCGACGTCGAGGAGCGCATGTACGCCGCGGGCCGCATCCCCGGCTCGTTCTTCCGGCGTGAGGGCCGTCCCTCCGAGGACGCCGTACTGACCTGCCGGCTGATCGACCGGCCGCTGCGCCCGTCGTTCGTCAAGGGCCTGCGCAACGAGATCCAGGTCGTCGCGACCGTCATGGCGCTCAACCCCGAGCACCTCTACGACGTGGTCGCCATCAACGCCGCGTCGCTGTCCACGCAGCTCGCCGGGCTGCCGTTCTCCGGCCCGATCGGCGGCGTCCGCGTCGCGCTGATCGACGGCCAGTGGGTGGCCTTCCCGACCCACCCCGAGCTGGAGCGGGCCACGTTCGACATGGTCGTGGCCGGCCGCCTGCTCGACGACGGCGACGTCGCGATCATGATGGTCGAGGCCGAGTCCACCCGCGACACGCTCAAGCTGGTCGCCGAGGGCGCCGTGGCCCCCACCGAGGAGACGGTCGCGGAGGGCCTGGAGGCCGCCAAGCCGTTCATCAAGGTGCTGTGCGAGGCGCAGGGCCGCATCGCGCAGGTCGCCGCCAAGGAGACCGCCGAGTACCCCATCTTCCTTGACTACCAGGAGGATGTCTCCGCCGCCGTCGAGTCCGCGGTGAAGACCGAGCTGGCCGCCGCGCTCACCATCGCCGGCAAGCAGGAGCGCGAGAACGAGCTCGACAAGATCAAGGCGCTGGCGGCCGAGAAGCTGCTGCCGGAGTTCGAGGGCCGCGAGAAGGAGATCTCCGCCGCCTATCGCTCGGTGATGAAGAAGCTCATGCGTGAGCGGGTCGTCAACGAGGGCGTGCGCATCGACGGCCGGGGCACCAAGGACATCCGCGCCCTGTCGGCCGAGGTCCACGTGGTGCCGCGGGTGCACGGCTCGGCCCTGTTCGAGCGTGGCGAGACCCAGATCCTGGGCATCACCACCCTCAACATGCTGCGCATGGAGCAGGTCATCGACACGCTCAACCCCGACCGCACCAAGCGCTACATGCACAACTACAACTTCCCGCCTTACTCCACCGGTGAGACGGGCCGCGTGGGCTCGCCCAAGCGCCGCGAGATCGGCCACGGCGCGCTCGCCGAGCGCGCGCTCATCCCGGTCCTGCCCTCGCGCGAGGAGTTCCCGTACGCGATCCGGCAGGTCTCCGAGGCGCTCGGCTCCAACGGCTCGACCTCGATGGGCTCGGTCTGCGCCTCCACGATGGCGCTGCTCGACGCCGGTGTGCCGCTCAAGGAGATGGTCGCGGGCATCGCGATGGGCCTGATCGGCGAGGGTGACAGCTACGTCACGCTGACCGACATCCTGGGCGCCGAGGACGCCATGGGCGACATGGACTTCAAGGTCGCCGGCACCCGTGACGTCATCACCGCCCTGCAGCTCGACACCAAGCTCGACGGCATCCCCGCCTCGGTGCTGGCCGGCGCGCTCAAGCAGGCCAAGGGCGCCCGTCTGGCGATCCTCGACGTGATGCAGGAGGCCATCGCCTCCCCGGCCGAGATGAACCCGACGGCGCCGCGCATCATCACCATCAAGGTCCCGGTGGACAAGATCGGCGAGGTCATCGGCCCGAAGGGCAAGATGATCAACCAGATCCAGGACGACACGGGCGCCGAGATCACCATCGAGGACGACGGCACGATCTACATCGGCGCCACCGACGGCCCCTCGGCCGAGGCGGCCCGGTCGGCGATCAACGCCATCGCCAACCCGCACATGCCGGAGGTCGGCGAGCGCTACCTGGGCACGGTCGTCAAGATCGCGGCCTTCGGCGCGTTCGTCTCGCTGATGCCCGGCAAGGACGGCCTGCTGCACGTCTCCCAGATCCGCAAGCTGCACGGCGGCAAGCGGATCGAGAACGTGGAAGACGTCATGAGCGTCGGCGAGAAGGTCCAGGTGGAGATCGCCGAGATCGACGGCCGGGGCAAGCTCTCCCTCGTGCCCGTCGAGGTCATCGAGAAGGAGGCGGCCGAGAAGGCGGCCAAGGCCGAGGCCGGCGGCGACGCCGAGCCCGAGGCGGCGGCCCCCGCGGGCGACGACAAGCCGCGCGAGGAGCGTCCGCGCCGCACCCGCACCCGGGTCCGCGCCCCCCGTGCCGACGACGGCGACGACCGCAACTCGTGAGCACCACGACCACGTTGCATCCCGGCCGCGACGGGGCCGGGGTCGTCAAGCGCACCGTCCTCCCCGGTGGGCTGCGCGTGGTGACCGAGACCATGCCGACCGTGCGCAGTGTCGCGGTCGGCATGTGGGTCGGCATCGGCTCGCGTGATGAGGCCCCGGAGCACATGGGGGCCACCCACTTCCTGGAACACCTGCTGTTCAAGGGCACGCCCACCCGCGACGCCATGGAGATCTCGGCGTCGATCGAGGGCATCGGCGGGGAGATCAACGCCTTCACCGCCAAGGAGTACACCTGCTACTACGCGCGGGTGCTCGACGAGGACCTGCCGGTCGCCGTCGACGTGCTCGCCGACGTGGTGACCAGCTCGCTCGTCACGGGCGACGACGTCGAGTCGGAGCGGGGCGTGATCCTCGAGGAGATCGCCATGCACGACGACGACCCGTCGGACGTGGTGCACGAGCAGTTCGCGGCGGCGCTCTACGGCGACTCGCCGATCGGGCGGCCCATCCTCGGCACGGTCGAGTCGATCAACGAGCTCGGCCGCGACCGGATCGCCGAGTACTACCACCGCTACTACCGGCCGCTGCGCACGGTGGTGTCGGTGGCGGGCAACGTCCGCCACGAGGAGGTCGTGGAGCTGGTCATCCGGGCCTACGAGCGCTCGGGTGCCCTGACGGGCCCGGCCGACTACGCCCCGCCGCGCACCAGCGGTCCCGGCGCTCCGGCCCGCTCCGGGGTCAGGGTGCTCGACCGGCCGACCGAGCAGGCCAACCTGGTCCTCGGCACCACCGGCATGTCGCGCACCGACGACCGCCGCTTCGCGCTCGGCGTGCTCAACGCCGCGCTCGGCGGCGGCATGTCCTCGCGCCTGTTCCAGGAGATCCGGGAGAAGCGCGGCCTGGCCTACTCCGCCTACAGCTACATCTCGGCCTACGCCGACACCGGCCAGTTCGGCATCTACGTCGGCTGTCTGCCGTCGAAGATCGACGACGTGCTCAAGATCTGCCGGGACGAGGTGGCCAGGGTGGTGGCCGACGGCCTGACCGAGGACGAGATCGTCCGGGGCAAGGGCCAGATGCGCGGCGGGCTCGTGCTCGGCCTGGAGGACACCGGCTCGCGCATGTCCCGCATCGGCAAGAACGAGCTGGTCTACGACGAACTGCTCTCGGTGGACGAGGTGCTCGCCCGGATCGAGGAGGTCACCGCCGGCCAGATCGCCGACGTGGCCGCCGACGTGCTCAACCGGCCGCTCACGCTGGCCGTGATCGGGCCGTACGGGGACAAGGACTTCTCCGGCGCGATCGCCTGAGCGGTATAGGGTTGTCCCCGTGATCAGGGTAGGTGTGCTCGGCGCGCGAGGCCGCGTGGGCGTCGAGGTGTGCAGGGCTGTCGAGGCGGCCGCCGACATGGAGCTGGTGGCCGCGCTCGACAAGGACGACCCCGTCGAGGGCCTGGAAGGCGCGGAGGTGGTGGTCGACTTCACCCATCCCGACGTGGTCATGGGCAACCTGGAGTGGGCCATCGCGCACGGCGTGCACCCGGTGGTCGGCACGACCGGCTTCGACGCCGGTCGGCTCGACACGGTGCGCGGCTGGCTGGCCGCCTCGCCGGGCACCAACTGCCTCATCGCCCCCAACTTCGGCATCGCGGCCGTGCTCATGATGCACTTCGCCCAGCAGGCGGCGCGGCACTTCGAGTCGGTGGAGATCGTCGAGCTGCACCATCCCGGCAAGGCCGACGCCCCGTCGGGGACCGCCCGGCGCACCGCCGAGCTGGTGGCCGAGGCGCGCGCCAGGGCCGGGGCCGCCGCCATGCCCGACGCCACGAGCACCGAGCTCGACGGCGCGCGCGGCGCCGACGTCGACGGGGTGCGGGTGCACGCGGTGCGCCTGGCCGGGCTGATCGCCCACCAGGAGGTGCTGCTCGGCGGCGACGGCGAGACGCTCACGATCCGCCATGACACGATGAGCCGCTCCGCGTTCGCCCCCGGGGTGCTGCTCGGCGTGCGGCGGGTGCGTGAGCTGCCCGGCCTCACGGTGGGCCTGGAGCCTCTGCTCGACCTCTAGACAGGGCCGTGCCCACCACCTCGGATGAGGTCGCGGGCACGGGTGGAGGAGGGGGTCTCGGCTCCGCACAGCCGAGCCTACGATCATCACACTAATATCCGGAGGCGGCCGAGCCCGCAATCATGAGACCGTGTCGGCATGGTGCGATGGGCCGAAGCCGCTGATCTGCCCGGCCTGACGGCCGTGGAACTGGCCGCCGACGGGTTGTTCGAGCAGGTGGGCATCACGTTCCCGCCGGGCACGACGATGATCGAGGAGGTCGGCGACCCCGGCCGGGTGCTGGTGGAGGGCGAACCGCCTGACGGCTTCGCCCTGGTCGGTCAGGTCGACGGCGGCCTTCATCTCGAACAGCTGGCCGTGCGTCCCGACCGGATGCGCCGGGGCATCGGCGGCAGGCTCGTCGCGGCGGTCCTCGACCATGCCCGCGCCACCGGCGCCCCCGCCGTGACGCTGACGACCTTCCGCGACGTCCCGTGGAACGCGCCCTGGTACGAACGGCACGGCTTTCGCGTGCTGCCCGCCGGCGACTGGGGGCCGGAGCTGCGCGCGCTGGTGGAGCACGAGCGCGGACTGGGCATCGAGGTGGCGCCCCGGGTGGTCATGAGCGTCGTGCCCTAGCGATGGGCGGCGAGCCAGCCGGTGGCGAAGTCCACGGCGGCCGCCAGCGGGAACAGCCGGGCGGTCGCGTTCCCCACCCGGCCGCGCCGCACCTCCCGGGCCAGCTCGAACGCGGCGCCCAGGGCGGCGAAGTCACCCGCGTCCAGGTCCACGTCCACGAACTCGCACCACTCCCGCCCCCGGCCGTCGTCCACCACGCCGCGGTAGGACCGGCGCGGCGGATCGTCGCGGAAGCGGTATTCGGCGAGGTGGAAGGCGGTGCACCTGTCGTACCCGACGCCGAGCAGCAGGACGAGCGCCCCGGCGTCGTAGAGCCGGGCGAGCGGCGAGCGCTCGCCCAGCAGGCAGTCGCGGGCGTGGCCGTCGGTGATCGTGGCCGCTTGCGGGCCCACGGCGGCGAACGAGGTGTGCGGGTGAGAGCTGCGGAGTGCCCCCGGGAGTTGCCTGACGTGTTCGGGGATGCGGCCCATCAGGGTCGTCGGGGTGGCCGCCGGGTCGTAGGCGGGCATGGTGGCCCGATGGCGGGCGATCTCGCCGGCGCTCATCCCGGCCACGGCGGCGCGGTAGCAGGGCGAGGTGTCGGAGTTGGCCGGGGTCCCGGTGGGGACCGCGAGCGTGCCGTGCGGGCCGAGCAGATCACGCAGCGCGGCGACGACGGCCGGCGCGCCCCCATCGACGTGACCGAGGGCGCTGAGCGATGCGTGCACCAGGACGACCTGTCCCGGCTGGACGCCCAGCGCCGCGAAAGCACGCCTTAAATGGGGATAGTTGGGCATCTAACACCTCATTCCCGCTCAATGACACTTTCTATCCAAGAGAGTCGAATAAATGATCTTTCGCAATCAAATGGCCATATTTCGTGCTGGTGAGGCGTGCTTTCCGAGGTGACAGACGGCTGACGGGCCCCGGCCACTGCCATATAATTCGACGGGCCGTACGCGGCAAAATCCTGTATCCACTCCCCACTGAGGCGGGTCGTCGCCGTGGTCTTCGCCCCCAGTGAGCCTAAGGTCAACTCCGGGAGAGAACGGGGTGAGGCGGGGGGGTCTTTTTTACACAAACGAAGCCGCCCGCGGAAAGGGGTGGGGGAAGCTCGTGGG
>NZ_LAVL01000163.1 GCF_001083785.1 Nonomuraea sp. SBT364
CCACCGGGCCGCGCCGGTCCCCCCGGCACCCCGCCGGACCGCGCCGGTCCCGGTGATGTGCCGGCGTACCGTACGCCCAGGTGGACGCGCGCTCCGGCGGACTCGGCCGCGCGGCGGGCGTGCTCGTAGACGCCCGCCATGTCGGCGACCCGATACTCGTCCCGGTCGCTGGTGAGGCGGATCGGCGCCCGGCGCGACGGCGGGTACAGCAGCACGTCGCGGACGCCGGGCCCGAGCAGGTGGTCCGGCAGGTCGAAGTCGTCGAGGGTGCGGCGCACGAAGATGCCCGTCGTGCGGATGCCCGCCGAGAGCGACCGGCGACGCTCGGCCACCATCACGTTCAGTCCCTGCCGCGCGAGCAGCCGTGCCGTGTTCAGCCCGGCCAGACCGGCCCCCACGACCAGGACGTCCACTGTCTGCATACCCCGGGACGCTAGGGCCGCCGCCCGGGCCGGGGCGAGCGTTTGCACGGTACCCGCCCGATACCTCCACAGCACCGCCACACCCGGGACCGCCACACCCGGGACCGCCACACCCGGGACCGGCTCAGCTCGGGGCGGCCCCGGCGCCGATGCCGCCGACGATCAGGCCGGTCAGCGCCGTGACCGCGTCCGCGGCGGTGACCCGCCCCCGGTTCAGCTCCGCGGCGATCGCCTCGGCCGCGCCGAGCAGGCCGGCGCAGCGCAGCCGGAGGGCTTCCGGCGTGAGCCCGGTGTACGGCAGCAGCGCGCCGGCCATCAGGTCCGTGTAGTCGTCGAGCAGCTCGCGCTCGATCGCCTCCATCTCCGGATCGCCCTTGAGCGCGGCGGAGACGGCGTTCCACTCCGGCATGTCGGTGGCGCAGGCGAAGTAGGCGGCGCTCAGGACGCGGGCGATCTCGCCGGGCACGGCCGGGGCGTCACGCAGGGCCTCCTCCGACGCGGCCCGGTGCCGCTCGTCGAGCCGCCGGTAGAGCGCGATCAGCAGGCCGGGACGGGTGCCGAAGTGGTCGTAGACGATGGGCCTGCTCACCCCTGCCGCCTCGGCGAGGCTGAGCAGCGTGAGGCTGTCGGTCCCCTGGGCGCGCACGAGCGTCATGGCGGTGTCGAGCAGCTGCTCCCGCCTGGCCTGCTTGGACAGCCGGGTCGATCCGGTGGTCATCGTCCTCCCTTGCGTCACCGCCCAGTCTAAGCTACAAAATGTAAGTTACAGAATGTAGGTTAGTGAGAGAGGCGACACCGTGGAGCACTCAGTACTGATCATGGGCGGCTCGGGGCAGGCGGGCTCGGCCACCGCGGCCATCCTGCGCCGGTGGTATCCGGAGCTGCCGCTGACGATCGCGGGCCGCGATCCCGGCCGCGCCCAGCGCGTCGCCGACGAGCTCGGCGCCGCGACGGCCGTAACCATCGACCTGCGGCGGAGCGATCTCGGCCTGGGGGACGCCGGCGGCCACTCGGCCGTCGTCGCGGCCGTGTGGGACAGCCATCTGCACGGACTGCGTTACGCCCAGGACCGAGGGCTGCCGTACGTCAGCATCTCCAGCGGTCTGGTCGACATCGGCCCCGAGGTCGTCGCGGCCGGTCTGCGGGCCGGCGCGGCGCCGATCCTGCTGGCCAGCCACTGGTACGCGGGGCTCGTCGTCCTCGCGGTGCTCGGCCTCGCCGGGGAGTTCGGCCGGGTCGACACCATCGAGGTCGGCGGCGTGCTGGACGAGCGGGACAGCGGCGGGCCCGCGGCGGTGGCGGACCTGGCCCGCCTGCTGGCCGCCACCTCGGCGGGGCAGGTCCGCCGCGACGGCGTCTTCCACTGGGTCGGCGGCGCCGACGCGCGGACCGAGGTCACCAGCATCGACGGCACGGTCCTGCCCGCCCAGATCGTCCCCATCCTCGACGTGCCGAGCCTGGCCCTCGCCACGGGCGCGGCGAACGTCAGCTTCGCGTTCGCGGTCGGCGAGTCCGCGGCCCGGCGCCGCGGCGAGCCCGCTTCCACCGAGATCAGGATCGACCTCGAAGGCGTGGACCACGCGGGCGCGCCGCTCAGGACGAGCCGCTACCTCCTGCACCCGGAGGGCCAGCGCCCTCTGACGGGACTCGGCGTCGCCCTCGGCGTCGAACGGCTGCTCGGCCTGCGCGGGGACGCCGTGCCGCCCGGCATCCACACGCCCGAGGCGCTGATCGACCCCGCCTACGCGGCCGGGCGGATGAAGGAGATCGGCGCCACCTTGACCGGCGTACAAGACGCTCGCTGACTGCGCGGATCGAGAATCGCGGACGGCGCGCCCGTGAGATGATCTAGCCCATGATGCGTCTGTCAGGCACGGACCGCCCCGCCGGCCCGGTCGCGGTGATCGCCTCGTGACGCACGCGGACGACCCGGGCCTCACCAGCGTCGGGCAGATCGAGGGGTTGGGCCCGCGCCAGGTCCCCGCCGGCGACGTCGCCCTGCTCGACGAGCTGGATCCGCTGACGTGGCGGGTGGTCGCGGCCTGGCTCCAGGGCCGCCCCTCGGCGGCCCGGCGGCGGACCTGCCTGCGGGTCCTGGCCTCGTGGCTGCGCTGGCTGTACGCCTCCGAACCGGCGCTCGAACCGCTCGCGGCCTCCGGGTCCCATCTGGACGCCTACTGCTACGCCGCCCTCACCACCGGCGCCGGCACCTCCGGCAAGCCCCTGGCGAAGGCGACGGTCGCGGGCAGGCGCGCCACGCTGGCGTCCTTCTACGCCTTCGCCGGGCAGTCCGGCGCGATGCGGCGGCGCTCCCCGAACGGCACGCCGCCGCTCACCCGGACCGAACGGCGCCTGCTGCGCGGCGGGGTCGCGCGGCTGGCCGAGGACGGCCGACCGGCCGAGGCCCTGGCCGTCGCGCTGCTGGAGGCCACCGGCGCGTCGGTGGACTCCCTGGCCGCACTGACCGTGCACGACGTGCACGCGCTGCCCGGCGGCGACCATCCGCTCGTGCTCGTCCTGCGGGGCGAGCGTGACGGGCCCGTCGCGTTCCCGGTCCCGCCGCGGGTCCGGCCGCTGTTGCGCGCGCAGTGCGACGGCCGGACCCCGGGCGAGCCGCTGATCACCGGGCACGACGGCCGGGACGTGGACGTGGAGTGGCTCACGTCGGCGCTCACCGGCGCCGCACTGGCCGCCGGGTTACCCCGGCACCGGGCCGAGCTCCTGCGCCCCGACCTGCTGCGCGCCGGCACGGTGACCGGGTTCGCGCGCTCTCACGGGCCCTGACCGCCGCTCAGACGCTGCGCAGGACCGAGACCACGATGCCCAGCACCACGGCGTGGTCGCCGTCGATGACGTCGTAGGCGGGGTTGCGCGGTTCGAGGAGGACGTGGCCGTCGCGCCGGCGGAAAACCTTGACGGTGGCCTCGCCGTCGATCATCGCGGCGACGATCTGGCCCGAGTGCGCCTCGGGCTGCTGGCGCACCACGACGAGGTCGCCGTCGCAGATCGCGGCGTCGACCATGGAGTCACCCCGCACCCGCAGGCCGAACACGTTGCCCCGCCCGATGAGGTCACGGGGCAGGGTCAGCGTGTCGTCCACGTACTCGTCGGCCGGGATGGGGACGCCCGCGGCGATGTCGCCGACCACGGGCACGCTCACCAGGTCGCGGGCCGGTTCGGGCGCCGGGCCGCGCAGGAAGAGGCGCACGTCGATCGGCCGGGTCATCGCCGGCCCCCGGTGCAGGAACCCCTTCTCCTCCAGGGCCTTCAGGTGCTTCGACACCGAGGACGGCGACCGCAGCCCGACGGCGTGGCCGAGCTCGCGGGTGCTCGGCGGATAGCCGTGCCTGACCACCCAGTCGCGGATCACGGCCAGGATCCGCTGCTGGCGCGGCGGCAGGGCCGAGACGTTCAGGTGCTCGAACAGATCGGGATCGTCGTAGGCGGTCACGTGCGAAATGCTAGGGCAGGAAGCCGCATCGCCCGGCGAAGGCCGACAGTTGTTCGCGTTGCTCGCCGGGGTCGGTGGCCGAGGAGCTGACGACCAGGCGGGTCACGCCCTGCGCGTCGAGTTCGGCGACGCGGCCGGCGGGCATGTCGATCGACCCGAACCGCGTGTACTCCAGCGCGTCCGGGTCGCGCCCCGCCTCCGCGGCGGCGGCCCGGGCGAGTTCCCACTGCGCGGCCCGTTCCTCCGCGCCGAGCGAGCCGCCGGGGAAGTAGCCGTCGCCCCGCCGGCCCGCCCGGCGAGCGGCGGCCGGGGTCGATCCCCCGACGTGGATCGGCAGCAGTCCGGCAGGCTTGGGATAGCTGCAGAGGCGGTCGAACGAGAAGAACTCGCCGGTGAAGCTGACCCCCTCCTCGCCGCCCGCCCAGAGCAGTCGCAGCACGTCGATGGCCTCGTCGGCGCGGCGGCCCCGGCCGGCGAAGTCGACCCCCACCGCCTCGGCCTCGCCCGGGAGCGCGCCCAGCCCGACGGTGAGCAGGCGCATCCGGCCCTTGGACAGCACGTCGATCGTGGCCAGCCGCTTGGCGAGGATCACCGGATGGTGGTACGGCAGCAGCAGCACGCCGGTGCCGAGCAGGATCCGCTCGGTGGTCGCGGCGACGAAGGCCAGCGCGTCGAGCGGGTCGACGTACGGCAGCGACGGCGGCAGCTCGAACGCGCCCACCTTGGCGCCCGGATAGAGCACGATGTGCTCGGGCATGTACAGCGACTCGAACCCGCACTCCTCCGCCAGCCGGGCGAACGCCACGAGCTTGTCGGGATCGGCCCCGTGGTAGGGCGTTGCGTAGCTGATTCCGAACTTCATCAGTCTTCCCCGATTCGGTGCGGCGGCTGACGTCAGCCGCCGGTACGCCGCCAGGCTAGAAGCTTGACACCGGCGTCAAGGCAACTCCCCGCCCGCGCGACTACGGGTCGCGCCTGCTCAGGAGCCTGGGCAGGGCGGCCAGCGTCGCCCCGCCCGCGCCGCCGCCGCTGAGCAGGGCGCCCGGCCATTGCGCGCCGGTGGCCAGGACGAGCGCGCAGGTGATCGCGGCGACCATGACGGCCAGGGTGAGCGTGAGCAGTTGACGCGTGGTGAACATCGGTCCTCTTTCCTCAGGTGCGGTCGTCGGCCCAGAAGTCGATGAGCTCTTCCGGGGTGAGGTCGTCCGGGCGCCCGGCGGGCGGCGTGCGTCCCGTCGCGAGCACCCAGGTCGTCAGGAGCGTGACCAGCAGGTGCTCGTCCGCCGGACAGGGAGCGTCGGCGCAGTACACGATGCTGGACGGGCGGGCCGTGAGTAACGGCATGGATGGTGGCCTCCCGAAGAGCAGCGCGATGAATGCGGCCAACCATGCGGCCCGGGGAAGCTCGCGGGCCAGCGATCCACGCGTGCCCGGACGGAGCCGTACGAGACCGAACCGGGCCGCCGGGGCGCCAAACTTTCCCAGCCCTCCGACATCGTCCGGCTTCCTCCGGATTTATCTCATAAATAGCGACAAAAGCGCTGCTAGCTCCCCGAATCGGCAGCTGGGGCTGGTGGGGCAATGATCATCCGGAGTGGCCGGAGCAACCGGATGAGATGGAATCCGCAAAGTGTCATCGACTGCGAGACTATTTCTGAAAATATGGCGACACTTGTTGACCTTTCGACTCCATCAAGGACGATGACTGACACTCCACGGGCAGGATCACATTCCGCCTTCATAGCCGCGCTCATAGAGCTGCGGGAATCGGCCGGCCAGCCGAGCTATTCAGAGATGCACCGGTTGTCACGCGCGCCGGACGTCCCCAAGGAACTGCCCGCGAGCACGGTCAGCGACATCCTCACGGGCAAGCGGGAACGCCTGCCCGACTGGAAGCTGGTCGTCTCCTTCGTGATGGTCTGTCACCGGTATGCCGGGGAGAGCGGCCTGCCCGGGGACGCCCTCGGCACCGTGGAGCAGTGGCAGGCCCGCTGGCGCGCCGCCAGGAACGAGCCGGCCAGGCCGCACCCCACCGGCTCCTACGACCTCTACGGAACCCCGGCCGACGAGGCCGAGCGACGCGCCACCAGGACCGTCGCGCGCCTGGTCCGCCTGGCGGGCGACGGCGACGCCGAGTCGGCCTACCGGCTGGCGATCATCCACGTGCTGGCCGGCGAGTCGGCGGAGGCGCGCTACTGGATCCACATCGCGGTCCAGAAGCGTCACCCCGGCGCCGAGGCGTTCGCCGGCAACCGGCACCCGATCGAGTTCGCGGCGAACCTGTCGTTCGCCTACGGCCAGGCCTACGAGCAGGAGGGGCACGCCAAGCGCGACATCGCCAGGTTCTACTACGGGCTCGCCGCCCGCCACGGCCACCCGCACGCCACCGAACGGCTCCGGGTCCTGCGCGCCGTCCCGTTCGGCAAGCTGCTGCCCGCGCCCGTCGGGAGCGACCGCCGGCCCGGATGACGGTCAGATCCGGCGGGCGCCGTCCTGCCAGTAGGGGTCGCGCAGCAGCCGCTTGTACAGCTTGCCGGTGGGGGTGCGCGGCAGTTCGGGGACGAAGTCGATCGACCGGGGCACCTTGTACCCGGCCAGCGAGGCACGGCAGTGGGCGATCAGCTCGCCGGGCAGATCGCCGCCGGGCTCGACGCCGTCCACCAGCTCGACGGCGGCCTTGACCTGCTCGCCGAACTCCTCGTCCGGCACCCCGAACACCGCGACGTCCCGGACGGCCGGGTGGGTGATCAGCACGCTCTCGATCTCGGCCGGGTAGATGTTCACGCCCCCGCTGATGATCATGTCGATCGCGCGGTCGCACAGGAACAGGTAGCCGTCCTCGTCGAAGTAGCCGATGTCGCCGGTGGTGAACAGGCCGTCGGTCCGGTGGATCGAGGCGGTCTTGTCCGGGTCTCCCCAGTATTCGACGTCGTCGCCGTTGGTGTAGCGGAACCAGATCTGGCCCTGCTCCCCCGGCTTGGCGGGCGTGCCGTCGTCCAGCAGGATGTGGATCTCGGTCATCGGCTGCGGCCGTCCGACGCTGCCGGGCTTGGCCAGCCACTCCTCCGCGGTGATGACCGTGTTGATGCCCGCCTCGGTCGAGCCGTAGTACTCGTGCACGACCGGGCCGATCCAGTCGATGATCTGGTGCTTGACCTGCCGCGGGCAGGGCGCGGCGCCGTGCCAGACGGAGGTGAGGCTCGCCCCGGAGAAGGCGTCCCGGGTGGCGGCGTCCAGGCGCAGCAGGCGGACGAACTGCGTGGGCACCAGGTGGACGTTGGTGATCCCGTACTCGTCGATCAGCCGCAGCGTCTCGGCGGGGTCGAACCCGCGCCGCATGACCACCGGGCAGCCGCCCATGAGCGCCATGAACGAGAACATCCACTGGGCCGAGTGGTAGGCGGGGCCGGCCAGCAGCGTGCGGCCCCCGTCGGGCACGGTGAAGGTCTGGCCGAAGCGGTCGGCGGCCATGGCGAGGGCCTCGACGGGCATGCCGACGGTGGACTGCTTGCGGCTGACGCCCTTGGGCCTGCCGGTGGTCCCGGATGTGTAGAACATCGGGCTGCCCATGACCTGGAGCTCCGGCTCGCCGGACGGGCCCGCGGCGATGAAGTCCTCGTACGGGACGAACCCCTCGATGCCGGTGCCGAACGCCACCCGGGCGGCCAGGTCGAGCCCTTCGGCGGCCTCGGTCGCCTGCGCGGCGAAGGCCGGGTCGGACAACAGGACGCGCACGCCCGCGTCCCGCAGGACGTAGCCGAGTTCCTGGGCGGTCCAGTGCCAGTTGACCAGCACGTACCGCAGGCCGATGTGGCTGGCGGCGGCCATGACCTCGAAGTATTCGCGGCGGTTGGCCGCGTGGAGGGCCACGACGTCACCGGCGGACAGGCCCGCGCCGAGGAGCGCGCCGGCCAGGCGGTCGACCCGCTCGTCCAGCTCACGCCACGTGGTGGCGCCGTCCTCGTCGGCCAGAGCGAGGCCGTCCGGCCTCGTCTCGGCGAAGCGGCGCAGCAGTCGGGCCATCGCTGATCTCCACTCTCGAGTCAATAATAGAATTGAATTCTAGAGGTTGGTTCATCGATTAGACCACGCACCGGACCGGCTGTGAAGCCCTGTGCCCGTCATCTCGTTACCCGGCGTGCCGCGTGGGTAGGCGCAGTCTCGTCCTACCCGAGAGGAGGTCGCATGAGCACCACTCCTACGCGAACCGCCCGGACGCCGGTGCAAGTCGCGGCACTGGTCGTCGGCCTGGTATTTCTCCTGGTCGGCGTGCTTGGCTTCATCCCCGGCGTGACCACGGGCTACGACAGCATGCAGTTCGCCGGTCACCACTCCGACGCGATGCTGCTGGGCGTCTTCGAGGTCTCCATCCTGCACAACATCGTGCACCTGCTGTTCGGCGTCGCCGGCGTCCTGCTGGCCCGCACCTGGAGCGGCGCACGGAACTTCCTCATCGGCGGGGGCGTCATCTACCTGCTGCTGTGGATCTACGGCCTGCTGGTCCCGCATGACAGCCAGGCCAACTTCGTCCCGCTGAACGCCGCGGACAACTGGCTTCACCTGATCCTCGGCGTCGGCATGATCGCCCTGGGATTCCTCCTCACGCGCCGCAAGGTGTAGCACGGGGGAATCGAAGAGGAGGGTGGGTTCGCCCCGCCCTCCTCTTCGTCTTGCCTGCGTCGCTCTGCAAGGAATCAAGGCTTCTTGCAAGCGGTTGTTGCAAAAATCCTGGACTAGACCAGGCAGAACTCCTGGCAGCGTTTGCAGTTTTACTCAGGCGTATTGACGTTTCGGGCGTGTAACGCCACCGTGTGCGCAACCGGTTGGTGTCGGAATGCGCCGCGCGCCACCGAGCTCTGGGCCCGGCGCTTGATCCGCAATCCCCCGAACGGAGCTGGACGTGCGCAAGCAAGAACACCTTGGCAGGCGGCTGGCGATCGTGCTGTCCGCCGGCATCCTCACCACCGGCGGGCTGGTCGCCGCGCTCAACGCGCCGGCCTCGGCCGCCCCGGCCAGCGGCGACTACACGCTGGTCAACGCGGGCAGCGGCCTGTGCGCCGCCGTCCCGGGAGCCACCACGGCCGACGGTACGCAACTCGTGCAGGACACCTGTGCCGGAACCGGCGGGCAGGTCTTCACCGTGACCGCCTCCGGCGGCGACTACCAGATCAAGGCCGCGCACAGCGGCAAGTGCCTGGGCGTACGCGGCGCCTCCACCAGCGCGGGCAAGCCCGTCCAGCAGGAGTCGTGCACCGGCGCCGCCTCCCAGACCTGGCGGCTGACCGAGTCCGGGTCCAACCACCGGGTGGTCAACGCCAACGGCGGCAAGTGCCTGAACGTCAAGGACAACTCCACCTCCTCCGGCGCCCTGCTCCAGCAGAACTCCTGCGACTCGGTCTCCACCAAGCAGTGGACGCTGCGGCCCGCGGGTGGCACCCCGACGACCAGCCCCACCCCCACTCCCACCGTCTCGCCGACCGTCACACCGACCGTCACCCCGCCGCCGTCCGGCGACACGCTGTACGTGGCGCCCAACGGCAGGGACGGCGCGGCCGGGACCCGGTCCGACCCCACGACGCTCACCTCGGCGATCACCCGGGTCACCGCCGGGGGCACGATCTACCTGCGCGGCGGCACGTACGCCTTCTCCCAGACGGTCGCCATCGCGCCGGGCAACGACGGCACCTCCGGCGCCCGTAAGAAGCTGGCCGCCTATCCTGGCGAGACGCCGATCCTGAACTTCTCCGGCCAGAGCGAGGACCCGGCCAACCGCGGGCTGGCCCTGAACGCGTCGTACTGGCACGTCCACGGCATCGTGGTCGAGCGGGCCGGCGACAACGGGATCTTCGTCGGCGGCAGCCACAACATCATCGAACGCACGGTGACGCGGTACAACCGGGACACCGGGCTGCAGTTGTCGCGCATCGTCTCCAGTACGCCGCGCGACCAGTGGCCGGCGGACAACCTCGTCCTGAGCGCGCTGTCGCACGACAACGCCGACTCCGACGGCGAGGACGCCGACGGCTTCGCCGCCAAGCTCACCGTCGGGTCCGGCAACGTCTTCCGCTACGCCGTGGCCCGCAACAACATCGACGACGGCTGGGACCTCTACACCAAGACCGACACCGGCGCCATCGGCCCGGTGACGATCGAGGACTCGCTGTCGTACGACAACGGCACGCTGAGCAACGGCGGCCAGGCCGGCAACGGCGACCGCAACGGCTACAAGCTGGGCGGCGAGGACATCCCGGTCAACCATGTCATCCGGCGCAGCATCGCCTACAACAACGGCAAGCACGGCTTCACCTACAACCGCAACCCCGGCACGATGACGATGACGGGCAACGTCAGCATCGACAACACCGAGCGCAACTTCTCGTTCGACGCAGGATCGACGGTGTTCCGCGACAACGTCTCGTGCCGTGACGGCGACGGGAGCAACGACAAGACCGTGGGTTCCGCCGACGGCTCCAACCAGTTCTGGACCGGCTCGAACGGGTCCCGGTGCTCCTCCTACAGCGGCGCCCTGAACTGGTCGTTCGCCTCCGACGGGCGTCTCGTCGTGACGTTCGGCGGCACCCCGGTGGCGCCGTAACGTCCCCCTCCGGGCCCCCACCTCGCGCGCCGGGGTGGGGGCCCTTCGTCGTCTGCTTCCCGGCGAGCCGCTGCCCACCTGGGCCCGCCCCGCCCTGCCGGCTCATCCCTCGGCCGGGTCAGCCGGGGGCTGTCAGGGCGGCGTCGTCGGCTGCGGCTTCCTCCTCCGTCCACGGCGACGGTGGCGGGCGGTCCAGGCGCCGGCGTACGGATTCGGCGACCCGGGCGGCGGGGTCGCCGGGGAGCGGGGTGGTCCTCCGGTGGACCACCATGACCTCGTCGCCGCGCCCTGCCACGGCGCTCTCGGTTCCCAGAAACCCCTCAGGGGGAATCCGCTACCGTTCGCCATCAGCGTGATTACTGTGCTTTACACCTCAAACGTGACAACAGTAAAGAGCTGCCTGAATCATGCGAATCCCCAGCAAACGCCTCGCCGCGGCGGCCGCGGCCAGCGCGCTGGCGCTCTCCGGCGCCTCCCCGGCGAGCGCCCTCGTGGAGCGGCTCCAGCAGCCGCACCCCAAGCAGCCGAACATCGTGTTCTTCCTCGTCGACGACATGTCAGCGGATCTGCTGAATTACATGGACACCGTCAGAAGCCTCGGCCGCGACGGCACGACGTTCACCGACTACTACGTGTCCAACTCGCTGTGCTGCCCGTCGCGCGCCTCGACGTTCACCGGGGAGTTCCCGCACAACACGGGCGTGGAGACCAACAAGGGATCCGACAGGGGCGGCTACGCGGCCTTCGCCGAGCACGAGGGCCGGACCTACGCCACCGCGCTCCGCGACGCCGGCTACCGCACCGGCTACCTGGGCAAGTACATCAACGAGTACCCCGTGGGCGCCGACTACAAGGTGCCGCCGGGCTGGGCCGAGTGGCACGTGGCCGGCGGCGGTGGCTACAACGAGTTCCGCTACCAGCTCACCGGCTACGTCGAGGAGGAGACCGCGGGGCGCAAGCCGATCGGCTCCGGCGGCAAGTACCTGGTGGACGTGCTGGGCAGGCGCGCCGTCGACTTCATCGAGCGCTCCCGTGAGCACGCCCCGGGCAAGCCGTTCTTCCTGCAGGTGGCGCCGTTCTCGCCGCATGCCAGGGTCGGGGTGAAGCCGGGCGAGAAGGAGCCCCGCTTCCCGCCCGCCTACCGGGACCGGCCCAGGACGGCGTGGCCGGCCGGGCAGTTCCCGCACGGCGACTGCGGCGGCGTCGACTGCGCCACCGTCGACGTCACCTCGCTGCCGGCCTTCGACGAGGACACCTCCGACAAGCCGGCCTGGGTCCGCAGGCAGCGGATCGGCGCCAAGCTCACCAAGGAGCTGCGCGCCGATTTCCGCGACCGCGTGCGCATGGTGCAGTCCGTCGACGACATGGTGGAACGGGTCATGTCGGCGCTCACGGCCGAGGAGAAGCGCAACACCTACATCGTGTTCACCTCGGACAACGGCTTCCATCTCGGCCAGCATCGGCTGGTGCGCGGCAAGTCCACCGCCTACGACCACGACGTCCGGGTGCCGCTGCTGGTCAAGCGCCCGGCCGCCGGGCGGCACGGCGACCTCGTCAGCGACCGGATCGCGCAGAACGTCGACCTCTTCGCGACCTTCCTCGACATCGCCGGCGTCGACCGGGCGCGGCGCGACAGCCGCGACGGCCGCAGCCTCCTGCCGCTCATCTCCGGGCACCGGCCGAAGGACTGGCGCGACGCCGCCCTGATCGAGCACGTCAGGCCGGACCCGGACGCGGCGGGCGAGCCGGACCCGGACGCCGACGACCTGAAGCCGGGCAACGCCGGGCCGCCCAGCTACGCCGCGGTGCGCACGGCGGACGAGCTCTACGTCGAGTACCGGGGCGTCGCCGAGCCCGAGTACTACAACACCGCGACCGACCCCCACCAGGAGCGCAACGACCCCGGCGACCCGCGCACCGCCGGCCTGGCCGAGGCGCTCGACAAGCTGGCGGACTGCGGCCGTCCCGGCCAGGCGGACTGCTGGACGGCCGCGCACCTCGGCTCCTGAGGGTCAGCAGTCCTGGCGGGACAGGGTGAGGTCGCGGCGGACGTCGCCGTACGGCAGCAGCCGGGCGGTGAACTCCGCCGGGCGGTGTCCCCCGGCCGTGACCGTCACCCCGGCGCGCGGCAGGCCGCCCGGCAGCCGGCCGGCGTAGCGGCCGTCGGGGCCGGTGCTCAGGGTCCACGAGTCGCGGCCCCGCCCGACGGTCACCGTCGCGCCGGGCAGGGGCGCGGTGGTCCCGTCACAGGCGCGTGACAGCACCCGGCCGGACAGCCGCGCCCAGTGCCGGGGCGCCTCCGCCTCCAGGGTGACGCCGATGCCCGGCGTGGCGTACGGCGTGTCCTCGCGCACGGCCAGCTCCGCCCGGTACGTGCCGGGCCGGGTGAGCTCGCGGGCGTCGAGGGTGACGGTGACCCGCACGCTGCGGCCGGGCGCGAGCGTGCCCCGCCCCGGGTCGGCGCTCAGCCACTCCGCGCCGGTCCCGGCCGGCTCGCAGTCGTCGTAGCCGGGCAGCCTCTCGTTGTACGGCATCACGCGCGGCCCGTCACCTCCGCCGATCTTGAAGAAGCCGCAGGCCGCGGCGCCGCGCCACAGGGCGTTGCCCGAGTTCGGCAGCGCCGTCCAGGTGTCGGCGTCGGCGTCGTAGGCGAACGCCTCGTTGGTCAGCACGCTGCCGCCCTTGGCCACGCCGCCCGCGACCAGCAGTTTCCCGTTCGCCACCGCGTAACTGGCGGCCCACAGGTCGAGCGGCAGGTCGGCGACCCTGGTCCAGGCGTCGCGCACCGGGTCGTAGGCGTAGGCGTGCTGGGTGCCGTGCGGCCCGGCGGCCAGCCCGCCGGCGCAGTAGACCTGCCCGCCGAGCGCGCCGCAGGACGCCCAGGAGATCGGCTCGGGGTACGGCGCGACGGCCGTGAAGCTGTCGCTCGCCACGTCGTACACCGTGACCTGGTCCGTGGCCTCCTGGCACTCGCCGGCGCAGCCGCCGACGGAGTAGATCTTCCCGTCGAGGACGGCCGAACCGGCCGCGCCCCAGGGCCGCGGGTTGTCCGCGCCGGTGCTCCAGGCATCGGTCGCGGGGTCGTACACCAGGGTGGCGGCGCCGGCGGCGCCCCCGGCTCCCCAGCCGGAGACGACGTAGAACCTGCCGTCGACGAACGCCGCTGCGGGCTTCTGCCGCGCCTGCGGCATGTCGGCGAGCCGCGTCCACGTCCCCGCGCCCGGGTCGTGGACGTACGACGCGGGGGTCGGGCCCTCGCCGCGGAGCGAGCCGCCGAAGGAGTACACCTTGCCGTCGTGGTAGGCGGCGGCGTTGTCCCTGATGCTGGTCGGGTAGTCGGCGATCGCCGTCCACGGGGCGGCGTCCGTGCCCGGACGGGCCGTGCCCTCGCCGGCCGGGGGCGCGGTGACGGCGGCGGGTGAGAGCCCGGCCACCTCGACCCTGCGGGCGGGCCCGCCGTTCGCGGTGGGCGCGTCCCGGTCGTCCGCCGGGCGGTGCGCCGCGTCCCGCCGCTCGCCGGTGATCTCGTACGTGAGCGGCGCGGTGCCCCGGTTGGTGAGGGTCAGGCGCTTGCGTACCTTCTTGCCGAGCCGCACCTCCTCCGACAGGTCGCCGGCCTCGACGGCGAGCCGGCCCGAGGCGAGCGCGAAGTCCGTCCTGGACACCTGGCCGGGGGCGGTCTCGACGGGGGCGGAGGCGGGCCGGTAGCCGCGCTGGGTGACGGTGAGGACGCGCCGCTCCGCCATCGCGGAGAACACCCAGTAGAACCCGTCCGGCAGCGCCGGGTCGTCCGGCGTGGCCACGGTGTCGGCGGAGGCGCCGGCACCGGTCGTGGCTGTGGCTGTGGCTGTGGCTGTGGCGGTGGCTGTGACAGTAGCTGTGACGACGGGCTTTCCGGTGTTGGCGTCGGTCACCGCGCCGTGCACGAGCGAGCCCGGCACCGGCCGGCACTCCCCGTCGCGGGCGGCGTACCCCGGAGCGGAGCAGGACGCGGTGTCGATCGGCGGCGCGAAGTCCGCGGAGGTGTCGCCCGCGACGGTGATCTCGCCGGTGACCGGCCGGTAGCCGGGAAGACGCGGGGTGACGGTCACCCGGTAGGTGCCGCCCACGGGCAGCTCGGCGGCCACCCGCCCGTCGCCGGGCGCCGTGAACCAGGTGCGCGGCGCCCCCTCGACGGCGAGTTCGGCGTAGAGCGGCCACCCCTGGCCGGAGCCGTCCGCGGCCCGGACCGTCACGGTCGCCCGGGGCGTCGGCTCCAGGGCGGCGTCCCGGGTGACCGGCTGCCCGCCGCTCACCCGTACGCCGTCGATCGTCCGGGTGTCGTGGCCGAAGTGGGTGATGGTCAGGGTGTGCTCGCCCGGGTCGAGGTGGAGCCGGTAGGAGCCGTCCCCGGCCGTGGTGGTGTCCAGCTCGCGCGGCCCGGCGGCGGCGACGCGCGCCCCCGCCACGGGCTCGCCGGTGCGCGCGTCGGTGACCGTGCCGGTCAGCTCGCCGGTGCCGGTGCGGGGGGACGCGCCGATGGCCCGGTGCACGTCGAGCATGCCCTCGCCGTACACGTTGTTGTCCCCGGCGGTGCCGCCGCACGTGGTGTCGGCGTGGTCGCGGGCGGTGCGGTCGAGGACGGCGCGGGTGGCGGGGATGTCGCCGGCCAGCGCGGGAGCGGCCGACCAGAGCAGCGCGACCGCGCCGCTCACGTGCGGGGTGGCCATCGAGGTGCCGTTCTGCACCTGGTAGCCGCCGCCGGGCGCGCTGGAGCGGACGCCCTGGCCGGGCGCGACGATGTCCGGCTTGCCGCCGGCCCCGGCCGCGCCCCGGGAGGAGAACCAGGCCACCTGCCCCCTGCTGTCGACGGCTCCGACGGCGTACGACTCGGGGTAGTCCCCCGGTGAGCTCTGCGTCTCGCACTTGGGCCCGTTGTTGCCCGCGGCGAAGGCCGGGAAGATGCCGGCGGCGACCCACTGGCGGACGTAGTCCTGGTACCAGGGGTTGCCCGGCGCCGAGGACCAGGAGTTGTTGATGACGTCCGGCCGCCTGGACGGGTCCGGGCCGGAGCCGTCCAGCGCCGTCGGCGCGAGCATCCACTGCGCGGCGAGCGCCAGCGCGAGCTCCTCGCACACGTAGTCGACGCAGCCCTTGGCGGCGATCCAGCGGGCGCCGGGCGCCACGCCGATCTTGTTCCCGGCGCCGCCGTCGCCCACCATCGTGCCCA
The DNA here is from genome assembly GCF_001083785.1 of Nonomuraea sp. SBT364. Classification (GTDB taxonomy): domain Bacteria; phylum Actinomycetota; class Actinomycetes; order Streptosporangiales; family Streptosporangiaceae; genus Nonomuraea. Next base: position 15,678 of record NZ_LAVL01000163.1, read on the forward strand.
TGGTGTGGGTGCCGTGGCCGTAGTTGTCGCACGGGTCCGACGATGGGTCACCGCAGACGCCGGTGGGGTCGTACCAGTTGTAGTCGTGCGTGAAGGTCCCGTCGCCGCCGTTGCCCCGGTAGGAGGCGACGAGGGCGGGGTGCCGGAAGTCCACGCCGGAGTCGATGTTGGCGACCACGACGCCACGCCCGGTCACCTGGTAGTCGTCCCACACGCGGTCGGCGTGGATGGCGCTCAGCCCCCACTCCACCGGCCCCGCGGCGGCGACGCGGTCGCCCGGCGCCGGCTCGGGCAGCCGGTACGTGGCGGGCATGCGGACGCGCGCGACGGCCGGGTCGGCGGCCAGCTTCCCGGCCAGCTCGGCGGAGCCGTCGTGCACGTAGATGGCGTTGCTGATGTGCAGGGACGTGTGACGGGCGCCCGCCTCCCGCAGCACGCCGAGCGCCCCGGCCTGGCTGGCCTCGGCCGTCGAGCGCAGCTCGTTCACCACGGCCGCGCCGCGCGCCGTCCAGTCCCGGACCCGCGCCGCCCGCTCCAGCTCGGCGCGGGCCTTGAACTCCACCCAGAAGTCGGCCCGGCCGGCGGCCAGCCGCGCCGACAGCTCGGGCTGGATCGGGCCCCCGGGATCCGGGCCGGCCGCCGCTCCCGCCGGGGCGGGCACGACGAGCGCGGCCAGGACGAGAAGCACGGCCGGCACCACCCGGCGCAGGTGACGGATGGTGTTCGACGGGGTGTCCCGCAACACGGAGCCTCCAGAACGCGCGGCGCCGGCCGTCGCCTTCGACGGCGTCACGAACGCCGCCGAGCAGCCTGGCCCACGCACCCACCCCGATCAAGGCCGAGCTCCTGGCGACATGACGACATGACAGGTGTCCGCCACGGGACGCCGCGACCGCGCTCCGGCGCGGTAGCGTGGCATCAGGTCCCACGTCGGAGGTGATCACGGTGCGCCAGGTCTTGTGACGGCCCCATCCCGGGGCGTCGCGGAGCCGAAAGGTGACCGTATGAGCAAGACCGACAAGACCCGGCCCTGGTGGGTGCGGCTGGCCGACGCGCCGATGACGACCTGCCTGCCCGTTCACGATCATCGGTTCGGGCCGTGCACCCTGCCGGACGAGATCACCGCCGACGGGGCGTCGCTGTCGTCGCGCACGAGCGGCTGCTACTGGCGTGCCTCCAACCACTTCCTGTTCGACCGAGGCGGTGTCAGCGGGGGCCGGGAGTGGCACGACATCTGCCGTGAGGAGCGCCGGCGCGCCCGTCGCCGTGCCCGCCGCGAGCTGCGCGCCTACCGGGGCGAGGACTGACGGCGGTCAGGCTTCCCGGTGCGGGGCGGCGGGTTCGGCCAGACGCAGCGCCAGCAGGGCGACGTCGTCGGTGAACTCGTCGCCCCGGTGGCCCAGCAAGCGCTCGCACATCTCGTCGACGGGCAGGTGGCGCAGCTCGCCCGCGGCTCTGGCCAGGCTGTCCATGCCCTCGTCCAGGCCGCGGGCGGGGTCCTCGATGAGCCCGTCGGTGTAGAGCACGAGGGTGGATCCGGCCGGGATGACGTGCTCGTGGTCGGGGCGGGGCAGCTCCTGGGTGACGCCGAGCGGATGGCCGCTGTCGGCGCGCAGGTAGCGGGCCGGGCCGTCGGCGGGGACCACCAGCGGAGGCGGATGCCCGGCGCTGCCCCACCGCAGCCGCCACTCGTCGCCGTGCTTCTCCAGGCGGGCCAGCAGGACGGTGGCCATCGGGCCGCCGTGCAGGCCGTGCAGCACCTCGTCCAGGCGTTGCAGGATGCGGGAGGGCGGCTCGCACTGCTCGTAGGCGATCACCCGGAGCATGTTGCTGATCTGGCTCATGACGGTGGCCGACCTCAGGTCGTGGCCCATCACGTCGCCGACCATCAGGCAGGGCACGCCGTCGGGCAGGATGATCGCGTCGTACCAGTCGCCGCCGATCGACGGGACGGCGCTGGACGGGCGGTAGCGGGCGCAGGCCCGCAGGCCGCCCAGGTCGGGCAGCCGCGGGAGGAGGCTGCGCTGGAACTCCTCGGTGCTGCGCCGGATCCGCTCGTACAGGCGGGCGTTCTCGATGGCGACGCCGGCCGCGCTGGCCAGCGCCGCGATGATCTGCTCGTCGTCGCGGGTGAACGGCTCCCCGGAGCACTTGTCGGCGAAGTACATGTTGCCGTAGACGGTGCCCCGTACCAGGATCGGCGTGCCCAGCAGGGTCCGCATCACCGGGTGGCCGGTGGGGAACTCGCGGAACCTGGGATGGGCCGCCACGTCGTCCACCCGCAGCGGGCGGGGATGACTCACCAGCTCCTCCAGCAGCCCGTGGGTGGTCGGCAGCCGCCCGATGGTGTCGTACACCTCCTGGGAGATCCCGCTGGTGAACAGGTCGGCGAACGCGCCCTGCTCGTCCAGCACGCCCAGGGCGCCGTAGCGGGCGTCGACCAGGCCCGCCGAGACCTCCACGATGGTGCGCAACGCGGTGTCCAGCTCCAGCTCGGAACTGATCGCCAGAACGGCCGCCAGCAGGCGCCGCATCCGCTCGTGCGGCTCCTCGCCCTGCCCCGGGCCCGCCTTCTCGCCCACCTCACCCCCCGAGATC
>NZ_LAVL01000164.1 GCF_001083785.1 Nonomuraea sp. SBT364
GTAGGCGATCAGCTCGCGCCGGCCGTCGTGGTGCTGGATGACGGCGAGGCGGTGCCCGTGCCGGGTGCGGCACTGGTGGACGATGCCGATGCCGGGGATCGTCGCCGGGGTGATCTCCATGTGGGTTTGCCTCCACTCGTGTCGGGTCGCGGGTCGGGGTGACCGGGTTCGCCGTGCCAGCGGGCCAGGCGGCCGCGGCGGCCGACGGCGCGCAGGCGGCGTTCGGCCGGCTCGCGGCTGGCGGCGGTGGCGACGATGAGCAGTTCGTCGCCTTCCCGCAGCCGCGTCTCGGGCGCGGGCACGAAGGTGGCCCGGTCGCGGATGACCAGGCTGATGACCGCGGGGGCGGGCAGCCGCAGCTCCCCGATCTCGACCCCGTGCAGCCGGGACCCGGCGGGCACGGTCAGCGTGAGCAGTTCGGCGTCGAGCACGTCCAGCGGCGCGGACTCGATGTCCACCTCCCTGGCCTGGTCCGGCTGGGTGACGCCGAGCACGCGCGCGAGCGCGGGCAGGGCGGGCCCTTGGATCAGGGTGAAGACGACGACCAGGACGAAGACGATGTTGAGCAGGTGCCCGCTGCCGGGTACCCCGGCGACGATGGGGAAGGTGGCCAGCACGATCGGCACGGCCCCGCGCAGTCCCGCCCAGGAGACGAACACCTGGTGCCGCCACGGCACCCGGAACGGGAGCAGGCCGGCGAGCACCGACACGGGCCGGGCCAGCAGCAGGAGCACGAGCCCCACGACGAGGGCGGGCAGCAGCGCGGCGGGCAGCTCGCTCGGGTCGACCAGCAGCCCGAGCATGACGAACAGGCCGATCTGCGCCAGCCAGCCGGCGCCTTCGGCGAAGGACCGGGTGGCGGCCCGATGCGGCAGCACGGCGTTGCCGAGCACGATCCCCGCCAGGTAGGCGGCCATGAACCCGGAGGCGTTCAAGGCTCCGGCGGCGGCGAAGGCGATGACGCCCAGCCCGAGCGTGGCCAGCGGGTACAGGCCGCTGGCCGGCAGCGCCACGTACCGCAGCGCGGCCACGCCGCCCCAGCCGGCGAGCAGCCCGACGGCCGCCCCGGCGGCGATCTGGTAGAGGACCTGCCCGCCGATCATCGAGACGTCGGGCACCCCGGCGGCGCTGCTGAAGACCAGCACCAGGATGACCGTCGGCGCGTCGTTGAACCCGGACTCGGCCTCCACCATCCCGGCCAGCCGCCGAGGCAGCGGCAGCGCCCGCAGGACCGCGAACACCGCGGCCGCGTCGGTGGAGGAGACGATGGCGCCGAGCAGCAGCGCGAGCTGCCGGTCGAGCCCGAGCAGCAGGTGGGCGCCGGCGGCGGTGACCAGCACGCTGACGGCCACGCCGACCGTGGCCAGCATGGCGGAGGGCGCCAGCAGCTTGCGCAGGTCCGTCCAGCGGGTGCTGAGCCCGCCCTCGACCAGGATGATCGCCAGCGCGCAGGTGCCGAGTGTCTGGGCGAGCTGGGCGTCGTCGAACCGGACGCCCAGCGCGTCCTCGCCGATGACCATGCCCAGCCCGAGGAACAGCAGCAGGCTGGGCAGGCCGAGCCGGCTGGCGGTGCGGGCCGCCGCGATGCCCGCCAGGAGCACGAGCCCCCCGGCGAGCAGCACGACGTAGAGCTCCGGCAGCGTCATCAGAGGAAGTACCGCAGCCAGACGTAGATCCAGGCCAGCACCGAGGTGAGGGCGGTGACGAGCAGCCCGTACCGGGTGAACTGCCAGAACGTGATCCGGTGCCCGGAGCGGGCGGCGATGCCGAGGGCGACCACGTTGGCGCTGGCCGCGACTGCGGTGCCGTTGCCGCCGAAGTCGGCGCCGAGGGCGAACGCCCACCACAGGGCCTGCCCGGTGGCCGCGTCGGGCGCCTGCGCCACCAGGCCTTCGACGATGGGGGCCATGGTGGCGACGTACGGGATGTTGTCGAAGAAGGCGCCGAGCACGGCCGAGCCGAACAGCAGTGAGGTCGCGGCGCCGAAGTAGTTGTCGCCGACGGCGCCGATCGCCCATGCGCCGACGGTGGCGATGACGCCGGTGTGCACGAGCCCGGCGACCATGACGAACAGTCCCATGAAGAACACCAGCGTGGGCCATTCGACCTCGCGCAGCGTCTCGGCGGTGTCGGCGCGGGCGACGAGCATCATCACGCCGGCGCCGACGAGCGCCACGATCGACGGCTCGACGTGCACCACGGCGTGCAGCCCGAACCCGATGACGACCAGCCCGAGCACGACGAGGCAGCGGGCGAGCAGGCGCGGGTCGGTGATGGCGCGCCGCTCCTGGAGGGCCATCACCTCGGCCACCCGTTCGGGGTGGTACTCGAACGACCTGCGGAACAGCACCCGCGTGAGCAGCAGGAACACCACGAAGACGACGATCACGACCGGCGCCATGTGCACGAGGAAGTCGTTGAACGTCAGGCCGGCCCGGCTGCCGATGATGATGTTGGGCGGATCCCCGATGAGCGTGGCCGCTCCCCCGATGTTGGAGGCGAGGACCTCGGCGATGAGGTACGGCTGGGCCGGGATGTGCAACCTGTCGCAGACCATCACGGTGACGGGTGCGACGAGCATGATCGTGGTGACGTTGTCCAGGAACGGCGAGGCGATCGCGGTGATGGCCATCAGCATGACCATGAGCCGGTACGGCCGCCCCTTCGACTTCTTCGCGGCCCAGATGGCCAGGAAGTCGAAGACGCCCGTCTGCTTGATGATCCCGACGATGACCATCATGCCGAAGAGCAGGAAGATGACGTTCCAGTCGATCCCCTCGTGCTCGGAGAAGAACACCTGCGCGCCGGGGATCAGCCCGAGCACCGCCATGAGCCCGGCGGCGACGAGCACCACCTTGACCTTGTTCACCTTCTCGGTGGCGATGAAGAAGAACGCCACCACGAAGACGGTCAGGGCGAGGGCACCGGTCATCGCGCACGCCCCGGCGGGCCGGTACGCTCCCGGGACGGCCGGTGTGATGATGATGACAGGTGAGACATGACGGTCCTCCATGAACAGGCGGGACTATCAAGTCTCGACAATCAGGGACGATCCGGACATCGGGTCTGACACCCATCTCCGCGGGTGGGCATCATGTAGGCGCGCGGGGCAAGGATGAGTGCTGACCCGGATGGACGGCCGGGCCGTCCGACGGCAAGGCTGGGGGCATGAGCGACCAACGGCGGAGCCCCGTGCAGGCGCTGTTCCGGCGGGTCATCGCGATCAATGGGCTGGTCTTCACGGCCGGGACTCTCGTGCTGGCGCTCTCCCCCGCCACCGTGTCGCCGCTGGTGCGGCTGACCGAGATCCCGGTGCTGATCGTCGGGCTGGCGCTGATCCTGGCCGCCAACGCGCTGCTGCTGCGCCGGAGCCTGGCCCCGCTCGGCGCGCTGACCGCGCTGATGCGGCGGGTCGACCTGCTGCGCCCCACCGACCGGCTGGCCGACAGCGGCAACGGCGACCTCGCCGACGTGGTGCGCACGTTCAACGCGATGCTCGACAGGCTGGAGGCCGAGCGGACGGCGGCCAGCGCGCACGCCCTGGCCGCGCAGGAGGGCGAGCGGCAGCGCATCGCCCGCGAACTGCACGACGAGATCGGCCAGAGCCTGACCGTCGTGCTGCTCGGCCTCAAGCGGACCGCCGACCGGGCCCCGGACGACCTGCGCGATGAGCTGCGCACGATCCAGGAGACGGTACGCTCCAGCCTGGACGAGGTGCGGCAGGTGGCCAGGCGGCTGCGGCCGGGCGTGCTGGAGGACCTCGGCCTGATCAGCGCGCTCAATGCGCTGGCCGCCGACTTCCCCGGCGTGCCGGTGACCCGCCGCCTCGACGCGCGGCTGCCGCCGCTGGGCGGTGAGGCCGAGCTGGTGCTCTACCGCATCGCGCAGGAGGGGCTGACCAACGTCGCCCGGCACGCGGGCGCGTCGCGGGTGGAGCTGTCGCTCGTCAGGCGGCCCGGCGGGGTGCTGCTGTCGATCGTGGACGACGGGCGCGGCGGTCCGATCCGCGAGAGCGCGGGCATCATCGGCATGCGTGAGCGCGCGCTGCTCATCGGCGCCCGCCTGACCATCGAGCATCCGCCCGAGGGCGGCACCGCCGTGCGCCTGGCCGTTCCGGTCGGGGAAGGGGACTGATCGAGCGTGACACCCACCCGTATCCTGCTCGCCGACGACCACGCCCTGGTACGCCAGGGCCTGCGGCTCATCCTGGACGCCGAGCCGGACCTGACGGTCGTGGCCGAGGCGGGCAACGGGGCCGAGGCCGTCGAGCTGGCCGGCGAGGGCGTCGACCTGGCCATCCTGGACATCGCGATGCCGCGCATGACCGGCATCCAGGCGGCCAGGGAGATCTCGCGGCGGTCGCCGGAGGTCCGGCTGCTCATGCTGTCGATGTACGACAACGAGCAGTACCTGTTCGAATCGCTCAGGGCCGGGGCGAGCGGCTACGTGCTCAAGTCGGTCGCCGACCGCGACCTGCTGGAGGCCTGCCGGGCCGCGATGCGCGGCGAGCCGTTCCTCTACCCGGGTGCGGTCACCGCGCTGATCCGCGACTACCTGCGGCGCGACGACCAGCGCGAGAGCCTGCCCGCCAGCCTCCTCACACCGCGCGAGGAGGAGATCGTCAAGCTCATCGCCGAAGGGCATTCCTCCAAGGAGATCGCCGATCTGCTCGTCATCAGCGTCAAGACCGTCGACCGGCACCGCGCCAACGTGCTCGCCAAGCTCGGCATGCGCGACCGCCTGGAGCTGACCAGGTACGCGATCCGGGCTGGGCTCATCGAACCCTGAGTTCGGGACGTCACATTTTCCGCCATTGACATCACCATAAATCGGCCAATACGTTTTGCGAAACGTTTCGACAAGCCAAACCGGGCCGGAGTGTGATGAGTTCGCTACGCGATGTGGCCGAGCGGGCGCGGGTCGCGGTCAGCACGGCCTCCGCCGCGCTGAACGGGACCCGCCCGGTGGCGGCGGCCACCAAGCGGCGGATCGAGCAGGCGGCGGCCGAGCTCGGCTACCGCCCGAACGTGCTGGCCCGCGGCCTGGTCAGCAAGCGCACGCGCATCCTGGCGCTGCTGTTCCCGGCCCCGCACAGCGGCTTCGGCCTGACCGAGATGCAGTTCGCCACCGCCGCCGCCGAGGCGGCCAAGGAACGCGGCTACCACCTGCTGCTCTCCCCCGAGCACGACGACCCCGTCGAGGAGCTGCGTTACCTGACCGGGCTGGGCCTGGTCGACGGCGTGCTCGTGATGGAGGTCAAGCTGGCCGACGAGCGGACCGAGTGGCTGGCGGAGGCCGGGGTGCCCTTCAGCATGATCGGCCGGACCGGCGAGCCGGACGCGGTGGACCACGCCGACATCGACTTCACCCGGATGGCCGCGGACGCCGTCGCGCACCTGGCCGGGCTCGGGCACCGCTCGATGGCGTTCTTCAACCACGCCATCGGCGCCTACTCGGCGCAGTACGGCCCGGCGATCCGGGCGGGCGCGGAGTTCGCCGCGGCGGCCGGCGAGGCCGGTCTCGGCTACGTGGGCGACCTGCGGGCCTCCACCGCCGACGAGGGGCGGGAGGCGTTCGAGCGGCTCGTGGCCGCGCACCCGGAGGTGACCGCGCTGGCCGTGATGAGCGACCAGGCGGCCGTCGGGGTGATCGCCGCCGTGGCCGAGCGCGGCTGGCAGATCCCCCGCGACCTGACCCTGATGCTGGTGCTGTCCTCGGCCCGGGTGGCCGAGATGTTCCATCCCCGGCTGACCACGCTGGAGCCGCCGAGCGCCGAGCTCGGCCGGCTGGGCGCGGGCATGCTCATCGACCGGCTGGAGGACGGCGACGGCGAACCCCGGCAGCGGCTGGTGCCCTGCCGGCTGGTGGTGGGCGACAGCTCCGCCACCCCCAGGAACCCCGAATCGGAGGCGGCGCGATGACCCGGCCCGGCATGCACTCCCTGACCGGCGGGCGCGGCCTGCTGTACGGCGGCGACTACAACCCCGAGCAGTGGCCGGAGGAGGTCTGGCAGGAGGACGTCGAGCTGATGAAGGCGGCCGGGGTCAACCTGGTCACCGTCGGCGTGTTCAGCTGGGCGCGGATCGAGCCGGAGCCCGGCGCGCGGGACTTCGGCTGGCTGGACCGGGTGCTCGACCTGCTGGCCGGCGCCGGGATCGCGGCCGACCTGGCCACGCCGACGGCCTCGCCGCCGCCGTGGATGGGGCACCGGTGGCCGGAGACGCTGCCGGTGGACGAGTCGGGGCACCGGCTCTGGTACGGGGCGCGCAACCAGTTCTGCGCGTCGTCGCCGGTCTACCGGGAGCGGGCGCTGGCGCTGGTGACGGACCTGGCCGACCGCTACGCCGGGCATCCGGCGCTGGCGATGTGGCACGTGGGCAACGAGTACGGCCAGTTCTGCCACTGCGACGACGCGGCCGCCGCGTTCCGCGCGTGGCTGCGGGAGCGCTACGGCGACCTGGACGCGCTCAACGAGGCGTGGGGCACCACGTTCTGGAGCCAGCGCTACAGCGAGTGGGACGAGATCATCACCCCCCGGCGCGCGCCGTACATCATCAACCCGTCCCAGCAGCTCGACTACCGGCGGTTCGGCTCCGACGAACTGCTCGCGCACTTCCGCGCCGAGCGTGACGTGCTGCGCGCCCGCACCCCGGACATCCCGATCACCACCAACTTCATGGGCTTCTTCAAACCCGTCGACTACTGGTCGTGGGCGCCGGAGGAGGACGTGGTCTCCAACGACTACTACCCGGACCCGGCCGACCCGCAGGCGGCGGTGCGCGCGGCGCTGACCCACGACCTGATGCGCGGCCTGGCCGGCGGGCGGCCGTGGATGCTGATGGAGCAGGCCACGACGGGCGTCAACTGGCGCCCGCACAACCTGCCCAAGCCGCCCGGCCAGATGCGGCTGGAGTCGCTGCAGGCGGTGGCGCGCGGCTCGGACGGCTCGTGCTACTTCCAGTGGCGGGCCTCGCGGTTCGGCGCCGAGCGCTTCCACGCGGCGATGGTGCCGCACGCCGGGCCGGACACGCGGCTGCACGCCGAGGTCCGCGCGCACGGCGCCGACCTGCGCAGGCTGGCCTCCGTGGCGGGCACCCCGGTGGAGTCGCGGGTCGCGCTGGTGCACGACTGGCCGAGCTGGTGGGCGCTGGAGGAGCGGGGCCGGCCGAGCGACCGGATCGACCCGGTCGAGCGGCTGCTGGAGCACTACCGGCCGCTGTGGGAGCGCGGGGTGAGCGTGGACGTCGTCCCGCCCTCCGCCGACCTGTCCGGCTACGCGCTGGTCCTGGTGCCGAACCTCTACCTGATCAGCGACCGCGACGCCGCCTCGCTCACCGCGTACGTGCGCGGCGGCGGCGTGCTCATGGTCGGGCCGTTCTCCGGGGTCGTCGACCCTCGGGCGCACGTCCGTACCGGCCGCTTCCCCGCGCCGCTGCGCGAGGTGCTGGGCGCGTCGGGCGAGGAGTGGCGGCCCGCCGGCGGGCCGATCACCTGCCGCTGGGCCGGCGGCGCCGAGTTCGCCGCGCACACCTGGACCGAGCTCGTGCGCGCCGAAGGCGCCGAGACGGTCGCGAGCTTCGCGAGTGGTGAGCCGGCCGTCCTGCGGCACGCGTACGGCGAGGGGACCGCCTGGTATCTGGCGACGCTGCCCGAGCCCGGCGCGCTGGCCGAGCTGACCGACCGGCTGCTCGCCGACGCGGGCGTCACCGGGGCGCTGCCCGAGCTGCCGCCCGGCGTCGAGGCGGTACGGCGCGGCCCCGTCCTGTTCCTGCTCAACCATGGCGGCGACACCGTGCGTGTGCCGGTTCCCGCCCCGTCCGAGGACCTGCTCACCGGGTCCGCCCCGGACGGCCACGTCATCCTCGCCCCCCGGGATGTCGTGGCACTGCGTTCCACCCACCTAGGAGATTGACCGTGCGTAGAAGAACTTTCCTCACCTCGACCGCGGCGATGCTGCTGCTGTCGGCCTGCGGGGGCAACGGCGACGACGAGAGCGCCGCCCCGGCCGCCTCCCCCATCGGCGGTGACGAGAACGCCGCCGCCACGCTGACGTTCTGGGCGTGGGCGGAGAACATCCAGCGGGTCGTCGACCTGTGGAACCAGAAGAACCCCACCCAGAAGGTGACGCTCAGCGGCCAGGCGGCAAGCGACGAGCTGACCGCCAAGTTCCTCACCGCGGTGAAGGCCGGCAACGCGCCCGACATCATCCAGGCCGAGTACCAGACGCTGCCGACGCTCATCACCAACAACGCCCTCCAGGACCTGACCAGCGCGGTGGCCGACGTCAAGTCCGCGTTCGCCGAGGGCACCTGGAACCTGACCTCCTTCGGCGGCGCCACGTACGCCATCCCGCAGGACGTCGGGCCGATGATGCTCTTCTACCGGGCCGACATCTTCGAGGACCTGGGCCTGAAGGTGCCCGCGACCTGGGAGGAGTTCGGCGCGCTGGCCGAGACCGTGCGCAAGAAGGACGACAAGCGCTACCTGACCACGTTCTCCCCCGGCGACGCGGGCTGGCTGGCGGGCTTCGCCCAGCAGGCCGGCGCGAACTGGTGGACGAACCAGGGCGGCAAGTGGACGGTCGCCATCGACGACGAGGCCACCCGCAAGATGCTCACCTTCTGGGGCGAGCTGGTCAACGCGGGCACGCTGCTCGGCGACCCGATGTACACGCCGCAGTGGAACAGCCAGATGAACGACGGCACGATCATCGCCTGGCCGAGCGCCGTGTGGGGGTCGGGCATCCTCGCGGGCGTCGCGCCCTCCAGCAAGGGCAAGTGGAAGATGGCCCCGCTGCCGCAGTGGACCGCGGGTGAGCAGGTCACCGGCTTCTGGGGCGGCTCCTCCACCGCCGTCGCCGCCTCCTCCAAGCAGAAGGCGCAGGCGGCCAAGTTCGCCAAGTGGATGAACACCGACCCCGAGGCGCTGAAGATCCTCATCGAGATCGGCCTCTACCCGTCGGCCACCGCCGGGCAGACCTCCGACGGCCTGAGCGCCGCGCCCGAGTACATGACGAGCCAGCCCGACTACTACGAGTCCGCCGCCGCCATCGCCCAGACGGCCCGCGGCTTCAGCGGCTGGGGTCCCAACACCAACGTCACCTACGGCGCCTGGGAGGACCTGATGCCGACCGCGGTGAAGGACAAGGCCGACTTCGCCGCCGTCGCCACCAAGGTCCAGGAGGCGAGCGTCGCTGACCTCAAGAAGCAGGGCTACGAGGTCGCCTGAGCCGGTTGGAGCGTTCCAGTCCCATGTCAAGCTTCAAACGCAAGGCGGCGCCGTACCTGATGACGGCTCCGGCCGTGGTGCTGTTCGTCTTCTTCATCCTGGTGCCGATCGGTTACGCGATCTGGCTGAGCCTGCACGCCATGCGCGTGCGCGGCGCCGGGTTCGGCATCCGCACCGAGGTGTTCGTCGGCCTGGAGAACTACGTCGACGCCCTCATGGACTCGGCGTTCTTCGAGTCGCTGCAGCGGATGCTGCTCTACGGCGTCATCATGGTGCCCGCCACCATGGGACTGGCGCTGCTGTTCGCCCTGCTGCTGGACGCGCCCCGGGTGGGCGGCAAGCGGGCCTCGCGCATCACGATCTTCCTGCCGTACGCGGTGCCGGGCGTGATCGCCAGCCTGCTGTGGGGGTTCATCTACCTGCCCGCGGTCAGCCCGGTCACCAGCGCGCTGAAGACGTTCGGGCTGCCGGCCGCCGACTTCTTCGGTGACGTGTCGATCTACTTCTCGATCGCCAACATCGCCGTGTGGGGCTCGGTCGGCTTCAACATGGTCGTGCTGTACACGACGCTGCGGGCCATCCCCAAGGAGCTGTACGACGCGGCCCGGCTCGACGGGTGCGCCGAGTGGCAGATCGCCCTGAAGATCAAGATTCCGCTGCTGCGCCCGGCCCTGGTCATGACCTCGGTGTTCACGCTGATCGGCATGCTGCAGGTCTACAGCGAGCCGGCCACGCTGCGGCCCATGACCAACACGATCACGCAGGACTGGGTGCCGCTGATGCGCGTCTACCAGCAGGCGTTCGTGGAGAACGACATCTACCTGGGCGCCGCCACGTCCGTGCTGCTGGCCGGCGCGACCGTGCTGCTGTCGCTCGGCGCGCTCGGCGTCTTCAGGGTGCGCAACGCGAGGAGTGCGGGATGAGGCCCCGGAGCAAGATCCTGCCCACCGCCGTGCTGGCGCTCGGCGGCGTGTACGCGGTGCTGCCGCTGCTGTGGGTGGTGTTCGCCTCGACGAAGACCTCCGAGGAGCTGTTCACCACGTTCTCGGGGTGGCCGAGCTTCAACGGCGGCCTCACCGGCAACCTGTCCGCGCTCAACGACTACGGCGACGGCCGGTTCTGGCTGTGGATGCTCAACAGCCTGATCTACGCGGGCGGCGGTGCGCTGCTGACCGTCGTGGTGTCGGCGGCGGCCGGGTACGCGCTGGCCAAGTACCGCTTCGCCGGGCAGCGGCTGATCTTCGGGGCGCTGCTGGCGGGCGTGCTGGTGCCGCAGATCACGCTGGCGATCCCGCAGTACCTGCTGCTGTCGGAGGCCGGGCTGGTCGGCACGTACTGGTCGGTCATCCTGCCCAGCGTGATCAGCCCGTACAGCATCTACCTGTGCCGGATCTACGCCGACGCGGCGGTGCCGGACGAGGTGCTGGAGGCCGGGCGGGTCGACGGGGCCGGCGAGTTCAAGCTGCTGTGGTCGGTGGCCGCGCCGATCATGACGCCGGGGCTGGTGACGGTGTTCCTGCTGCAGTTCATCGCGATCTGGAACAACTTCCTGCTGCCCTACATCATGCTGGCCAACGACGACCTGTTCCCGCTGACCGTGGGGCTCTACTCGCTGCTCAACCGGGGCGCCTCGCAGCCCGCCCTCTACACGCTGGTGATCACCGGGTCGCTGCTGTCGATCATTCCCATCGTCGCGCTGTTCCTGTTCCTGCAGCGCTTCTGGCGGCTGGATCTCGTCGCGGGCAGCGTCAAGGGCTGACCTTTCTCAGAAACGGATGACATGAAGTTCAAGGACGGCTACTGGCGGATGCGTCCGGGCACGCGGGGCGCGTACGCGCACGCGGCCCACGACGTGACCGCGGACGCCGCGACGCTCCGGGTGCTGGCCCCCACCAGGCCGATCACCCGCCGCGGCGACACCATCGACGGCCCGGTGCTGCGCGTGGACCTCTCGTCCCCGATGCCGGAGGTGATCCGCGTACGCGTGGTGCACTTCGCCGGGTCGGTGCCGGACGCGCCCGCCTTCACCGTGGCCGACGAGGCTCCGCCGGTCCGGGTCGACGCCGGGGAGGCGTCGCTGACCAGCGGCTCCCTGAAGGTCACGGTGAGCCGGGAGGCGCCCTGGGAGATGGTCTTCAGCGCCGGCGGCCGCGAGCTGACCCGCAGCGGCGCCAAGTGCCTGGGCCTGGTGGAGGACCCCGACGACCGGCACTTCATGGTCGAGCAGCTCGGCCTGGGCGCCGGCGAGCTGGTGTACGGGCTCGGCGAGCGGTTCGGCGCGCTGGTGCGCAACGGGCAGACGGTCGACATCTGGAACGACGACGGCGGCACCAGCAGTGAGATGGCCTACAAGAACGTCCCGTTCTACCTGACCAACCGGGGTTACGGGGTGTTCGTCAACCATCCTGGCCGGGTCTCGTTCGAGGTCGGGTCGGAGACGGTGTCGCGGGTGCAGTTCAGCGCCGAGGGCCACGACCTGGAGTACCTGGTCATCCACGGGCCGACCCCGGCGGAGATCCTGCGCCGCTACACCGCGCTGACCGGCCGCCCGGCGCTGCCCCCGGCCTGGTCGTTCGGGCTGTGGCTGTCCACCTCGTTCACCACCGACTACGACGAGGCGACCGTGACCTCGTTCGTGGACGGGATGGCCGAGCGCGACCTGCCGCTGAGCGTGTTCCACTTCGACTGCTTCTGGATGCGGCAGTTCCGCTGGTGCGACTTCGAGTGGGACCCGGAGGTGTTCCCGGACCCGGCGGGCATGCTCAAGCGGCTGAAGGAGCGCGGGCTGAAGATCAGCCTGTGGCTGAACCCGTACATCGGGCAGGCGTCGGCGCTGTTCGACGAGGGGAAGGCGGCGGGCCACCTGCTGCGCCGCCCCGACGGGACCGTGTGGCAGGACGACCACTGGCAGGCGGGCCGGGCGCTGGTGGACTTCACCTCGCCGGCGGCTCGCGAGTGGTACGCGGACAAGCTGCGCGGGCTGCTCGACATGGGCGTGGACGCGTTCAAGACCGACTTCGGCGAGCGCATCCCGACGGACGTGGTGTACGCCGACGGGTCCGACCCGGAGCGGATGCACAACTACTACAGCCTGCTCTACAACCAGACGGTGCACGACGTGCTGGCCGAGCGGCGCGGGGCGGCCGAGGCCGTGCTGTTCGCCCGCTCGGCGACCGTCGGCGGGCAGCGGCTGCCGGTGCACTGGGGCGGCGACTGCGAGTCGACGTTCGAGGCGATGCTGGAGAGCCTGCGCGGCGGGCTGTCGCTGGGCATGGCCGGGTTCGGCTTCTGGAGCCACGACATCGGCGGCTTCGAGGGGCGTCCCGACCCGGCGGTGTTCAAGCGGTGGGTGGCGTTCGGGCTGCTGTCGTCGCACAGCCGGCTGCACGGCAGCAAGTCCTACCGGGTGCCGTGGCTGTTCGACGAGGAGTCGGTGGACGTGCTGCGCTCGTTCACCCGGCTGAAGGCGCGGCTCATGCCCTACCTGTACGGCACGGCGGTGCGGGCGAGCCAGGAGGGCATGCCGGTCATGCGGGCCATGCAGCTGGAGTTCCCGCAGGACCGGGGGTGCGAATACCTGGACGCGCAGTACATGCTCGGGCCCGACCTGCTGGTGGCGCCGGTCTTCTCCAGTTCGGGCGACATTTCGTACTACGTTCCGGAGGGCACCTGGACACGGCTGCTCGGCGGCGGCACCGTCGAGGGGCCCGGCTGGCGCACCGAGCAGCACGGGTTCGACAGCCTGCCGCTGCTGGTGCGGCCCGGCGCGGTGATCGCGACCGGCGCCCGCGAGGACCGGCCCGACTACGACTACGCCGACGGCGTCACGCTGACCGCCTACCGCCTGGCCGACGGCGACCGCCGGACGGTCACCGTCCCGACGACCACCGGCGACGCGGGCGCGGTGTTCGAGGTGACGCGCACCGGCGACCGGGTGCGCGCCAGGCGCGTCGACGGCGCGGCGGCCCGCTGGAACCTCCTGCTCTCCGGCGTCACCGAGGTCGCCGGAGTCACCGGCGGCACGCCCGGCGTCACACCCTCGGGTGTGCGCGTCGCCGCCGGCGGCGACACTGATCAGATCGAGATCATCCTGACCACCGAGGAGTGACCCCCCATGCCAAACTTCCCCGACAACTTCCTCTGGGGCACGGCCACGGCCGCCTACCAGGTCGAGGGCGCCTGGAACGAGGACGGCCGCGGCCCGTCGATCTGGGACACCTTCTCCCACACGCCGGGCCTGGTGGCCAACGGCGACACCGGTGACGTCGCCTGCGACCACTACCACCGCCTCGACGAGGACCTGGACATCCTCGCCGGGCTCGGCGTGGGCGCCTACCGGTTCTCCATCTCGTGGCCGCGCGTGCTGCCCGGCGGCGGCGACCGGCTCAACCAGGCCGGGCTCGACTTCTACTCCCGGCTGGTCGACGGGCTGCTCGACCGCGGCATCGCCCCCGTGGCCACGCTCTACCACTGGGACCTGCCCCAGGAGCTGGAGGACGCCGGCGGCTGGCCGGCCCGCGACACCGCGCTGCGGTTCGGCGAGTACGCGCGGCGCATGGGCGAGGCGCTCGGCGACCGGGTGCGGACCTGGATCACGCTGAACGAGCCGTGGTGCTCGGCCTACCTCGGCTACGCCTCCGGCGTGCACGCCCCGGCCCGCACCGAACCGGCCGCCGCGCTGGCCGCGCTGCACCACCTCAACCTCGGTCACGGCCTGGCCGCCCGCGCGCTGCGCGAGGTGATCCCGGCCGACGCGCAGATCTCGGTGACGCTCAACCTGCACCACGCCCGCGGCGTGTCCGAGCGCGACGCCGAAGCGGTGCGCCGCATCGACGCGCTGGCCAACCGGGCCTTCCTCGGCCCGATGCTGGACGGCGCCTACCCGCGTGACCTCATCGACGACACCGCGTCGGTGACCGACTGGTCGTTCGTGCGCGACGGCGACGAGGCCACCGCCGCCGCGCCGCTGGACCTGCTGGGGGTCAACTACTACAACCCGATCCTGGTACGCCAGTGGGACGGGGTCAGCGAGCGCGACACGGCCGACGGCCACGCGGACGGCACGGCGTCCCCGTGGATCGCCTGCGAGGACGTCGAGTTCGTCCGCCAGCCCGGCCCGTACACCGAGATGGGCTGGAACATCGACGAGACCGGCCTGACGGAGCTGCTGCTGCGCCTGCACCGCGACTACCCGTCGCTGCCGGTCATGATCACCGAGAACGGCGCGGCGTTCCCGGACCCGGTCGGCGCCGACGGGCGCGTGCACGACGCCGACCGCGTCGACTACCTGCACCGGCACCTGACGGCCGTCCTGGAGGCCGTCAAGGGCGGCGCCGACGTGCGGGGCTACTTCCTGTGGTCGCTGATGGACAACTTCGAGTGGGCGCACGGGTACGCCAAGCGCTTCGGCGTCATCCGCGTCGACCGCGACACGATGGAGCGCAGCTGGAAGGACAGCGCCCACTGGTACAAGGACGTGGTCGCGGCCAACGGCCTGTGACCCCCGCCGGGGCCCGCCCGGTCAGCAGTCGACGGTGATCTCGTTCGACACCTCGACGAGCGGGTCCTGGCCCACCCAGATGGGCAGGTAGTGGATCGTCCGGTAGGTGTGCGTGCCGGTGCCCTTGCACAGATAGGTCACCGGCACCTCCAGCCCGCCGTCGTGCAGCGGGATCTCCGCCATCGTCTGCCAGCCGGCCGGGTTCTCCCGCTGGACGGCCAGATAGCTGGTCTGCGGCCCGCACCCGATCCGGGCTCCGGAGCCCTTGATGAAGACGTCGTCCAGCTCGGTCGTCCCGACGTACAGCCCGCAGTCCACCGCCGCCTGCGCGGGCGAGGTCAGGGGCACGGTCAGGGTGAAGGGAATCGCCGCGACGGCGCTCAGCAGCGCCGTCAGGGCCCGCTTGCGGATGGTCATCCTGCCTCCTCGTTCGGCCGTTCGGCCCGAGCGTAGGAGCCGCCCCTTTCGCCGCCCTTTGGAACCGCTGTGGACGCCGGGCTTCAGCCCGTCAGCAGTTCCACCGTGCCGCGTTCGCCGTCCACCCGGATCCGGTCGCCGTCGCGCAGGCGCATGGTGGCGTTGCCGGTGCCGACCACGGCGGGGATGCCCAGCTCGCGGGCCACGATCGAGGCGTGCGACAGCGGCGCGCCCATGTCGGTCACCACGGCGGCGGCACGCGGGAACATGGGCGTCCAGCCGACGTTCGTGAGCGTGGTCACCAGGATCTCGCCGGGCTTGAGCCGGTCGCCGTCCTCCGGGCCCGACAGCACCCGGGCCACGCCCTCGACGACGCCGGGAGCGCCGGGGAAGCCGGTGACTGTGTCACTGACCGGCGCGCCGCCGCCGCGCGCGTCGTACAGGTCGGCGCGCCGGTCCGGGTCGGCCGCCCAGCGGACCGGGTCGAACCGGCCCACGATGAGCACCGGGTACGGCGGCAGCGCCGCGTACCGCTCGTAGGTGGCGCGCCGGACCGGGACCCGTTCCAGCGCGGCGACGTCGCCGCCGAGCACCGCGAGGATCTCCGCCAGCTCCAGGAAGAACAGCTCGTCCCCGTGCCCGGTGAGCTCCCCGGCCCGCACCACGAAGGCGCGCAGCACCCAGAACGCCCGGATGACCTCCGATCGCGTGGCCTCCCGGTCGCGCACCACCGCGTTCCACCGGCGCACCTTGGCCCGCGTCCTGGCGAGCTTGCGCGGGTAGCGCTCGGCGAAGCGGGCCCAGGCGGCCTCGCGGGCCTGTTCCTGGCGGGCGAGCAGCGCCCGGGTGTCCTCTCGCAGGTCGCGCAGCCCGGCGAGCTGGGCGTCGATCCAGCCGGGGTCCTCGCCCGGCCGCGGCATCGACACCTCGAACTCGTGCGGCCCGCGATGGCCGTAGGCGCGGGCGAACTCGTCCCTGGTGATCTCGCCCCTGGCCAGCCGGCCGAGCCCGGTCAGCAGGCCGAGGCTGGCCAGCTCGCCGTCGCTGTTGACGCCGGTCAGCATGGCCTCGGCGTCGACGTCGCCCATCATCCTGCGCAGGTTGTCGCGGGTGTAGACGAGCGCGGAGCCGCCCTGCCGCCCGGCGGCCTCCAGCATGCGGCAGGCGGTGGCGAAGTACGGCTCGATCTCGCGGGACCACAGCGCGGCCAGCTCTGCGGGCGTGGCGGTGGCGGCGATCCGGCCGCGCAGCTCCTCGCCCCGCTGCGCGGCGCCGGCCAGGAACCCGGGCATGCCCTTGAGATGCTCGCTCACCCGCTTGCGGATCGTCAGCGCCATCGGGACGACCGCCTTGATGATCGCCCATCGGGACACCTTGAGCATGGGCGGCTCCAGCCCGGCCGGCACCTTGCCGAACACCTGCTCCACCGCGCCGAGCCTGCCCGACATGCCGAGCGCGCGGGCGACGGAGAAGGTCACGCTGAGGTTCATGTAGAAGCGGCCGCCGATGTTGCCGACCAGGTCGAAGCCGGGCAGTGTGGACGCCGACATCGCCTCATGGATGAACATGCGCACGAACGACCAGGTCGCGGGCGTCATCACGTCGGGGATGGCCTCGCCGAGGTTGCCGCCGGTCCACAGGTAGTCGCCCTTGAGGCTGTCGTTCCACTCCTCCACCTGCGGCTTGACGCCGGTGACCGGGCGCGCCTGGACGATCGCGAACGCGCCGTCGCGCCGGACCCACTCCACGTCCATGGGCGTGCCGTACAGCTCCTGCACCCGCGCGCCGAGCGCGGCCAGCTCGACGGCCTGCGGCCCGTCGAGCACGGCCACCCTGCGCAGGTCCCCGGGGACCGGCCGCTCCTCGGTGCCGCCGTCGGTGCGCACGGTCATCACGGCCTTGTCCCCGGTACGCGCCTGCGTCACCTCGCCCGCGCTCACCACGACCGTGTCGGGCGTCACCTGACCGCCCACGACCGCCTCGCCGAGCCCCCAGGAGGCGTTGATCACGGTCTCGCCGAGTGCCCCGGTGACGGGGTTGGCGGTGAACATGACGCCCGCCGCGTCGGCGTCGACCAGCTCCTGGACGACCACGGCCAGCGCCACGTCGTCGTGCGGGACGCCGTTCTGGTCGCGGTAGGCGATCGCGCGGGCGTTCCACAGCGAGGCCCAGCACCGCTTGACGGCGTCGAGCAGGGCGTCGCCTCGGATGTTGAGATAGGTGTCCTGCTGCCCGGCGAACGACATGTCCGGCAGGTCCTCGGCCGTGGCCGACGACCGGACGGCCACGGGCACGTCGTCGCCCAGCGCGTCGTACGCGGCCCGGATCTCGGCGGCGAAGTGCGCGGGGACGTCGTGGCGGGCGAACAGCGCCGCGACGCCGGCCGGATCGCCCGGGTCGATCTCGTCGCGGAAGGCCGACACGAACGCGCGGTAGGCGTCGGTGGTGATGTGGAAACCGCCGGGGACGGGCAGCCCCGCCCTGGTCAGCTTCGCCAGGGACGCGCCCTTCCCGCCCGCTGTCGCGAGGTCGGCGGCGGCATCGTCGAAAGGCAGTACGGCCCTCACGTCACACGCTCCTCAAGGCCGAGGGAGGCCGCGAGCTTGCCGCGGGCGATCTCCTCGACGGTGTCGAGATAGTCAAGGGTGGCGCGGGCGATCGCGGCGGCGTCGCCGACCGGCCCGTCCGCGCTGAGCGCCCGGTCGGCGGTGTCCGCGATCAGCTCCGCGAGCCGGTCGGCGGGCAGCGGCTCGGGCATCATCGGCTGCGAGATCAGGAACCCGTAGAGCACCGACCCGACGACCGCGAGCCGCTCGGGCCCCGCCGGTCCGGCCCGGAGCGCGCCCTGCCGGTCCAGCTTGCCGAAATAGTCCTCGAAGGCGTCGGTGAGCAGCGGCGCCGCCGGGATGTCCGGTTTCTGCGCGCGAAGCTTGCCCAGCACCTCGCG
>NZ_LAVL01000165.1 GCF_001083785.1 Nonomuraea sp. SBT364
GTCCCCGCCCCCGGCCCCGCCGCCGCCGGGGGCGGGGACGGCGGGCGCGAGCGGCAGGCTCAGGCCCAGCGCGAGAATCAAGACGTTGATCATACGCCACTAGTTTCCCGGATCGGTGCACGCGCACCCCGGCGAACTGCCTTTTTCCGTAAAGGCCCACGAGCCATTGTTATCCCGCTAAATCCGGACAAATTGAATTACGTTCAAAAGGTGCGCGTGAATGGCGATCCTTTGATCATCCATTGCTGTTCGACTGGATAACAGAGATCGGGGGCGAGGGTATATCTGCGGCTGTCGCGAGGCGTGCGAGTCGGCGCCCCGCGTCCAGGTCGATAAACCCATGAACGGAAACGATCGCCCATGAACACTGAGAGTCGAGCGCCGCGCGCGCTCAAGCGGGCAGCCACCCTGGCGCTCGCGACCGCTGCCGCCAGCGTCATGCTTCTCCCGGCGGCCCAGGCTGCCGGCGCGAGCACGGCTCAGGTGGCGAGCACCGCCGTCCAGGCGGGCGTTCTCGCCGGCGCGCACGAGAAGCCCCTCCTGGGCTGCCGGCACCGCCACTGCGGCCACCGCTGGTGGGGCGGCTGGCGTCACCGCTGCCACCGTCACCACCACCACTGCAGGCGTGGCCCGCAGGGTCCGGCGGGCCCCCGCGGCCCGCAGGGTCCGGCAGGTCCGCAGGGCCCCGAGGGTCCCCAGGGCCCTCCCGGAAAGATCATCCACAAGCCGTGGTGGCCGCACAAGCACCACGAGCCGGAGCCGTGGTGGGCGCACAACGACCGTGACCACGACTGGGACGACGACCGCCGCTGGTTCGGCGACCACGACCGTTTCGATCGCGACTACGGTCCCAGCCGTCACCGTGACCACGACGACGACTGATCCGCGGGCGCCCCGGCGCGCCCGTCCTGTTTGACAACGGATGCCGTACCCGCCTGGCGGGTACGGCATCCGTTCGTTCGGCGCCCGCCGCGCCCCGGCCATCGGCGGCACGGCCTGCTTCCTCGTGGCCCCCGGGACCACCGTCTTCCTGGGCCCACGGCTTCTCTCCCGCCGGGAGATGCTCTCGCCGGGGTCGCGGTGCTCGTCCTGGCGTCCGCGCGGTTCGTGGCCGAGGTGCCGGGCTGGTGGCCCCGGCTCCGCCCTTACCGTCAGTAGCCTGGAGCCCCACGCTTGACTACAAGTCAGGATATGTGGTCGTCTCGTCACTTCTGTTGGTGACGGGATGACTTCGGGGGGTTTTGCGCCATGCCGTGCCGGCACGCCGTGGGCCGCGTGCTCGCTTCCTTCTCCATGGCGATCACCGCCCTGGCGGCCACCCCGCACCCGGCGCCGGCCCAACCGGTCCCTCTCCGGGCGGCCGGGTCCCAGATGAAGCCCGTCCGGCAGGCCGTTCCGCCGGTGCCCACGCCGGACGGCGCGCAGGCGGACGTCAAGCTGGAGCCGTCGCCGGCGCTGGCCGAGCCCGGGGAAGCCCGCACGGGGCCGCGGGAGCCCGAGGTGACGACCCCGGCGGGCCCGGCGCTCGCCGACAGGATCGAGGCCGAGGCCCGCCGGAGCGCGCGCACCCCCGGCACGGAAGCGGCAGGCGACGGGCCCCCGTCGGCCCGCGACCTGCTGCCCGGCACCGCCGCCGCCGCGCCGCTGGCGCTGAAGGCCCCCGTCGCCGGGCTGTTCGGCCGGCTCGCCAAGCAGGTGCCCGGCCTGACGTACCGGCTCTGCGTCGAGAGCGAGCAGGTGCCCGTCTCGTGCTCGGGCCCGCAGCCGCTGGCCAAGCCGGTCGCCGCGGACGTCACCGGCGACGGCGCGCCCGACGTGGCGGCGTACCTGCTGCCGTCGGCCAAGCCGCAGGAGTCCGAGGTCGGACTGGGTTTCACCGTCAAGCGGCTGCCCGGAAAGCCGGCCGCCCGCGCCCGGGTGTGGGCGGAGTACGACGGGCGCGTCTCGGTCGGGTTCGACGGCCTGATGTCCGGCACCGACCGGGGCACGTTCACCGTCGGCCTGTCGGGCGGGAACGTGAAGGCGAGCGTGACCCGTACGGACCCGGGGGCGTCAGCCACGACGGTCGCGGGCCTGACCGGCCGGGCGATGGTGAGCCTGAGCCAGACGCCCGCCACCGACCGGCTCACCGTGGACGCGAGCCTCGCCTCGCCGCGCCTGGACGTGACCGCGTCGGCTCCCGCCCGCCTGGAGGCGCTCGCGATCACCGGCAGCCGCGTCACCCGCGCGGTGCTCGACCGCATGCCGAAGCGCGCCCGGGTGACGCTGAAGGACGGCGAGGCCACGTTCTCCGCGCCGGCCGGGATCGGCCGCGCCGAGCTGCACGACCACCACTACAGCGAGGGCCGGCTCGCCCGCGTGGCGAGCGTCGAGCTGCGCGACCTGCCGCCCGTCCTGACGGCCGGGTACGCGGCCGAGGGCGGCAAGCAGGTGCTGACCTTCGGCAGCCGGCGCGGCCGGGCCGGATCGGCCCGCGTCCTGTACTACGACCGGGCGGCGGGCCGCAGCGTGCTGCGCGCCGAGCTGACCGGACTGCCCGCCAGCCTGCGCCTGACCAACGACCCGGCGGCGCACCGGGTGCGGCAGTCGGCCAGTTCGCCCGTGGGCAGGTTCGAGGCCGTGCTGCAGCGCGGCGGGGGCGCGCTCGCCACCCCGCGCGGCGGCCACGTCACCATGATCAAGAACGGGGCCGCGTACGGCGTCTCGGCGCTGCTCACCAAGCTGTCGTCGTTCGACGTCACGTACGGGCCGCGTCCCCGGGCGCGGCTGGAGGCGGGCGGCGGGCGGTCGTTCACCGGCGCGGCGAGCGTCGACGGCGTGCACCGGGCCAGGCTGGAGCTGTCGAACACGCCCGAGAAGGTGGACGTCGCCCTCGACCCCACGGGCAAGGCCGTCTACCGGTCCGCCGGCACGATCGGTGAGGTGCGCGCCGCCTACGCGAACACGCGCTCCGGCCCCGCCGTCGACGTCACCGCGCGGGGCGTGCGCGGCGACGTCCGGGCCTCGTGGGAGCTGGGGGAGCGGTCGAGGGCCGCCGTCGCCGGATCGGCGCCGCTGCGGGAGATCCGGCTCCACGCCAGGAGCGGCGGCGCCGACCTGAGCGCCACGGTGACCGGCCCCGGGAAACGGGCCGAACTGGTCGCCGACACCGCCGCCAGGGCCCTGACCTGGACCGCCGGCGCGCCCGTCCGCTCGGTGGACGCGCTCGCCCGCGCCACCGTCGGCGGCCGGAAGGTACGGGCCGCCGCCCGGGTGACCGGCGTGCCCGCCCGCTTCGACGCCTCCTGGGACCCGCGCGGCTACCGCTTCCGCGGGCTGTCGGGGCCGGTGGGCTCGGCGGCGCTCGCGTTCACCAACCACGACGGCGCCAAGGTCCCGGCGGGGCCGCACCTGGCCGCCCATTACGACGAGGCGTCCGGCGACCTGGACGGCGCCGTGCGGGTCGAGGGGCTGCGCGCCGTCAGCTTCACGCCGTCGGACGGCGGGTTCGCCGCCGACGTCCGCGCCGCCCCGCAGACCCTCGCCCTGTCCGCCGACGTCACCCTCGGCGACGTGCGCGCCGGGCTGCTCGGCACCGCCGGGCCGGCGCCCGGACGGCTCGCGGTGTCGGTGTCGGGCGGGCAGGTCACGTACACGGGCACCCGGATGGACGTGCGCGCCCGCGCCTGGGCCGGCAAGGCCGGCGCGCTGCGTGACCTGAAGGCCGCGCCGGCGCTGCGGGACGGCATCTCGCTGGTCGACGGCGGCTGCCGGCCGGGCGGCCGGGAGTGCGCGCCGGGCGCGTTCTGCGCCGCCAACGGGTGCTTCGGCGTCCGGGCGCACCTGGACGTGCGCGGACTGCCGGAGAAGGTGACGGTGGATCTGGCCAGGAAGACGTTCACCTTCGACGGGTACCGGCCGGGCGGCCGGGGCCTCGGCCTCTACCTGGCGAGCACGGTCCTCGCGCCGGCGCCGGTCAAGGCCGCCGCGCGGCTCACCGGCCTGCCGTCGCGGATCACCCGCATGTCCGTGGGCCCCTTCGGGGTGACGGCCGCCGATCAGGGGAGCGTCGTCGAGGCCGCCTATCGCATCGAGCCCGCGGCCACGCTCGGCACCCTCGCCGTGCACGCCGAGGTGGGCGGCGTGCGGGGGCGGGTCGCCGTCGCGCCGGTGCCCGCCGCCGTGGCCGTGCACGGGACGTACGGGGCGAGGACCCGGATCCGGGTGATCAACTCCGCGCCTGTCAAGCGGCTCAGCGCCCAGGTGACGGTGCCGGGAGCCGGGAACGGGGAGTTGCGGTTCGCGGACGTGCCCGCCCGCTTCGGGGTGGACGCCGACGCCTCGGCCACGGGGCTGCGCGTCCCCGCCGTCACGTACAAGGCGGAAGGCGGGCTGTCCACGCTCGACGGGCACCTGCGGGTGGACGGCGGGCTCGCCGACCGCTCCGGGCGGCTGGGCGACGTGTCGCTCTCCGTCACCGACCTGGCCGCCGACACCACCGTCAGGCTCGGCCCCGACCTGTCGCTCGACCTGGTGTCCCGGCCGGTGCCCACCGGCCGGGTCGCGCTGCGCGCCGGGCTCACCGTCGACCCGGTCGCCCGCCAGCGGGTGCGGGCCGCCCAGGACGTCCCCTACACCGGCGGGTTCCTGTCCTACCAGGTCAACGGGGACTTCGCGCTCGGCCGCAGCTCCGTCGCCGACCTGTCGCTGGCCGTGCGGAAGGTGTCGCGGCTCAGGGTGCGGCCGGGGCGGGTCCCGTTCGGGCTGAAGGCGCCGCCCGCGCTCGGCTACCTGACGCCGGGCTTCGAGGGCGACTACGACCGGCTCACGCTGCGTGCCCGGGGCGTGGACCTGCGCCCCGACGTCACGCTGGGCGTCCGGCTCAGCCGGCACATCGGCGAGGACGTCTTCCGCGAGTCGGTGCGCCTCGGGGCGGCCACGTCACTCGCGCCGCGCCGCTACGACCAGCGCTTGCGCCGCATCTCCACCCGGCCCGAGATCGCGGCGGCCGGTGTCCGGCTCGCCTGCCTGACGGTCAGCGCCAAACCGGGCTTCGCCGCGCGCGGCAAGGGCGACGCCATCACGCTGCGCGGTGCCGACGGGCAGCAGATGGTCTCGTTCCTGGACCCGGGCGGCCAGACGCCGGACTACGCGGTCGACCTGCTGACCCACTTCATGTCCCCGTTCCCGGGCGCGGCCTGGAAGGTGGCGGCCCTCGCCGGCGGCTGCCGGGCGTAGGCGCCCGGCCGACGGGTTCACTCAGCCGACGGGTTCACTCAACCGACGGGGTCGCCCAGGCGGATGAGGCGGCGGCCGGCGCTCTCGATGAGCTCGCTCACCGTCCACACGCGCTCGGCCACCACCGTGCCGTCCATCGTCATGTAGCCGCCCACGCGCAGGATCGGGCGGCCGGTCTCGTCGCGCAGCAGCTCCGCGCGTGACTCGCAGTCGTCGCCGAAGCGCAGCAGCAGATCGTCGTACTCCACCGGCGCGTCCAGGATCATGCCGGGGGCCAGATGGGGGCCGGAGGTCTGGATGAGGTCCATCCGCCCGCACTACCCAGAAAGCCGGGGGATAGCGTTTACCAGGCTTCATAGGGTGAAATATCACTGACCCTCTACAGGCTGGAGTTTTGCAGTGCCTCTGTTCGACCTGCCGCTTGAGCAGCTCCGCGACTACCGCCCGGAACGTGACGAGCCCGCCGACTTCGACGACTTCTGGGCCCGCACGCTGGGGGAGGCGCGGGAGTTCGCCCTGGACGCCGCGTACACCCCCTACGACGCCCCCTACGCCCACGTGGACGTGTTCGACGTCTCGTTCGCCGGTTGGGGCGGGCACCGGATCAACGGCTGGTTCCTGGTGCCGCGCGGCGTGGACGGGCCGGTGCCCTGCGTCGTGCACTACATCGGCTACAGCGGCGGCCGCGGCTTCCCGCACGACCACCTGATGTGGCCGGCGGCCGGCTACGCGGTGTTCGTGATGGAGACCCGCGGCCACGGCGGCGCCAACTTCGCCAACCCGGGCTCCACCGGCGACCCGCACGGCAGCGCCAACCCCCAGGCGCCCGGCATGATGACGCGCGGGATCATGGACCCGGACGACTACTACTACCGGCGCGTGTTCACCGACGCCGTGCGGGCGGTCGACGCGGTGGCGGAGCACCCCGCGGTCGACGCCGGGCGGATCGTCGTCTCGGGCGGCAGCCAGGGCGGCGGCATCGCGCAGGCGACCGCCGCGCTGCACCCGGGCGTCAAGGCGGCGCTCATCGACGTGCCGTTCCTGACGCACTTCCGCCGGGCGGTCGAGATCACCGACCGTGACCCTTACCGGGAGATCGTGCGCTTCCTGTCGACCCGGCGCGAGGTCGCCGACCAGGTCTTCCGCACGCTGTCGTACTTCGACGGGATGAACTTCGCGGCCCGCGGCCGGGTGCCGGCGCTGTATTCGGTGGCGCTGATGGACCTGACCTGCCCGCCTTCGACGGTGTTCGCGAGCTACAACCACTGGCAGGGCGCCAAGGAGATCACCGTCTGGCCGTGGAACGACCACGAGGGCGGCAGCGGCTACCAGCGTGAGGAGCAGCTCCGCTACCTGCACAAGCTGCTCGCGGCCTGACACGCCTCCGGTCCGGTACGCGGCGCGTACCGGACCGGATCAGGCGGATCAGGCAGATCCGACCGGGCGGTCGGTGACCAGGAAGGACACGGCTCCCTGGTCGTCGGCTCCGGCGTCGAGAGACTTGTCCTCCAGCACCGTGGCCGCCACCGGATCGAGGTAGACGCGGGCGCCCTCGGCCTCCACCACCTCGTCGGCGGGCTCGGGAGCCGTGGCCAGGGACAGGGTCAGCGAGTTGGCGCTGTCGCCCTCGGACGAGATGCGGATGCCGCTCTGGGCCGGCTGGGGCGCCGTCGCCGTCAGGTCGCGGATGGCCTGCGCTGCGTTGGCTGTCAGGGTGAGCACCAGGGCTCCTCCTCGTTTTCGACGTACATGAGTTGGCTGCCCTTCCCCCCTCGGCGGGACCCAACCATCCACGGCCGAAATCTTTACGGTTCGGTGCGCGGCGTCCGGCGCGGCATGGCGCGGCCGCGAACGCGAACGGCTTATTACTGTTCGTGATCGACACTCACCGACAGTGACCTGGAGGACCGTTCATGCGTATCCGACATCTCTTCCTGCTGGTGGCCGCCGTCGCCGCCGCCTCGGGCTGTGCCGACGCGAGGACCTCGGCGGGGCTGGAGTCACCGGCCCCGTCGCCCACGGCGACCGGCACGGCCACCGCGGGGGAACTGTCCGACCAGGACCGGATCTGGATGAAGAAGATCCACCAGGGCAACCTGGCCGAGGTCCAGGCCGGCCGGCTCGCGGCGGACAAGGCCACCGCCGCCAAGGTCAAGGAGGTCGGTGAACTGCTGGTCGAGGACCACACGGCGCTCGACGAGAAGCTCACGGACGCCGCGGGCAAGCTGGGCGTCAAGCTGCCGACCACCGCCTCGGGCGCGCAGAAGAAGGCCGCCCAGGCTCTGGAGTCGGCCTCGCGCGCGGACTTCGACCAGGAGTTCCTCGCGGCCATGCGCAAGGAGCACAGCGAGGCCATCGCCGAGACCCAGACCGAGATCAAGAAGGGCTCCTCGTCCGGGGTGAAGGCGATGGCCGAGGACGCGTTGCCCCAGTTGCAGCACCACCTGGACATGATCAAGGAGGCGATGAAGACGGGCTGAATTCCGGGATCCGGCAAAACCTGCAGATAAGGCGTGCACTTGCGGATAAGCGGGGTATTTGTCCGATTTGAGCCACCTGTCGGCCATTCAACGGGCCGCGGGACGAACAATTCGGGGGAATCGTCGTGGCTATGCAAACAGAGATCCGCAGTCTGCTCGACTGCCATGTCATCGGCTCGGACGGCCAGCACATCGGCAAGGTGGGCCAGGTCTTCCTCAGCGACCGCACCGGCGAGCCGGAGTGGGTGACGGTGCGCACGGGCATGTTCGGCATGCGGCAGACCTTCGTGCCGCTGGCCGGCTCGCGCCGCTCGGGCGGGGAGATCCGCGCCCCCTTCGACAAGGAGACCATCAAGGGCGCGCCCAACGTCGACGTGGACGACCGCCTGACCCTGGAGGAGGAGGCGTCGCTCTACCGCTACTACGGCATGCAGCCGTCGAACATCCCGGCCCAGCGCAAGCCCGAGGGGCCCGCCGGCATGACCGCGGGCACCGGCAAGGCGATGCGCGAGGGCGAGCGCGAGGGGCAGCGCGGTCGCGAGCGCGACGGCGACATCGACATGACCCGCTCCGAGGAGCACATGCACGTCGGCAAGGAGCGCCGGGAGGCCGGCCACGTGCGGCTGCGCAAGTACGTCGAGAGCGAGGACGTCGAGCAGACCGTGCCGCTCGCGCACGACGAGGTCGTGATCGAGCGCGAGGCCGTCACCGACGCCGGCCCGATGGACGGGCGGATCGGCGAGGACGAGGAGGTCATCACCCTCTACGAGGAGCGCCCCGTCGTCGGCACCGAGACCACGCCGGTCGAGCGGGTGCACGTGCACAAGGAACGGGTCAGCCGTGAGGAGAAGGTGCGCGGCAAGGTGCGCAAGGAGCACCTCGACGTCGAGCAGGACCAGGACGGCAGGCCCCTGGACGAGGGCGCCCGCCGCGACCGCGACACGCGCGGCGACCGCTGAGAGGCGGCCCGGATGTGGCGGGAGCGCGCCGCGTTTCCCGCCATTTCCAATGAAGTTTGAATTTCAATCAAAAATTGTCATGTCAGAGATTGTCATGGCATTTGTCAGGGCTCCGCGTAAAGCTCGACTTCGTTGAGCATCGCGCAGGTCGCGCCGATCTCGGGATCGCAACCGGCGCTCTCGTCGGCGACGATTCTCACGTGCTTGCCCTCCACCGGCGGGTCGAAGGTCAGGTGGCGCATCGCGTAGTCCGTCCGGTCCGTGACGGTCGCCACCGGCTCTCCCCAGGAGACCCCGTCCGCCGACACGTACACGCGGGCCCCCGCCGGATGCCCCGGCCGCAGGCTGAGCGCGATCCGGGTGAACGACCGCGCCCGGTCGAAGCCCAGCGTGAGCGTGCCCGGCCCGCCGGCGGCCACGGCGCTCGACCAGTAGGCCGTGCTCCCGTCGAACGCGCCGCTCGCGCGCGTGCGCGGCCGTGACGCGCTCGACCAGGTCATCGTCGAGTCCACGGCCAGGGTGCCCGCCCGGTGCAGCGCCGCCAGGTCCAGCCTGCCCGGGGCCGGCTCGGGCAGGTCGATCGTCCGGTGCCGGATCCCGTACCAGCTCCCGTGCTCGAAGCGCCCGCGGGCCGGGCAGGCGGTCTCGTTGAGCCCGCCGCCGGGGCGCACGCCCGGCAGCTTGCAGTTGTCGAAGACCTGCAGCAGCCGGTACGGCCCGACCGCGGCGACGCCCGTGTAGCCGGACGTGCCGTGCGCGTCGTAGACGCCGTCGCGGTTGTGGTAGGTCACCAGCGGGTCCGCCCACGTCTCGCCGAGCCCGTCGCGCGACTGCGCCAGCCACACGTCCGGGCGGCCCGCGCTCAGCACCAGGGTGCCGCCCGGCATCAGCAGCAGGCGCGGCGCGACACCGCGGACCAGGCAGTTCTGGCCCTCGAAGGCCAGCTCACGTACCGGCGACCAGGTCACGCCGCCGTCGGACGAGCGGCTGGTGGCCAGCGTGGCGTACTGGCCGCCCTCGCGGCGCAGCACCGCCAGCAGGCTGCCGTCGGCCGTCTGCTCGATCGCCGCCTCGTTGTACACGTGCCCGCCGGCCGGCCGGGCGATGACGCCGCGCCTGGCGAACGTCAGGCCGCCGTCCGCGCTGGCGTACACCTCGGCCTGGTGCTCGCCGGTGTCGGTGTAGCGGGTGTAGACCGACACCAGGATCGTGCCGTCGGCGAGCTGGATCGGCAGCCCGTGCGCCACCCCGCCGCCGATCAGCTCGCCGGGGCTGCTGAACGTGGCCTCGGTACGCGTCCACGGCTGCCCGACCCCCGCCGAGGTGAAGACGGGCAGCCGGTTGGTGTGCTCGTCCTGCCTGGTCAGGTAGTACGCGGTGGCGAACAGCCGGCCGTCGTGCAGCTGGATCGGCGCCTCCCGCAACGGTGTGTCGGCCGGCGCGCCGAACGTCACGCCGCCGTCCACGGAGACGGCCTCGGCACTGGTGTACGCCATCACGGCGTCGACGTTCCTGGAGTACGTGACGAGCACCCGCTGTGTCGGCGACCCGTCGGTCCCGGCCGTGTCGATCGCCGAGGCGTTCGGGAACCCGGCGAAGTCCAGCCGCTCACGCGCGCCCGGTTCGGCCGACGCGGGGCGCGGACTGGGGTAGATCCATGCCGGATCGGTCAGTTTCGCATCCGGCACCCGGCAGTACGCGACCCCCGCGACCCCCCGTGCGGGCAGCACCGGCAGGAGGCAGGCCGCCGCGACCACCGCGACGGAACCCGCGAATCGGGGTCCCCCGCTGTAACCGCGGGGTCGCCTTTTCCCGGCCTCAGGGGACGTTCATCTTGCCTTAGCGCCATATGGCGGACTCTAGATCACGAATGGCCTGATGAGCCGCATTTACCTTACGAGTCCTGCCGAAACGGCGAACTGGCGCGGCTGGAGCGGCGGGCGTGCCGCCCTGCGACGGGCGAGAGGCGCGGCCCCGGAGGCGGGCGAGCGACCGGCTCCCGTCGTTAAGTGGCAGTTGACAGGAGGGGGGTAATTGGCAGGATCATGACTCACAGAATTAGTGGAAGTTTACAGAGGCACGGCTGACCGCACCCCCACGGTAGGAGCCCACGTCATGTCCCTCCACACCGACAACTACCGCCACCCCTACAGCGCCGACCCGCCGCGCCGGCCGCGTTTCGCCGTGCTGGAAGCCCCGGAGGAACTTCCTCCGGAGGAGCCCGACACCCAGGTGACCGAGCGTCTCCAGCAGATCCGGGAGATCTCCCACCGGGCCATCGGCTCCATCGACGACTTGCTCAAGCGCACCGCCTGATCGCGGGACCAGCGGGGGGATTCCGCCGGGGAAGCGCACCGGCGGGAACCACACGGGACGACAGCTCAGCAAAGAGGAGTGTCATGCAGGGTCAAACGCGACTGGCGTCGGCAGTTCGGGACGTCGGAGCTCACCGCTCGCGCGTCGTCGCGGGCGTCGCACGGCCGCAGAGCGTCACCGAGGTGCGCGCCGTGGTGCGCCGCGCCGCCGCCGACGGGCACCGCATCTACCCGATCAGCACAGGCCGCAACTGGGGGATGGGCTCGGACGTCCCCGCCACGGACGACAACGTCGTCGTCGACCTCAGCGGCCTCGACCGCATCCGCAGCCTGGACCTCGACAACGGCTTCGCCGTCGTCGAGCCCGCCGTCACCCAGGCCCAGCTCGCCGCCGAGCTGCGCGACACGCCGTGGCTGCTGAACGTCACCGCCTCATGCGCCGACACCTCCGTCCTCGGCAACGCGCTGGAGCGCGGCGACGGCTCCGTACGCTCCCGCGTCCAGGACGTGGCCGGGATCGAGGCCGTCATGCCCGACGGCAGCCTCGTCCACACCGGCGGGCTCGACACCTGGGGCCGCTACCGCGGCCGCGTCGCCGGCCCCGACCTGACCGGCGCGTTCGTCCAGAGCAACCTCGGCATCGTCACCGCCATGGCGATCACCCTGGTGCCCCGGCCGGCCAGCTTCGGCCTGGTGCACGCGCGCATCCCGCGCGACCAGATCGGCCGGGCCGTCGGCGCGATGGGAACGTTCCTGCGCCGCGGCCACCCCGCCGAAGGGCTCCTGCGGGTCCGCGACGTCGCGCTGGTGCCCAGCCGCGGCGGCTGGACCGCGCCGGCCGGGGTGGACCCCGAGCTGTTCACCATCGTCGGCCCGCTGCTCGGCAGCGGCGAGACCGTCCGCCTGGCCGAGGAACTGCTGCGCAAGGCGCTGCTGGAGGTCGAGGGCGCCGAGGAACTGCGCGTCCTGGACGCCACGGCCGTCATGCCCGAGGACCCGCTCTACCCGCGGGCGCTCATGGCGCAGGGCATCCCCACCTGCCGCGGCGTGCACAACGCGCTCGGCGTGTCGTCCTGCGACCAGATCGACACCGGCAAGATGGGCTTCCTCGCCCTGCTGCCGCAGCTTCCCATGGACGGCCGCTCGACCGACAACATCCTGCAGGTGCTGCGCGCCGCCGTGGAGTGCAACGGCACCGCCGCCATGCTGGAGTGGAACCTCATCAGCAGGAACCTCGCCAACGGCGTCATCCAGATCTTCTTCGACCGTGACGACGCCGACGCCGCCCGGCGCGCCCACCGGCTCCGCCAGGATGCCGGCGGCCTGCTGCGCGGCCACGGGTGCGCCATCTACCGCTCCGACATCGACAACTCGGCCGCCGACCTCTACGCGCAGAGCACCCCCGACACGCTCGGCATGCTGCGCAGGCTCAAGACCGCGATGGACCCGTACGGCCTGGTGTCGCCGGGACGCTACAGCGCTTGATCTCCCCAACCGCCGGCCGGCGCGCAGGGCCGGAACCCCGCGCCGGCGGCGGTCCACCATAGGCTCTCATGGAGGTGACCACGTGCCCTCGTCACCAGCGGCCGTCCAGGCGGGACACCCCGTCGTACGGCGCGGGACCCTGCTCCGGCTCGTAGGAGCAGGCGTCATGCTGGCGGTGATGGCCGACATCACGGCCACCACGATCGCCGTCGGCCTGATGCGCCACACCGACGCCGGCAACGGCATGCCGCTGAACGACCTGGTCTGGCTGACCAGCGCGGCCTTCGTCCCGATCGCGGCGCTGCTGGCGACCACCGGTCGCTGGGCCGACCTGTTCGGCAGGCGGCGCGTGCTGGTCATCGGCCTGCTGGTGTTCGTCGCCGGCGGGATCGCGACCCTCACCATGCCCTCGTGGCCGCTCGTGCTGGCCGCCCGCGCCGTCCAGGGCGCCGGCGCGGCCGCGATGATCCCCGCCAGCCTCGCCGTCCTGCTGGGCGAACTGCCCGAGCAGCAGCGGCGCGGCGCCATCGCGCTGTGGAGCTCCGCCTCCGGCCTCGGCTGCCTGCTCATGCAGGCGGGCGCCGGCTGGCTGGCGGGCGCCTTCGGCTGGCGCTCCCTGTTCGCGCCCGTCGTCGTCGTCGGCCTGCTGCTGCTGGTCGCCACCGCGTGGCTGCCGGCCGGCGCCGGTCGCACCTACGCCAAGAGCCGGCCCGACCTGATCGGCGCCTGCCTGATGGCCGCCTCGATCGCCGCGCTCGTGCTGGCCATCTCGAAGGTCACCGCCTGGGGCACCGACGCGGCGTGGCTCGCCTGCGGCGCCCTCGTCCTGCTCGCCGCCGCCCTCGCGCAGGCGCGCCGCCACCGCGTGCCCGCCATCGACCTGACGCTGTGGCGCCGGCCCGGGTTCGCCTGGGGCTGGCTGGCCACGTGGGGATTCGGCGTCCTGTCCTACGGGCTGCTCACCCTCCAGCCGCTCTACCTCATGCACGTGGGCTTCTCCATGATGGAGGTCGCCCTCTGGCTCACCCCGACCTCGATCGCCATGGTGATCACCGCCTGGCTCGGCGGCAAGATCGTCCGGAAGATCGGCCCGTACGGGCTCATCTACCTCGGCGCCACCGTCTCCGGCGGCGCCTGCGTGGTGGCGCTCGCGCAGACCGGGCCGACCCTGTGGGGACTGGCCGCCGCCGTCGCCGTCGGCGTCGGCGTCGGCGCGCTCGCGCCCGGCACCTCGATGGCCACCACCCTGGCCGCCCACCCGCACCAGTACGCCTCCGCGGTCGGCGCCGCCGTCATGTCGCGCATGGTCGGCGGAGCCGTGGGCGTCGCCACCGTCTCGGTCGTCGTCGACCACCCGTTCATGGCCGGGCCCATGGGCGGCCTCGCCAGCGCGCTCGCGCTGTGCGTCGCCGTCTCGGTGCTGATCGGCAGCCTGGCCCTGATCAAGATGCTCCGCATGCCGCACGCCACCGGCGAGGTCATGGTTCTGGTGCCGCGCCGCATGCTCCTGGAGCTCCGCAGCACGCTCGCCGCGGTCGCCGCCGAGGCCGACGCGCTGCTGCCCGCACAACCCGGAGAGCGCCCGGCAGCCGCGAACGGCCGAGCCCCCCATCCTGTTCCCGCTCCGCGGCGAGCCCAGGCCCATGCCATGAGGGCCACCCCCGGCTCGCCCACCCGCGCCCATGGGGGCACGCGTCTCGTTCGATCATCAGAAGGGCTCTCGTCATGGCAATGACATCCTGCGACGTAGCGATCGTCGGCGCCGGGCTCGGCGGCTGCTTCCTGGCACTGTTGCTGGGACGCGGCGGCAAGCACGTCGTCGTCGTGGAGCAGGGACCGTCGGTCCCGACGGCCGGCGCCGACTTCGTCAAGCGCCCCGGCATGCAGGTGCTCGCCCGCCACGGCCTGTCCGGCCTCGTGGAACGGCACGCGCTCAAACGCGACATCGTCCGCTACTACCACGACGGGCAGCCCATCCAGGAGTGCCGCTACCCCGACGGGTTCCTCATCCGGCCCTACCGGGAGCTGGTCGAGGTCATCTACTCCTGCTGCGCCATGGAGGGCGTCGAGTTCCTGTTCGACGCCCGCATCGACCGGCTGGACGGCGACGGCGACCGCATCGACCACCTCGTCCTCGCCGACGGCCGCGAGCTGCGGGCCGGCGTCGTCATCGGCGCCGACGGCACCCGCTCCGCCGTACGGCAGGCGCTCGGCGTCGAGCGCAAGACCAGCGCGTACCCGCACCTGCTGCGCGTCGCCACCGTGCCGCTGACGGCCAGCATCGCCCAGCTCAACCGGCTCTACTTCAGCTCCAGCGGCTGGTTCAGCTACCTGTACCCGGTCGACCACGACCAGGCCAGGGTGTTCGTCGGCCTGCCCGGGGACGCCGAGCCCAGCACGCCGGAGCTGCTCGACGGGCTCAGGACGTTCGTCACCGACAACGCCGACGCCTACGACGTGCTCGGCAACGCCGCCTGGCAGACGATCCCGATCTCCGCCATGCGGGTGCCCGCCTACCACCGGGGCAACGCCGCGCTGCTCGGCTCCGCCGCGTTCGCCTGCCACCCGATGACCGGCATGGGCATGAGCTACACGCTGCACGACGCCGAGATCCTCGCCGAGGCCATCATCGGCGCCGGCGGCGACACCGCCCTCCTGGAGCGGTCGCTGGAGACCGCGTACGAGCCGCGCAGGCGGGCGCACGGCGAGCTGATCGACTACGGCGACGCGCTGGCCGGGACCTACCATGACAAGGACGCCTACCTGCGGACATTCCGTCAGGACCTGCACGTGTTCGGCGACACCCCGCCGCTGAACGAGCAGTTCGTCACCCGCCTCGGCTGAGCCCCGCGCGCGCCCCTTGGTGGTAGGGCCTGCCCTACCACCAAGACGGGTGGCAGCGGCAGTCCGATCGCCGGGCCGGGCGACGATGCTTGACTGACATGACGATCGACCAAGCCCCGGCACGTCCGGCACGGCAGGGCAGCGACTTCGCCCAGTTGTCCCGCCGCATCGCCCAGGCAGGGCTCCTGGAGCGCAGGCCCGTCTACTACGCCGTCCGCATGACCGTCGTGGCGGGCCTGTTCGCCGGCGGCTGGACCGCGTTCGCCCTCGTCGGGGACTCCTGGTGGCAGCTCCTCGTCGCCGTCTTCCTGGCCGTGGTCTTCGCCCAGGTCGCGCTGCTCGCCCACGACCTGGCGCACGGCCAGGTGTTCCGCTCGCGCCGCCGCAGCCGCATCGCCGGGCTCGTCGCCGGCAACCTCGGCATCGGCCTCGGCTACGGCTGGTGGACCGACAAGCACACGCGCCACCACGCCAACCCCAACCACGAGGACCACGACCCCGACGTCGCGCCCGACGTGCTCGTCTGGTCCGTCAAGCAGGCCGAGAACAGCAGCGGGGTGGCGCGCTTCGTCGGCCGGTGGCAGGCGTTCCTGTTCTTCCCGCTGCTCACGCTCGAAGGCGTCAACCTGCACGTCTCCAGCCTGCGCTCGCTGCGCCGGCCCACGCTCAAGAACCGCGGCACCGAAGCCGCCCTGCTCATCGCCCACGACGTCGCCTACCTGGCCGCGATCTTCGCCGTCCTGCCGGTCGGCAAGGCCCTCGTCTTCCTCCTCGTCCACCAGGCGTGCTTCGGCGTCTACCTGGGCTGCACGTTCGCCCCCAACCACAAGGGCATGCCGGTGCTCACCGGCGACGACGAGCTCGACTTCCTGCGCAAGCAGGTGCTGACCTCACGCAACGTACGCGGCGGCCGGGTCGTCAACGTCGCGCTCGGCGGGCTCAACTACCAGATCGAGCACCACCTGTTCCCCAGCATGCCCGCGCCCAACCTGCGGCGGGCCCGGCCGATCGTGCGCGACTACTGCCGGTCCCTGGACGTCCCGTACGCCGAGGCCGGGCTGCTCGCCTCCTGGGGGCAGGCGCTGCGCCACCTGCACGAGGTCGGCCGCCCGCTACGGTGAGGAAAGCACCACCATCTCGGGGCGGTCACCGTCCTCCGACACCTCGAAGCCCGCGACCGACAGGACCGCGCGTAACGCCAGCCGGACCGCCACCCGGATGGTGTCACCACCCGCCCCGTCCCCGAGGGCGGGCAAGTCCCAGCGGATCACCACCCCGCGGCCGGGCTCGCGCCACACGCTGAGCCCGCCGTCCGCCGGGACCGGCGCGGGCTCCACGGTGAAGCCCGCGTCCATCAGCACCCGGCGGACCAGCCGTTCCAGGTCCGGGCCCGCGCCGCGCATCCCGTACGACTGCCCGGGGACGGCCGCGCCGAACCTGGCGGCGCTAGGCTCGGCGGGATGCTGATCGAGGAAGCCAGGCGGGTCGCGGGGGAGTGGGCGCGCACCGAAGGGGCGCGGCTGCCGGGGTTCGCCGGCGCGTTCCTCACCGGGTCCGCGCTGTGGGCGGAGCCCGGCACGGTCCTGCCCGCCTCCTCCGACGTCGACGTGATGGTGGTGCTCGACGACCCCGCCCGGTCCGCCGGTGGCGGCAAGTTCCGGCATCGGGGGGTGCTCCTGGAGGTGTCCTGCCTCCCGGCCGCCGCCGTCGGGAGCGCGCAGACGGTTCTCGGCGATTACCATCTGGCGGGGGCGTTCCACCGTCCCGGCGTGCTCGCCGACCCCACCGGGCGGCTCACCTCGCTCCAGCGCGAGGTCGCCCGCCGCTTCGCCGAGCGCCACTGGGTCCTGGCCCGCTGCGACCACGCGCTCGACCGCGTACGCGCCTTCCTCGCCGACGTGGCCGAGACAGGCGCCCCACCCGGCACCGAGCCCGCGGAGCCGCCCACCGCAGCCGCGGGCGTCGGGGAATCGGCCGGTTCCGGGTCGCCGGCCGGTTCGGAGGGCGTCGGGGAGCCGGCCGGGCGGGTCTCCGCGTGGCTCTTCGGGACCGGGGTGACCGCGCACGTCCTGCTCGTGGCCGGGCTGCGCAACCCGACGATCCGCCGCCGGTACGAGGCGGCCGGCGAGTTGCTGGCCGGGCGCGGCCTCTCCGGCTACCACGAGTACCTGCTCGACCTGCTGGGCTGCGCGGCCCTCACCCCGTCCAGGGCGCGCCACCACCTGGCCGCCCTGGAACGGGCCTTCGACCGCGCCGCACCCGTGCACGCCCCCGCGTACCGCTTCTCCTCGGACATCACCGAGGCGGCCCGCCCGATCGCCGTCGACGGCAGCCGCGACCTCATCGACCGCGGTCTCCACCGGGAAGCGGTCTTCTGGCTGGTCGCCACGTACGCCCGCTGCCTGGCCAAGCTGGCGGCGGCGGGCCAGGAGCCCGGCGCCGGCCTGCGCGACGGCTTCCACGAGCTCCTCACCGACCTCGGCGCCGGGACCGACCGCGACCGCCGCCACCGCGCCACCCGAGTCCTCACCGCCCTCCCGGACCTCCGCCGAACCGCCGAATCCCTGGCC
>NZ_LAVL01000166.1 GCF_001083785.1 Nonomuraea sp. SBT364
GGGCCGGGTGTCGCGGGAGGACGGCGCCGGAACGGTGCGAGGAAGCGGCGTCACCGGTAGCCCGCGTGTGACGGGAGTTCACGGGTGAGGCGCCACGCGAACCGGGTGACGTGCGGGCCGGTGGCCAACGGATGTGACGACGTCCGGGCGGGCTTCGGGAGGGGCGCAGGGGCGACACGCCCGGGTAGGGCGGGGAGGCTGGCCTGATCAGCGACTTCCGCGGACGGGGGTCGCTCAACTTGCGTTCATGGTCGCGCGCTTCTACGGTTGGACCACAACATCTAGTAGTTACACCGATGTAGTTCACCACACCTTGTGTTTACGCGACCGCACCACGGACAGCCGTGGGGTGTGCGCGAGCGTACCGGGACGCGGATTTCGCGCATGTGGTGACCCGGGGTCCGAGGAGGCGTACGCGTGCACTGTCCGTTCTGTCGCCACCCCGACACGAGGGTCATCGACAGCCGCTCCACGGAGGACGGCGCGGCGATCAGACGCCGCCGCACGTGCCCCGACTGCGGGCGACGGTTCACCACCCAGGAGACCGTACTCCTCATGGTGAGCAAACGCAGCGGGGTGACGGAGCCGTTCTCCAGGGACAAGGTCGTCGCGGGTGTGCGGCGGGCCTGCCAGGGCCGGCCTGTGAGCGAGGACTCGCTGGCCCAGCTCGGCCAGAGTGTGGAGGAGGCCATCCGGGCCAAGGGCGCGGCGGAGATCGCCTCCAACGAGGTGGGGCTGGCGATCCTAGGGCCGCTGCGTGAGCTCGACGAGGTGGCCTACCTGCGTTTCGCATCGGTCTATCGCGGTTTCGAAAGCCTGGCGGACTTCGAGGCCGAGATCTCTCAGTTGAAGGCGGAGAAGGGGGAGTCATGACGGAGACGTCCAGCGGTTCAGTCACGCGCGGAGGTAAGCGTCCTCGCAAGGGCCTGAAGATGAAGCGGATCTTCACCAAGCCCGGCGTGCACCCGTACGACGACGTGACGTGGGAGCGCCGCGACGTCGTCATGACCAACTGGCGTGACGGGTCGATCAACTTCGAGCAGCGGGGCGTCGAGTTCCCCGAGTTCTGGTCGGTCAACGCGGCCAACATCGTGACGACCAAGTACTTCCGCGGCGCGGTGGGCACCCCGCAGCGCGAGTTCAGCCTGCGGCAGCTCGTGGACCGGGTCGTGGGCGTCTACACCCGCACGGGCGTCGAGCACGGCTACTTCGCCAGCGACGAGGACGCCGAGATCTTCGACCACGAGCTGAAGCACGCCCTGATCCACCAGGTGTTCGCCTTCAACTCGCCGGTCTGGTTCAACGTGGGCACCCAGTCGCCGCAGCAGGTGTCGGCGTGTTTCATCCTCTCCGTGGACGACCAGATGGAGTCGATCCTGGAGTGGTACAAGGAAGAGGGCGTGATCTTCAAGGGCGGTTCGGGGTCGGGCGTCAACCTGTCCCGCATCCGTTCCTCCAAGGAGCTGCTCTCCAGCGGCGGCACCGCCAGCGGCCCCGTGTCGTTCATGCGCGGCGCCGACGCGAGCGCCGGCACGATCAAGTCGGGCGGCGCGACCCGCCGGGCCGCCAAGATGGTCGTGCTCGACGTGGACCACCCCGACATCGAGGAGTTCATCGAGACCAAGGCGCGCGAGGAGGACAAGGTCCGCGCGCTGCGTGACGCCGGGTTCGACATGGACCTGGGCGGCAAGGACATCGTCTCCGTCCAGTACCAGAACGCCAACAACTCGGTGCGCGTCTCCGACGAGTTCATGCGCGCGGTGGAGAAGGGCGGCGAGTTCGGGCTGCGCGCCCGGCTCACCGGCGAGGTGATCGAGACCATCGACGCCCGCGACCTGTTCCGCAAGATGGCCAAGGCCGCGTGGGAGTGCGCCGACCCGGGCGTGCAGTACGACGACACGATCAACGACTGGCACACCACCCCCGAGACCGGCCGCATCACCGCCTCCAACCCGTGCAGCGAGTACGTCCACCTGGACAACTCCTCCTGCAACCTGGCCAGCATCAACCTGCTGAAGTTCCTGAACGACGACAACTCCTTCGACGTCGCGAACTTCGTCAAGCTGACCGAGCTGATCATCACGGCGATGGACATCTCGATCACCTTCGCCGACTTCCCGACGGAGAAGATCGGCGAGACCACCCGCGCCTACCGCCAGCTCGGCATCGGCTACGCCAACCTGGGCGCGCTGCTGATGGCGACCGGGCACGCGTACGACTCCGACGGTGGCCGGGCGGTGGCCGGGGCGATCACGTCGCTGATGACCGGTGTGTCCTACCGCCGCAGTGCCGAGCTGGCCGGGGTCGTGGGCGCGTACGACGGCTACGCCCGCAACGCCGAGCCGCACAAGCGGGTGATGCGCAAGCACGCGGCGGCCAACGACGGGCTGCGCACGATCGGCTCCATGGACGCCAAGATCCACGCCGAGGCGACCCGCCAGTGGTCGGAGTGCCTGCGGACCGGCGAGAAGAACGGCTACCGCAACGCCCAGGCCAGCCTGCTGGCCCCGACGGGCACCATCGGCCTGATGATGGACTGCGACACCACCGGCATCGAGCCCGACCTGGCGCTGGTCAAGTTCAAGAAGCTGGTCGGCGGCGGCTCCATGCAGATCGTCAACCAGACGATCCCGCGCGCACTCAAGCAGCTCGGCTACCAGCAGGAGCAGGTCGAGGCGATCGTCGAGTACATCGCCGAGCACGGCCACGTCGTCGACGCCCCGGGCCTGCGGCACGAGCACTACGAGGTGTTCGACTGCGCGATGGGCGAGCGGGCGATCGCGCCGATGGGGCACGTGCGGATGATGGCCGCCACGCAGCCGTTCCTGTCGGGCGCCATCTCCAAGACCGTCAACCTGCCCGAGTCGGCCTCGATCGACGACATCGAGCAGGTCTACCTGGAGGGCTGGCGGCTCGGCCTCAAGGCGCTGGCGGTCTACCGCGACAACTGCAAGGTGGGCCAGCCGCTGTCGGCCGGCGGCACCAAGAAGGACGAGGCCAAGGCCACCGCTGCCGCCGCAGAGCCCGAGGTCAAGGTCATCGAGGTCAACCGGCCGACCCGGCGGCGGATGCCCAACCAGCGGCCGAGCACCACGACCCGCTTCACGGTGGGCGGCGCCAAGGGCTACATGACCGCTTCGTCCTACCCCGACGACGGGCTGGGCGAGGTCTTCCTCAAGATGTCCAAGCAGGGCTCCACGCTCGCGGGCGTCATGGACGCCTTCTCGGTGGCGATCTCCATCGGTCTCCAGTACGGGGTGCCGCTGGAGACGTACATGAGCAAGTTCGTCAACATGCGGTTCGAGCCGGCGGGCATGACGGACGACCCGGACATCCGGATGGCCACGTCGGTGATGGACTACATCTTCCGCCGCCTGGCGCTGGACCACCTGCCGTACGAGGAGCGGGCGGCGCTCGGCATCTTCTCGGCCGACGAGCGGGCGGCGCAGCAGCGCGGCGAGGACCCGGCGGCGCTGCAGGAGGCGGTCGACCGCGAGGCGCTGGCCCAGTCGGCGCCCATCGAGGAGAAGCCGAAGGCGGAGCCGTCCAAGGAGCTGACGCTGGAGAGCCACCAGCGCTTCACGGCCGACGCGCCGCTGTGCATGACGTGCGGCACGAAGATGCGCCCGGCGGGCAGCTGCTACGTCTGCGAGGGCTGCGGCTCCACCAGCGGTTGCAGCTGACAACGGGCCGAGTCGTCCCCCAGGCGACGCTGAGGCCCGTCGTACCTGCTTGAGAAGGGGGTCCGGACATCGTTCCTGGCCCCCTTCGACGCGTTGGGGGCAGGGCGGCGGCGACGGGGTGCGGGCGTGCGTCAGCGCCCGCGGCCGGCGCCATCAGCCATCGCGCTCGGCCGTGACATCGGTGATGAAGGACACCATCGCCGCGGCGCACTCGGGCGCGTGGGTCTCCAGCAGGAGGTGGCCGCCGTCGTAGACGTGCATCTCGAGGCGGTCGAGCGCTCTCGCGTAGCCCATGATCTCGTTCAGGTCGAAGAACGCGTCGTGGCGGCCCCAGAGCAGCAGGCACGGCGGCTGGTGGGTCCGGTGGTAGTCGGCCAGCTCGCCGAAGCGGGCGACGTGGCCGGCGTAGTCGCGAAACAGCCGGAACTGGGCTTCGACGTTGCCCGGCCGCGACATCCGCTCCCAGTCCAGATGCCACGCCTCGGGCGGGTGGAGGACGCGCAGCCGCGCCGGCAGCCCGCTCAGGTACTGCGCGCGGGTGCCCTCGAAGTTCAGCCACTCGGGCAGCTGGGCGCGGTTGGCCTCCGAAGGATCGGCCCAGAAGGCCCGCGTGCTGTCCCACTGGCTCCCCAGGCCGTCCTCGTGCGCGTTGCCGTTCTGCACGATGAGCCCGAGGATGCGCTCGGGACGCCGGGTGGCGAGGTGATAGCCGACCGGGGCGCCGAAGTCGTGCAGGTAGACGAAGAACTCCTCGACGCCGATCCGCTCGAGGAACGCCTCGATGGTGCTGGTCAGATTGGCGAAGGTGTATTCGTACTCGCCGACGCCGGGGGCGGCGGAGAAGCCGAAGCCCGGCAGGTCGGGGGCGATGACCCGGCTCACCTCTGCCAGCGGCGAGAGCACGTGCCGGAAGGTGTGCGAGGAGCTCGGGAAGCCGTGCAGCAGGAGTACGCAGGGCTTGTCCGCCGTGCCGGCCTCCCGGTAGAAGATCTCCAGTCCGTCCACGTCGAGGCTGCGGTGGCGTGGCTTGCCGGTCGCCTGCATCTACGCTCTCCTTGGTCGGGTCCATCCCGCGATTCCCGCGGTCCAAGGATCAGAACTACCCAAGCCACAGCATCAAGTCCGAGGACGGAGGCGAAGGCCGGGGTCACCCGGCGGAGGTGCGCGAGGTGGTCCATGCCTCCGGCTCTGACACGAGCGGGTGGCCGGTGGCGGGC
The DNA here is from genome assembly GCF_001083785.1 of Nonomuraea sp. SBT364. GTDB lineage: Bacteria > Actinomycetota > Actinomycetes > Streptosporangiales > Streptosporangiaceae > Nonomuraea. Next base: position 4,901 of record NZ_LAVL01000166.1, read on the forward strand.
GCCCGGAATTCGCCCGCCACCGGCACGCTTTCTACTGGCGCAACCCGGCGTCCAGCGCGTTGGTGAGGGTGCCGGTGTCGCCCGACATCTCCCAAACCATGGCGCCGAGCAGGCCCTTGCTCTTGATCCAGGCGGTCTTCTTGCCGATGGACCAGGTGTCGTCGAAGCTCCACCACTGCCCGTTGTTCCCGGTGTAGCAGTAGGTGGCGACCGCCTGCTCGTCGTGCCGGACGGTGCAGCCGGGCACGGAGGCGATCAGGTTGCTGTAGCCGCGGGTGCCGGCCTCCTCCTGGAACTGGCCGGGGGCGGCCCCGACGGCCGACTGCCATTCGCCGTACCTGCCGCCGTCGGCGACCTGCTGCCAGCCGCGGCCGTAGTAGGCGAGCCCGATGGTGATCTTCCGCGGGCTGACGCCGGCGTCCAGGTAGACGTCGACGGCCTTCTCCACGCTGAAGTCCGGGTTGTACGGGCTGTCGGAGTCGAGGTAGAGGTTGCCCTGGTGGCCGGTGCGGTTCGGCTCCCAGGAGTTGTCGCTGCCGGCTCCGTGGAAGTCGTAGCCCTGCACATTAAAGATGTCCAGATATTTCGCGACTTCGGGGAGGTCCCAGCCGGCCTCGATCTTGACCGGGTCCGCCGGGGTGAAGGCCGTGAGCTGGTAGCGCTTGCCCGTCGACTCGGTCAGCGCGTCGAGCTGCCGCCTGAACTCGGCGATCAGCAGCGTGTTGTTCTCCTTGTCCTGCGGGCTGATGTGATTGCCCGGGTGGCCTTCGGCGCCCGGCCACTCCCAGTCGAGGTCGATGCCGTCGAAGACGCCGGCCCCGGTGCCCGGCCCGCCCGCGGCGTTGTACACGGGCAGGTTGCCCTTGATGTAGGTGTCGATGCAGGAGGAGACGAACTTCTTGCGCGCCGCGTCCGTGGCCGCGACGTCGGAGAAGTACTTGGAGTACGTCCACCCGCCCAGCGAGATGAGCACCTTGAGATGCGGGTGCTTGGCCTTGAGCTTCTTGATCTGGTTGAAGTTGCCGCGCAGCTTCTCCCAGCCGGTGTCGGCCACCCCGTCCACCGACTGGGCGGCGCTGAACGGCCTGCCGTAGTCGGCCTCGGCGTCACCGGCGCCGTCGCCCTGGTTGGGGTCCTGCGGGTTCTGCGTGGTGCCCTTCGTGACGCCCTGCAGACAGGTCAGGTTGACCGGGTCGACGTTGCCGAAGGCGTAGTTGATGTGGGTGAGCTTGGCCGCCGCCCCGCTGGTGTCGAGGTTGCGCACGAAGTACTGCCGGCCGTAGATGCCCCACTGGACGAAGTAGCCGACGCGGGCGTACCCGTTCTCCACGATGTCCGCGGTGGTCACCTCGACGGCCGCGCTGGCCGGCGACATGTTGTCGTACAGGTCCCTGGCCTTGACCGTGAACGTGTACGCGGTCGACGGCGACAGCCCGGAGACCGTCGCGGTGGTCCCGGTGACGGTGGCCGCCAGGGTGGCGCCGGTGTAGACCTCGTAGCTCGCCACGCCGGTGTTGTCCGTGGACGCGTTCCAGGCGAGGGTGACGCCGGAGGAGGTCTTGGCGGTGCTGCGCGGGTTGCCCGGGGCGGTGGGGGCCTGGGTGTCGTCCGAGGGATTGTTGGTCCGCACGGTCACCGGTGACGAGGCGGCCGAGAGCGTGCCCTTGCGGTCCTTGGCCTTGACGGTGAAGGTGTAGGAGGTGTCGGGGGTCAGGCCGGTGACGGTCGCGGTGGTGCCGGTGACCGTGGCGGCGCGGGCCGAGCCGTTGTAGACCTCGTACCCGGTGATCGGCAGGCTGCCGGGAGTGGCGGCGTCCCAGGCCAGCGAGACCGTCTTGGTGGTCCTGACCGGTGAGCGCGGGTTGCCGGGCGCGCCGGGCGGCGCGTCGGGGGTGCCGTCGCAGTTCACGTCGTTGATCCGGCAGCCGGTCGGCTCGGCGCCGGCCCTGCTGACGGTGAACGACGGGCTGTAGGGCTCGGTGGTGCCGCCGGCCGCGACGTTGGTGTTGTAGTGGGCCGGGGTGAGGGTGACCGTGCGGCCGCTCTGGCTGAGCGAGCCGTTCTGCGCGTTGCTCGCGGTGACGCCCTCGGGCAGGTCGAAGACGATCGTCCAGCCGTTCAGCGTGGCGGTGCCGTTGTTGGCGACGACGAACTTGGCCGAGCTCCCGCTGACCTCGTACGTGGCGCCGATCGGCGGCGGGGCGGGCGGGTCCTCGCCGGTGCCGTCGCAGTTGGCCCGGTTGATCGTGCAGTTGGCCGGCTGGGCGGCGGCGCTGAGCGTGAATCTGGGGCTGAACGGCTCGGTGTTGCGGCCCGGCTGGACGGTGTTGATGTAGTAGGCGGGGGTGAGCGTCACCTTCGTGCCGGTCTGGCGGAGGGTGGCGTTCTGCGGACTGCTCGCGGTGACCCCGGAGGGCAGGTCGAAGACGATCGACCAGCCGGTGACGGCGGTCGTGCCGGGGTTGCTGACGACGAACGTCGCGGTGGTGCCGGACAAGGAGAAGACGGCGACGAGGCGGCTCGCGGCCTGTGCGGGGAGAGCGCACAGGGCGACGATCACGAGCACGGCGATCAGGGGGGCGGCTAATCGGCGCACGTACGGAACCTCTCTGTAAGGAAAGTTTCCTAACAATTACGCGGATCGTAAGCCCGTGTGCCCCGTCTGGCAAGGGGTTCAGCCCATGCCGAGCTGCCCGGCCAGAGTCTGTCCGTCGGAGATGACCCAGTACTCGGCGATCCGGCCGCCCTCGGCCCGCAGGAGGTCGTGGCCGCTGAAGGAGATCCGGGTGCCCGGCGCCGTGGAGGCGCCCGGCAGGCCGCCCTCGTAGGAGCCGGCGAACGTCCACCGGGCCGCGACCAGGTCGCCGTCCACGACCGGCCCGACGTCGAGCGTGACGGTGACGTCGCCGAACGGTTCGTGCCCCTGCCGCAGGACCTCGATCAGCTCCAGCGGCCCGCGCACCTCCCTGCCCGGCCAGTGCCCGGTGAAGCCCGGGGTGACCAGGTCGTGGGCGAGCTCGAAGTCGCCGTTCCACATCTCCAGCAGCCAGCGCTCGTACAGCTTCTTCATGGCGTCCTCCCTACCCCGTAAGTGATTGGCAACCGGAAACGCCATAGTGGGTTCATGACCGTTCCGACGCGCTCCGCCGTGCTCGCCCAGCGGCCCAGCAAAGCTCTGATCATCGGGCTGGTGATCTCCAGCGTGCTGGCCCTCGGCGTGCTCGTGGTGCTGTTGCTGGCCGGCGGTCCCGCCGGGTTCGGGCTGTCGGCCGTGCTGGCCGTGGCGCCGCTGCCGGTGCTGCTGGCGGCCGTGCTCTCGCTCGACCGGCTGGAGCCGGAGCCCAAGCTCCACCTGGCCTTCGCCTTCGCTTGGGGCGCCGGCGTGGCGGTGGTGATCGCTATCGCGCTGACCGTGGCCGGGCAGGCGCTGTTCACCAGGGCCGGCTACGGCACCCAGACGGTCGACGCGATGGGCGCGGTCTTCCTGGCACCGGTGATCGAGGAGGCGCTCAAGGGGGCGGCGCTGGTGCTGTTGCTGCGCCGGCGGCGGGAGATCGACGGGCTGACCGACGGCATCGTGTACGCCTCCATGGCCGGGCTCGGGTTCGCCACCGTGGAGAACGTCGGCTACTACCTGACCGCGTTCGGCGAGGAGGGGGTCGGCGCGGCCATCCAGCTCTTCGTGATCCGGGGGCTGATCGACCCGCTCGGGCACCCCATCTACACCTCGCTCATCGGCGTCGGGGTCGCGTACGCGCTGACGCGGCGCAACGCCGCCCGATTCGCCGCGATCCCGCTCGGCTATCTCGGCGCGGTCTTCCTGCACGGGCTCTGGAACGGCGCGGCCACGACGGGCTCGCTGGCCTGGCTCGGGCTCGCGTACCTGGTGATCATGATGGCGCTCGTCGCGCTGATCGTGATCACCCTGCGGGAGCGCCGGCACCTGGTCGCCCGGATGGGCGCCTACCTGCCCGGCTACGAGCAGACCGGGCTGGTCACCGGCGCCGACATCCGGATGCTGACCAGCATCCCGGCGCGCAGGACCGCCCGCAAACAGGCCAGGGGAGCGGGGCTCGGCCGCGCGATGAGCGACTACCAGCAGGCCGCCACCGAACTCGTCATGCTCCACCTGCGCGCCGAACGGGAGGGCACGCCGCGCGACCGGTTCGAGGCCGAACGCGACCCGCTGCTGAACGTCATGGCCGCCGCCCGCCGATGGTGACCCCGGGCCGCCCTGCGACAATGGCCGCCGGCCCCCGAAGGGAGAACAGATGAGCTGGGCGGAGATCCAATCCGAGGACGAACTGCGCGAACTGCTGGGCGAGGTCATGCCCCGAGCGGCCGCCAAGGAGCGCGTACGCCTGCACGAGCGTGACCGTCAGTGGCTCGCGGCCTCGCCGTTCTGCCTGATCGCCACCTCCGACGCCGACGGCAACTGCGACGTCTCGCCCAAGGGCGATCCGGCCGGGTTCACGTACGTCATCGACGACACGACGATCGCCATCCCCGATCGCCCCGGCAACCGCAGGGCCGACGGGTTCCGCAACGTCCTGGTCAACCCGCACGCCGGGCTGATCTTCTTCCTGCCGGGCCGCAACGAGACGCTGCGCATGAACGGCCGCGCCAGGCTGATCCGCGAGGCGCCGTTCTTCGACGAGATGATCGTCAAGGGGCACCGGCCGCGCCTGGCGCTCGTCGTGGAGATCGAGCAGATCTTCTTCCACTGCGCCAAGGCGCTCATGCGCAGCGCCCTGTGGAAGCCCGACCAGTGGGGCCCCGACCCGCTGCCCTCGCATGCCGCCCTGGTCAAGGAGCTGCAGGTGACCGACGAGTCGCTGACGGAGCTGGAGGCCTACTACTCGGACGCCTCCTACTCCAAGAAGCTCTACGGCTAGGCGGCCGGAGCCGGTCCGCCCGGGAAGCGGAGCACGTTGCGGCCCGTGTAGGCCCGCAGGTCGACCACCTTCGGATCGTGCCCCTGCGTGCGGCGGCGGCCGCCCGAGCCGATGTCGCGGACCTTGTGCCTGGCGACGCGCGGCGGCACTGCCACTAGCCTCTTCAACGTGAGCCCCCCGTGATATTTCTGTTACCTATGTTATCTACAGATACCTCTGTAAGGCTGGTGTAAGCAGTAAGTCAGTAGGGAAGGCGGCGGCCCGACGGCGATCGCAGATCCAGGTCCGCGTCCCGGTCCGGGCGCCGCTTGCCGGTCGGCTTGCCGATCCGCACTCGTCGCATGGTCTGCCCCCTCCGATGGGTCCGGTGTGAGTGTGTGCCGTGCCGCTTGACGGGCGGTTGCCGACAACCTAGCGGCGGCTTGCGGGACCGCTCCACGCATTTGTGCACAGGCCGGGCACGGCTCCGCCGGTTCGCGGGTTCCTCCCCGGGGACGCGACGGGGAGGGCGGGATGTGACAATCCTGGGGATGAGGAATCCGGTCCTGCCGCTCGTCGCCGTCTGTGCGGCCTGGGGCGTCTTCTGGGGGTCCTGGTCGGCGCTGCTGCCGGCCGTCAAGGAACAGCTCGGCACCTCCGCGGCCGGCCTCGGGCTGGCGCTGGCGGCCACGCCGGTGGGCGCGATCCCGGCCATGGCGCTGGCCGGGCGGCTGGCCAGGGGCCGGGAGCGCGGCGCGCTGATGCTGTGCACGGCCCTGTTCGCGCTGAGCGTGCTGGCCGTGGGCCGGGTCGCCACACCCGCCCAGCTCGCCCTGGCGCTGCTCGCGGTCGGCGCGACCAGCGGCGCGCTGGACGTCGCGCTCAACATGGCCACCGGCCGGGCCGAGCGGGAGAGCGGCCGCAGGCTCTTCCAGCCGGTGCACGCCGCCTTCCCCGTCGCCGTCATCGCCGCCGCGCCCGCCACCGGCCTGGCCCGCGACCTCGGCGCGGGGACCGCGGCCGTGCTGGTGACGGCCGCCGTGATCGTGCTGGGCGCCGCGGCGACGGTGCTCGCGCTGCCCATGGGCCGGGGCCTGCCGCCGGCCGGGGGTGACGGGCACCGGCGGCGCTGGACCGCCGCGATCGTCCTCGGGCTGCTGGCGGCCGGGGTGCTCGCCGTCGAGAACGCCGTCGAGCAGTGGTCGGTGCTGCTGCTCGAAACGCACCAGGGCGCCTCTCCTCTGCTGGCCAGCGCCGCCCCCGCCGCGTACATGGCCGCGCTCACCGCCGGCCGTCTCGTCGTGCACGCGCTCCCGCGCCTCTCCGACCGCACCCTCTACCTGGTCGCGGGGGCCGGCGGGGGCGGCGGCATCGCGCTGGCGGGCCTGGCGGGGACGCCGCTCCTGTCCCTGGCCGGCTTCGCCCTCACCGGGCTGGCCCTGGGCCCCGTGGTCCCGGCCATGCTCAGCCGCGCCGCCGCCGCCGACCCCACCGGCGCGCTCGTCTCGGCGCTGTCGGCCATCTCCTACACCGGCTTCGTGGTCAGCCCGCTGCTCGTGGCCGTCCTGGCCGCCTGGCTCGGCCTGCCCGCCGCCCTCGCCGCCCTCGGGCTGCTGGCCGTGCCGCTGGTGGTCACGGCCGTGTCCCGCCGGGCGTTGCCTGAATAGGGCGCGCCATCGGGGAGAGGAATCCCCTGAGCCCGGAATTCCACCGGCGCATCGACCACAAGGGGGATCACCATGGCCGTCTGCGAGAACTGCGGCAACGACTACGACATGTCCTTCGAGGTGCACGCCCAGGGCGCGGTGCACACGTTCGACTCCTTCCAGTGCGCCATCCAGGCCATGGCGCCGATCTGCGAGCACTGCGGCACCAAGGTGATCGGCCACGGCGTCCAGTCGGGCGAGCACTGGTACTGCTGTGCCCACTGCGCCCGGCAGGAGGGCACCAGGGGCATCGTCGACCGCGTCATGGCGGGTGCCACCGCCTGAGGGCTTCACCTGATCGGCCCGGGCAAGCACACTGGGCGGTGTGGCCGACTTCGATGTGGTTGTCATAGGTTCCGGGCCGGGCGGACAGAAGGCGGCGATCGCCGCCGCGAAACTGGAGAAGCGCGTCGCGGTGGTCGAGCGGCGCAACATGATCGGCGGGGTCTGCATCAACACGGGCACGATCCCGTCGAAGACCCTGCGTGAGGCCGTGCTCTACCTGACCGGGCTGAACCAGCGCGAGATGTACGGGCAGAGCTACCGGGTCAAGGACGAGATCACCGTGGCCGACCTGGGCATCCGCACCCAGCACGTGATCGGGCGCGAGGTGGACGTCATCCGCAGCCAGCTCTCGCGCAACCACGTGGCCGTGTTCACCGGTTCGGCGCGGTTCGTGGACCCGTACACGCTGGACGTGGTCGACGAGCAGGGGCGGGGCGTCAAGGTCAGCGCCGACAAGATCATCGTCGCGACGGGGACGCGGCCGGCGCGGCCGGATTCGGTGGAGTTCGACGAGGAGACGATCATCGACTCCGACGGCATCCTGAACCTGCAGGTGGTGCCGGAGTCGCTGGTGGTCGTCGGCGCCGGGGTGATCGGGATCGAGTACGCCTCGATGTTCGCCGCGCTCGGCACCAAGGTGACCGTGGTGGAGCGGCGGGAGCGGATGCTGGACTTCTGCGACCTGGAGATCGTCGAGGCGCTGAAGTACCACCTGCGGGACCTGGCCGTGACCTTCCGGTTCGGCGAGTCGGTGGCCGCGGTGGAGCGCCGGCCGCGGGGCGCGATCACGCTGCTGGAGAGCGGCAAGAAGATCCCGGCCGAGACCGTCATGTACTCGGCCGGACGGCACGGCATGACCGACGAGCTCGGCCTGGAGGTCGCCGGGCTGGCCGCCGACGAGCGCGGCCGGATCGCCGTCGACGAGCACTACCGCACGACCGTGCCGCACATCTACGCGGTGGGCGACGTGATCGGGTTCCCGTCGCTGGCCGCCACCTCGATGGAGCAGGGCCGCATCGCCGCGCACCACGCCTGCGCGGAGCCGCTGCCGACGATCAGCGGCCTGCAGCCGATCGGCATCTACACGATCCCGGAGATCTCCTTCATCGGCCGCACCGAGGACGAGCTGACCAAGTCGCAGGTGCCGTTCGAGGTCGGCGTCTCGCGCTACCGGGAGCTGGCGCGCGGGCAGATCATCGGCGACACCTACGGCATGCTCAAGCTGCTGGTGTCACCGGAGGACCGGTCGCTGCTGGGCGTGCACGTGTTCGGCACCGGCGCGACGGAGCTGTTGCACATCGGGCAGGCGGTGATGGGCTGCGGCGGCACGATCGACTACCTGGTCGACGCGGTGTTCAACTACCCGACGCTGGCGGAGTCGTACAAGGTGGCGGCGCTGGACGCGGTGAACAAGCTCCGGCGGGTGGCCCGGTTCGAGCTGTGACGCGACCATAAATAGGGAAATATACCTATCGTTTTAGTCCTGCGTGGGTCGTTACGCTCCTCCTGGTTCTGCTGACAGGGAGGGCGCGGGTGCGCGGCAACGGTGCGGGGAGGTGGCTGCCGGCGTTCCTGGTGCTGGCGGCCGTCTGGGGGAACAGCTTCTTCTTCATCAAGGTCACCGTCACCGAGCTGCATCCGCTGCAGGTGTCGTTCGGGCGGATGGCCGTCGGCGCGGCCGTGCTGCTGGCCGTGCTGGCGATCGGCCGCCGGACGCTGCCGCGCGACCCCCGGCTGTGGGGGCACTTCCAGGTGGCGTCCGTGGTGCTGACCACGCTGCCGTTCACGCTGTTCGCCTACGGGGAGCAGTACGTGTCGTCCGTCGTCGCGTCGATCTGGAACGCGACCACGCCGCTGTGCACGCTGGCGTTCACGCTGCTGCTGCGGGCCGAGAAGCCGACGGCCGGGCGGATGGCGGGGCTCGGGGCCGGATTCGCGGGCGTGATGGTGGTGCTGGGCGTGTGGCAGCCGATCACCGGCGGGCAGCTCGGCGGCAGCCTGGCGTGCTTCGGGGCGGCCCTGTGCTACGGGGTCGGGGGCGCGTACCTCGGTCGGTTCGTCACCGGGCGGCGCAGCGAGCCGCCGGTCGTGCTGGCCGGCGGGCAGCTGCTCAGCGGGACGGTGCAGCTCGGCCTGATCACGCTGCTGGCCGGGGTGCCGCTGGTGGACACCGACGTGCCGGCGCCCGTCTGGTGGAGCCTGCTGGCGCTCGGCGGGCTCGGCACCGGGGTGGCGTACCTGCTGCTCTACTGGGTGCAGAAGCAGGCGGGCGTGACCACGACCTCGACCGTCACGTACCTGCTGCCGGTGTTCGCGGCGCTGTCGGGCGTGCTGGTGCTGAACGAGAGCCTGACCTGGAACCAGCCGGTGGGCGCGCTGATCATCCTGGCGGCCATCGCGCTCACCCAGGGCGCGATCAGACCCCCCGGGAAGCGCGCCCCGGCGGCGGCGGCCTAGTCGGCCGAGGTCGTCCGGCGGCCCCGGGCAGGTGGCTTCTTGCGCCCGGCCACCAGCGTGTCGCCGGGGGAGGTGCTGGGCTCGTCGGCGGGCTCGGAGTCCGTACGGCGAGGTCTGGGGTGCGGGGCCGTGTCGTCCAGGGCGGGCTCCGCGGCTCCGGCCTTGGACTTGGCCTCGGGCGGGCTCTTGGCCTCTGGCGGGCTCTTGGCCGGCGGCGCGGGTTCGGGCTTCACGGGTGCGGCCGGGCGTGGCGGGGCGTCAGGGTCGCGCAGGCTGGCGATGACCGCGTCGGCCTCGTTGTCGGCGGCGAACTCGCTGGCCGCCTCCGACTCCCGGCGCCTGATCACCACCATGTGGTCCACCGAGATCCGCCCCGCGCCCACCACCGCGAGCAGCAGCGAGGCCGCGCCCAGCAGGATGAGCTCGTTGAGCGTGATCGGGTTGAGCGGCGGGGCCACCCACAGCACCGCCACCGCCTCGGCGAACAGGATCAGCCCCATCACCGACACCATCAGCCCGGCGATCAGCAGCGCGCCGCCGATCAGCTCGGTCAGCATGGTCACCGTGGCCCAGGCCCGAGGCGCGGGGGCGCCCTGCGCCTGGAACTGCACCCCGGTCTCGGCCAGGCCGATCTCCAGCTTGCGCCAGCCGTTGGCGAAGAAGATGCCGCCCACGCCCACGCGGGCGACGAGCGCGGCGAGATCTCGGAGGGCCTGTCTCACGGTTGTTGTCTGCCCTAACGGGGACATCACACACCTCAATCACGGCGCAGCAGCATGGCCACGGCAACGGCGGTCAGGCTGAGCAGGACGACGCTCACGACCACGGTCGTGTGCAGGGCGTTGACGAAGGCCCAGCGGGCCGCGTCGAGCAGCGCGTGGCCGGCGCTGCCGCCGACCTGGTCGGCCACGTGGGCGGCACCGGCCAGCGACTGCCTGGCCTGGTCCATGCCGGCGCCGGGGACGCCCGGCACGGCCGGCAGCGCGGGGGCGTACACGATCGTGGTGATCGTGCCGAGCACGGCCACGCCGAGGCCGGCGCCCAGCTCGTAGGCGGTCTCCTCGATCGCGGCGGCGCCGCCCGCCTGGGACTCGGGGGCCGCGGACATGATCGTGTCGGACGCGGCCAGCAGCGCGACCTGGACGCCGAACCCGATGCCCACGAAGCAGCAGGCCAGCATCACCGGGTGGCCCTCGACGCCCCAGGTCAGGGTCGGGGTCAGCGAGAGCGCGACGAGCCCCAGCCCGCCGCTCATGGTGGCGCGCATGCCGAGCCGGGGCAGGAGGTGCGCCGCCGCCAGCCCGCCGGCGACGGCGGAGACGACCAGCGGCAGCATCCGCAGCGCCGCCCGGATCTCACTGTCGCCCAGCACGAGCTGCAGATACTGCGCCAGCATGAGCTGGAGCCCCACCAGCGCGAACACGCCCAGCAGCACCCCGGCCACGCCGGTGGTGAACGCCCGGCTCCGGAACAGGCCGACCTCCAGCAGCGGCGCGGCCAGCCGCCTCTGCCGCCGCACGAACCACACCAGCAGCGCCACCCCGGCCAGGAACACCGCCACGGACGCGCCGAACGGCATCAGGCTGCCCGAGCCCGCCTCCTTCAGCCCGAACGCCAGCGCCAGGATGCCGAGCACGGACAGCGCCGCGCTGGGCGCGTCCCACGGGCGGCCGGTCCGCCCGCGCGATTCCGGCAGCAGGCGCACGGCGGCGGGCAGCAGCACGAGCAGGATCGGCACGTTGATCAGGAAGACCGCGCCCCACCACCAGCCGACGAGCACGCCGCCGACGAGCGGCCCGACGGCCGCGCCGGCGGCGGCCACGGCACTCCACACGCCGAGCGCCACGGCCCGCTCACGGCGATCGGTGAACACCTGGCGGATCAGCGACAGCGTGGCCGGCATGATCATCGCGCCGCCGACGCCGAGCGCCGCCCTGGACAGGATGAGCGCCAGCGGCGTGGCCGAGAAGGCCGCCGCCGCCGAGGCGAGCCCGAACAGCACGAACCCCGCCAGCACCAGCCGCTTGCGCCCGTAGCGGTCGCCGAGCGAGCCGAACATGATCAGCAGCGGGGCCACGACCAGCGAGTAGACGTCCACGATCCACAGCAGCTGGACCGCCGACGGTTCCAGGGCGGCGGTGAGCGCGGGGACCGCGATGTGCAGGACGGTGGCGTCGACCGTGATCAGCAGCAGGCTCAGGCAGAGCAGGACCAGGATGGACCAGCGGTTGTCCCGGGGCTCGCGGTCGGCGCGGCGTGCGAGGGGCGCGGCCTGTGTGACGGTCATGGACCTCCTTGCAGGCCGATCCGTGCACAAGCGGGCCCGCATGAACTTGCGTGGCAGCTTAGGCCATGTCAGGTGATGGGTGTAGCGGTATCGATTGATCCGGAGTCGGCGGTCACCTCTCTAGAGAGATAGAGCCATATATCGGGATCTATCCAATCCGGAATCGCCAGCCGATCATGAGGGCGTGGGGAGTGGTGAAGCGGGCGGTGACGCGACCGGCCGCTCACCGCGCGACTGGTGCGACCGGGCCGCCGCCCTCCTCGACGCGGGGCGTCCCGACGCCGCGCTCGACGCCGCCCGCGCCGCCGCCGACCGCGACCCCGCGAGCGAGTGGGCGCACCGCCTCCTCAGCCTCGCCCAGGAACGCCTCGGCCGGCCCGCCGGCGCGGCGGCCGAAGAGGCGCTACGGCTCGCGCCCGGCTCCTGGGCGGGCCGGCTCCGCCTGGCGTCGGCGCTGCGCCGGCTGCCGGGCCGCTGGGAGGAGGCCGCCGCGCAGGCCGAGCTGGCCAGGCGGTTCGCGCCCGAGGAGCCCGGCCCGCTCGTCCTGCTCGCCGACCTGGACCTGCTGCGCGGCGACCACGTACGGGCCGGGCGAAGGTACCGGGAGGCGCTGGACCTCGACCCCGGGCATCCCCAGGCGCGCGTCAACCTGGGGCTGGCCTCGCTGCGGTGGGAGCCGCCCCGGGCCCACCACGACCCCGCCTGGCCGGTCGACCCGCGCGCCACCGGGCGGGCCCGGCGGGCACTGGAGGTGTGGTCGCGGCAGGTCCGGCTGCTGGTGGCGGTCGCCACGGCGGCCATCGCGGCGGCGGCGCTGGCGTTCGACGCGGGGGCGGCGCCGGCCCGGCTCGGCGGGCCGGCCGTCCTCGTGGCGCTCGCCGCTCTGACGGTACGGCAGGCGCGGCGGGCCGGGGCGTGGGCCTGGGTGCCCGCCATGCTGAGGCGCGACCCCTGGCTCGGCGCCGCCGTCGTGGGCGCCCTCGTCTCCGTCCTCGCCTTCACCGGCTGGCTCACCCTCGCCCTCGCCCCCATCGGCCTGCCGGTGCTCACCCTCGCCGTGCTGGCTCTTCCCGGTGCGGGGGTGGGGGCCCTGTGGGTGGGGCTCGGTGGCATCGCCTTGCTCGGATGGCCCGTCCTGGCGGCCGTCCGGGTCCTCGCGGGCATCTGGCGAGGCCGCCCCCTGTACGCCCTCGCCGCCTTCACCGAAGCCGCCGGCCACGCGGCGCCGCCACCGGCCCCCTCCCTGGAGACCCCCTCCAC
>NZ_LAVL01000167.1 GCF_001083785.1 Nonomuraea sp. SBT364
GGCACCGGGGCGAATGCCGCGCAGGAGGAAGTGACCGCCGGTGACCGCTGAGACCCTCGCCGTCGGCAAGGCCCGCACCCCCGCCCGCCCCTCCGCCCTGCGTCACCTGATCACGCCCGCCGCCATCGTGGTGGCGCTGGCCACCCTGTACGCCTGGGTGAGCACCCTGGAGCTGGACTCGATCGAGCGGCGCAGCATCAACCAGGCGGTGCTCGTCGCCAAGACCGTCGAGCACGTGCAGATGACGGTCGCCGCCACCGCCCTGGTGGTGGTGATCGCGATCCCGCTGGGCATCGTCGCCTCGCGCTCCAGGAACCGGTTCGTCACCCCGCTCATCCTCACCGCGGGCAACCTGGGCCAGGCGGTGCCGTGCATCGGGCTGCTGGTGCTGTGCACGTTCCTGATGGGCGTCGGGTTCCAGACCGCGCTGGTCGGGCTGGTCGCCTACGCGGTGCTGCCGGTGCTGCGCAACACCATGGTCGGGGTGCAGCAGATCGACCCGGCTCTCATCGAGGCGGCCCGCGGCATGGGCATGACCAAGGGCCAGATCCTGCGCCGGGTCGAGCTCAAGCTGGCCGTCCCCGCCATCCTCGCCGGGCTGCGCACCGCCCTGGTGCTGACCGTCGGCGTCGCCACGCTGGGCGCGTTCGTCGCCGCCGGCGGGTTCGGCGAGCTGATCATCAACGGGCTCAAGCTGAACCGCATGCCCGTGACCATCGTCGGCGGCGTGCTGACCGCGTGCATCGCCTTCTTCATCGACTGGCTCGGCGGGCTCGCCGAGAACCTGCTCAAGCCACGCGGCATCTGACCTGTTCCGGCTGATCCACGAAGCAACCCGGTCCACAAAGCAAGAGGTGTCTTTGCATGCTTTCCCGTCCCCTCCGCCAGACGTTCGCCCTGCTCGCCGCCGCCGCGCTCACCGTGACCGCCGCGGGCTGCGGCTCCACTGACGCCGTCGAGGCGTCCAGCGCCGGCGACGAACTGGAGGGCGCGACGTTCGTCGTCGGGTCCAAGGACTTCACCGAGAACATCATGCTCGGCAACATCGCCGTGCAACTGCTGAAGGCGCACGGCGCCGAGGTGGTCGACAAGGTCAACCTGGGTGGCACCGTCACCAACCGCAAGGCCCTGATGGCCGGCGAGATCGACCTGTACTGGGAGTACTCCGGCACCGGCTGGATCGAGCACCTGAAGAACACCACCCCGATCCCGGACCCCGCCGAGCAGTTCAAGGCCACGGCCGCCGCGGACCTGGAGAAGAACAAGATCCGCTGGATCGGCCCGACGCCGCTGAACAACACCTACGCGCTGGCCATCCGCTCGGAGAAGGCCCAGGAGCTCGGCGTCAAGACCGTCTCCGACGTGGCGGAGCTGGCCAGGACCAAGCCGGAGGAGGTCACGATCTGCATCGAGACCGAGTTCTCCACCCGCGACGACGGCCTGCCGGGCCTGTCCAAGGCGTACGACATGAAGATCCCCAAGGACCGGATCGCGCTGCTCGACACCGGGGTCGTCTACACCGAGACGGACAAGGGCGAGACCTGCAACTTCGGCGAGGTGTTCACCACCGACGGGCGCATCGCCGCGCTCGGCCTGACGGTGCTGGAGGACGACAAGAAGTTCTTCCCGGTCTACAACGCCGCCGTCACGATCAAGGACGACGTCTACCGGAAGCACCCGGCGCTGGAGAAGGTCCTCCAGCCGGTGATCGCCAAGCTGGACGACGCCACCATGCAGAAGCTCAACGCCCGCGTGGACGTCGAGGGCGAGCAGCCGAAGAAGGTCTCGGCCGAGTGGCTGGAGCAGAACGGCTTCCTCGGCGCGGCCTCCTGACCAGCAAAAACTGAATTATCGGTATACGTACGGAGGCACATACGTATTTCCCCGCATTCACCTAACGCCTAGCGTCGAACGACAAGGCGACACGCTCGCTTTCACCCCCCACTTCCCGGCAGGGCGACCGCACGTGCCCACGAGGCGCGGCCCTGCCATGGAAGCAGCCGAAAGGAGCCCCCCATCGTGAGACGCAAAGCTTTAGTGGCGGCGGCCGTGGGCATCACCACGGCCGCCTCGCTGACTTTGTCGGCGTTACCCGCGAACGCCAAGCCGCCCGGCGCCCAGAAGGGCCTGGCGGCCGCGGCTGCGGCCGATCCCGAATCCCGGGCCGCCGCCGTAGCCGACCAGGCGGTGCAGAGCGGGCTCGACAACCTGGTCAAGGGGCCGGACGAGGCCTACCGCAGGGTCGGCGTCACCGCCGGCGCCAACGAGATGTACTACGTCGCCTACGAGCGCACGTACAAGGGCCTGCCGATGGTCGGCGGCGACGCCGTCGTCGTCACCGACGGCGCGGGCCGCGTGCGTGACACGGTCGCGGCGTCCGGCCCGACCCCCGGCGACGTGCCCACCGAGGCCACCGTGGGCGCGTCCGACGCGCTCAAGACCGCCAGGACCAAGCTCTCCCGCGTCGACGACACCCAGGACCCGCGCCTGGTCGTGCTCACCTGGGGCGAGAAGCCCAGGCTGACCTGGGAGGCCGTCGTCTCCGGCATCGCCGACGGCAAGCCGAGCATCCAGCACGTGTTCGTGGACGCCGTCACCGGCGAGATCGCCGACTCCTACGACGTCGTCCGCGCGGGCACCGGCAACGGCTACTACTACGGCCAGGTCACCATCACCACCAGCGGCTCCGGCAGCTCGTACTCGATGACGGACACGACCAGGCCCGGCATCCGGTGCGGCGGCCAGAACGGCTCCGCCTACACCGGCACCGACGACTCCTGGGGCAACGGCTCCGGCACCAACCTGGAGACCGCCTGCGTCGACGCCCTGTACGGCGTGCAGCGGCAGTGGGAGATGCTGCGCGACTGGCTCGGCCGCAACGGCATCAACGGCAACGGCGGCGGCTTCCCAGCCAGGGTCGGCCTCAACGACGTCAACGCCTACTGGAACGGCAGCTACACCAACTTCGGCCACAACCAGGCCAACACCCGGCAGGCCACGCCGATCGACGTGGTGGCGCACGAGTTCGGCCACGCCATCTTCCAGACCACGCCCGGCGGCGCCGGGTCCGGCAACGAGAACGGCGGCCTGAACGAGTCGGCCGGCGACATCTTCGGCGCGCTCACCGAGCACTTCGCCAACAACCCCAACGACCCGCCCGACTACCTCGTCGGCGAGGAGGTCGACCTGGTCGGCCAGGGCCCGATCCGCAACATGTACAACCCGGGCCAGCTCGGCGACCCGAACTGCTACAGCAACCAGATCCCGAACACCGAGGTGCACGCGGCGGCCGGCCCGCTGAACCACTGGTTCTACCTGCTGGCCGAGGGCAGCAACCCCGGCGGCGGCAAGCCGGCCAGCCCGATCTGCTCCGGCGGCCCGTCGTCGGTGACCGGCATCGGCATCCAGGACGCCGGCAAGATCTTCATGGGCGCGCTGGGCCGCAAGACCTCCTCCTGGCGGTACGTGAACGTCCGCTCGGCGTCGGTCGCGGCGGCGGTCGAGCTGTTCGGCGCCAACAGCGCCGCCTGCAACACCACCAAGGCGGCGTGGAACGCGGTGAGCGTGCCGGCGCAGTCCGGCGAGCCCGCCTGCGGCACCCCGGGCAACGACTTCTCGATCGCGCTCAGCCCCGCCACGGGCAGCGCCGAGCCCGGCCGGCAGGCCACGACCACGGTCAGCACGCAGACCACCTCGGGCAGCGCCCAGACGGTCAGCCTGACGGCCTCCGGCCTGCCGAGCGGCACCACGGCGAGCTTCAACCCGGCGTCGGTGACCTCGGGCAACTCCTCCACCCTGACCCTGTCGGTCGGCTCCTCGACGGCCGAGGGCACGTACCCGATCACCGTCACCGGGCGCGGGTCGGCCACGCACACCGCGACGTACATGCTCACGGTCGGCGCGGGCGGGCCCGGCGGCGAGGCGCCGGACATCAGCCTGGCCAACGTCAAGGCGCACCTGACGCAGTTCCAGTCGATCGCGAACTCCAACGGCGGCAACCGCAGGTCGACCAGTTCCGGCTACACCGCCTCGGTGTCCTACGTCGAGGGCAAGCTGCGCGACGCCGGCTACACCGTGGTCCGGCAGGCCTGCACCTCCGGCTGCACCAGCGGCTCCGGCCCCAACCTGATCGCCGACTGGCCGGGCGGTGACGACAACCAGGTCATCATGTCCGGTGCGCACCTCGACGGCGTGAGCGCGGGACCCGGCATCAACGACAACGCCTCCGGCTCCAGCGCCCTGCTGGAGGTCGCGCTGACGCTGGCCAGGGAGAACCCGCAACTGGCCAAGCACGTCAGGTTCGGCTGGTGGACCGACGAGGAGCAGGGCCTGAACGGCTCGGAGTTCTACGTCTCGCGGCTCAGCTCGGCCGAGCGGTCCAGGATCCAGGTCTACTACAACTACGACATGGTCGGCTCGATCAACGGCGGCTACTTCATCAACAACATCACCACCGCCGGTGCCGCGCCGCTCAAGGAGTTCTACGACAGCCTGAACCTGCGGCCGGAGGAGAACGTCGAGGGCGCCAACCGCTCCGACGACGCCTCCTTCCGCAACGCCGGCATCGCCAGCTCCGGAGTCGCGGCGGGCGCCAGCGCCACCAAGACCTCGGCGCAGGCCACGAAGTGGGGCGGCACCGCGGGGCGCGCGTTCGACCCCTGCTACCACGCCTCCTGCGACACCAGCGCCAACATCAGCGACACGGTGCTCGACAGGGCCTCCGACGCCGCCATGTACGCCGTCTGGAAGCAGGCCGTCGGCGGCGAGACGCCGGACCGGGACTTCTCGGTCTCGGCCAGCCCCGCCTCCGGCACCGTCCAGGCGGGCTCGGCGGCCACCACCACCATCGGCACCACGACCACGGCAGGCACCCCGCAGGCCGTGAACCTGTCCGCCTCCGGCCTGCCCGCGGGCGCCCAGGCCAGCTTCAACCCGGCCTCGGTGACCTCCGGCGGCTCCTCCACCCTGACGATCACCACCTCGCCCACCACGCCGGCCGGCGACTACAGCGTCACCGTGACCGGCACCGGCGAGACGGCCACCAGGACGGTCCGCTACGCGCTGTCCGTCGAGGGCGGCTCGGGCGGCAGGACCTTCACCAACGGCACCGACTACCGCATCTACGACTACAGCTACCTGCAGAGTCCCGTCACGTCCACGGCGTCCGGCGCCGCCGCGTCGCCGGTCAGCCTCTCCATCACGATCAGCCACACGTGCGCGGAGGACCTGGACATCTACCTGCGCGGGCCCAACGGCACCTGGTACGCGGTCGACAGGTACGGCGGCACCTCCTGCACGCCGTACGGCACCCGGACGTTCTCCGTCCCGGTGAGTCAGCAGGCCGCGGGCACGTGGGTGCTCTGGGTCGAGGACGTCTACGCCGGTGACACCGGCTACCTCGACACCTGGAGCATCACCGTCTAGACCCGCCTCCGGGCCCCGGCCGGCACTCCCTCCCCGGCCGGGGCCTTCCGCTGCGCGCTCACGGGGGCGGGTCGACCTCGCCGCGGGTGCGCACGCCCAGCTTGTGCAGCACGCTCGCCACATGCGTGTCCACGGTGCGGCGCGACAGGAACAGCACCTCGGCGATCTCCCGGTTGGTGCGGCCCGACGCGACCAGCCTGGCCACCTCCGACTCCCGGGGCGACAGCACGCCGCCCCGGCCCTTCCTGGCCCGGCGCGGCGCGCTCGCGCCGCCGATCTCCCGCAGCGTGTGCCGGCAGCGCGCCGCGTCGTGGGAGGCGCCGAGCACCGCGTAACGCTCGGCGGCGTCGGCGATGATCTCCGCCGCGGCCTCCCGCGCGCCCAGCGCCAGCCGCGCGCCCGCCTCCGCCTCCGCCGACCGCGCCGCCCCGTACGGCCGCGGCATCGTCTCGTACGCGGCCCGCGCCCCGGCGTGCAGACGGGCCGCCTCCTCGAACAGGCCGCGATCCTGCGCCAGCCCGGCCCGCGCCGAGTCGAGCGCCGCGTGCGCCGACGGCGCGTCCCGGTCCGCCACGCCGTCGCCGAACTCGGCCACCAGCGCCTCGGCGTCCGCCCGGCGGCCCGACCCGAGCAGCGCGGCCACCGCCGCGGGAACGAGCTGGTCGCCCCACACCCACACGCCCTTGCGGCGCAGCCTGGCCACCGCCCGGTCGGCCTCGCGCACCGCCCCCTCCAGCGCGGCACGGGCCAGATGCAGCTCGATCAGCCCGCCGGACGCGGCCGCCGCCACCGGCAGGAAGGCCGAGTCCACGTCCTGCAGCCCGGCCGTGCCCAGATGCCCGGCCGCCTCCTCCCACTCGCCGGTCGCCAGCGCCAGCACGCCGAGCGCCAGCCGGGCGTCGGCCGCCAGCATCGGCGCCTCCGACGTCATCTCGACCACGGCCGCTGCCCGCTCGCGCAGCCCCTCCCAGCGGCCCGTCAGCAGGTCGAGCCGGATCGACGACACATCCACCAGCCACACCGGGTAGAGGGCGCCGCTCTCCTCGGCGACCCGCCTGCTCTCCCGGGCGAACCTGGCCGCCTCCCCGTAGTGGCCGAGCGCCACGGCCGCGTCGCACAGGTTCGCGTAGCCGCGCGCCACCTGCCGCCTGGCCGCCGCCGAGCGCGCGTCCGCGGGCAGCGCCGCCGCCAGCTCGAACGCGTCCGGCGCGCCGACCAGCATCGCCATCGACACCTTGTTCGCCTGCACCGCCGTGCGCAGCTCCGGGTCGTCCGACAAGCACAGCAGGCTCTCGGCCTGCGCCATCCACTTCTCGTGGCAGGCCAGCGGCTCGCCGCCCCACGACGGCATCGCCAGCAGCGCCAGCCCGCGAGCCGCCACGCCCGGCCGGTCCTCCAGGTCGGCGAGTGCCGCCAGCACCTCCCTGCGGCCCTCCGCCACCGCGCCCGCCTGGTTCGACAGCAGCACGCCCAGGTTCAGCCTCGCCTCGCCGCGTACGTGCCGGGGCAGGAAGTCGTCCGACAGCAGGTGCCGCAGCAGCCGCACCGACCTGCGGTAGGACAGGCCGATGGCGGCCACCCGGCTGAGCCGCAACGCCAGCGGGCCCCGCGCGTCGGGCGGCAGCGCCGGGTCGGCCAGCATCCCTTCGAGCATCTCGATGGCCAGCGGCACGTCGCCGACCGCCGCCGCGTGCTCCGACGCGGCCCCGCCGTGCCGCCGCCAGGCCGCCAGGTCGCCCGCCCGGCGCGCGTGGTAGGCGAGCTGCACCAGCGGCGGCGGGTCCAGCCTGCCCAGCGCGCCCATCGCCCGGCCGTGGATCAGCCGCCGGTCCGGCCCCGGGATCGTGTCGTAGACGGCCTGCTGAGCCAGCGCGTGACGGAATCCGTACAGCCCGTCCGGCCGCTCCAGCAGCACCCCGGCCCGCAGCGCCTCGCGCAGCCCGCGCGCCGCCGTGCCCGGCAGCCGGCCGCAGCCCGACACCGCGGCGATCAGCGGCTCGTCGGCGGGCAGCCGCAGCACGGCGGCGGCGTGCACCGCGTGCAGCGCGGCCGGGCACAGCCCCGCCAGCCGCTCGGCCATCGCCTCGCGCAGCAGCATCGGCACCGCGATCCGGTCCAGCGCCTCCTCGTCGCCGGGATCCTGGAGGGAGCGGACCACCTCCTCGATCACGAACGGCACCCCGGCCGTCCGCTCGTGCAGCCGCGCCGCGAACCCCGCCGTCACCGCGCCGCCCAGCAACTGGCCGGCGAGCGCCCGTACGCCCGCCACGTCCAGCGACGTCAGCGAGATCACCTCGCTCGTCACGTCGGGCGGATGCCGGTAGGCGTGCCCGAACGGCAGACCCGGCACCGGCAGGTCCTCCCGCCGGAACGTCACCACCAGCGCCAGCCCCTCGGGCGGCCGCCCGATGAGGAAGCGCAGCAGGTCCCGCGTCCCGTCGTCGGCCCAGTGCAGGTCCTCCACCACCAGCACCACGGGCGCCGCCACGGCCAGCAGCGCGTGCACCCCGCGGAAGAGCCGGTGCCGTTCGGCGCGCGGGTCGTCCAGCGGCGGCGGCGTCGGAGCCGGCGGCAGGTGCCCGGCCAGCTCCGGGAGGTAGCCGCCCACCGCTCCCGTCACCGGGTTGAGCCGGTCCCTGCCGGGGAGCGCGCCGCCGATCTGCCGCAGCGCGTCGAACACCGGCCCGTACGGGAACGGCTCGCGGATCTGGTGACAGTGCCCGAGCAGCACGGTGTGCCGGCCCGATCCCAGCCGGTCGACGGCCGTCCGGACCAGCCGGGTCTTCCCGATGCCCGCCTCCCCCTGGATGAGGGCCACGGCGGGCGGGCGGGTGATCGCACCGATGAGCGCTCGCAGGTGCGCGTCGCGGCCCACCAGTGCGGGAGATGCCTCGCTTGTCATCGGCGTCTCCGAAACAGTGCGGTTTTACTGCCTCTGCCGACACCTGTTATCCACCACTTGTTACCGAGTGGTCAACAGTTCGTTTGGTATCGCGGATTACCGGCCCCGGCAGGGGCGGTTCACGGCGTCGCCTCGTGGCCGGGCATGCCCGGCGTGCGCCTGCGCTGCTTCATCTCCGCCTCGAACAGGTGCGTACGGCCTCCGGCCAGGCGCTCGCGCGCCTCCGCCTCCAGCTCCTGGAACGCCGCGTAGTAGAGCGCGTCGTACTCCTCGACCACCTGGAACGTCCACCGGCCGTCGATCACGTTCAGCCCGATGAGCTCGCGCTCGATCCGGTCGGCGAGCTCGTGGTGGCCGGTCCGGCGCAGCAGCTCGACGGCCCGGTCGAGGCGGGCGTCGGCGCTGCCGGTGAGCTGGTGCCATGAATACAGGTGGCCCCGCGCCCGGTGCGTCGTCTCCAGCGCCTCGCTCAGCGCGCCCAGCGCCTCGACCGTCTCGTCCGACATGCCCTCCGGGCGGAGGTGATCCGAATCCTGCTCTGTCGCCATGACCTGACGGATACCCCTCACAGTCCGCCCAGAACGTCCGGCCGGTTGGTGATGAGGCCGTCGACGTCGTAGGAGAGGAGCCGCCGCATGGTGGCCGCGTCGTCCACGGTCCAGGCGAACACGCGCATGCCGTGCCGGTGGACGAGCCGCACGTAGTCGCGGGTGAGGCCGCGGTGCGGCGGGTTGATCAGGTCGGCGAACGACGACAACGCGTCCAGTTCGGCCGCCGCCGGGGTGCCGAGCAGCCCGATCGGGGCCTCCGGCATGACGTCGTGGAAGCGGCGCATCGAGTTCCGGTCGAACGACTGCACGATGAGCGGGCCGGGCCACGAGCGGCGCAGCTCACCGGCGGCGCGCACCTCGATGCCCCGGTGGAGGCGCGGCTCCTTGATCTCCACCAGCAGGCCGAGCCCGCTGCCGCTCATCTCGCGCAGCGCCTCCCGCAGCGTGGGCACCGGCTCGCCGGCGAACTGCCGGCCGAACCACGACCCGGCGTCCAGCTCGCGGATCTCCTCCAGGGTGAAGTCGCCGACCCGCCACGGCGCCCGGCCGGGGAAGACCCGCTCGGCGTCGGTGGTGCGGGCCAGCGTGGTGTCGTGCATGAGGATCAGCTGGTCGTCACTGGTCAGCTGGACGTCGAGCTCGAAGGCGTCGGCGCCCTGCTCGGCGGCCAGCCGGAAGGCCGCCAGGGTGTTCTCGGGCGCGTAGGCGGAGGCGCCCCGGTGCGCGACGTTGGCCGTCGAGGCCGGCGCCGCCGTCGCGGGGGAGGCGAACAGGGCCAGGACGGTCATGACGATCAAGCCTGCGAGTCGGAACATGGATCTCCTCGTACTCGGGAGCGGCCGATGTTCCGAATCTGACTGACCGTCATGACCAACTGTTGAGGGCCGCGTGACTCCCCGATGACTAGGACGCGGCGGCGCGCATCCTGTCGAAGTTCGCCACGTACTGGGCGTGGACCGCCTTGTTGCGGAGGCGCAGCAGGGTGTCGTCGTTGCGGCGCAGCGACGTCTGGTTGTAGTTGTGGCTGCCCGTGTACACCCAGCCGTCCACCAGCAGGTACTTGGAGTGGATGCGGCCCGGCAGCGCCCCGCCGGTGCCCAGGGTGCGCAGCTCGATCCGCGGCTCGGCGCGCAGCTTCGCCTCGACCTCCGGGTCCAGGACGCCGGCCACGATCCGCACCGTGCAACCCTGACCGGCCAGCTCGGCCAGCCGCTCGGCGATGGCGACGCGGTAGGCGTCCCACTCCGACATGCCGACGCGGATCGGGGCGCCGCCCCGGCAGGACACCCCGTCCAGCGCCTCCACGATCGGGTCGCCCTCGGCGCTGGGGAAGAAGTGCGCCCGCACCGAGCCGCCCGCCGCCCCGGTCCTGACGACGCGGTCGTAGTCGAGGGTCTTCCGCTCGGCGGCCAGGTCGGCGAAGTAGGACGCGTACGCCTGGTGCAGGCGCCGGTTGCCGGTCAGGACGACGGCGTTGTTCCAGTACGTGGTCGAGTTCAGGTTCGTCAGGTTGGCCGACGACTGCACCACCACGTCGGACGCGCCGCCGGTGCGGGAGAACAGGTAGAACTTGTTGTGCTGCCCCTTGTCCCCGACGCAGGCGGCGGTGCCGCCCGACATGGGGCCTGAGCAGACGTGCGCGAACGAGCCGGCCGCGGTGTCGGTGCCCAGGGCGGCGGCGAGCTGGTCGGCCACGGCCTTGCCGCGCGCGTCGCCGTCCAGCACCACCCGCACCTCGACGCCCCGCTCGTGCGCCTTGATCAGCGCGTCGGCGAAGTCGCGGCCGTCCGTGCCCGACATGACGAAGTGCGCGATCTGGATGCGGGCCCCGGCGGGCGTCCGGCCGACCAGGTCGCAGAGCCTGCGCACGATGGCGGCCGGGTCGCCGCCCACGGGCTCGCTGAACACGGCGCCGGTGACCACCGGCGTCCGCGGGGCCTCCGCGCACGCCGGGGCGGCCGCGGCCGCCGGGGTCGCGACGGTCGCGGTGCCCAGCAGGGCCCCGATCGCCAGGGTGGACAGGATGGCGCTGCGCATGGCGGTACTACTTCCTTCGGCGAAAAGCTGCGCGCCGATCCTGGCGGGTGCCGGCGACCGCGATCTGAAGGGAAGGTCAACGCCCGGCGAACGTCAGGGGTTCGACCACGTACCGGGTGGTGGACCACACCACGTAGAGCAGCGGCGCGCAGGCCAGCAGCAGGCCGGGCACCGGCTTGGCCAGGATGACGTTCACCGCCAGGCCCAGCACCGCGACGTTGAGCAGCGCCAGGTACCAGCGCCGCGCCACCAGCCACAGGACCGGCCGGATCAGCGCGCGCAGCGGCCTCGGCTCCGGATCCGGCTCGGCGACCAGCACCAGCAGCGCCATGCCCAGCGCGATCACGAACAACGCCGCCGTGACGAAGAACGGCACCAGCGCCGGGCCCCACGAGGTGCCCGCCACCACGGCCGCGTCCACGATCAGCACGGTCACCGCCGTGCCCGCCGCGGCCCACACCGCCAGCGCCCGCCCCGCCTGCCGGTAGCCGGACCAGAACGCCGGCAGCACCGCCGTCGAGCCCTCGCCCAGCGCCGCGAAGCACCGGAACGCGCCGGCCAGCGCGGGCGCGCACAGCAGCGACAGCACCGCGAAGAACGGCCACGACGCCAGGGGGTCGCGCACCAGCGCCAGCGTGACGAGCAGCGGCGCGCACGAGAGCGCGAGCAGCACGTTCGTCATCAGGGCGACGTAGACGGTGCCGAAGACCCTCTCGTAGGTGGTCTGCCGTGCCGGCCGGAGCAGTCTCATCCCTTCAGCCCGCTCGTCGCGATGCCCTGGATGAAGTAGCGCTGGCCGAACAGGAAGACGACGACGATCGGCAGCACCGACAGCACCGCCCCGGTCATGATCATGGCGTACTCGGCGTCGTACACGCCGACGAACGAGCGCAGGCCCAGCTGGATGGTCCACAGCTCGTTGCTCGTCAGGTAGATGAACGGGCCCATGTAGTCGTTCCAGGTGCTGACGAACGTCAGCAGCGCCAGGCTGGCCAGGGCCGGCTTCGACAGCGGCAGCATGATCCGCCGGTAGATGCCGTACTCGCTCAGCCCGTCGATCCGCGCCGCCTCGCACAGCTCGTCCGGGATCGACATGTAGTACTGCCGCATGAGGAACACGCCGAACGCGCCGAACGCCTGCAGCAGGATGATCGACAGGTGCGTGTTCGTCAGGTCGGCCTGCTGCATCATGATGTACTGCGGCACCATGTACGCCTGCCACGGCACCGCGATCGTCGCGATGTAGGTGAGGAAGAGCGCGTCCCGCCCCGGGAAGCGCACCTTGGAGAAGCCGTACGCCGCGAAGCTGCCGGTCAGCACCTGCAGAAGGGTGACCATCACCGACAGGTAGACCGAGTTGCCCAGGTAGGTGGCCAGCGGGATGCGGTCCCAGATGTCGACGAAGTTCTCCCAGCGCAGCTCGTCCGGTATCCACTGGATCGGGATGGTGAACACCTCGTTGTTGCGCTTGAGCGACGACGACACCATCCACCCGAACGGCACCAGCACCAGCAGCGTCACCACGATCAGCGCCGCGTACGCCAGGGCTCTGCGGGCTATCATGTGGCGCTCCTTCGCTCGTTGATGCGGAACTGCACGACGGTGACGGTCAGCACGATCACGAACAGCACCAGCGCGATCGCCGAGGAGTAGCCGAACTGCCCCTCCGTGATGCCCTCCCGGTAGATGAGCTGGGCCAGCACCAGCGTGGCGCGCCCGGGCCCGCCGTCGGTCATGACCACGATCAGGTCGAGGATCTTGAAGCTCTGGATGGTCAGCATGACCAGCACGAAGAACGTCGTCGGCCGCAGGCAGGGAAGCGTGATGCTCCAGAACCGGTGCCAGGCGTTGGCCCCGTCCACCTTGGCCGCCTCGTAGTACTCCTTGGGGATGGTCTGCAGGCCCGCCAGGAACAGCACCATGTAGTAGCCCATGTCCCGCCACACGCTGGTGACGATCACGGCGGGCATCGCCCAGTCGGTGCTGGCCACCCAGCGGGGCGGCTCGGAGACGCCCAGCGCCTCCAGCACCTGGTTGACCGGCCCGGCCGTCGGGTTGAACAGCATGTTCCACACGACCGCGACCGCGACCAGCGAGGTGATGTAGGGGAAGAACGCGGCGGTGCGGAAGAACTGCACGCCGCGGATCCGCTGGTTCAGCACCAGCGCCAGCATGAGCGCGGCGATCAGCGTGAGCGGGATGTGGCCGCCCGCGTAGTAGAGGGTGTTGCGCAGCGCGACGTGGAAGTTCTGGTCCTCCCACATCCGCTGGAAGTTGTCCAGCCCCACCCACTCCGGCGCGCTGTAGGAGTCCCACTCCAGGAACGCCAGCGCGAACGCGGCCAGCATGGGGATGAGCGTGAACAGGGCGAAACCCACGAAGTTCGGCAGGATGAAGCTCCAGCCGATCAGCGTGTTGCGCCAGGCGCGTCGGCGGCGCGGCGGCCCCGGGGACGGGTCGTCCGGCGTCAGGGTCGCCGGTTGCGTCATTACGGCCATGGTGGTCCTTCGTGACTCCTTCAGGACGCGGCGGGCCCGCTGCCGGGGCCCGCCGCGGCCGCCTCTAGTTGAGGACCTCGCTCTTGACGCGGTCGTTCATCGACTTGATCCCGTCGGCGGCCGTCTTGTCGCCGACCATGATGAGCTCGTGCTCCTCCCTGAGGATCGTGTCGACGTCGGACGTCTTGTCGCTGACCGGCATCTCCAGCACGACCTTGTCCGGCTCGAACGCCTTCTTCGACACCTCGTCGCCGGGCATGCCCTTGAGCCCGAAGTACGCCTCGGTGATCTCCGGGCTCTGCAGCGCCGGCACCACGCCCACCTTGGTGATCGCCTCCGCGCCGGCCTTGCTCGCGGCGAACTGGACGAACTTCTTGGCCAGGTCGGCGTTCTCGGAGCGCTTGTTGACGGCGAACGCGGTCGGCGAGCCGAACGTCGTCGTCCCCGTCGCGCCCGGCCGCTGCGGCATCGGCGCCAGCGCCCACTCGGCGTTGGTCTCGCCCTTCTCCTTCGCCTCCAGGATGCCCGAGATGTACCAGGTGCCCATGGGCATCATGGCGGTCGCGCCCGTCTCGAACATGGTCCGGTAGTCGGCCTGCTGGGCCGTCGCGGTGCCGAAGTCCAGCGCGGCGCCGGCCTTCTGCAGGTTCAGGGCCATGTTGTACTGGTCGGTGAAGAAGGCGTAGTCGCCGCCGAGCTGGTCGCCGCCGGTCTGGGCCGCCGAGATCGCCTGGATCACCGAGCGCCACGTGTGGTGGTAGGTGCCGTAGACCTTCTTGGTGCCGTCGCCCTGGGTCAGCTCCTGGGCGTACTTGGCGTACTCGTCCCAGGTCATGCCCTCGCCGAACTTGACGCCCGCCTTGTCGGTCAGCGTCTTGTTGTAGTACAGCAGCCAGAAGTCCTGCCGGTACGGCATCGCGAAGTAGCTGTTGTTCACGTTGAAGGCGTCCAGGCCGGCGAGCTTGCTCGTGTCGGTCGACTTCACCAGGTCGGTGAGGTCGACGAGCTGGCCTCGGCTGGAGTAGCGGGAGTAGTCCGTGACGTTCTTCATCGTGATCACGTCGGTCTTGTCACCGCCGGCCAGCATCGTGGTGACCTTGTCCGGATAGTCGTCCGCGAGGATGTCCACCGGCTGCACCTTGACGCCCGGGTTGGCCTGCTCGAAGGCGTCGAACAGGGCCTTGAACTCGGGCGTCTTGGCCAGGTTCCAGACCGTGACGGTCAGCGTGCTGCTGCCGCCGCCGCCCGTGCCCTCGGCCTCGCCGGAGCCGCCGCCGCAGGCGGACACGGCGAGCGCGAGCGCCGCCGCGGCTGCCACGACCTTCATGCGCCTTCCTGGGGTATTAGAACCGTTCATGTTGATCCGGTCTCCTTTCCATCGAGCCGGTCTCAGAGCTCAGGCGCTCACCGCGAACTCGTCGGCGGTGACGGCCGCACGCGGCGGCTGCCCGGACAGGTAGCGTTCGAGCTCGTCGAGCGCGCTCTCGCTCATCCGCCGGGTCTCGGATCCGAGAGAGCCGGCGACGTGGGGGGTGATCATGACGTTGGGCAGGTCGTACAGCGGTGAGCCGGCCGGCAGCGGCTCCGGCTCGGTGACGTCGAGGATCGCGTCGAGCCGCCCGGAGCCGCACTCGCGCTCCAGTGCGGCGGTGTCGAGGACGGCGCCGCGCGCGGTGTTGATGACCGTCGCGCCGTCCCGCAGCATAGCCAGCTCCGCCGCACCGATCAGGTGACGGGTGGCCGGCAGCGCGGGCACGTGCAGGGTGAGCACGTCGCTGGCGCGCAGCAGCTCGGGCAGCGGGACCAGGCGGCCGCCCGCGGCGCGCACCTCGTCGGCGCTCGCGTACGGATCGGCCACCAGCACGTCGACGTCCAGGCTGCGCAGCCGTTCGGCGACCCGGCGGCCCGTGCGTGAGAAGCCGACGACGCCGATGGTCCGGTCGCGGTTGGACAGCTCGCCGCGCCGCTCCAGGTAGGACCAGTCGTCGCGATGCCTGCGCGCGTCCTGGGCGAGGAACGGAGCCTTCTTGCCCGCGAAGATGACCGCCGCGAGGGTGAACTCGGCGACCGGGATCGCGTTCTCGTCGGCGGCGTTCGTGACGAGGATGCCGCGCCGCCACACCTCGTCGGTGACGAACGAGCGCACCGTGCCCGCGCAGTGGAAGATCGCGCGCAGCCGGGGCGCGTCCGCCAGCACCTCGGCGGTCAGCGGCGGACAGCCCCACGAGGTCACCAGCACCTCGGTCTCGCGCAACTGGCGGCGCACGTGCTCGCCGTCGAAGCTGACGGCCGGAAGCGGGTCGGCGAGCTCGGCCAGGGCGCGCAACCGGCGTAACTGCGGCTCCTGGAACTGCACGCGGAAGTGCGCGGGGTCCATGACCAGCAGGGCCCGAGGCCGTCGTCCGTCTGTCACTCGTGTCCCTTCGGCGGGCAAGCGCTTACCAGTGCCGCCGATCATGTCCGATCATTTCAATCAGGTCAATACCGTGTTAATCACGGATTCCGATCGTTTCTGATCGTTTGGTCTTGACGCTCTCACCGGACCGGTGCCAGCATCACCTCCCGTCGCGCCCGTTCCGTCACAGGAGGTTCCATTGCTGCGGGAGTACGATGACCGGCGGCTCTCGCCCTACACCGGGTGGACCCGAGACCACTGGGCGGCACTCGCCGACCGCCTGCTCCTGGCCGCGCGCCCGTACTCCTCCGCCTCCCACGCCCGCATCACCTTCCCCGGCCCGCCCGGCGGCTACGGCACCGCCGTCGACGGGCTCGAAGGCTTCGCGCGCACGTTCCTGGCCGCCGGGTTCCGGGTCGCGGGGGAGAACGGGCGCGACCCCCTCGGCCTCATGGAGTGGTACGCGCGCGGCCTCGACGCGGGCACCGACCCCGCCTCGCCCGAACGCTGGGTACGCCTCGACGAGCACGACCAGGCCAAGGTGGAGGCCGCCTCCATCGCCCTCGTCCTCCACCTGACCAGGCCCTGGCTGTGGGACCGGCTCGACCCGTCCGTCCAGGAACGGGTGGTCGCCTACCTCGCGCCGGCGATCGGGTCCGGATACCCGCCGATCAACTGGGTGTGGTTCCAGATCGTCGTGGAGCAGTTCCTGGCCTCCGTCGGCGGGCCGCACTCCCGCACCGACCTCGAAGCCGGCCTCGACCTGCACGAGAGCTTCGTCCGCGAGGACGGCTGGCACGCCGACGGCGCCGAACGCTCCTACGACCACTACGCCGGATGGGCGCTGCAGTTCTACCCGGTGCTGTGGGCCGAGATGGCCGCCGGCGACCCCCTGGCCGAGGCCCGCCGCCCCGCCTACCTCGAACGCCTGGAACGCTACCTGCACGACGCCGTGCACCTCGTCGGCGCCGACGGCTCACCGCTCGTCCAGGGCCGCAGCCTCACCTACCGGTTCGCCGCCGCCGCCCAGTTCTGGGCCGGCGCCCGCGCCGGCGTCGGCACGCCCGCGCCCGGCCTGCTGCGCCGCGCCGCCTCCGGCATCGCCCGCCACTTCACCGAGCACGGCGCCCCCGACGAGCACGGCCTGCTCACCCTCGGCTGGCACCACGCCTGGCGGCCCATCGCCCAGTCCTACTCCGGCCCCGGCTCCCCGTACTGGGCCGCCAAGGGCCTGTACGGGCTCGCCCTGCCCGCCGGCCACCCGGTGTGGACCGCCGTCGAGGAGCCGCTGCCGGTGGAGACCGGCGACTTCCAGCGCGTCATGCGCGCCCCCGGCTGGCTCGTCACCGGCACCCGCGCCGACGGCCTCGTCCGCGCCGTCAACCACGGCACCGACCACGCCCGCCCCGGCGCCCAGCTGACCGACTCCCCGCTGTACGCCCGCCTGGCCTACTCCACCGCCACCGCGCCCGTCCTGGCCGGCGAACACGCCGACCAGCCGCTCGACCAGTCCGTCACCGTCCTGGACGAGGCCGGCAAGCCGAGCCACCGCACCGGCTTCACCACCCTCCCCCTCGACCGCCTCCCCACCGGCATCCTCACCGGCGGCTCCCGCTGGCAGGCCCACTGGGTCGCCCCCGGCCCCGCCGTTCCCGACCACGGCTCCGGCCGAGGCGGCACCGTCCGGCTCGGTCCCTGGATCACCGTCCTGTCCGCCGTCCGCGGTGCCTGGGAGGTACGGCTCGTCCACCTCACCGAGCCCGCCCCCCTCCGCCTCGGCGGCTGGCCCCTGCCGTCGCCCCCCCCGCGACCCCCGGCCCCCGCCCCCTC
>NZ_LAVL01000168.1 GCF_001083785.1 Nonomuraea sp. SBT364
GGGGCGTCTCCGGGGGGCGCCGGCGCGGCACGTCCCCGGGCGGGCGCCCCTCCAGGAGGACCAGCCCCG
The DNA here is from genome assembly GCF_001083785.1 of Nonomuraea sp. SBT364. Lineage (GTDB taxonomy): Bacteria > Actinomycetota > Actinomycetes > Streptosporangiales > Streptosporangiaceae > Nonomuraea. The sequence continues at coordinate 70 of NZ_LAVL01000168.1, forward strand.
CAGGGTTCCGGGCGTCGCCCGCTCGCCGCCCCGGCAGCCGGGCGAGCTCCGACGCGGGCAGCCCGGTGAGCGTGAGGCGGCGGGTGCCGTCGGCTGCCATCAGCCGTCGCAGCCCTTCGGGCAGCCGGGGGTCCCCGGCGTCCCGGCAGGCGATGAATACGAGCACCCGCCCGTCCCGCATGCGCCGCAGCGCGTAGCTCAGCGCACGCAGCGAGGCCCGGTCAGCCCACTGGGCGTCGTCGACCAGCACGACGACGGGCCCGCCGGCCTGCAGCCTCTCGACGAGGTCGCAGACGGCCTGCCCGGCGGTCCACGCGTCGTGCCCGGGCACCTCGTCCACCAGCTGGCGGACGACGCCGTAGCGGAGCTGCCGCTCGCTCTCCTCGCCGCTGGCCGCGAGCACCCGCACCTGCGGGACCTCGTCGAGCACGTGGCGGATGAGGGCCGTCTTGCCGATCCCCTCCGGCCCGTCGATCACCACCATCCGCGCGGGGCCCGCCGCCGCCACGCGCAACTCCGCGCGCAGCATGGCCAGCTCCGCCAACCTGCCGACGAACATCCCGTCTCCCTCCCTAGCCCCTCGCTCTCCCAGAGGGCGCCCGGAAGGATTTGATACACACCCGATGTCCGCGTCCAGGAGGGGCCCAGTCGTTCGAAGCGGGCCGAGGCGCGCCCGGGCCGTGCGGGCGTCGAAGCGCTCGCGGTCGGCCGGCTCGAACGGCCGGCCCCGCGCCTGACAGCAGCGGCAGCGGCGGGTTAGATGATCACCAGGTCGCGGGGGCTGTCGTTGAGCCGCTCGCCGCCGGTCCCGGTGCACACGAGGATGTCCTCGATGCGGGCGCCGTGGCTGCCGGGCAGGTAGATGCCGGGCTCGACGGAGAAGGCGAAGCCGGGCTCCATCGCCTCGCCGTTGCCGGCCACGATGTACGGCTCCTCGTGCGTCTCGATGCCGATGCCGTGACCGGTGCGGTGCACGAAGTAGTCGCCGTATCCGGCCTCGGCGATGACCTCGCGGGCGGCCGCGTCGATCGACTCGCACGACACGCCGGGCCGTACGGCGGCGCAGGCGGCCTCCTGGGCGCGGCGCAGCACCTCGAAGTAGGCGGCGTAGCCGGCCGGCGGCTCGCCCACGCAGTAGTTGCGCGTGGAGTCGGAGCAGTAGCCGTTGTGCAGCTGCCCGCCGATGTCGACGACGACGGGCTTGCCCTCCCGGATGACCCGGTCGGACACGTCGTGGTGCGGGCTGGCGCCGTTGGGCCCGGAGGCGACGATGACGAAGTCGACCGTCTCGTGCCCGCTCGCCAGGATCGCCTCGGCGATGTCGCGGGCCACCTCGCGCTCGGTGCGCCCGGCGCGCAGGAACTCCGGCACCCGCCGGTGCACGGCGTCGATCGCGGCCCCGGCCTCGCGCAGCGCCGCCACCTCGCCGGGCGACTTGCGCATGCGCAGCTCCCGCAGCACGGTGCCGGCCAGCACCTGCTCGGCGTCCGGCAGCACCTCGCGGAAGCGCAGCGACGACATCGCCCACATCCGGTCGGCCAGCCCCACCCGGCCGGCCGGGCCGAGCCGGTCGGCGGCGATCCGGTAGGGGTCGTCGGTCTCGTCCCAGGCCACGAACTCAAGCCCCAGCCGGGAGGCCGGTGACGCCTCGGCCGCCGGCAGTTCCAGGCGCGGCACCATCATGTACGGCTCCGCGGCGGCGGGCACCACCAGGCACGTCAGCCGCTCCAGCGGCTTGGCGTCGTAGCCGCTGACGTAGCGCAGGTCGGGGCCCGGGGTCAGCAGCAGGGCGTCGAGGCCGGCCTTGGCGGTGGCCTCCTGGACGGCGGCCAGGCGGGACACGGGATACAAGTCTGAGGACGTCACAGGCACAATCTACTCCGGATCCCGCCTCCTAAAATCCGCGAAAAGCTCTCACAACACAGCAAGGCATCGCTACCGAACGTTGACCGTCGAACACGTACCGTGAGGTCAATTGTCCCGTTCCCCAGCCGGCTGAGAGTGAGACCATGGTCGACCCCGAGCTGCTCGCCGCCCGGCTGGCGCACGCCCAGCGGCTGGGCAACATGGGCTGGGCGGAGTGGAATCTGCGCACCGGCGCCGCCCTGTGGTCCGACCAGGTCTACGCCATCTTCGGCCGCGACCCAGGCGAGGGGCCGCTGGCGCTGGCCGACCTGGCCCGCCACGTCGAGCCCGCCGACCTGGCCGCGCTCGACGAGCTGCTGTGGACGGTGGTGCGCGGCGTGGAGCCGGTGCAGGCCGAGTTCCGCGTCCGGCGCGACGGCGGCGACGTGCGCAACCTGCGCGTGGTGCTGGAGCCGCTGATGGCGCCCGGGGGCCCGACCGGCGTGCACGGCGTCATCCAGGACATCACCGGCCGCCGCCGCGCCGAGCGAATCATGTCGGAGTCGCGCCGCCAGCTCCTGGAGGCGCGGGTGCAGGCGGCCGAGGAGCGGCACGTGATGCTGGCGCTGCGCGAGGCCATCCTGCCGGAGCCGGTCGGCTGCCTCGACCTGCCGCGCACCCGGATCGCGGTGCGCTACGTCCCGGCGGAGAAGACCGCAAGCCTGGGCGGCGACTGGTTCGAGGCCGCGGCGCTGCCCGACGGCCGGGCCCTGCTGGCCATCGGCGACGTGTCGGGGCACGGCCTGCCGGCGATCGCGCACATGGCCCAGCTCCGCCACGCGCTGATCGGCCTGACCATGACGGGCGCGCCGCCGAACCGGGCGCTGGCCTGGCTGAACGACCTCGTGCTGCACCGGCTGGCCGGCACCACGGCCACCTCGATCATCGGCCACCTCGACACCGCGACCCGGGTGTTCGCCTGGGCGCAGGCGGGCAACCTGGCGCCGATCCTGGTCCGCGACGGCGTGGCCTCGCCGCTGCCCCCGCCGGCGGGGGTGCTGCTCGGCGCCACCTGCGACCGGCCCTATCAGCTGGCCCGCACGCCGCTGCGGGCCGGCGACCTGCTGCTGATGTTCACCGACGGGCTGGTGGAGCGGCGCACCCGCGACATCGACGAAGGGCTCGACCTGGTCATGACCGCGGCGTGCAAGCTGCCGGGCTGCGACCTGGACGAGGGTCTGGACCGGTTGCTGGCCGACATCGGCGGTCCCAACCCGGAAGACGACGCGTGCTTGCTGGCAGTGGGCATACTGGGCTAGTGCTGATGCTTCTGGACACCCCTTCCCTGTACTTCCGGGCCTACTTCGGCATCCCGGACTCGATCACCGCGCCCGACGGCATGCCGGTCAACGCGGTGCGGGGCCTCATCGACATGATCGCCACCCTGGTGCGCCGGCACTCCCCCGCCGAGCTGGCGGCGACCATGGACGCCGACTGGCGGCCCGCCTTCCGGGTCGCGGCGATCCCCACGTACAAGGCGCACCGGGTCGCCCACGGCGACACCGAGGAGGTGCCCGACACGCTGGTGCCGCAGATCCCGGTGATCGAGGAGGTGCTCGACGCGGTCGGCATCGCCCGCCTGGAGTCGCCCGGCTTCGAGGCCGACGACGTCATCGGCACGCTCACCCACCGGGCGTCCGGCGCGGTCGACATCGTGACGGGCGACCGTGACCTGTTCCAGCTCGTCGACGACGCCCGCCCGGTGCGCGTCCTCTACACCGCGCGCGGCATCCGCAACCTGCAGCTCGTCGACGAGGCGTGGGTGAGCGCCAAGTACGGCATCCCGGGCCGCGGCTACGCCGACTTCGCCACCCTCCGCGGCGACCCCAGCGACGGGCTGCCGGGCGTGGCCGGGGTGGGCGAGAAGACGGCGGCCTCGCTGGTGACCCGGTTCGGCTCCCTGGAGGCGATGCTGACGGCGCTCGACGCGGGCGCCACCGACGGCTTCCCGGCGGGCAGCCGCACCAAGCTGGCCGCCGCCCGCGACTATCTGGCCGCCGCCCCGGCCGTGGTCAAGGTCGCCCCCGACGCGCCGCTCCCGGCCGCCGACCTCACCCTGCCGGTCAAGCCCCGCGACCCCGAGGCCCTGGTACGGCTGGCCGACCGCTACGGGCTGGACAGCCCGCTCAACCGGCTGCTGGACGCCTTGAGCCGCTGAGCATGAGCCGCACCGCGACCCCGGTCATCCAGACGAAGGTGAACGCGATGACCGTGGGGTTCTTCACCGCGACGAGCAGCGCGGTGACGAGCTCGCGCGAGCGCGGCCCGGCCCACAGCTCGACGGCGAGGCCGGGCAGCACGTCCAGCACGGTGAAGGCCGCGCCCAGGACGAGGAACTGGACGGCGAACGCCCAGCGGTCCCTGTCGACGCCCTCGCCCATCCGCTGCCACAGGAGGGCCGGGGTCAGCCCCAGCAGCGACGGCTCGGCCCGTACGGCCAGGCGGAGGATCACGTACAGGAGCAGGACGCGGCAGGCGCCGGTGAGCACCTCGGCGCCGATGTTGACGGCGGCGGGCAGCTCGTCGCCCCAGGTGATGGCGGCGAAGCGCTGGAGGGTCGGCGGCAGCGACAGCCCGAAGACGATCCAGAAGTGCCGGAGGTAGAAGCGCCACCCCCAGGAGGCGGCGTCACCGGCGAGCATGAGACCTGTTCGGAGAACCATGCCGGTATAATACTTCATGAAAATGAACTATTCACTCCATTGAAATAAAGGAGCGTGGATGGACGGCGCCAGGATGGGCTGGGAGCTGAGCACCGCGGTCGTGCTCTTCCACGAGGCGGTCGCGCGCAAGCTGGGCCTGAGCGCGGTCGACCACAAGGCGCTCGGCGTGATCACGCGCTCCGGCGGCCTGACCGCCGGAGCGCTGGCCGGCGAGCTCGGCATGAACGCCAGCGCCGTCACGGCCCTCGTCGGCCGGCTCGAACGCGCCGGCTACGCCCGCCGGGTCGCCGACCCGGCGGACCGCCGCCGCGTGCTCGTCGAGGCCGACCCCGGCAACCGGCCGGACCTCGCGGGCATCTTCGCCGACCTGGGCGCGGACATGAACGCCTTCATGTCACGCTACGACGCCCGCGAGCTGGCCACGATCGCCGACTACGTCACCCGCACGATCGAGGTGCTCAGGACCCGGACCGAGGCCCTTCAGCAGAGCCGGAAGGTGTAGAAGTTCTCGAACCGCGACAGGTACATGTGCCCGTCGGAGCCCTTCACCAGGTTCGAGATCGGCCGGACGATCTGCGTGAGCTTCATCGTCGCCGGGTCGATCCGATACACCTTGCCCTGGACCTTGCCGTACAGCATGCCGTCGCCGCCGGCCTCGATGAAGGTGTCGAGCCACACCTGCGACACCGTCGGCCACGGGTAGCTCTGGTGCTTGACCGTGCGCAGCGCCCGGCCGGTGGCGGGGTCGAGCTCGAACAGCGAGTCGGGGCTGAGCCCCCACAGCCTGCCCTGGCCGTCGAAGGTGATCGAGCCGAGCGCCAGGTTGCCGGGGACGGGCACGGTCTGCCACTTCAGCGACCGGGTGGCGACGTCGTAGGCGAAGGCGTGGGCCTCGCCCTGCGGGACGTTGGTGCCGCCGAAGGCCGACGTGGTCCCGTACAGGACGCCGTCGCGGTAGGCGAGGCCGATGACGCTCTGACCGGGGATCAGGTCGCGCTGGATCACCTTCTCGCCCGTGGCCGGGTTGAGCAGGCCGAGCGCGCCGCCGAGGACGCCCGACTTGGGCACGGTGCCGAACGCCAGCCAGTCGCCCGCCGACACCATCGCGAACGGCCGGTCCTGCTCCTGGTCGGACAGGCCGAGCAGGAGCCGCGGCTCCTCGCCGTCGAACTCGTAGATGCGGGCGCCGGGGTAGACGCCGAGGTAGAGCTTGCCCTGGTGGGTGACGATGCCCTCGCTCTGGCCGACGTTCGGCCAGGACCGGGTCTCGCCGGTCGCCGGGTCGTAGGAGGCCAGGCCGCCGGTGAAGAACCCGCCCGCGTAGATCCGGCCGTCGGGGCCGACGCCCATCGACCGGATGCTGACGGGCTGGCCGGTCAGCGTGGACTCGTACAGGACGCCCTCGCCGGTCTTGCGGTCGTAGCGCCACATGCGGCCGGTCGAGGCGGTGCCGACGAGGGTGGTGCCGTTCCAGCCGAGCGCCCTGGCGGCCCCGCCGCCGAGGTCGCCGAATCCCAGTTTCGTGAGCTTCCCGCTCTTGAGGTCGTACTTGGTGAGCTCGTCGTCCTGGACCAGGTAGACCGCCCGCCCGTGCCTGCCGCCGCCCACGGTCAGGCTGTCGACGTCAGCCACGACGCGCTCCCAGTCCCTGGCGGCCAGGTCGTACACGCCCATCGGGTTGGTCCCCGTCGAGGTCGAGAAGCGGACGAGCAGGCGGCTGCCGACGACGTCGAGGTCGTAGGCGTAGCCCGCGCCCTCGACCGGCGGCTCGATCACCTCGCGCACGGTCCCGTCCGGCTCGACCACGGCGATCTTCATGCTCTGCGCGCCCACCCCGGCGTACACGGTGCCGTCGGCGCCGACGGCCAGGTCGCGGACGAACTGCTCGCCGGGCACCGGGCTGCCCAGGTCGTCGATGCGCCCGGTCGCGGTGTCGTAGCGGAACAGCCGCCCGTTCGGCGAGGTGCCGCCGTAGACGGCCGAGCCGTCGGGGCTGGCCGCGACCGTCCACACGAACGTCTCGCCCGGCACGGCGATGCCCAGCTCGCTCACCTTGTCCGTCGCCGGGTCGTAGCGGAACAACCGGCCCATGGCCCCGGCGGTGGCGTTGTAGCTGCCCACGTAGACGGAGTGGTCGGGCGCCACGGTGACGGCCCAGGAGCCGAGCGCGAGCGGCAGCGGCCGTTCGGCGATCAGGGAGGCGTCGGCGGCGTTCCTGATGCCGAGCATGGCCGGGCCGGAGGCGCTGGAGGTCACCGAGTAGACGCGGTCGCCGTCGAGCGCGGTGCCCGCCGTGGTCGCGCCGGTCAGCGGCAGACGGCCCAGGTTCTGAAAGCCGCACCCCGTCGGCGGGGATTCGGCCCGGGCCGGAGCTGTGAGAGATAACAGGACAAGGAACGCCACGACAAGGACGCGCACGACGACCTCCCGACGAAGGATATAACGGCCTTGACCGTAATCGGGTACGCGCCCCTCTGGCAAGGGGGTCAGGCGACCGACGAGTAGGCCACCACCCCCCGGCGCATCGCGTCCATCGCCTTGGTCGCGGTCTGCTTGATGCGGCTGCCGGGCGGGGCCGCGTTGCCGAGCTGCCCCAGCAGGTCCATCAGCTGCTTGATCCAGCGCACGAAGTCACCGGCCGCCAGCTCGCTGCCGCCCACGCCGTCCATCAGCACCGCGTCCAGCGTGTGCCCCTTCGTCCAGCGGAACGCCGCCCACGCGAACCCGAGGTCCGGCTCACGGATCGTGGACAGGCCGTGGTCGGACTCGATGCCCTCCAGCTCCCCCCACAGCCGCAGCATGGCCGTCAGCGCGTCCTGCGCCCGGCCGGCCGGGACCTTGGGGCGTCGGGCGTCGTCCGACTGCCGCGACTCGAACACCAGCGCCGACACGCACGCCGCCAGCTCGGCCGGATCGAGCTCCTCCCACAGCCCGCTGCGCAGGCACTCGGCCGTGAGCAGGTCGAGCTCGGTGTAGAGACGGCCCAGGCGGCGGCCCTCGTCGGTGACCTGCTCGCCCTCCAGGTAGCCGAGCTGCTCCAGCACCGAGCAGATCCGGTCGAAGGTGCGCGAGATGACGTGCGAGCGGCCCTCCACCCGCCGCCGCAGCCCCTCGGTCTCGCGCAGCAGCTTGTGGTAGCGCTCGGCCCAGCGGGCGTGGTCTTCACGCTCGTCGCAGCCGTGGCACGGGTGCTGCCGGATGCGCCGGCGCAGCTCGTTGACCTCCTCGTCCTCCACCGCGTGGTCGCGCGCCCTGGCCGGCTTGCCCAGGTCACGGTCGCCGATCTTGGCCAGCAGCGTGGAGACCAGGTTGGCGCGTTCCTTCGGGGAGCGGCCGTTGAAGTTCTTCGGGATGCGGATCTTCTCCAGCGGCTCGACCGGCACCGGGAAGTCGGCCGGGTCGAGCTTCTTGATCTGCTTGCCGATCGTCAGCACCAGCGGGCTGGGACCGTGCCCGCGCGGGTTGCGGCCCGGGTCGAGCACCACGGCGAGCCCGGCGCGGCGCCCGCCCGGCACCCGGATCACGTCGCCCGGCTGCAACTCCTCCAGCGACCGCACCGCCGCCGCCCGGCGGGACGCGCCGCGCTGGCGCGACAGCTCCGCCTCACGGTCCGACAGCCGCCTGCGCAGCTCCGCGTATTCGGGGAAGTCGCCCAGGTGGCAGGTCATCGCCTCCTGGTAGCCCTCCAGCGCCTCCTCGTGCTTGCGCAGTTGCTTGGCCAGCCCGACCACCGCCCTGTCGGCCTGGAACTGGGCGAACGACTCCTCCAGCAGCGCCCTGGCCCGCTCCCGGCCGAACTGGCCGACCAGGTTGACCGCCATGTTGTAGGACGGCTGGAAGCTGGACCGCAGCGGGTACGTCCGGGTGCCCGCCAGGCCCGCCACCGACAGCGGGTCCATGCCCGGCTGCCACAGCACCACCGCGTGGCCCTCGACGTCGATGCCGCGCCGCCCCGCCCGGCCGGTGAGCTGGGTGTATTCGCCGGGGGTCAGGTCGGCGTGGGTCTCGCCGTTCCACTTGTCGAGCTTCTCGATCACCACGCTGCGGGCCGGCATGTTGATGCCCAGCGCCAGCGTCTCGGTCGCGAACACCGCCTTGACCAGGCCGCGGGTGAACAGGTCCTCGACGACCTCCTTGAACGCCGGCAGCATGCCCGCGTGATGCGCGGCCAGCCCGCGCTCCAGGCAGTCGCGCCACTCCAGGTAGCCCAGCACCGCCAGGTCCTCGTCCGGCAGGTGCGCGGTGCGCTCGTCGACGAGCTGGCGGATCTCGTGCCGCTCCCGCTCGGTCGTCAGCCGGATCCCGGCGCTCAGGCACTGCTGGACGGCCGCGTCACAGCCCGCCCTGGAGAAGATGAACGTGATCGCCGGCAGCAGCGCCTCGGCGTCGAGCCGCTCGATCACCTGCGCCCGGTCCGGCGGCCGTGACCGCGCCGGCCTGCCGTAGCCGCGCCGGCCCCGCCCGGCCGTCAGCCGCTCGGCGTCACGCGTGACCCGCATCAGCGTCGGGTTGATCCGCGGCGTGTCGTCGTCGGTCATGAAGATGTCGTAGACACGGTGGCCGACCATCATGTGCTGCCACAGCGGCACCGGCCGGTGCTCGTCGACGATCACGGTCGTGTCGCCGCGCACCTCGCCGAGCCACTCGCCGAACTCCTCGGCGTTGCTCACCGTCGCCGACAGCGCCACCAGCCGCACCGACTCGGGCAGGTGGATGATGACCTCTTCCCACACCGCGCCGCGGAACCGGTCGGCCAGGTAGTGGACCTCGTCCATCACCGCGAACCCGAGCCCGGCCAGCGTGGCCGAGCCCGCGTAGAGCATGTTGCGCAGCACCTCGGTCGTCATGACGACGATCGGCGCCTCGCCGTTGACGCTGTTGTCGCCGGTCAGCAGCCCCACCTTGGCCGTGCCGTACCGTTTGACCAGGTCGTTGTACTTCTGGTTGGACAGCGCCTTGATCGGGGTGGTGTAGAAGCACTTGAGCCCCTGCTCCAGGGCCAGGTGGACGGCGAACTCGCCGACGACCGTCTTGCCCGAGCCGGTCGGGGCCGCCACCAGGACCCCGTCGCCCGCCTCCAGCGCCCGGCAGGCGTCGATCTGGAACTCGTCCAGCGCGAAGTCGTACAGGCCCCGGAACGAGGTGAGCGCGGGCCCGTCGCCGGCGTATTTCTGACGGAAGGCCGCGTAGCGTTCCGCTGGCGTTGTCATACGGGCCACCCTACCGAAACCGCCATTCCGGTCCGTCCTCGCGGACAGGCCCTTTACAAAGTACGGTTCACGCCAGCACGCGCAACGCGCCCGGCCGCACCTCGCAGGTGACCGGGGCCGGGCCGATCCGCTCGCCGTCGGCGTAGGCCACGACGCCGTCCGCCTCCAGCGTGACGCTCCTGGCCCGGTGCACGCTCACGGCCGGATGCGTGACGTGCGAGCCCCGGTAGACGCGCGGGAAGACGCGCAGGAACTCCCCCTTGCCCACCGCGCCGACCACCACCACGTCCAGCAGCCCGTCGTCGGGCCGCGCGTCCGGGCAGATGCGCATCCCCGCGCCGTAGGAGCAGGTGTTGGCCACCGCCACCATCATGGCCTCGCGCTCGATCGGCGCGCCGCCGTCGATCGTCACGCGGAACGGGATCGGCGTGAACGAGCGCAGCTCCCGCGCGGTCGCCACCAGGTAGCGGGCCATCCCGGGCGGCCAGGTGAGCGCGTTGGCGCGCTCGTTCACGCGGGAGTCGAAGCCGCAGCACAGCACCCCGGCGAACAGCTCCTCGCCGCCGCCTCCCTGGCCGATGCGGACGGCGGCGGCGTCGACCTGCCGGGGGCGCATCCGCAGCACGGTCCTGGCCGCGGCGATCGGGTCCTTGACCGGCAGGCCGAGCGCGGCCGCGATGTCGTTGCCGGTGCCGGCCGGGATGATGCCGAGCGGCACGTCGGTGCCCGCCACTGCCTGCACGGCGAGGTGCACCAGGCCGTCGCCGCCGAAGGCGACCAGCGCGTCGGGCCGCTCCGCCACGGCGGCGCAGGCCCTCTCCAGCGCGCCCGCCGCGTCCTCGCCGGCGATGACCGACAGCTCGGCCCCGCCGGCGCGCAGCCGGCGGGCCACGGGTTCGAGCAGGCGCAGGGTCCGGCCGCCGCGCGCGGCGGGGTTGACGAGCAGGGCGAGTTGGGGGGCCACGCCCGGAACCTATCGCCTAGCGGGCCGAACCGGAATCCTCTTCCTGCCGCCCGTCTTCCACGTCGAGCGGGGTGTCGTCGTCGGGCAGCTCCGAGGCCTGGTCGTCGCCGAGCTGCGCGTACGGGTCGGACTTCCCGCGCTCCAGCAGGTACATGACCAGCTCGGCCGCCGCGAACAGCACGATCATCGGCGCGGCCAGCGCCATCATGGTGACCGGGTCGCCGCCGGGGGTGACCAGCGCGCCGAAGACGAACATCAGGAAGATGACCAGCCGCCGGTGCTTGGCCACGGTCGCCCGCGGCAGCACGCCGAGGACGTTGAGGAACACCAGAAGCAGCGGCAGCTCGAACGACACGCCGAAGATCAACAGCATGATCAGGACGTAGTCGAGGTACTCGTCGATCGCGATGGTGGCCACCGTGCCGTCGAGCGAGAAGCTGAGCAGGAAGCCCAGCGCGGTGTCCATGATCAGGTAGGACAGCACCGCGCCCATCGCGAACAGCGGGATGGCCATCGCCATGAACCCGAGCGTGTAACGCTTCTCGGTGCGGTAGAGCGCCGGGGTGACGAACGCCCAGATCTGATAGAGCCAGACCGGCGACGCCAGGACGAGCGCGACCATCAGCGAGAGCTTCAGCGTGATGAAGAACGACGAGAAGATGCCGTTGTAGGTCAGGCTGCACTCGCCGGTCAGGTCGCGCGACTGCGGGGCCGAGCAGTAGGGCTCCTTGAGCAGCTCCCACATCTGCTCGGAGACGAGCCAGCCGATGACCAGGCCGACCGCCACGGCCGCGAGCGCGATGAACACCCGGTTGCGCAGCTCGCGCAGGTGCTCCATCAGCGGCATCTTGCCTTCGGGATCCCGCTGCGCCTTGGGGCCCGACCGTTTCAGCAGCGCCATCGAGTTAGTCCAGGGGACGAGGGGCGGATGGGATCAGGGACGCTTGTCGGCCTGCGCCGTGGCACGCAGCCGGGCGGCCTGCTCCTCCAGCTGGCGGGCCTGCTCCTCGGCCGACGGGGCGGCCGCGGGGATCTGCTGTGGGGGAGCCGGCTGCGCCTGCGGCTGGGGCTCCGCCTGGGCCTGCACGACGGTCGGCTTCTCGTCGTCGTCGTCGTTGAGCTTGCTGGTCTCCGCCTTGAAGATGCGCAGGGACCGGCCGACGCCACGGGCGAGGTCCGGCAGCTTCTTGGCGCCGAAAAGCAGGACCAAGGCCACCAGGATCAGGATGATCTCCGGAGCTCCCAAGTTCATGTGACGTCCTTCATGGTGAGCGAAGTACTGTTCTTCCCCCCGATCGTACGCTGCCGGGGGCGCTGCCTCATCCCCCGATGTTCTCTTTGTGTCTGAATTGCTGATGAACTTGGGCAATTTCCCTGTTCAGCCGGCGTGCGGCGACGGCGGCGCGGCGGCCGGCGACCGCTATCACCGCCAGCCCGGCGACCCCGAGGCCGACGGCCGGCAAGATCCACGTCATGCCAGGTGAGCGTACAGGCCGAGGGCGCGCTCCGCCTCCTCGCGCACGCGGCCGGCCATCGCCGGCGGCGCGACGACCCGGCCGGTGTCGCCCAGCCGCAGCGCCAGCCTGAGGATCCAGTCCTCGTCGCGGGCCCGCAGCGTCACCCGCAGCCGCCCTTCGCCCAGCTCGGTGACCTGCTCGCACGGGTAGTACTCGGCGACCCAGCGCCCGGCCGCCGTCACCTCCAGCTCGACCAGCTCGTCGGTCGGCGACGGCCGGAAGACGCCCTGGGCGACGTCGATCGGCTCGGCCTCGGCGGGCGGGTCGGCGGGCACGTCGAGCACCTCGACGCCGAGCATCCGGTCCAGCCTGAACAGCCGCATCGCCTCGGCCCGGTAGCACCAGCACTCCAGGTAGCTGCGCCCGTCGACGACGACGACGCGCATCGGGTCGACCTCGCGCGGCGTCACCTCGTCGCGGCCGGGCACGTAGTAGCGCAGCGACAGCCGGCGCCGCGCGGTCAGCGCCTGACGCACCAGCGGCATCGCGTCGGGGGCGGCGCCGGCGTCGACGGCGACCTGGCTGCTGACCGCCGAGGCGCCCTCGCCCGCGGCCCGCTCCAGCTTGGCCACCACCCGGGGCAGCGCGTCGCCCTGCACCTCGGCCAGCTCCGGCGTGGCCGCCAGCATGCGCAGCGCGACCAGCAGCGCACTGGCCTCGTCGATGCCCAGCCGCAGCGGCCGGGCGATGGTGTCGGCGTTGTCGATGACGATCTCGCCACCGTCCCACGACACGTCGATGAGGTCGCCGGGCGTGTGCCCGGGCAGCCCGCACATCCACACGAGCTGCAGGTCGTCGATGAGCTGCTTCTCGCTCAGGCCGAACACCTCGGCCACCTCGCCGACCTGCGCCCCGGGATGGGACATCAGGTACGGCACGAGCGCGAGCAGCCTGGGCAGCCGGTCGGCGGACCCGCTCATGCCAGCGCTCCCTTCAGTCTGCGGATGACGGCTTCGCGCGCGTCGGGCGGCCCGGCCACCACGACGTCCGCGCCCAGGCTGGCCATCCATCCGGCCAGCCGTTCCGGGTCGGTGAAGGGCAGCTCGGCCTCGTCCCAGCCGTCGGCGCCCGGGCGCACGGCCCGCGCCAGCTGGCGCAGCCCCTCGCAGGCGCCCTGCCGTACGCGTACCAGGGCGGTGCGTTCCCGCGCGGGCTCGTCCGGGAAGTCGACCATGGAACGCAGGTCGACGCCGTCGGGCACCTCGACGGAGCCGGGCCGGCCCGCCGCGGCGACCTGCCCGGTGATGCGGCTGAGGCGGAAGGCCCGGGGCGCGTCGCGCCCCCGGTCGAACCCGGCCAGATACCAGCGGCCGCGCCGGCTGACCACGCCCCACGGCTCGACGGTGCGGGTGTGCACGTTCTCGCTGCCGGCGCCGCGGTAGTCGAAGCGGACCGGCCGCCGGTCGCGCACGGCCTCCCACAGCGCCGGGAAGGCCGGGTCGCGGGTGTCGACGCGCACCTCCAGCGCGCCGCCGCCGGCCACTCCCCCGGCGACGGTCTCGTCGGTGGCGACGCCGCCGGCGCGCAGCTTGAGCAGCGCCCCGGACGCCGCCTCGGCCAGGCTCGCGCGCTGCCACACCTGCGCGGCCGCGCCCAGCACCGCCGCCTCGTCCGGCTCCAGGGTGATCTCGGGCAGCTCGTACGACTGCCGCTCGATGCGGTAGCCGGGCTCGTCCTCCCACGGGTCGCGGACCACGTCGATCGGGATGCCGATCTCGCGCAGCTCGTTCTTGTCCCGCTCGAACATGCGCTGGAACGCCTCGTCGCCGTCGCGGTCGTAACCGGGGACGGCCTGGCGGATCTGCTCGGCCGACAGCGGGCGGCGGGTGGCGAGCAGGCAGATCACCAGATTCAGCAACCGCTCTGTCTTACGGCGCGACATCTGCTCACTCCTCCTTCAACGACGCTACCCTGCCCCCGTGATCAGATGGCGCAAGGGCGAGGTTGTGCGGATCCGGCGCGAGTGGCCGGGAGCGATGGAGCTGGACGTCGCCGTGTCCGGGGAGGACTCCAACGCGCCGGGCGCGTTGTCCCGGGCGCTGGCCTATCCGCTGCTGGTGGGGCGCCCGGAGCCCGGCGACGAGGTGCTGCTCAACACGACGGCACTCGCGATGGGTCTCGGTACGGGAGGTTACGCCATGGTGGTGGCCGTGCCGAACCGTTTGCCGGAAGATCCCCAAGGGCCCGGGCACCTGGTGAAGGCCCGCTACACGCCGCTGCAGGCCACGGTGCTGGGCGCCGACGAGCAGGACTCGCCGTTCCACGAGCGGCTGCGCGAGGCCGACTCCGTCGACGGCATGCCGGTGGTGGTCGCCGACCTGCACTCGGCACTCCCGCCGATCCTGTGCGGCCTCTACGACACCCGCCCCGGCGTACGGGTCGCGTACGTGATGCAGGACGGCGGGGCGCTGCCCGTGTGGTTCTCGATGGCGGCGGCGCGGCTGCGGGAGATCGGCTGGCTGGCCGGGACGGTCACGGTGGGGCAGGCGTTCGGCGGCGACGTGGAGGCCGTCACCGTCCACACGGGGCTGCTGGCCGCCCGGCACCTGCTGGAGGCCGACGTGGCGGTGGTCGCGCAGGGGCCGGGCAACCTCGGCACGGGCACCCGGTGGGGGTTCTCGGGGGTGTCCGCGGGTGAGGCGGTCAACGCGGCGGCGGTGCTGCAGGGGCGGCCGGTGGCGGCGCTGCGGGTGAGCGAGGGCGACCGGCGCGAGCGCCATCTGGGCGTCTCGCACCATTCGCTGACGGCGTACGGGCGGGTGGCGCTGGCGCGCGCCCGGGTGCCGGTGCCGATGCTGGAGGGCGAGTTCGGCGAGCGGGTCAGGGACCAGGCGGAGTTGCTGGCGGTCCGGCACGACCTGGTCCCGGTGCCCGTCGACGGCCTGCACGAGGCGCTGCGCGCCTCGCCGGTCCGGCTGTCGACGATGGGCAGGGGGCTGGAGGAGGACCTGGCCTACTTCCTGGCCTCGGCGGCCGCGGGCAGGCTGGCGGCCTCGCTGCTGGCGTAGGAGTCCTTGTAGGTGAACGCCTCCGGGCTCGGCCCTTCGGTCCGGAGGCGCTCCAGCCGTGCCATGGCCTCGGCCAGCGTCGGGATCGTCCCCTCGGGGATCCACCACATCACCATGGTCGGCTCCGCCATGCGCAGGAACCACTCGCGGCGGCGGCGCAGCACAGCCAGGTGGTCGCTGCGGTAAACGTAGTTCCACAGCGACTCCAGCGACTCCCAGACGGAGAAGTTCACCAGCAGGTGGTCACCGTAGACGTGCTGGATGGTGGCGGTCGGGTCCTCCTCGCTCTCCTTCATCCGCCACACGAACCCCGGCGAGTCGTCGGCCAGGGCGTTGATCGGTTCGAGCAGGGCGACGAACTCGGCCAGCTCGGCCGAGTCGATGGGGGCGCGCAGGTGCGCCAGATTGAGCTCCGCGAGATGCATGACGCTCAGCAGACCATCCCCGAGGCTTCTATGTCAATCTCCATTTGTTTTAGAAAGTGCGACGCAGCACTCCCCCGGCCGCGGATCCAGCCGCGCCCGGCCCGGATCGTCGCCCAGCCCCTCCAGCAGGCCCCGGCACAGCGCCAGGTTCATCGAGCACACCAGCAGCGGCTGCTCCAGCGACAGCACGTGGAACGGGCAGTTGCGCATGCGCAGCCCGCCGCCCTCGGTGTACGGCTCATACCCCCGCTCCCGCAACACCGTCTCCACCACGTCGTCCGGGGGCTCGGACGGCGCCGGCCCGGGGTCCGCCCGCAGGGCGGCGGCGCGGCGGCGGCCGAGGCGCTCGCCGGCGCGGCGGGCGGCCGCGTCGGCCTCGTCCTCGGCGCCGAGCTCCTCGACCACCTCGGCCAGCACCGCGCCCAGGACCACGTAGTCGCGCGGCGGCAGGCTCACCGACCGCTCACCGGCGGCCCGCCGGTAGACCTTGGCGGGCCGGCCGCTGCCCGGCCCCTTGCGCTCCGGCGCGCGGAAACCGCTCTCCAGCAGCCCGGCCTCGACGAGCCGGTCGAGATGGTGCCCGGCCAGCGTCCGGGACACCCCGGCGGCCTCGGCGGCCTCCGCCCGGCCCACGTCTCCGCCGCGCCCGGCCACGGCCTCGTACAGGCTGCGGCGGACCGGGTCGTGCAGCAGCGCCAGCGCGTCGAGGTCGTCATCGCTCACAGCCGCGAGTCTAGAGCTCCCGCTGGACCCGCTTGAGCGTGCACGCCCTGCCCGGCTCCCGCTCCGACGCCCCGTACGCCCGCCAGCACGCCCCCTTCCTGATCACGAAGATCGACACCCCCTCCGGCACTCCGTACGCCCCGTGGACGGCCTCGGCGTTGCGCAGCAGCTTCGCCGCCACCGCGCGGCCCTCGCTCCCGCTGGAGGCGGCGGCGTGCACCCACGTCCACCCGGTGTCGCCGCCGGCCACGCAGGGCCGCGCCTTCTCGCAGAACGACGGCGGCGCCGAGGCCGACGCGGCGGGCGCCACCCCTGCCAGGAGCGCACCCGCGGTCAGGATCACGGTCAGGAATCTGATCATGCCGCCCATTGCAACCGCATCCCCACCCGGACGCAAGCCCCGCCCCACCTGCGCCTTCCGGTGTGTCCGCCCCCGCTGTGCGCCCGGGCCCTCAGTACGTGGCCAGGATGTCCATCACGTACACGAGGGTGTCGCCCGGCTCGACGCCGAGGGGCGGGTGACCGCTCGTGCCGTAGGCGTCGGCGGGCGGCACCACCATGAGCACCCTGCTCCCGGCCGGGACGCCGAGGAGGGCGCGATCCCAGCCGGCGATCACGCTGCCGTCGCCCACCGTGAACGCCGCCGGGCGGCCGGCCCGCCATGTCGACCCGGCAATCCGCCCGCTCCCCCACACCACGCCCTCGTACTGGGCCACCACCAGCCGCCCCGTCTCCACCGGAACCCCGCGCCCCCGGCTGAGCACCACGGCGCCGAACCGGCCCGGCGCGGGCCCCTCCGGCACCGCCACCTCCGGCCGTGGCCCGCCGGTCACCCGGACGCCGTCCAGCTCCCCGCCGCCCACCTCCAGCGACGCGCCGGCGGCATGCTTGCCCAGGATGTCCACCACGTACAGAAGAGTCCCGCCGCGCCCGCTCCCTCGCAGCCCCACCCCGCCGGGTCCGGGGCCACCGGAACCGCCTGGGCCGGTGCCAGTGGGGCCGGTGT
>NZ_LAVL01000169.1 GCF_001083785.1 Nonomuraea sp. SBT364
GGGCCTGAGGCGACGAGTTTGTCCGGCCGGTTGACCGTGCGGCGGGGCCGGCGGCGTGGTTCGGTCTCCGGGTCGGCCGTCGGGGAGCTGTACGGGCGCCTGCCCTTGGGAGGGTCCTGGGCCTCGTCCTCCGGGGTGGGGGCGGAGAACGGCGGCATGCCCCAGGGGGAGGTGAGCGGTAAGCCGCGGGCCCGGTCGTCGCTGGGTCCCGGCGGGGAGTGCCTGATCCTGGGCTCGCCGGAGTCGCTCTCGGAACGCGGATCGTCGTCGCCCGGCGGTCGCCGGGGCGGGTCACTGGCGCCGGAGGCCACGCGCCGTACCTCCTCAACGTGTCAGATCAGGCCTGGTCGGCGGGCGGATCGGGCCGCGGGGCGGACCGTTCCACTGCTTCTACCCCGAGGGGCGCGGATGATCACCTCCGAATGACGCTCGCAGCCCACAACATCCAGACCAGCACGCCGGAGCCGGAATGGCGAGACCTCTCTAGCGAGATTCCCGGCACCCCGAGGGGATTTATCCGGAAAAGGGACTGACTGACCGCTTTTTGGCAAGATAGAGCACCCCGACCGCGAACACCCCGAGCTGCACCAGCGACCCCGCCAGCGACTGCCACGGCACCTGGTCCTGCAACAGCGCGTCGTCGAGCCGCCCCGAGGCCGCGCTCAGCCCGAACGCCACCATGTTGTTCACCACGTGCAGCGCGATCGGCGCCTCCAGCCCCCCGGTCCGCACGGCCAGGAACCCCATGACCGCCCCGAACAGGAACACGTCCACCAGCCCCGCCGACGAGTAGCCGTGCATGCCCGCGAACACCGCCGAGCTGATCAGGATGCTCCACACCGGATTGCGCACATGCGCCCCGAACGCCTGCAGGAACCACCCGCGGAACACGTACTCCTCGGCTGCCGCCTGGAACGGCACCAGCAGCACGATGACGATGAGCGCCGGCAGGAAGTACGCCCACCCGGCCCACCCGAAGAAGTCGTCGACCCGCTCCCCCGTGATCGCCAGCACCACGAGCTGGGCGGCCTGCCCGAGCACCAGCGCCAGCACGGCCAGCGCGGCGCAGCGCAGCATCCAGCCCCACCGCAGCCGCCCGGCGACCGAGGAGATCGTCCCGGGCCGCCGCCGCTGCACGAGCGCGACCGTGCCGAACACCAGCGGCAGCACGGCGGCGAGGGACAGCAGCAACTGGGCCATCCCGAACACCGGATCGCTGGAGATCTGCTCGGGATTGACGGGCTGCGGGATGCCCAGGACGGCGCCGAGCATCATCCCGGCGAACAGCACGACGAACCCCACCACGAAGAACCCGGCCGCGACCACGACCGTGCCGACGAGCTGCCGCCAGGGCTGGGCCGCGGGCGTGCGCGCCAGGTGGTCGTACCGGGCTCCGCTGGGCACCGGCACGTACCAGGACGGCTGAGGCGGCGGGTACGGGTACGTGCCGTACGGATGAGGCGGCCCGGAATTCTCCTGCATCTACAGAATCTTCCCAGCCTGTACGCAATAGTTCACAGACGGCGCGGCGATTTCGGCGGATGCTCGGGGACGTAGGCATTTCGACCCTGGGAGCACATCCATGTCAAGGCTGGGACCAGTCATCACCCTGGCGGTGGGCGCCGTGCTCGCCGCGGGGCTGGGTGTCGCCAGCATCACCGCGACACCCGCGGCGGACGACACCGTCGTGACCGCGAACGACACTCCGGCGCAGGAGAGCACGCCCGAGCCGAGCGCCACCCCCACGTTCGAGGAATCCGCGCCCGCCGCGCCGAGGAAGGCCGACTACGCGGGCCGCGTCAAGGGCAACGGCGGCCTGATCGCGATCTCCGTGCGCGACGGCAAGGCCATCGGCTACTTCTGCGACGGCAAGACCGAGGCCTGGTTCAAGGGCGACGCGACCGGCCCCGAGCTCACGCTGGAGGGCTTCGGCAAGGCCACGGTCGAGGCCGAGCTCGGCGGCGGCAAGGCCGCGGGCGAGGTGGCGGTCGGCGGCAGGAAGTGGACCTTCGAGGCGCCCGTCGCGAAGAAGCCCTCCGGCCTGTACCGGGCCAGCGCCATCGTCAGGGGAGCCAAGATCCGCGCGGGCTGGATCGTCCTGCGCAACCCGCAGGGCGGCTTCACCCAGGTCGGCACCGCGTTCCAGGACGACGAGCAGGTGCCGACGCCGAAGCTGGACGGCGACGCGCCGACCAGCCCCGTCACCGTCAACGGAACCACCGTCACGCCCGAGGACGTCGACGGCTTCATCGAGGAGATGAGATGACCGCCCTCCAGCGCCCCCCGGCGCGCGGTGTCGCGCTGCTGGTGCCGCTGCTCGCCGGCGGCCTGTTCATGATCGCGCTCGGCGTGTACGGCCGCGCGCACACCCCGACCGGCTTCGCCGTCGGCGTCGCGGGATTCTCCGCCGCGCTGCCGATGAAGGTGTGGCTGACGACCGGCGCGGCCGTGCTGGCGGTGGTGCAGGTCGTCTCGGCCCTGTCGCTGTGGGGGCGGCTCGGCGTCGACATCCCCGCGGGCGTGCACCGCTGGTCGGGCAGGCTCGCCTTCCTGCTCACGATCCCCGTCGCGTTCCACTGCCTGTACGCGCTCGGCCTGCAGTACGACGTGCCCCGGGTGGCCATCCACTCGCTGCTGGGCTGCTTCTTCTACGGCGTGTTCGTGGCCAAGATGCTGTCGCTGCGCAAGGCCGACGCGCCGGGCTGGACGCTGCCGGTGCTGGGCGGGCTGGCGTTCACCGCGCTGGTCGGGCTGTGGCTGACCTCGTCGTTCTGGTTCTTCACGACGATCGGCCTGAAGATCTAGGGCTCGAACCGGGTCGTCCGGCTCAGCCCGGCGGCCCGACCCTTGGCGGCCACGACCAGCGCCATCTTGCGTGACGCCTCGTCGATCATCTCGTCGCCCAGCATGACCGCGCCGCGCTTCTCCACGGTGGTGTAGTGCTCGTACGCCTCCAGGATCAGCTCGGCGTGGTCGTAGTCCTCCTGGGACGGCGAGAACACCTCGTTGGCCGCCTCGATCTGCGACGGGTGCAGCACCCACTTGCCGTCGAAGCCGAGCGCTGCGGCCCGCCGGGCCACCCGCCGGTAGCCGTCGACGTCCCTGATCTGCAGGTAGGGCCCGTCGATGACCTGCAGGTCGTGCATCCGGGCGGCCATCAGCAACCGCATCAGGATGTAGTGGTAGGCGTCGCCCTCCTCGTAGCCGGGCGGCTGCTCACCGACGACGAGCGTACGCATGTTGATCGAGGCCATGAAGTCGGCCGGCCCGAACACCAGCGTCTCCAGCCGCCTGGACGACCCGGCGATGGAGTCGACGTTGACCAGCCCCCGGGCGTTCTCGATCTGCGCCTCGATGCCGATCCGGCCCACCTCGAAGCCCATCGTCTTCTCGATCTGGGTGAGCAGCGTGTCGAGCCAGACGACCTCGGTCGGGTCCTGGACCTTGGGCAGCATCAGGCAGTCGAGCCGGTCCCCCGCCCCCTCGACGATCTCGATCACGTCCCGGTACGTCCACTGCGTCGTCAGGTCGTTGACCCGCACGACGCGGGTCTTGCCGGTCCAGTCGCCTTCGCGCAGGGCGGTCACGATGTTGCGGCGGGCCTCCTCCTTGGCCAGCGGCGCGACGGCGTCCTCCAGGTCGAGGAACACCTCGTCCGCGGGCAGGCCCTGCGCCTTCTCGAGGAAGCGGAGGTTGCTACCGGGCACCGCGAGGACCGACCGACGTGATCGCATGCGCCTACGCTAGTGCCCGGCCCGCCCACCCCGGTGATCGGCCGCGTCATTCGGGCTAGAGTCGAGCCGTGAGCGACATCACCGCGGCCATCCAGGAGGGCGCCAAGAAGTCCGGCATCCTCTGGCTCGCTCTCGACCGCCCCCGGCTGGCCTGGCACGCCTGGCACGACGGCGCCATCTACCTGGTGACGGGCGGCGAGGAGCAGCGCCTGCCCGGCCTGGAGGGGCTCGGCAGCGTCCGGGTGACCCTGCGGAGCAAGGACAACGGCGTCAGGCTCGCCGAGTTCGACGCCGACGTCGCGGTGGTCGACCAGGCCGCCGAGCCCGAGGCGGTCGCGGTGCTGGCCAAGGAGCGGCTCAACGCGCGCGACAGCGAGCACCTGGCCGAGCGGTGGGCGGCCGGCTCGACGGTGCTGCGACTGACTCCTCAGCCGGTGCGCACCGGTTCGGCGAGCCCGGTGGCGGGCGACGGCTGAGCGCTGGCCGTGGCGGTCTGGGCGAGCAGCGCGCCCGACAGCACGATCACGCCGCCGACGATCTGGAATACGCCCAGTTCCTCCCCGAGCAGCACCCAGGCCACGATCGCGCCGCCGATCACCTCCAGCGAGGCCACGGTCGCGCCCACGGCCGCCGACAGCCGGCGCACCGCGTTCACCCCCAGGATGTAGGCCGTCACGGTGGCGATGAGCACCATGCACAAGTACGCGCCGAGCACCGGCAGTTCCAGCGCCCCGGCCGCCGGCGTGGCGACCGAGACGAAGGCGGACCACGGGATGTCCCACGGCCGGGCGAACGGCATCAGCACGACGGCCGCCCCGGCCAGCCCCCAGGCGATCAGCCCGAGCGGGTCCACGTCGTCCCCGAAGCTATCGCTCATCAGGAAATATCCGGCGCAGCACGCCCCCGCCGCCAGCGCCAGCAGCAGCCCCAGCGCGTCCAGGCGCAGCCCGCTCCAGACCTCCACCACGATGCCCAGCCCCAGCACGGCCGTCACCGCGCCCACGAACGCGGCCCTGGCGAGCCGTACCTTGCGCACGAACCGCACCCAGACCACGACCATCACCGGCGCCATGAACTCCAGCAGCAGCGCGATGCCGACCGGCAGCCGGGTGATCGCCAGGAAGTAGAGCAACTGCACCGCCGCCACGGCGACGATCGCGTACATGCCGAAGAACGGGAGCCGTGCGCGCGGGATGCGCAGCGCGGCCGGCTTGACCACGGCCAGCACGGCGATCAGCAGCAGGCCGGCGCCGGCCATCCGCGCCCACACCGCCTCGATGGGGGCGAGGCCGGAGGCGATGAGGTACTTCGCCATCGGGCCCGAGAACGCGAAGCACATCGAGGACACGAAAGCGATCGCGAGTCCCGCATACCGCATGGGCGCACCACCAGGGGGGAAGTAATTACCGTACAAAACGTTTGATACTGACATGTCCGGGGTCCCGGGCGCAACGGCGAGCCCCTGTTAACGTGGCTGACGTGCAGATCTTCGTGGCCCGCCTGGCAGGCACCCCGGTCTTCGACCCCGCGGGCGACCAGATCGGCCGCATCCGCGACGTGGTGACCAGCCTGCGCGGCAACCGGCCGCCGAGCGCGCACGGCATGGTGGTGGAGGTGCAGCCGCGCCGCCGCGTCTTCCTGCCGATCACCCGCGTGCGCGGCATCGAGGCGGGCGCGGTGATCTTCACCGGGCGGATCAACATGCGCAGGTTCGAGCAGCGCGCCACCGAGACCCTGGTGATCGGTGAGATGCTGGACCTGACCGTCCGGGTGCGCGGCGAGGAGATGACCGTCTACGACGTGGCCATGGCCGAGATCAAGCCGTCCGCCTGGCAGATCACCAAGGTCGCCGTCTACAAGGGCAGGCGCAGGCGCGAGCCGAAGGTCGTCGACTGGAGCGAGGTGTCCGGGTTCGACATCCTGCAGTCCGACCAGGGCGCGGCCGGGCTGATCGCCTCCTTCGAGGAGATGCGGGCCGCCGACATGGCCAGCGCGCTGCACGACCTGCCCGGCAAGCGGCGCATCGAGATCGCCCGGGCGCTCGACGACGACCGGCTGGCCGACGTGCTGGAGGAGCTGCCGCCCGGCGACCAGATCGGCATCCTCGGCATGCTGGAGCCCGAGCGGGCCGCCGACGTGCTGGAGGAGATGAACCCGGACGACGCCGCCGACCTGCTGGGTGACCTGCCCGACCAGCAGGCGGCCGAGCTGCTGGCGCTGATGGAGCCCAAGGAGGCCGCCCCGGTGCGGCGGCTGCTCACCTACCCGCAGGACACCGCGGGCGGCATGATGACCAGCGAGCCGGTGATCCTGCCGCCGAGCGGCACCGTCGCCGAGGCGCTCGCGCACATCCGGCAGCAGGACCTGACCCCCGCCGTCGCCGCCCAGGTCTACGTCACCCGGCCGCCGAACGAGACCCCGACGGGCCCGTACCTGGGCGTGACGCACTTCCAGCGGCTGCTGCGCGACCCGCCGTCCACGCTGCTGGGCGCCGTGCTCGACCCGTCGATCGACCCGATCAGGCCGGAGTTCACGCTGCCGGAGGTGGCCTTCTACCTGGCCAATTACAACCTCGTCGCGGCGCCGGTGGTGGACGAGCTGAACCGGCTCGTCGGCGCGGTCACCGTGGACGACGTGCTGGACCACCTGCTGCCCGAAGACTGGCGCGAGAGGCCGGAGCCGTGACGAGCGAGCGCCTGGACCAGCCCAGGGAGCTGCGCCGCTCGCTGCGGCCGCACTACGACCCCGAGGCGTTCGGCCGGCTGTCGGAGCGGATCGCGCGCTTCCTCGGCACAGCGCGGTTCCTGGTCTACATGACCGTGTTCGTCGCGGTGTGGATCATCTGGAACGTCGTCGCCCCCGGCCGCCTGCAGTTCGACCCGTATCCGTTCATCTTCCTCACGCTCATGCTGTCGTTGCAGGCCTCCTACGCCGCTCCGCTCATCCTGCTGGCGCAGAACCGGCAGGACGACCGCGACC
Source organism: Nonomuraea sp. SBT364 (assembly GCF_001083785.1). GTDB lineage: Bacteria > Actinomycetota > Actinomycetes > Streptosporangiales > Streptosporangiaceae > Nonomuraea. The sequence continues at coordinate 6,714 of NZ_LAVL01000169.1, forward strand.
GCGTCCAGTACGAGCAGGACCGCGACACCGCCGAGCGCAACCAGGCGGAGATCGAGTATCTGACCCGGGAGATCGCCGGCCTGCGGCTGGCCATGGGCGAGGTGACCACCCGCGACTACCTGCGCTCGGAGCTCCAGCGGCTGGGCGAGGACCTCAGGGAGCGTCCGTGAGCCTGGCCAGCAGGTCGCGCACCAGGGCCAGGTCGCCCGGCGCCAGCCGGTCCAGGAACATCGCCCGGACGCCGCGCCGGTAGGTGGGCGTCGCCTCGGCCAGGCGCTCCACCCCGGCCCGCGTCAGCACCGCGAACAGGCCCCGGGCGTCGCTCGCGCACGCCTCGCGCGTCACCAGCCCGTCACGCTGCAGCCGGTCGATCAACCGCGTCAGGCCGCTGCGCGACAGCAGCACCCGGCCCGCCAGGTCGTTCATCCGCAGCCGCCGCCCCGGCGCCTCGGCGAGCTGCGTCAGCACGTCGAACGAGGCCAGCGGCAGGTCGTGGCCGTCGAGCAGCTCGGCCTCCAGGTGCCGGGCGATCCCCACCTGGGCGCGCTGCAGGGTCCGCCAGACGGTCAACTCCCCGGCGGTGAGCCCCTCGTCGGGCAGAACAGTCACGGAGTAACCTTAGAACGTTGCACGTACACCTAAAACCGCGCTGGATTAACGGGGCGGCCCGCCAGGTTCATACCATGGAGGGGCATCCTCACTGGCGTACAGGCGCCTGTCACACATATACCGGCAAAGGAGGGACGGCACCCTCGTCCGCGGGCGTGCCGAGACTTCGATGGCACCAACCCAGGAACAGGTGACGGCCGCCCTCGCCACCGTCATCGACCCCGAGATCCGCCGCCCGATCACCGACCTCGGCATGGTCAAGGGCATCGACATCGCCACAGACGGCAAGGTGCGAGTCGGCGTCTACCTCACCGTGGCCGGGTGTCCGATGAAGGACACCATCCGGCGCGACGTCACCACGTCGGTCGCCAAGCTCGACGGCGTCACGGGCGTGGAGATCGAGCTCGACGTGATGAGCGCGGAGCAGCGCAAGACGCTGCAGACCACGCTGCGCGGCGACCGGGGGCCGGAAAAAGAGATCCCCTTCAACCAGCCCGGCTCGCTGACCCGCGTCTTCGCGGTGGCCAGCGGCAAGGGCGGCGTCGGCAAGTCGTCCGTGACGGTCAACCTCGCGGCCGCCATGGCCGCCGGCGGGCTCAAGGTCGGCATCGTCGACGCCGACATCTACGGCCACAGCATCCCGCGCATGCTGGGCGCCGCCGAGCGGCCCACCAAGGTCGAAGACATGATCATGCCGCCGATGGCGCATGACATCAAGGTCATCTCGGTCGGCATGTTCAAGCCCGAGGGCAACACGCCGGTGGTCTGGCGCGGGCCGATGCTCGACCGCGCGCTGCACCAGTTCCTGGCCGACGTCTACTGGGGCGACCTCGACGTCCTGCTGCTCGACCTGCCGCCCGGCACCGGCGACATCGCCATCTCGGTGGCGCAGCGCCTGCCCGGGGCCGAGATCCTGGTCGTCACCACGCCGCAGATGGCCGCCGCCGAGGTGGCCGAGCGGGCCGGCTCCATCGCCGCCCAGACCCACCAGCAGATCGCCGGCGTCATCGAGAACATGGCCTGGCTGCCCTGCCCGCACTGCGACGAGCGCATCGCGGTCTTCGGCGAGGGCGGCGGCCAGACGGTCGCCGACGCCCTGACCCGCACGCTCGGCGCCCGGGTGCCGCTGCTCGGTCAGGTGCCCATCGACCTGCGCCTGCGCGAGGGCGGCGACGAGGGCAAGCCGCTCGTCCTCACCGACCCCGACTCCCCCGCCGCCGCCGAGCTCCGCTCGATCGCGTCGGGCCTGAGCAAGCGCTCGTCCAGCCTCAAGGGCATGCAGCTCGGCCTGGCCCCCAACCGGGGCTGACCTCACCATGGCGGGCCCACGAGCGTGGGCCCGTCAGGTCGCCTCTGAGTCGTAGGGCGGGATCTCCCCGACGCCCAGCTCGTCGGCCACCGGCGCCGCGTAGGCGGGCGCGGGCTCCAGCGTGGGCTTGGAGTTCCAGTCGTCGTCGAGGTCGTCGAGCAGGTGCTTGCGCACGAAGTTGCGCGGATTGAGGTCGGCCGGGTCGAAGTCCTTGAACTCCGGCCCCAGCCCGGCACGCAGGTCGTCACGCGCGTTGTTGGCCATCCGCCGCAGGTTGCGCAGCGTCTTGCCGGCCTGCGAGGCCGCCTGGGGCAGCTTCTCCGGACCGAAGACCAGCAGCGCGATGACGATCAGCGCACCGATCTCCAACCAGCCAAGTCCGAACACCTGAGCTCCTACCAGTCCATCCGCTCCGGGGACAAAACCCCGGCCTACCCACAGAGTACGGGCTTCCGCGAACCGGTCCGCACCCCGGTTCAGGACGGGGTGGGCACCGGCTCCTCATCGGCGCTCACCACCAGGGTCGCGGTGTGCTCCTTGTCGTCGCGCTCGTACTTGATCTCGATCTTCGAGCCGGGCGACTTGCTGCGGATCAGCGCGATGAGCTCGTTGCCGTCCTGCAGGCGCAGGCCGTCGACCTCCAGGATCACGTCACCCGCCTTGAGGCCCGCCTTCTCGGCGGGACCGCCGGCGTCGACAGGCGGGCGGCCGCTGCGGTTGCCGGTGGCGATGCGGACGCCCTCGCCCCGCCACTCCGGGTCGAGCACGATGCCGATCTTGGGGCGCTTGGCCTTGCCGGTGGTGACGAGCTCCTGGGCGACGCGGCGGGCCTGGTTGACCGGGATCGCGAAGCCGAGGCCGATGCTGCCGCTCTGGTTGGTGACCGACCGGCTCAGCGTGGCGATCGCCGAGTTGACGCCGACGACCTCGCCCCTGCCGTTGACCAGCGGCCCACCCGAGTTGCCCGGGTTGATCGCGGCGTCGGTCTGGATGGCGCTGATGTAGGCGGGCTCCTCGCCGGCGCCGCCGCTCTCGTCGCCCGCGATGACGGGACGGTTGAGCGAGCTGACGATGCCGGTCGTGACCGTGCCCGTCAGGCCCAGCGGCGAGCCGATCGCGATGACGGGGTCGCCCACGACCACCTCGTCGGAGTTGCCGAGCCGGATCTCCGGCGTGCCGAACGTCTCGTCGGGCTTGACCACGGCCAGGTCGGAGCCGGGGTCGCGGCCGACGATGCGGGCCGACGTGGTCTTGCGGTTGTTGAACTGGATCTTGATCTCGCCGCCCTTGGCCGCCAGCGCGACCACGTGGTTGTTGGTCACCACGTAGCCGTCCTTGATCAGGAAGCCGGAGCCGGAGGCGCCCTCGGTGTTGCCGACGTTGCCGACCTCCAGGGACACCACGCTGGGCAGCACCCGCGAGGCCACCCCGGCCACGGACTCGGGCGGCCTGTTGGTGCTGCCGGTGGGCGCGGCGCCAAGGTTGAAGCTCGGGTCGGTGCCGCCGCCCGGCCTGGTCAGCAGGTAGGTGCCGAGGCTGCCGAGCAGTGAGGCCACCAGGGCGATGACGATGGCGAGCACCACGAGGAACGAGGTGCTCGGCCCGCGCCTGGGCAGCGCCATCGTGCCGCCGAACATCCCGCCCGGAGGCGGCGGCGCCCACCCGGGGCCCATCCCGAGGGCCCTCGGGGGCGGAGGCGGCGTGCCCCGGTGCCCGAACGCCGGCCCCTCACCACCGGGGTTGCCGAACCCGTAGGCCGACCCCTCACCACTGGGATTGCCGAAGCCGTACGGAGAGCCTTCGCCGCCGGGGTTGCCGAAGCCGTAGGAAGGGCCCTCCGCGCCGGGTGGGGCGTAGGACGGGCCTTCGCCGCCGGGGCTGCTGAAGCCGTAGGAGGGGCTCTCGGCGCCCGGTGGATTGTAAGAGGGGCCGTCGGCGCCCGGTGGGGCGTAGGAGGGGCCTTCGCCCGCGGGGTTGCTCATGCCGTAGGGGGCGCCGAAGGAGGGCGTCTCGTAGGCGCGCGTGTCGCCCCTGCCGCCCTCGGGGGAGCCGAAGGAGTGGGGCGGGGTGCCGTAGATCGTGGTGTCGCCGGGCTCGCCCGACGGCGCGCCCCAGCTCGGCTCGGGCCGCCGCTCCGGCTGGTCGCCGGCGGGCAGGAACTCCGGCCGCCCCTGTGGATCAGGGTTGTCCGACGGCTTGCGTCCATCGTCGGGGCGCGTCTCGTCGGTCATCTACTACTCACCACTCCTTGCTCGGACACCGCAATCATGGCGTGATCGGCATACGAGAGTCGTAAAGCAATTGTCAGCAAAAACCGACAAATCCCGATCTCAGATCGTATGCCCACCACGCCATGGACTACGCCACCCCGAGTATCCCAGTACCGAACCGGTCAGGGAGTGGGAGCGGTCGTCTGCCCGGTCGAGGGCGAGTTCTGTACGCGCTTGACCAGCTCGACCGGCGGCGTGGAGGTCTGCCCGCCACCCGACACGGCGAAGAACGTGCCGAGCGCCACGGCCGCGGAGACCACGCTGACCGCCACGTACGCGGTGCGCCGCCTAGCGCCCCGGCCCGGCCCCGAAGATGCGCCACCACTGGCGCCCCTGCGGGGCCTGTTGTCCAAAGGGGCGATGCTGTGCGGCCCCGGGATGGGCACCCCTCCGAACGTCCGGGTAGGGAAAGGCCGCTCGCGGGGCGGCAACGGGCCGCCCGGCTCGGCCATCCGCAGCAGCGACATGGTCAGGTCGGCCGGCATCGACGGCCCGTCGAGCGAGCGCAGGCGCGACTTCAGCGCCCGCATCGACTCGACCTCACGCCTGCAGTCAGCGCAGAATGTCAGATGCGCGAGCGCGCGTTCCCTGTCGGTGTGGCCGAGCTCTCCGTCGACCAGCGCGGATATGCGTTCTCCAAGATGAGCCATATCAGACTTCCTCCCCACGGGTAACGGTCGGGGGGAGTTGGGAATTACGGGGAGCCCGGTGGTCGAGCGCCTCCCGCAACTGCGCCCGGCCACGATGGATGCGGCTCCGAACCGTGCCCAGCTTGACGCTGAGCGTGGCCGCGATCTCCTCATACGACAGGCCCTCGATGTCACACAGCACGATCGCGGCCCGGAACTCCGGGGCGAGCGCGTCGAGCGCCGCCTGGATGTCGGGCTCGAGGTGCGCGTCGTCGAACGCCTGCGCCGGCGACGGCTCGCGGCCACGGAGTCGCTCCGCCGCGTCGTCGGCCAGCCCCTCGAACCTGATGCGCTGCTTGCGCCGCGCCATGTCGAGGAACAGGTTGGTCGTGATCCGGTGCAGCCACCCTTCGAACGTGCCCGGGGTGTAACTCGACAGCGACCTGAACACACGGACGAAGACCTCCTGGGTGAGGTCCTCGGCGTCGTGGACGTTGCCGGTCAGGCGGTACGCCAGGCGATACACGCGTGCGGAGTGAGTCCGCACCACTTCCTCCCACGTGGGAGGAGTCCAGTCGGATTCGGACATGCTCGTCGGAGTCTCGGCCTGGTGGTTACTTTCGTCCACCAGAACTCCTCTCTCTGGGACCACCGCTACCGCCATAGTGCCTGGTTTTGTCCCTTCGTGCGCATTGGCTGCCTTCAGGACCGGCAAAGCCCGTTTAAACCTGCAACGCCTCGGCGCCCTCCTGAGTTCCCGTCCCGGCGTGTCTCCCCTAGGCTGCGATCGGTGACCAATCGCACGAAAGTGGGGGGAGGAGGCCGATGACCAGTCCGGTAGAGGCCACTCTGGCCTATGCGGAGCAGTTCCATCAGGAAGATGAGATCTTGCACGCGGCGCGGCAGCGCGGGCTGGAGATGGGCGCCACGCCCATCCTTCCCGGCGGCGGCGCGGCGTTGTGCTTCCTCGCCACGGCGGTCAACGCCAAGTCGGTCGTCGAGGTCGGCACCGGCTGCGGCGTGTCCGGGCTCTGGCTGCTGCGCGGCATGCGCTCCGACGGCACGCTGACCAGCGTCGACGTCGAGCCGGAGCACCAGCGGCTGGCCCGGCAGGCGTTCGCCGAGGCCGGGTTCTCCGGCGGCCGGGTGCGCCTGATCGCGGGCCGCGCGCTCGACGTGCTGCCCCGGCTCTCCGACGGCGGCTACGACCTCGTCTTCGCCGACGCCGCCAAGCAGGAGTACGCCGACTACCTCGCCGAGTCGGTGCGCCTGCTGCGCGTGGGCGGCGTCGTCGCCTTCGACAACGTGCTGTGGCACAACCGGGTGGCCGACCCCGCGCAGCGCGACCCCGACACGGTCTCGCTGCGCGAGCTGGGCAAGCTGGTGCAGGGTGACGACCGCCTGCGCTCGGTGCTCATGCCCCTCGGCGACGGCCTGCTGGCCGCCGTCAAGGTCGCCGACTAGCCGTACGCGCTTCCGTACGGGCCCCTAGGGGCGGGTCAGCCACTCCAGGAGCACCCGGACGCCGAAGCCCGTGGCCCCCTTGGTCAGCACGCCCTCGTCGACGGTGCTGCGTCCCACACCGGCGATGTCGAGGTGGGCCCAGGACCGCTCCCCCACGAACTCCTTCAGGAACAGCGCCGCCGTGATCGACCCGGCCCCGTAGGTGGAGCCGACCTCGATGTTGGCCAGATCGGCCACCGACGACCGCAGCCCCTCGGCGTAGTCGTCGATCAGCGGCATCCGCCACAGCTTGTCGTCGCTCTCCTGCCCGGCCGCCACGAGCTGCGCGGCCAGCTCGTCGTCGGTGGCGTAGAGGCCGCCGACGCCGCGCCCGAGCGCCACGCTCATCGCGCCGGTCAGCGTGGCGATGTCCACGATCACGTCGGGGTCCAGCTCGGCGTCGGCGTAGGCGAGCGCGTCGGCCAGCACCAACCGGCCCTCGGCGTCGGTGTTGAGCACCTCGACCGTGCGGCCGCCGTACTGCTTGATGACGTCGCTGGGCCGCTGGGCGGTGCCGGACGGCATGTTCTCGGCGGCGGCGATCAGGCCGGTGACCCGCACCGGCGCGCCGAGCCTGGCCAGCGCGCCGAGGACGGCGATCACCACGGCGCCGCCCGCCATGTCGGTCTTCTGGGTCTTCATGTTGTCCGTCGGCTTGAGCGACAGGCCGCCGGAGTCGAACGTGATGCCCTTGCCCACCAGCACGACGTGACGCGTGGCCGGCTCGGCGGGCGTGTAGGACAGCTGGATGAGCCGCGGCGGGCTGACCGAGCCCTGGCCGACCGCCACGATGCCGCCGAATCCCCCGGCCCGCAGCTCCTCCTCGTCCCACACGCGCACGGGCAGGTCCTGCTCGGCGGCACGGTCGGCGAGCCAGGCCGGGTTCTTCACCGACGACGGCGTGTTGGACAGGTCGCGGGCCAGCGCCACGGCCCGCGCCACGCTCTCACCGCGCCGGACCTGCTGCTCGTCGGCGCCCGCGAACGTGAGCGCGGCCACCGGCCGCCTGCCCGGCGAGCCGATCTTGAAGGAGTAGGCGGCCAGCAGCGCGGCCTCGGCGAACGAGGTCACGTCACCCTCGGGCGCCAGCACCACCAGCTCGTCCTGGCCGCGCACGCGGCGGGTCAGCGTGGCCGCGGCCTTGCGCAGGGCGCGCGGCGAGCCGTCGCCCACGCCGTAGAGGAGCACGCGGCCGACGCCGTCGCCGCGTGCCACGGGAACCTCGACGATCTCGCCGGCCTCGCCCTTGGCCTCGTAGTGGGCGAGCAGGCCGGCGACCGGCACGTGCAGATCGACCACTGATGGCGGGCTCAGGTCCGGCGTGTACGGGACGGCCAGCAGCGCGGCTTCCGCGGGGACCTCGGCGACCACCGACGCAGCGGTCTCAATGGGCACGTTCGCTCTCCTCCAACGTCAGCGACCCTGGCGCGGGCGTACGCCAGGGTCGTGGGTCAAACCTGTCCGGGATCTCTCAGCCGACGACGTTCTTCAACGCCTCGCCGAGCGCCTTCGCCTCGTCGGCGGAAATCTCCACGACGAGCCGGCCGCCGCCCTCCAGGGGGACCCGCATGACAATGCCGCGCCCTTCCTTGGTGACCTCGAGCGGACCATCGCCGGTCCGCGGCTTCATCGCCGCCATGCGTGTATCCCTTCCTGCCTTGGGCTCCCGCGGCCCGCGATTTCCGACCGCCCGTGGGGGGTGGTCGGCGCATTCACGTCTTCTGTGATGTCCTATTCTCCCGCATCGAGAGCCCTCATGGGTAACGATCTCCTCCCAGAATGCGTTGTCCGGGTGGGCGAAGGCGGCCAAACTGGACTTCGTGCATGCACGCGCCGCCCTGTTCGACCTGTATGGAGACCACCTGCGCTCGCGGGGTGGGCAGGCATCCGTGGCCGCTCTCGTCCGCCTCATGCGACCGCTGGAAATCGCCGCTCCCGCCGTGCGTACCGCCGTTTCACGCATGGTGCGGCAGGGCTGGCTGCAGCCCGTCAGACTGCCGCAGGGAGCCGGGTACGGGCTCACTCCGAAGTGCGTCAGGCGGCTGGATGAGGCGGCGCTGAGAATTTACCGAGCCGGGACGCTGAGCTGGCACGGCCGCTGGCACCTGATCGTTTTCGGCTCCGTCAGAGACCGGGCGCGCCGCGAGCGGATCAGGGCCGACCTGACCTTCCTCGGCTACGCCGCGCTGTCCGAGACGACGTGGATCGGCCCGCGCTCCTCCATCGAGCTGGACAACCTGCTGGACGGGGAGGGGGTGCGCGCCGACCGGTTCGACGCGGCGATCGAGGGCGACCCGCGCGAGCTGGTCTCCCGGGCATGGGATCTGACCGCCATCGGCGAGGCGTACGAGCAATGGCACGCCGAGGCTGTCACGCTGATCAGCGCCCTGCCCGACCGGGCCGCGCCCGACCGGGTGTTCGCGACCAGGAGCAGGCTGGTGCACGGGTGGCGCAACTTCCTGTTCCGCGACCCCGGGCTGCCGCCCGAGCTGCTGCCCGCCGGCTGGCCTGGCGAGAAGGCCCGCGCCTACTTCGAGCAGGAGGCCGCCAGGCTGCTGCCCACGGCCGCCGCGTTCGTCGACAGGGAGTTGCATTGACCGCCGCCGCCATCGACCGCCGCCATTGACCGCCGCCGCTGAGGGAGACGCCTTGATCCGCTATGACGTACGCGACGCCGTCGCCGCCATCACGCTCGACCGCCCCGACGCCATGAACTCACTGACCGCCGAGCTCAAGACCGCGCTCCTGGACGCGCTCAGGGAGGCCGCCGGCGCCCCCGACGTCCGCGCCGTCCTGCTCACCGGCTCGGGCCGGGCCTTCTGCGCCGGCCAGGACCTGCGCGAGCACGCCGCCAACCTGGAGGCCGGCCGCGGCCTGGCCGACACCGTGCGCGCGCACTACAACCCGATCGTCGAGCTCATCACCACGATGCCCAAGCCGGTCGTGGCCGCCGTCAACGGCGTCGCCGCGGGCGCGGGCGCCTCCCTGGCCTTCGCCTGCGACCTGCGCGTCGCCTCCGAGAAGGCCAAGTTCGCGCTCGCCTTCGCCGGCATCGCCCTGGCGCCCGACTCGGGCGCGTCCTGGACGCTGCAACGCCTGGTCGGCCTCGGCCGCGCCACTGAGATCATGCTGCTCGGCGAGCCGATCGACGCCGCCCGCGCCCTGGAACTCGGCCTGGTGAACCGTGTCGTCGCGCCCGACGCCCTCCCGGACGCCGCCCGTGACCTGGCCGCCCTCCTCGCCCAGGGCCCCACCCGGGCCTTCGCCGCCACCAAACGCGCGCTCGCCCACGCGGCGACCCACTCCCTGCCGGAATCACTCGCCCTGGAGGCCGACCTGCAGGACGAATGCGTCGCCACCGACGATCACCGGACGGCCACCAAGGCGTTCCTCAACAAGGAGCGCCCCGTCTTTCACCGCCCCGCCTGACCCCGCGCCACGCAGCCTTCGATGTGGTCGTTGACCAGGCCGATGGCCTGCATCAGCGCATAGGCGGTGGTCGGCCCGACGAACCTGAAGCCGCGCCCCTTCAGCTCCTTGGCCAGCGCCTTGGACGCCGGGGTGACGGCGGGCACGTCGGCCATGGACGCGGGCACCGGCGAGTCGGGGTCGGCATATTTCCAGACAAGCTCAGAAATGCCGTCCGGCAGCTCCAGCGCCGCCCGCGCGTTGCCGATCGCCGCCTCCACCTTGGCCCGGTTGCGCACGATCCCCGGATCGCCGAGCAGCCGCTCGACGTCCTTCTCCGTGTAACCGGCCACCTTCGGGATCGAGAACCGGTCGAAGGCGCGGCGGAAGTTCTCCCGTTTGCGCAGGATCGTCAGCCATGACAGCCCCGACTGGAACGCCTCCAGCGTCACGCGCTCGAACACCCCGTCGTCCCCGTGCACGGGGCGGCCCCACTCCTCGTCGTGGTAGGCGATGTAGAGCGGGTCCGTCATCCCCGTCCACGTGCAGCGGATCACTTCGCTCACGACCGCTCGTCCCCGTCCTTCCCCCGCGGCACCCGTACCGCCTCCCGGGCCTGCTCCCCCTCCTGAGGAGAGTCGCCCTCGTGCTCCTTCTCAAGGAACCCGTCGCCGTCCGGAGCCGCGTCACTCCCCGAGGAGAGGTCGCCGCGCGAGGACTCTTCTCCGCCGGATCCGGCGTCCCCGGCGTCGGCGGACGCCTGCGGCGCGCCCTCGTCCGGCGCGGCCTCCGCGGAGGCGTCCCCGTCGTGCGATCCCTCGCCCGCCAAGGAGGCTTCACCCACGGGAGCCCCGTCCGCGGTCACCTCCGCCTGCGGCGCGCCCTCGTCCGGGGAGGCGCTCCCGTCGGGCGGTCCTGCGCCCGGCGAGAGCGCCTCCCCGGACGAGGGCGCGCCGCAGGCGGAGGTGACCGCGGACGGGGCTCCCGTG